>JBDKTY010000213.1:0-5650 GCA_039679945.1 Syntrophobacter sp. | reverse complement strand
CCCGATCACCCGCCGCTTCTGCGGGCAGACCATCACGCTGCCGGGCGGGAGCGACCGGGAAGACCCGGTTTCATCGCCGTAAACCGGCTGCAGGTCCATTCCGTCCGGGGCTTTTCCCGGCTTGTCGAATTTCATCGAAGGGTTCATGGGATCCACCCAGTAGAGGACCTTCCCGCCGCCTGCCTGCTTGTTTTCAGGTGCCCCGGCGGCCTGCGAAGATTCTTCCTCCGGGTCCGCCTTGACGAGGTTCATTCCGCAGATGGGGCAGGTGCCGGGCTTGTTCGAGTGATAATCGGGGTGCATCGGGCAGTAGTAGACCGCCTGGTTCCCCGTGTCCGCCCTGCTCGTGCCGGCGGCGATCCCGGCAAGCCAGGTTTCCGCGGACGAACCGCGGAAATTGTAGGAACCCCAGGCAGTCGCCGCAAACAGGATCAAAAGGAGCAGGATCTTCAGGGCTTTCCTCTTCGGCCTGTCCGATCGTCCCCGTTCGCCGCCCGCTTCCCGCGTGTTCCGGTCGTGCTCTGGAAGCATCTGCATTCTCCTTCAGCATATCGATGCATTGAATAATTATCTGCGTTTTCATTCTAAGAAGCTGAAAAGATTGTAACATGGTGCGGGACAGCTTTTCATCCCCGGCAGGGAAATCATTTTGACTGGCGGCGTACAGGCGCGTGGCATCCCGGCGTGCGGCCGGCGGAGCGGATCGAAAGGCGGGGAAACCCGGCGGCTGCCGGAAACAACGCTTCCGGCAGCGCGACAGGCGGGAACGATCAGAGATTGCGGTTCTTTTTCCAGTATTCGTATTCGTACGGCCAGTCATCCTTGCGGTAGATCACGAGAGCGCGCATTCTTTCGGAAAACTGGAAGATACGCCTCTCGATCTCCGGGAAGACGGTCTTGTCTTTCCAGAACTGCACGAGCCTCCCGCCGAGTTCCAGCGCCTTGGAACGCACCTCGTCGGGAAAGTCGTCCCCGGTGATCTTGCCCATGGTGGCCCACACGGAACCGACGGGCCGGATGCCGGTGATCATCAGGAAGTGGTTCATGTACTCCGCGATGAGGGGTTCGTCGCCGCCCCCCGAAGTCACCACGGTGGCGCCGTACTTTCCCTGGAACCGCAGGCAGTGAATCGCGCCGCAGCATCTGTCCATGAACGCTTTCATCTGCGCGCTGACCTGGAAGATGTAATTGGGGCTTGCCAGCACCAGGCCGATGATCTTCATCCGGACTCCTTTTTGAGAAAGCTGGCAGTTTCACTGCTTGGACCGGTCTTTCGGAATCGGCCGCAGGTTTCTTGGCGATCGATACTATCACAAAACGACGATCGGCTCTGCACGGGATTTGGCGGCCGGCGTGCAGCGGCATTTCCCGCAGACGACGGGCGAGGTCTCGACCGATGCGCGGCGCCCCCAGGGTGATCGAGGTACCCCGAGTGCTGTGCGGATGTCGGCATTTTCCATATACCCGGAATAAGCATGCTTTGCCGGTTCTTGCAGCTAATTTATGACACCGCAAGATTCGAACCGATAACCATGCAGGGAGATTTCAGCGTCGAAAATTCCCTCTACTATTCTCGCCTGTTCAGAGGTGTAGACTCCCTGGTAGGGACGTCGATCTTCCCTGTACTCCGACTTTGCATTATTAAAACCGTCGTTAATCGCCGGACATGGATGGCGCACGCCCCTTGCCAGCTATTCGAGAGAAGGCGTTGGGTGTCCGGCAATCAATGTAGTTCTTAGTAACTCAATGTCCAGTCTTTTGGGAGAAGTTCAACCCCTGCGCGAGGCCGTTTGGCTCAACCCTCCAAAACCCACCTCGAGCACAGGGAAGCTGCTTTAAATTCACTCGGAGGATGTCTCAAACTCGTTGACACATTCCGACAGGGCATTAGTTTGTTGACATTTCCATTCAGCAGTTTCCCTGGCAGAAAAGAGCATCAATGAACTTTCCGAATGTTTTTCGGCAACTAACAGAAGGCAGCAGATGAGTAAGGAGGGTTTTGTCCTCATAATCTTCATGGCATTATTCGCGCCAGTAGCGACTTTAAACGGGGCTGACACGCAAGAAAAGCCGAAAGCCCCCGATACTAAAACCATGGGCACGGCCACGCCGTCGGAGGAATGCGGGGCATGTCACGTTGCTATTTATCGTGAGTACGCCATGGGCTTTGGCGGCGATCTTAACTACAAGGGAATTGTCTACCAGTCCGCCAAAGACAAACTGCTCACCCTGCCCGCCAAGGTCTCGACCGGCGGCACGGGGCATTCTCTGGCCGGACTGGACCCTTTTCCCCTTCATGCTCGCGCTGTCGAAGAAAGTGGGAGGTCATGCAATGTCTGTCATTATCCTCAGTCCTTCGAGATCCCGGACATAGAAAACCTGGAAACGGTAAAGCCTAAACCTCGCCCTGCTGATCAGGAAGCAGGGGGAATGACCTGCTCCAGTTGTCACCTTACGCCAGATGGGAAGATTCGCGGACCTTATAATGTCGCCGATGTTGCCGATCTCCCCCATGAAACAGTTACCGAGCCCAAGGTCCAGACTGCGGCCATGTGCGCTTACTGCCATAGCCTGGGAGCACGGGTCGTGGGCAAGCAGACCCAGACGTTTTTGGAATGGCGCGAGGATTTCAACAAGCCGGGGCTTGGCCGCCAGCAGTGCCAGGACTGCCACATGCCACGAACGCTTCGAAAAACAGCGGAAGATTTTGATGTTCCGGTTAGAGCCGTAGCCAGGCATTTGTGGACTGGAGGGCACTCGCCACAACGTTTGAGCAGCGCCTTGAGCCTCGTGGTCGTGCAACCCAAGACGGATCAAGCTGATCTTGAACTGCACATCATCAATATAGGAGCCGGCCATTCCGTACCCACGGGATCGAACAGGAGAGGCATCTATCTCATGGTCGATGTCGAGGATGCCAAAGGCAAGAAAGTGGCGAGTCGCGAATGGCTGTTTGCACCCTGGTACGGACCCCGCCCCGATGACAAGGCTTTTTTGGAAGAAGACAAGAAACGCCCTGACGCCCTATCGGCCACGCAAGCCGATGCACAGGGGCCTCATGAAACAACCGTTCGCGCGGGAGAAGACCGGGTACTCAATTGGACGCCTGATGTGAAGAAGGGAAACTACACAGTCAAGGCAAAGCTCATATATGATTTGAATCGCTACAACGAGCGCACATTCACTGCCGATCATACGGAAATAAGTAAGTCCGACCTTCAACTTGCCGTAAAGTAAGAACCTGATGATACGCATAGCCATCACTTTTTTGATCCTTATTGTGAGTCCGCTCACTGCCTTGGGCTGGCCTCCTCTTCTTACCAGCGACACCAGCACGCAAGATGTCGGCCATTGGGAAATCAATGTCGGTTTCATTGTCGAAAAGCGCGAGACGGAAACTCGGTATCAAATGCCGGACCTCGATATGAATTATGGGCTGACCGACCGTATTCAATTGACTCTCGAAGTGCCTTGGATTTTGCTCCACGAGAATGGCGGAGATACCAAAACGGGCTGGGCAATTCAATCGCTGGTGTGAAGTGGCGATTTTTCGATGACAAAGACCGAGGGCTCTCTGCCTCGATCTTTCCACAGATCGAATTCAATAATCCTGAATCGTCGTCTTCAGACCGAGGCCTCACAGATAAAGGAATGCAGTATCTTCTGCCGGTCCAGTTCGCAAAGGCGTGCGGTCTGTTTGTAGTGAACCTGGAACTCAGCTACATTGTTAAAGAAAAACTGGAAGGCGATTACTTTTACGGGCTTGCCGCGAGCTGCGAATTATCGAAGAAAATCGAACTCGTGGGAGAAGTCTTTGGAACGAGTCAAAAAGATTTCAAAGCACATGATCTGGTGTTCAATCTCGGGACCCGGTACAAACTTACCGATCACTATGTGCCGCTGTTTTCGGAGGGAAGAAGCATCTTCAATTCCGGCATTGAGGAAGCGCAGTTTCTCTCCTATCTCGGCATCCAGTTCCTATTCTAAGGGATAGGTTTAGAAAGAGATCACGAATGAAGACCGAGGCGATAGCTGCTCCAGCTGTTATTCAGTTCAAAGAAGCTTTGAAGTTTTGGGTGAAGCTCGGGTTCATCAACTTTGGGGGGCCTGCCGGGCAGATAGCCATGATGCAGCATGAGTTGGTTGACAGAAAACGCTGGGTATCCCAGAGCCAGTTCGTGAGGGCGCTCAATTTCTGCATGATCCTTCCCGGCCCGGAAGCGCAGCAACTCGCCATATACATCGGCTGGCGTCTCCACGGAATTCTCGGGGGCATCGTTGCAGGAAGCTTTTTTGTAATACCCTCGATTTTCGTCTTGCTCGCCTTGAGCTGGATGGTGGTGGTTTCTTCCGATGTCCTTGCTATACGCGGGCTTCTCTACGGGGTTCAGCCGGTCGTTATTGCAATAGTTGCTTCAGCGGTCTTGCGCATTGGAAAGAAAACCCTCTGCCATTGGGGGCTTGCCGTTTATGCCGGTGCAGCCTTTGTTGCGCTTCATTTCTTTGATGTCCCCTTCCCTTATGTCATAGGTACTGCCGCATTGAGTGGAACCATATTGGAACGATTTTGGCCTCATGTCTTTGCTTCCTGCAAGATCGGCCACGATGCCTGTACGGATACGGAGATCCAGGGAAACTCACAAAATCAAAACATCCGACCTTCGGCATGGCGCAATCTCAAGCTGCTCGTCATCTTTTTCCTCCTTTGGGGGATACCTGTCGGCGCGTTGTGGGTATGGAGAGGTTCGCTGGACGTACTGGTACAGGAGGCGATCCTCTTTTCCAAGGCGGCTTTCGTAACATTTGGCGGGGCCTATGCTGTCTTGACTTATATCGCGGATATGGCTGTAAATCACCACGGATGGCTGGATGCGCATCAGATGGTTCAGGGGCTTGGACTCGCGGAGTCAACTCCGGGGCCGCTCATCATGGTCACTCAGTACATCGGATTCATCGCTGCGTGGAATATGCACGGCGAATTTCACCCGCTCTTTTATGCTATTCTCGGTGCACTTATAGCAACCTACATGACATTCCTTCCGTGTTTTTTCTTTATCTTTCTGGGAGCACCATACATCGAACTGCTCTCGGGAAACCGACGAATACAGGCCGCCCTCGTTGGTGTTGCAGCAGCAGTTGTCGGGGTTATTGTAAATTTGGCGGTTTTCTTCGGACAGAAGGTCCTGTTTCCGGCTCAAGGGGTATTTGATTATTTTGCTGCCGCACTGGCTGTTGTCTCGTTTGGCCTTGCATTGAAATTCCGCATCCCGATGCACTATCTCGTGCCAGTTGGAGCACTGGCAGGAATGGTCTGGCATCTGTTTGGCTACGGAGCAGCTTAAGCATGACAATCGATTGGAGGGTCTGGAGTGTATCCAACCTAGATATTAAAACCGTCATTAATCGCCGGACATGGATGGCGCACGCCCCTTGCCAGCTATTCGAGAGAAGGCGTTGCGTGTCCGGCAATCAATGTAGTTCTTAGTATGTGAAATAATCATAGACTGCCCTTATATATTCCATTGATACATCGTTGCTGTTCAGTTATTTTCCAAATAATATTAGGCTATCGCCATCAAAAAAACTCACCCGCTGCGTGCTTGGCATGCCCGTGGGATTTCCCCACACGGGCGAGGTAGGAATCCAGCTT
>JBDKTY010000212.1:0-14995 GCA_039679945.1 Syntrophobacter sp. | reverse complement strand
GTCATTTTTCCCTCAAGGAGGCATAGAGCCGATATCGTTATCGGAGAAGAAGGATGAAACCCTCTGCTCCCTGACCAGGAAATGGAATGTAAACATGGGTCCTGACAGGAGCAACAATCAGGGGTATTAAAAGGCAAACCGGGAGGAAATGGGGCGATTGCACTGACAATGATTGGACGAAAACGGCGACAAAAGAGAGGACCTGCCCTTCTTTCAGATCTCTATGGCCAGAATCCGGAACAGGCGCGCTCCAAGTGGAGTGTAGACAAGGACCTCATCACCCTCGTAGCGCCCCATCACACCACGCCCGACAGGGGAATCGACCGATAGCTTCCCCTCCGATACATCGGACTCCCAGGGACCCACCATCTCATATTTTCCGACCTCGCCTGATTCCAGGTTCGTGATCGTTACGATCGTACCGAATCCCACTTGTTTGTAAAAAAACTTGCGTCCGACCACGATTTCGGAGCGTGCCAGAATTTCCTCGATATCGTTGATCTTTTTCTCGAGATTCAAATGACGCTCACGGGCGGAAAGGTACTGCTGGTTTTCGACCTTTACCCCGTAGCCGCGGGCCTCACTCAGTTCTTCCAGTATTTCCGGGCGCACGACTTTCCGAAGGTGTGCAAGTTCCCGAACGAGGCGGCGATATCCGTTGCGCGTTATTGGAATGGGTACCCTGGGCATTGAACCTATCTGCGAAAAGTTTCCGGAATTTCACCCCTTTCAAGCCTTGCCCGGAAAAGGGAGACGCCTATGACGGTCTTACCGTCCCTGATGGCGCCTTTCATTATCATATCATTGACATCATCGAATTTGACCACCTCGACCCGAGAAATCTCATCCTTGTCTTCCCAATCAGATATTCTTTCCAGACCGGTGGCGAGAAATATTCTGATCACCTCATCCGAATAGCCGATGGCCGGATAGTAGTTGAAGATCTCCATCATATTCCGGGCCCTGTAGCCTGTTTCCTCGTACAGCTCCCGTCCCGCGCACGCGACGACCTCCTCGCCGGGATCGACTTTCCCGGCCGGAATCTCGAGCGTCTCGGCCCCCAGCGCGTAGCGCCATTGCCGAACCATGAGGATGCCGCCCGGTTCCGCGAATGCGATTATTGCCGCGGCTTCGGGGTGATCGACCTTGATTCGTTCAGTCAGTTTTCCGGTCTGCAGCCTGACCGTGTCCAGCCGCGCACTGAAGTGCTTGGCCCGCAGGATTCCAAGTGTTCTAACAGTTTCTTCCATCGGATTTCCCATTGCAGTGAGCGAAAAGAGCAGCGATCGAACAATCCAAAACCAGAGTTGGATTATACCCGCAAAACAAAAAAACGGAAGGGCATCCGCCCCGTGGATTCGTGAGGGACATTTGCGGAGAAGACCGGCGCACCTCCCAGCCTGGTGCGCTCAATCCGTTCAGACTTCGATACATCACATAACCAGCGTTTGGAAGTTAACAATTGCAATGACCTGCGTTACTTGCTTCGACGCCGGCTTTTCATCATTCCGGGACAAGATCCCCCATGCGTGGTAAGCACGGTATGCCCCGCTTCCGCGTGGCAACGCGCAGCCAGAAAACAGTGCTGTGGCCGCTCGATGCTGGCCCGTTTTACCCTTCGGTAACACAGGGCGAACGGGCCATTGAGCGAATGCCGGCAGACAGGAAAGCCCGCCCCATGCACAGGATGCGAGGAGCCCTGTTTGTTGCTATCGCCCTGTCACACGAACACGGGGCCTATTTTGCATAAATAATCCATTGACAGGCGGCACACTTTCTGTGAGAATACCACTAATTCGATGGTATTTGTGGTGTTTATGGAGAAGCCTCATGAAACTCTCAACTAAAGGCCGTTATGGCGTTCGTCTCATGTTCGATCTCGCTATCCACGCGGGAAACGGACCCGTTGCATTGAAGGATATCGCGGCACGACAGGGTATCTCGGAAAAGTACCTCTCCAACCTCATCCCCCTGCTCAAAAACGCCGGGCTTGTCCATGCAGTCCGCGGTCCCCAGGGGGGGTACAGCTTGGCGAGAGCGCCCCGGGAGATAAGCATGAAGGAAATCCTGCTCGTGCTGGAAGGATCGATGTGCCTGGTCGACTGCACCGAGAACCCTCGTATCTGCAAGCGTTCCGAAGACTGCCTCGTGCGGGAAATCTGGTCCGAGGTCACCGAAAAAATGCTTGCGGCGCTCGAATCCTTCACTCTGGAAGCAATGCTGGAGAGGTGTGATTTCAGGGAAAAAATGCCTTCCTACAGCATCTGACGGGCAGGCTGATCCGGTCGCTTCGCCGGAGAATGAGACCTCAGTCCGCCACTTCGGGGAGAACTACGTCATGGACGAAATAAGCATAGTCAACGACGCCATTGTCAAGGACATCCTGGAGAAAATACACGGAATGGAACTGGGCTCCATCACTATCTCGGTATTCGGCTCCAGGATTGTCCAGGTGGACATAACCACTACGCAGAAGAAAAGGTTTGATGATGTCTGGCTGCTTGAGGAAGGCGGAGGCATCTAGGGCCGACCCGCATCGATAAATATCCCGCGCGGCGCCGTCACTGTCATTTCGGAGCAAATCCGGCTGATGCCGGAATCCGGTTTTCGGGAGGCGACTCGTGCTGGACGCGGGCACACCCGCACTTCGCATGTCGGGCGCAAGAAGGCGAACAGCAGCGGTGGTGGCCGAAGAATATTGAAGACTTTATATTTTATTCGCGGAACATTCCAGTAACCAGGGAGAACTCAATGGCACAAGCGGAAAATCGAGGCTGGGGGATCAACACCATCGGAGTGCACGGCGGACAGGTTGTCGATCCCGCAACCGGCGCCAGGGCTGTACCGATCTATCAGACTACCTCCTATGTTTTCAAAGACAGCGACCATGCCGCGAATCTCTTCGCACTCAGAGAATTCGGAAACATCTATTCGCGGATCATGAACCCGACCAATGACGTCCTGGAAAAGCGCATCGCAATGATAGAGGGGGGAACCGGCGCACTGGCGGTGGCCAGCGGGCAGGCTGCAATAGCTCTCTCTCTTTTGGCGGTCACCCGTCCCGGCGAGGAAATCGTCTCCGGGGACAATCTCTACGGCGGGACATATGAGCTATTCCACTACACTTTTCCCAAGCTGGGAAGAAAAGTCCGGTTCGTCAATTCGTCGGACCCGGATCAGTTCAAGAGAGCCCTGACGGAAAAGACACGGGCCATCTATACCGAGGCGGTCGGCAATCCGAAACTGGACGTCCCCGATTTTGAGTCAATCGCCGGTATCGCTCACGAATCCGGCATACCTTTTGTAGTGGACAATACCGTCGGTATAGGACTGGTCCGTCCCTTCGATTACGGCGCGGACGTCAGCGTCCTTTCGGCGACAAAGTTTGTCGGCGGCCATGGGACCTCTATCGGCGGCTTGATAGTGGACGCGGGGACCTTCAACTGGGGCAACGGCAAGTTTCCCGAATTCTCCGAGCCCGATCCAAGCTATCACGGCCTCAACTTCTGGGATACTTTCGGGAACCTGCCGGGCGCCGGGAATATCGCGTTTATCATAAAAACGCGGGTGCTGTGGCTACGGGACCTCGGCCCGGCGCTGAGTCCCTTTAATTCATTTCTCTTCCTGCAGGGACTGGAGACATTGCCGCTCAGGCAGGAGAGGCATTCGGAAAATGCACTGCGGGTTGCCAGGTTTCTCAAGGATCATCCCCTGGTAAGTTGGGTTGTCTATCCCGGTCTCGAGGACAATCCCAACCACCCAATCGCCAGGAAGTATTTCAAGGGAAAGTATGGCGCGCTGATCGGTTTCGGAATCAAGGGCGGCCTGGAAGCGGGAAAGAAATTCATAAATTCGGTGGAACTGCTGTCACACCTTGCGAACATCGGGGATGCAAAGAGCCTCGTCATACATCCGGCTTCGACGACGCACCAGCAACTCAGCGCCGAGGAGCAGGAGGCCACGGGGGTCACGCAAGACTATATTCGCCTGTCCATTGGCCTGGAGGATGCTCAGGACATCATCAATGACATCGACCAGGCGCTTGCGAAAACAACCGAGGGGGGAAGAGATGGGAAGAGTATTTGACGATATTACCAAAACAGTCGGCAACACGCCTCTTGTGAAGTTGAACAGGATCACCGCGGGACTGGAAGCGACGGTCCTCGCCAAGTTGGAGTCTTTCAACCCCCTTTCCAGCATAAAAGACCGGATCGGGGTGGCAATGATCGAGGAGGCGGAAAGGCAGGGCAAGCTCAAGGAAGGTTCCGTCATAATCGAGCCCACGAGCGGGAATACCGGCGTCGGCCTGGCATTTGTCGCCGCGGCCCGCGGATACCGGCTCATTCTCACGATGCCCGAGACCATGAGCGTGGAACGCAGGCAACTGCTGACCATTCTGGGAGCGGAACTGGTTCTGACACCGGGCGCGGAGGGGATGACCGGAGCGGTTCGGAAAGCCGAGGAACTGTTGCGTGACACCCCTGATTCCATCATGCCGCAGCAGTTCAATAACCCTGCGAACCCGGAGATCCACCGCAAGACGACCGCCGAGGAGATCTGGAACGATACGGACGGCAAAGTGGACATAGTGGTGGCGGGTATCGGCACGGGTGGAACCATCACCGGAATTGCCGAAGTGATCAAGCAACGGAAGAAGGATTTTCTCGCGATCGCCGTCGAACCCGATACCTCTCCCGTCCTGTCGGGAGGCAAGCCGGGGCCGCACAAGATTCAGGGCATCGGCGCGGGGTTTGTGCCGCAGGTCCTCAACAGGGACATCCTCGATGAAATCATTCGCGTGCGGGACCTGGATGCCGGGGAGACGAGCCGAAAGCTGGCGAAAATGGAGGGAATCCTGGTCGGGATATCCAGCGGCGCGGCTTGCTGGGCGGCGCTGCAAGTCGCCGGGCGGAAAGAAAACAGGGGGAAGACCATCGTTGCCGTGCTTCCCGACACGGGGGAGAGATATCTCTCCACCTGGCTTTTCAAGGAATAGCGGATTGTTTGGAGTAGATGCGGTGAGTCAGGAAAAAGGTTTGGGGATTGTCGAGACCCGGTCGATCACAATTTCACCACCGGGTGGATTAGTTCTGGAGTCCGGGGAAAAACTGGACACAGTCACGATCGCCTACGAAACATACGGCGAACTCAATGGTGAGCGAACAAACGCGATTCTTATCGTCCATGCCCTTTCGGGAGATGCCCACGCGGCCGGTATGCACCGCGGGGCCAGAAAACCGGGGTGGTGGGATGACATGATAGGGCCCGGAAAGGCCTTCGATACCCGCAAGTATTTCGTGATCTGCGCCAATGTCCTTGGAGGCTGCAAGGGAACCACCGGTCCCTCAAGCATCGATCCGGCCACCGGAAAACCTTACGGCCTCCACTTTCCTCTCATATCCATCCACGATATGGTGGACTGCCAGAGACTCCTTGTGGACCACCTGGGGATTGAAACCCTTCTGTCCGTGGCGGGCGGTTCGATGGGCGGCATGCAGGTACTCGCATGGCTGACCCGCTACCCGGAACGACTGCGCAGTGTCATCCCTATTTCCACGGCCATTCGGCATTCGCCCCAACAGATCGCCTTCAACGAAGTGGGCCGGCAGGCGATCATGGCCGATGTTAACTGGAAATCCGGCGAGTATTACGGGGGGCCCCTTCCGGCCAGGGGCCTGTCGGTTGCCAGGATGGTCGGTCACATCACTTACATGAGCGACACCTCCATGCATGACAAATTCGGGAGGCATCGCAAGGACTGCATCCAACCTTTCAAGTTTACCGCCGATTTCGAAGTGGAGGGATACCTGCACTATCACGGCGAAAACTTCGTCAAAAGGTTCGATGCGAATTCCTATCTCTATATCACAAAGGCGATGGACAACTTCGATGCCGGACAGGGGAAACCCCTGTACGAGCTATTGCGCGGCACCAGTTCCAAAGTCCTGGTTATTGCCTTCAAATCCGACTGGCTCTACCCGGCATACCAGACAAAAGAGATCGTCAGGGCCTGCAAGCTCGCGGGTGTCGAGGCAAGTTACTGCGAAATAGACTCCACGTACGGACATGATGCTTTCCTTCTCGAAATTGAAGAAGAGACGCGGTTGATTACCCACTTCCTGAAGAAGGTCTATAACGGGTACGAGGTCATGAGCGAATATGCCGTCTGAGCCCCTGAGACTGGATCATTTGATTATTTCGGCACTCATCGAACCGGGCTCCTCGGTCCTCGACCTCGGATGCGGAACGGGCGAACTGCTCTTTCTGTTGATCAAGGAGCGAAGAGCGCACGGGCAGGGGATCGAAATCGACGAACAGGCCATCTACACATGCGTGGCGCGGGGATTGAACGTATTCCACGGCGATATCGACTCGGGCCTTTCCGAATACCCCGACCGCTCGTTCGACTATGTGATCCTCAACCAGAGCCTCCAACAGGTCCTGCACGTTGAACCGGTGATGATGGACGCGCTGCGGGTCGGCCGGAAAGTCGTAGTGGGTTTTCCCAACTTCGCCCATTACAAGGCAAGACTTCAGTTGTTTTTCGGCGGGAGGGCTCCCGTAACGCCCTCCCTGCCGTTTCAGTGGTATCAGACACCCAACCTTCACTTTCTGAGCATCTCCGATTTCTTCGTCTTTTGCCGGGACAAGGGCGTCACCATCGAGAAAAGCGTGTACCTGGGCGAAAAGAAGCGGATTTCATTGCTGCCCAATATCTTCGCGGAAACCGGAATATTCGTAATCTCAGGATAAGCCGCGGATCAGCCAGGAAAGGTTACGCCGAAGGCCATCATCCGACAGAGGTCCCCCTCTCCGATCGATTCGAACCTCCTTGCCGAGAGATATCTCCCTCCTTTGTGCCGGGCAACTGGAACCCCGCATTAACATGGCAAGGCATGGACAGAAAACAGGGCACGGTCGCCGGCCTGGTGTGAACACCTCGGCACCCGAGGCCAAAAGCTGTTACTTGAAAACGTGGTAAGCCCCGCTTTCGCGTGGCAAGGCGTCGCCAGGAAACCGCGCCGTGTGCGCTCGATTCCGGCCCGTTCCACCCTTCGGCACACTCACAAGAAACAGCTTTTGAGAGTCAGCAATTTCAACGACTTACAAAACTTGCCTCGTCATCGACTTTCCATCAATCCGGCGTATGCTGTTTTTTCTGCTGCGCCTTGCCACGCGAAAGCGGGGTTTACTTCGCTCAGGGCGAACGGGGGGAAGTTCCTGTTCCGGAATGGCTTGACCCGGATCTCCACCGGTTATGTAAGCCTTCGATATTGCTCACTCTCAAAAGCTGTTTATTGAGAGCATGGAAGCACGAGCGCGCCATCGAGTCTTCGCCCTTTACGTTATCGGCGGGCCGAAAGCCCGCCCCACATGATCCACGCTGTTCCGAAACCTACCCCATTGAGCCCGCCTCCACTCTTCAGGGCCAAATTCGTTTTATCCCGGGATATAAATAATAGAAGTTGCGAAACCATGGAAACTGATTATACTAAAGTAGTTTCCAAAGTATTTGCTCTCGGGATACTGTGCTATTGGGGGGAGGGAAATGAAACGCGCGGATCACCAGCTCGAAACCGATTTTGAACAGCTACCCGGCAGGAATTCGCAACGGGATCGAATAATCGCCGCGGCACGCAAACATTTTTTTACGCGGGGCCTGCGCGGCGTAACCATGGATGAGCTGGCCGAAGAACTCGGGATGAGCAAGAAAACACTCTACGTGCATTTCCCCGGCAAGGCCGCACTGGTCAAGGGCATGCTGCTCCAGAAATTCCGCGAGGTTGAAACCGATCTCGAGGTGATCGAGCAAAACAAGACTCTTGGGTTCCACGAGGTACTGCATGAATTGATGGCGACTCTTCATCGGCATACGGCGGAGGTCCAACCACCTTTTATCCATGACATACAGCGGGAATCCCCGGAGATTTTTCAATTCATAGAGTCACGCCGCCGCGTCACCTTCCGCCGTCATTTCGGGAGGCTGCTTGCCTGGGGCCGCAGATCCGGGGTCGTTAGAAAGGACATCCCGCTAAAACTCATCATGGAAATATTTCTGGGCGCGATGCAATCGGTCGCAAATCCGCCCAAGCTGATAGAACTGGGCATCACGCCGAAGGCATGTATCTCCGCGATAATCACCGTGATTCTGGAAGGCGTCGTCACCGGGGAAGGAAGATCGAAACCATGATCCGTCCAATAAAAAATCGAGGGGCTATAACCCGAGGCATCCTGGTGTTCGCCATACTCCTTTCGGGTTGCGGCAGTCCGGAGACGAACCTGCTGCAGGGATACGTGGAAGGGGAGTTCGTCTACGTCGCATCGCCCCTGTCCGGTGCGCTCGAATCTCTTCACGTCGAACGCGGCGTGAATGTCAAACCAGGCGATCCCCTGTTCGAACTGGAGAATGTATCGGAAAAAGCCGCCCGCGACGAGTCGGAGCGGCGCCTCATACAGGCGCGCGCGAACCTGGAAGACCTCAAGAAGGGAAAACGCCCATCGGAGATTGATTCGATGGAGGCCCAACTCAAGCAGGTGCGGGCCGCGCTGGATCTCTCCGGCAAAGAACTCGCGCGCCAGGAACGGCTCATCGTAAGCAACGCGGTTGCCCAGCAGGATCTCGACCGTACCCGATCCACCCACGATCAGAACCGGCAGAAGCTCGCGCAGATAGAAGCAGACTTGAGAACGGCGCGGCTCGGGTCGCGAAGCGATCAGATCGAAGCGGCCGAGGCTAACGTCCTGGCCCAGGAAGCCACGCTCGCCATGTCGGAATGGAACCTTTCCCAGAAGCGGAAGGCCGCGCCCAAAGGGGGCCTGATTTTTGACACCCTGTTCCGCGAAGGTGAATGGGTGCCCTCGGGACGTCCCGTGGTTGTAATTCTGCCGCCCGAAAACATCAAGGTCCGGGCATTCGTGCCCGAACCTCGCATTGCCGCCCTGCGCATGGGAGACACCGTTAATGTCGCCGTGGATGGCATTCAAGAACCCCTCATCGGCAAAATCAGCTTTATTTCGCCGAGGGCTGAATATACGCCGCCGGTCATATACAGCAAGGAAAGCCGCGGTAAGCTTGTATTCATGATCGAGGTCGTTTTCAATCCGGAAGCGGCGGCGAAGCTGCACCCCGGACAACCCGTGGACGTGCGGCTGGGTTCCTGAGCCATGACAGATAACCTCGCAATCGACGTAAAGGGCATGACCAAACGGTTCGACGGCCGGACAGTCGTGGACCGGCTGGACCTCAAGGTACACACGGGCGAGGTCTGCGGTTTTCTTGGCCCGAACGGCAGCGGCAAGACGACCTTTATCCGAATGCTGTGCGGACTTCTGAAACCCGATGCGGGAAGCGGCACATGCCTGGGACTGGACATAATCGCGCAGAGCGAGGCCATCAAGCTCCAGGTCGGCTACATGACACAGAGGTTCAGCTTCTACGAGGACCTGAGCATTTCCGAAAACCTGGATTTTGTTGCGCGCATGTACTCGCTCCCGAACCGGCGTGAAGCCGTGAGCGCGGCCGTGGACCGGCTCGGCCTGACCGGGCGAAAAGACCAGCTTGCGGGAGAGCTGTCGGGAGGCTGGAAACAGCGCCTGGCCCTGGCGGCCTGCCTGATCCACAACCCGAAGCTTCTCCTGCTCGACGAACCCACCGCTGGGGTGGACCCAAAGGCGCGCCGGGATTTCTGGGAGAAAATTCACCAACTCGCGGCGGAAGGGCTGACCTTCCTGATTGCGACGCACTACATGGACGAAGCCGAGCGCTGTCATCGGCTCGCGTACATTTCCTACGGCACTTTGCTCGCGCAGGGCACTATCTCCGAGGTCATAGAAGGAGCGAGGCTGACAACCTGGTCCGTGGCCGGCCCCAACCTCTTTGAACTCGCCGGCAAGGTGCGCGGTCTTCAGGGCGTCGAGCAGGCGGTGGCCTTCGGTAACCGGCTGCACGTGAGCGGAAGCGACCCGGTAGCCCTGGAGCGCGCCACAGCCCCTTTCCGCGCCGGCCCACATGAATGGCGTCTGATCGAATCGGGCCTGGAGGATGTTTTTATTCACCTCATGGAAAGATCGAAGGACAATTTCCCCACATGAGCAAGCGGCCCCGGTTTTCAGTAAGGCGATTCTGGGCAATGGTCGTAAAAGAGTTTGTCCAGATGCGCCGCGATCGGTTGACTTTCGGAATGATGATCGGCATCCCGTTTCTTCAACTCATTCTTTTCGGGTATGCCATCAACTCGGACCCCAAGCACCTTCCGACAGCCGTGCTCCTCGCGGACAACGGTCCCCAGGGGCGGACCGTTTTACATGCGATTCAGAACAGCTCCTATTTCGATCTCGTGCGGCAGGTGCGCACGGAATCCGAGGGGTACGAGGTGCTTGCGCGCGGGGAGGTCCAGTTCGTAATAAATATCCCGGAAAATTTCACCCGCGAACTCTTGCGCGGCAACCGGCCCTCTATCCTGGTGGAGGCGGACGCCACCGATCCGGCCGCGACCAGCAACGCTCTTGGCGCCCTCGCCGCATCCATAACCACCGCGCTCCAAAATGACCTCAAAGGACCGCTGGCGTTTCTTGCCGCCGAGGAGGGGCCGATAGACCTCCGCATCCATGCCCTTTATAATCCCGAAGCCATAACGCAGTACAACATCGTGCCGGGCCTCATGGGGGTCGTCATCACGATGACCATGGTGATGATCACCGGCCTGGCGATCACACGGGAGTTCGAGCGGGGCACCATGGAGAACCTGCTCTCCATGCCGGCCAGGCCCGCCGAGGTGATGCTCGGCAAGATAATTCCCTACATCCTGGTTGGTTATGTCCAGGTTGTTCTTATACTGATCGCCGCGAAACTTCTGTTCAACGTGCCCATGGTAGGAAATCTCGGCGTGCTTTTCGCGGTAGCCCTCATATTCATTACCGCGAACCTGGCAATGGGCATCCTGTTTTCCACCGTGGCCAAAAACCAGCTCCAGGCGGTACAGATGGCCTTCTTCTTCTTTCTGCCTTCCCTGCTGCTTTCCGGATTCATGTTCCCCTTCCGGGGCATGCCAAAGTGGGCGCAGGCGATAGGAGAGCTTTTTCCCCTCACTCATTTCCTGCGCATCGTCCGGGGCATTCTGCTCAAGGGCAACAGCGTTAATGAAGTTGTATTGGAACTCTGGCCGATCGGCCTCTTTACCCTCATCGCCCTGGCGGTCAGCATCAAACGCTATCGGAAGACGCTTGACTAGCCGGAAACAATGGCTGAAAGTTCTCCGTTCCGAGGACCTATCTAATTACCATAAGGGAAAGCGGTGCGGTGTGAGTGCACTTCCGGTTCCATCGGGTTCGCCACGCTCACCCGATTCCACCTCCAGAACACTCGATGAAATAGCTCGGCAAGGCCTAATGGAATCTTTTCTCATGGTGGTTTCCTTCCCCGTCCTCCACTCTGATTTATAACGGGGAGGGTGTCTCATTCATATAGGCACAGAGGGCGGCTCGGTTTCACGAGAGTGCGGCAACGCAGCTCACACATCCGATTTGCTCACAGTGACGGGCACCGAACGACCATCCCCGATCAGGGCCAGGGAAGCGTACCAAAGGGGCTGCTTCTTAATGTACTTCGCGATGACCTCGAAATGACACTACCAGAGCTTCCCCGGCTTCTGGAGTAAGACCTCGGGCACACCGGAGGCGCTAAGGCCCCTTTCATCCGGGCTGCCACTCTGCTTCGCGCCGCCGGAGCATTCATAAAGATTTCCACGATAGTCTCATGCGCGGTCGAGCACGGAATACTCTGGAACTATTTTGCGGGCGTTTCCCTGACCACATGGCCGCTGTCCGTGCCGATTGTCCGGTCAAGCGATATGATCCTGGATGAAACGCAGGAGAAACACCTGTCCGCATCTTCGTCCAGGCATATTTTATTGGGATAGAGTTCATAGAGGGGCCGGACCAGAGTGGGAGTGATGTTGGGCATCATCACATTCGCTCCCGCTTTCAGGGCCTTTTCCCTGCCCTGGGGATCGAGGCTGCCCATTGCCGTCGTCGCGGGAATGTGTGCGTGGGGGAAAACCAGCCGCAGGACGGCGACAAGCCGCAGCGCCTGGGCTAGAGTCCCTCCCGGAAGGTCCTTCAAGGGGGTTGCCGGATGAGGGATGAAGGGCCCTATGCCAAGCATCTCGACCCCCAAATCGCGCATCCAGATCACATCGCGCGCCACGCTCCGGGCATCCTGCCCGGGCAGCCCCACCATGATGCCGCTGCCCAACTGGTACCCGAGTTCTTTTAGCATGTGGAGACAATTCATCCTCTCGGCCAGATTGTCATCGGGATGGAGCCGGTGGAATATTGATTTGTCAGTAGTCTCTATGCGCAGAAGAAACCGGTCGGCGCCGGCTCTCTTCCACTCCAGGTAAGTATTCCTGTCACGCTCTCCCACGCTCAGCGTTATGGCGAGTCCCGTACCGTCCTTTATTGCCCGGATGATCCCGGCCACGGCTTCCCTGCTGAAGTACAGATCCTCGCCGGACTGCAGCACAACGGTCCTGTACCCGATCTGTTCGGCTTTGCGCGCCACTTCGACCAGTTCTTCCGGAGAGAGCCGATACCGTTCGATCTTTTGGTTATCTCTTCTAAGCCCGCAATACCGGCAGTTTCTCCTGCAGTAGTTCGAGAACTCGATGAGCCCCCGGAGATGCACCACATCACCCATGGTTTTTGCCCGCACCTCATCGGCCGCGCTTATCAGGTGGCACTCATCCTCGCCCTCTGCTTCAAGGAGGGGAACAAGCCATTCCACGGCGGGTTTATCGCGGTTGATTCCAGCTCTCAGGGCTTCGGAAAAACGCATTTTCTCGGCCTCCATCCAGAAAGGCACAACCAGTGCGCGTGGATTCAGTGTAACGTCAGTCCTTCGATTTCATAAAGAAACGACCTGACCCGGCTTGTGTTTGACACTCATATTCGCGCGGGAAATCCCCTTCCCTTCGTACTGCGTGGAATAATACGTCCAGGATATTGCTTTTCAAGCTCAAAAGGGCGGTGGAATGATTCCCCCGCATCCCTGATTTCAGCCTTCCGCGCAAGCGCGCGAGGCCGAGCGCCGCGGCGCCATAACGAGCCGCGTAGCGGCGAAGGGAAGCGGGGGCGGCGTAGCTCCCCGCGCTTTTAGAACGCATCTTCGACTCAGCACGAACATCAGAATATTATAATACTAAAACAGAAAAAACGGAGTGAGTTGACGGGGATGAAAGCAAGCACGCCACTTTCGGACTGTGCCGCGCCCCCGATACCGCACTATGGCACTCACTGGATGAGATATCGCCAGATCTCATCTGTCTGGCGCAGGGTGTTTTCGAGATCGCCGCTGTTATCGATTATGTGATGAGAAATAGCCTTCTTGGTTTCGATCGGATACTGCATCGAGAGGTTGCGTTGCGCTTCTTCCCTGCTCAGGCCGTCCCTTCGCATCAGTCTTTCGACCTGCGTTTCGGGAGGAGCATAAACCAGGATGACGACGTCGAAATCTTTGTCAAAGCCCCCTTCAAAAAGAAGAGGTATGTCGAAAATAACGGGGGTATCGGGGAAAAGTGCCCTTTGCTTTTTCCATTCCGACCACATGGCCGCAAGGATATAGGGATGCAACACTGCATTCAGCTTTTCGCGGCATCCGGGGTCCCTGCTGATCTTTTCCCGCAGCTCGCGCCGTTTCAGCGTGCCGTCCGGCTCAAAATAAGAAGCGCCAAGTGCCCCCCGCAGAACCGTCCAAGACTCGGTTCCCGGTGTGACCACCTGGCGCGCATATTCATCGGCATCGAGGATTATTGCCCCGATTTCCCTGAACCTTCCGGCCACGGTCGTTTTTCCCGTGGCAATACCGCCCGTCAATGCAATCTTCTTATCCCGCATCGGACGGAAAGGAGCCTGGTCGCTAGAAATTTATGTCTCCGACCGGACGGCAAAAGGTGTAATTCCATGGCTTGCGTACGAGTTCCTCATCAACCCTGTCGGTACTGCCGGACAGTGATGCCATGGGATACGCCACGGTGGAGGCCGCCAATCCGATGAGACTTGCCGCAAAGCTTATCGGCCTCACGACAAATACATCCGCAATGATCTTTTCTCCCATGTACTGGGAAGTAAAATCACCGGCACGGTTCGGGTCAGGCGGGAGCATTTCCTGGGCATACGCGGGAATCGCGGCGGAAAGCATGGTTACTATTGCCAAAAGGACCAAAACTCTTCTCATGGCTCACTCCTCCGTTTGTCTGATTACAGCCGGTTCCCACTGTCTCGTGGCGTGCGCTGCCCGGCGTTTCTCATAATCCCGCCGCAAAAAACCAAAACGCCGCCTCCGATGGGGCGCCGGTTTTCTCACGCACCCCAAGCCAATGTTCCGGTGATGAGTGTATATTATTGCTAACTATCGGATAAAGCAAGCGAGAGCATTAATGCTTTTTGCGCAAAAGCAGGAATAAACCCCAAGTTTTTCAACCAAGTCGTGATTGCCTAAAGGAAGAAGACAGGACATCAATAAGCGGATTTTGAATTTGTATGGGTTATTTTGACGCAAATCCTTTTTCGGGTCACCCGCCGCCAGCCCCGAATCCTGTCAATATTGACCAGCGGCACCATTTTTTCTACTTATTCGGAATGCGCGGGTTCCGTTTCGGGCGACATGGTGGTTGAAGTGCCGGAGGCGCACGCGGCACACTGGCAATCCTCCGGGCTCTCCCCCGTGGAATGCGCAACGATAAATCCTCCAATGGCCCAATCCCCCGCGCCCGCGGCGCTTGCGACCTCCGCCGGGGGCACACTGCCTCTCAGCTTGAGTATGGCATATTCCACAACCGGGCGCTCTATCTCAACGGTTCTGCCAAGGCGGGGTTGAGCGTAACCGCGTGGATCATCGCGAGACTCCATCTTGCGGCGTTTGAGATATAAGTTTAGACTGGTAAAATACACACCGACGGCAAACAGTATCGACTATATAGTAACTACCCAGGCAAAG
>JBDKTY010000211.1:0-6020 GCA_039679945.1 Syntrophobacter sp. | reverse complement strand
AGCCCCGATACCATCGTCCAGGCCCCGGGTGATCCGCAGACTCTCAACAGGTATGCGTATTGCCGGAATAATCCATTAATATATACCGATCCGACAGGTCACTTCTTCATCTTTGATGACCTTATTGAAATCGGGATATTGATTGGGGCTGCACTGGGAGCGACCATCTCAGCCATTTATGGCGGGAACATAGCACTGGGAGCACTGACCGGAGCTATTTCGGGAGCTTTTTTCGCCGGGGCTGGCATAATAGGCGCGGGCCTGGACTCTGTGGTGCAAGCAGGCATACATACTGCCGCCGGAGCCATGTCAGGCGCGATTAACGCCGGGATTACGGGCGGCAATGTCTTGCAAAGTGCTGTGACATCAGGACTTTCGGCAGGTGTCGCCAAGTATGCTATGGCGGGGATATTGCCAAACACGTCCCTTTACAAAGAAGTGGGGGATTTGGCAGGCAAGTGGGGTCAGGTTGGAATGCAGGGAGCCACTGCCATCGCCACAGGAACAGTAATGGGAGGCTTTTCGTCCATGTTGATGGCCGGAAGCTTCGGGGCGGGTGCCGCTCAAGGAGCCTGGACCTCAGCCTATGGATTCTTCTTCAACGGTGCCGCCCATGAAATGGCGCGAATCATGAATCCCGAAGGGGGAAAGGAGAGCTTCTTTGACAATCAAACCGAGGGGAGTGTCACGGATGCAGCTAAAACCGGTTTATTCCTCTTGGGAGGGTTTACTGCTTCGGCAGGTGCATTGGTCGCCGGTGAGGCTTTGGTCGCATATGGTGGAGCACTTTCTCTTGACGCATACGCCTATATCATGTCTGCGGCTGGGACTCCTGCTGCGCAATGGGTTCTGCAAAACGGAAATAACCTTTTTTTAAGTTACTTCCGAACAGCACCGCCTCCTCCAAGTCAATTTCCGGGCTTGACCTACTGGCTTTGGTATCTTGGTCATCAATAGTCCAAGTGGCAAAGGACATGCACAACATTTATAATATAGGAACTTTGATGGAAGAAAAATATGGGAGAAGTTGGGTAATCCCTGTATCTTCTCTAATGGCTGCCATAATAGCGTCTACAGCCTTTTACCTTGATTTGTTTTATGATTGGAGTTGGTATATAATGCTGTTCATTGGATTAACATTTACCACTCCTGGCTTAATGCGCTATGTCATTTGTCATAAATGGAAGCCAATTGAAGCTAAAATAATAAACTCTGAAAATCTGTCACGTGCTTATGTTTCATGGGCAGGGGCTAGTATGTCTAATTGTTATCAAGCAGATATAGAATACAATATCGGAGAAACAGCGTTCAGAGCCAAGATGACTTCGACGTTCCCATTCAAGAAAAACAAGATTATATTTTATAACCCTGTTGCTCCATCTGTATTCACGCAGAACAAAAATCCCGGATTGTACGGGCTGGGCTTCTTGGTTCTAGTCGTGTTGAGTATTCTCAAAGGGTTTGGACATCGGTGATTTTGACCCCTGATAGATTGGATAGTAAGTGGTGGCCACGGAGGCGGCGACGCTACCGCGCCAGATAGGGTCGAAAAATTTTGCCTCTACCACGGAGGGGCTGTTTTTTGGAAGATGGGCTAAATCCTGGGACCGGCCCTTTATGTTTCGAGATGGCGTCCTGGGGAAATTGAAAGCTCCGGCTCTTTTCCCGGCATGAACATCAATAATTCTATCAGCCCAAACGACTCTCGAACTTGCGGCATGTGTGTCCGTCCAAAAGACGATGGGTTGGATTTCAGCAGAACGATACGGTGGTAGCTTCGGACAAGGTTTTGCTCAAGGAGCTTGGACAGCGGCTTTTGGGTTTCTATTTAATGATACAGTGCATAAACTAATCCGATACGGCAATAGTATGCAACTGGTCAAAATTCAGACGAGTGAAGACGGGGGAGGGACTGTAGTTGGAAGTCCATCTGCGAATTTTGACACTACAGGTGACCAGCGCTTTGCTGCCTTGGGGATGGCTGGTGTAAGTGCTGCTACGGTCGCTCTAATTCATCTTCTACAGTACCGTAAAACTTATTTAGTAATATCAGCAACATAGATAGGTATTTGACTTTTTTGGCACTACATTCCAGCTCTTTGAAAACGGAATCAGATTTCGCGGATGGTTGGAGGAATCGCCACGCCTACGGATTGGAACACTTTGCCACAGGTACCCTTGCACTGGCTGCGTACAGCCATGCGTTTTCCGTCCTCTTCGATCACCGTTTCGGTGAGGGCCTTGAGGTCTTGTTTGATTTCCGCCCACTCGAAGCTGTGCCCTGATCCCTCCAGGCGCCGATAGAGTTCCTTTTTGAGCATGAGGGCGAGAAAGCTGCAAAAGACATGGCCTCTTATGGTTTCATCCAGGCAATGATAGACGGGCCGGGTGTCAAGAAGGGATTTCATGCTCCTGAAAGTATGCTCCACCATCCAGAGTTCCTTGTATTTGAGGGCCACTTCATCCGCACGGAGTTTGGTATTGGTGGTGAGTACCCATTTGCCGTCAAAACGGGATTCCTCTTCGACTTTTTCCTGGTTTATGGAAAAAGCGTCCTTCTCGCTCTTGATGTAGCGCCGGAAGCCGCGATTGCCGACCAGGCTTTTGTTTCCTTTCTTGAGTTGCTCTTCAAGAGATGCCAAAATGGCCTCCCGGTCGGCCCGGTCCTTCCTGGCCTGTTTCGGATTGAGGCACACGATGTATCGTCTTCCGTCAACGCGCACCTCCTTGACCTGGAGCGGGGATGAATCCTTGGAGGATTTACCCTCGGGGCGAATCTCCCGGAACTCCCCTGTATCCGAGAGAACCTCCCCGCGAACTACTTTGACGTTGCGCAGTCGAACTCCCAAAATGTAGGGGACCTTGTTTTTAGGATCATCGAACTCCTTCATTGTCTCTTTGCTGATCATGCCCCGGTCGGCGACGATACAGAACTTGGATACATTGAAACGAGCCCTGATTCTTTTCACAACAGGGATCAACGTCTTCACGTCGGTAGTGTTGCCGGGCCACATCTCACAACACAGGGGACGTCCATTCTCGTCGAGGACAGCTCCGACCACCATTTGGTTGAGATCGGGGCGGTGATCTTTACTGAAGCCCCGCTCACCAATGGTTTCTCCTCCCGCCCCCTCGAAATAGATGGATGTGGTATCGAAGAAAACCAGATCCAGCCCGGAAAAGAGGTGGCGGTTCAGCAAGAAAAGCCGTTCTTCAACAATATCCTTGGTGCATCTGGGAGCGAAGGGAGTTGCGCTTTCCTGGTCTTCAGTCTCCTCCCCGATAAAAGCCATGGCCCGGTAGAGGTGATGGAGCGCAATATCATCGACGCCCTTCACGGCAAAGTCCCTGCGCCACTTATCGCAGAAGCGGTCCGAACCGCTTACCATCAGCCTGTGAAAGACGGTCAGGAAAAGCGCACGCTCGACGTCGAAGCTGAAAAACCTTTCAGAAAGAAGCCCTTGGAGGACTTTTTGAATTCCCAGATCCTTCCACAGCCGCTCGAAAATGAGAGCGGGACCTATCTTCATGGATTCTGCGCTGATGTCGCTTCTGCCGGAAAGGATAAGCAGGGCTTGTTCAGAAAAACGCGCCAAGGAGCGAACCAGGGTTTCGACTTCCCCCCTGGCGTGCATTTGATCGAGCCTGCCAAGTGTTGCAATGACCCGCTGGTTAACCTTGGCGCCCTCTCGGTGGTTCTCGACGATTTGGAGGTACTCGTATTTACCGGACTTTTTTGTTCGAGCAAACATGTTGAAGCCTCCCCATCAGGACACTTCAATTTTACAGGACAACAAAGCATGGATTCAATAGAAAATAGCGAATTCTGTGGCACTACATTTTTGAGCATTTGGAAAGTCAGCCTAGCACCCATGCGGGTTTGCGGGCACTGACCGGCTGGTCACTGTAGAAGAAAAGCCTTAGTTGATTCAATTGATATTGTTTCTGGTGCCGCTGGCGGAGGGTCTCTATGGAGGGCAGGACACAGAATCGCCGTGTGGAATTATGAGAACGCCGGAGGGGCTGGCTTGGTATTTCTTAGGGATGGAAGGCGCTACATTAGCTTTGACTGGCACTCTTTTAAGTTGAATGGAGAAATGGTATTCAGACCACATATTGATATTCCGGGCTGGGTCAAGCATTGGCCCTGGTAATGGAGTCCCTGATGCCGAAGTCCACAATCCATATTATAAGGCGTATTTGTGACGATGCGCTCAATGGAAATCTCAAATTACGTGACTTTCACGCCCTGTGGCCCAAAAAGGCTAACTAGCAGCTTCTCTTTAGACAACTTTATGATGACCTTGAGGACTTGATTGAGCATACACCATTTTCTTTATTCTCTAGAAAGATCAAGTATGAGATATTTTATAACTCGGATGCTTACTTGAGAGTCTATTTGGATAGAGCCATTCTGGAACACTGCAACTCAATTGATCAAATGGAACTGTGCCGTAATTCCGCCATTAGCCTCAAAGGAGTTACTAAAGAAGCTATCGAACGCTTCATAAAGACATGCAATGATTAGGGAATTGAGCGCCAGATAGGGACGGAATATTTTGCCTCTACCACTGAGGGGCTGTTTTTTGGAAGATGGGCTAAATCTTTAGACCGGCCCTTATCCTTTCGAGATGGTCTCTTGGGGGAAATCAAAGCCCACGGCGCAGTTTACCACGACATGGACATCAATAATTCTATCAGCCCTCAAGACCTTCAAAATGGTGACTTTGTGTCCGTCCAAAGACGATGTGGTGTGATAAGACAGGTCAGATTCGATTCCATGCGGATGGTGGGTGGTGCGTAGGCGGCGTCAGTTAAAAGAAAAAAGACGGACCGGATTAAAAGAACCCTGCACCAGACGTGCGGGACTCATCGAGTGCATCCTGTAGGCAGAGGCAGTGGACTGACCGCATGACAGGAAAATATAAATGACTGATAGCGGGGGGAGGGGCGGCATTAAGTCCACCCCTCCGCCATGACCGGGAACTCATATCACACACCTCTATTGAAATCCTTTTTGGGTCATGCTTTCAAAGCTTTCCCAGACTTCCCGTTGAACTCCCATATAAACTTTTCCTCACTCCACTCCACAGTCTCGATTACGGTCTCCTCATCGATCCGGGGCGATTCGATATTCTGCTTGCACTTGTCTTTGTGCTCGATCAGTTCTTTGAAGAGTTTTGTGCTGAGGCTCCCGCGCCATTCACCGACCTTCGATTCCCATACCTCCCGGAGCGTAAGCGCTCGGTGAACCGCATCTTCTCGGAAGGTGCTACAGGTGGGAAGATATGTTGACGCAGGCACGGGGGATAGCGCAGGGCGCCGAAGCCATGCAGCTACGTGACGGCCATGAATCGGGAGCGGATTTATGGGGTAAGGTACCCGGGCATCAGTGCTCTGTAATCTTGCTCGATTTTTGCGTGGGGGATCCTTGAAAAAAGAAAACGGAAGTACCGGTAGGGATCAAGGGACCAAGCCCGCCAGCCCGGGCGGCTGCAATCAGGTTGTATAGAGTGGCTGCGGCATTGGCGCCATTTGGATGCCCGGCAAATAGCCAATTGCGGCGACCGACAGCGAAGGGGCGAATGTCGTTTTCCACCGTGTTGTTATCGGGAGTGATGTGTCCGTTTTCGATGTGGCGGATTAGCTTGTCCCATCTGGTGAGGGCATAGTTCAATGCTTGGCCTAGCAGCCCCTTGGGTGGTGTCTACTTTACGCGCCTGTCCATCCAGACTCTAAATTCCCCAAGGATCGGTACGTGATCTTTCCTCGCGCGGACAAACGATCTCATCGGGCGCGCGTTCCTTTTGCCGTGCAATTTTTTCGATCTTGTAGAGTTGCGCGGTATATCAAGGGGCCGGCGTCCAGACGAGCTACCGGTACGATGCCCTGGGAAGGCTCGGGATGGTTACGGATTCATTGGGGAAGAACACCGTAATCAATTATGATACACTCTCCCGGAAAAGGGGCATGAGCGATCCGGCCATGGGCACATGGACGTACGCTTATGATGCCAACGG
>JBDKTY010000210.1:0-3451 GCA_039679945.1 Syntrophobacter sp. | reverse complement strand
TAACCATTCAACGCACACTGATGGAAAAATCGTTCTCGGGCTTCGGGGAGTGGTCCCTCACGGTAGCGCGTCACAACAGTGGGGCGATTCTTAAACAGAGTCTCAAACATGATCGGCCTCCTTTAATTGAGGTTAAACGTAAAGTGGAGGGCGATCATGGAACAGAATTATATGTGGCGCAAATCCGCCTATTATGGGCTTAGAAAGCCACTCCTGTGATTCAGCGCCACATATTTCTTAACGCCACATAATGATAGGGGCTGAAGGGCAAGGTGGTCTCATGGATGACGCCAAGGCGCAGCAGCCCGTTTTCGGTCTCGGCTGCAAGCATCGCCGGGCCGTTATCGGTCATGAGCGCGCGGGGAAGTCCTCTTTTCTGAAAAGCCTGTGTGAGACCATGGATGAGATCTTCGGCGGTTTCGGTCAGGTACCACTGAATATGGCAACAAAGTCGGGAGCGATCATCAAGGACGCACAGAGCTTTTGGAGTATGCCAGGCGCCTTTTGCGTCCACCACTCTTCTACTGCAATGGTGGAAATCCAGATGCCAGAGGCCGTGTATGTACTGTGATTCGTAGCTTCGAACCTCTCTTCCCTCCAACCGCTCGGCCGCGCGTCGCTGCCCCGCGGTCCTTGGAGTTGGTCTTTTGAGCCAGCCCCTTTGCACCATAAGGCGTCGCACGGAGGAATAAGATGGCGGAGATCCGAGTTCCGGATGCTCCTTGAGGTAAGCCACCAGATTGTCGCAATGGAGCTTTACACTCCAGCTCGGAAAATTCTTGTACTGCTCGCGGAGCACACCCATGAGGCGTGAGTCGATAGCTTTACGCTCCCCGGCATCGGCGCGGATCTTGCGGGAAAGCGCCGCGATGGGATCCGAACTTGTCTGCGCCTGGTAATACCACCTCTCGATGGTGGAGACGGCAAAACGAACCGACTCTTTGGCACGGGTGGGATGAGCGTAGCCGCGGGCGGCCAATGCTTCGAGTTCACTCTTGAGTTCTCCCCGCCCGGGAGGGCTGGCCAAAAGAGGGCCTATTATGGAGAACCTGAGATGTGCCCAGTTCTTAAGAGTTACCCTGGTTTCTTCAGACATGCGGCGGCTCCTTTTCGATTGAAGTTTTCTTAACCCTCGAAGTTTTAGCCGCTCTATAGCTTGATGGCCCCTTTCATGGAATTCCCCATCTTTTGCGTGACCCGGACCGCGCGGGATCACCCATCGCTCATCGTGGTCTATCACCAGGCCAGAAGGTGAAGGCACCCCACAAGCCCGCTCAAAGCATCGACGCTTTGCTCGACAAAATAGCCGAGAAGGCTTCCGGGCAGTTCACTATCCAGGACCGGTTCGCTAAGACGGCCGCGAAGCCTTTGCCATTGAGGACTGCCCGGAAACTCATCCCGGAAGTAGCCGAACCAGCGAATTAAGGTCTTTCTCGGTATGGAAAACATCCTGGAGAGTTTACAAGCGTTGATACCGTCGGGCCTTCGCTGTCTGAGCGCCGCTACAACCAGAACGACGCAACGCCAGTATACCCGGCGGCCCATGAATAGGCATGAAGGAGGCTGACTCCTGCGCCTGCAACCCTCCCGGCCGCAGCACAGGCTCTGCCTGACACAGATCTCCTCCGGAATTTGCGGGTGGCCACCCCTTGGTTTTCTAAGATAGTTGGAATGATGCAGCGGAGCGCCACAATGAGGGCACCCTTTTTGTTTGTGGGATGCCGCAAGGTCGAGATCAAGACGATGAAGAAGTTGAAAAAGGCTGATTCTCTGAACAAGCTCTGGTAACATAATCCCCCTACCCATAGTGGTGTGGGCAGGAGGCCCCTTTGCGGAGCGTGCAGGCTACTTGAGGGAAATCCTGCCCTTTCCCTCACTTAACTTGCACATCTTGGCCCTCCTTTCCATCATTTATCGTGCTCCGGCACAAGAACGGGGAGTTCATTCTCCGACCAGCAGGCTACCGCCCGTATACAACCAGGAGTGATCATGACACAATAATTTGCGCTCAAGAGGATATACCCCCCGTTCACTCTGACGGGAGTTAAAGGAATAGGAGGAAAGAATGGGGTGTTAGTCCTGAAAATACCGGTAGTTAGCCGTCCAATTCTTGTAAGACCCCACCGTCGATCTTGTAGCCAAAGGCTTTGAATATCGCGGCTTGTTCTTCGGTGGGCTCTTCGATCATCCTCTGGGGTTCGGCCCTCCCGGCATACCACAAAAGAGACGAATGGAGTTCGCGCATTGACTGCATTGCAGCGGAGGCTGTTTGTGCGATCCCTGCTTTGGCCAGACGGTTCTCCAGTATTCGCAGGTACGCAAGGGCCGCCATGCAGGTAAAAACGTGGCAGCGAATCTTTCCGTCAGTCCAGTGGCGCATGGGGAGCACGCTTACGAGTTCATCATCTTTTGACTGCCGGAATGCATCTTCGACCAGGTAGCGGTCAAGGCTTGCTCTTACGATCTCGTCTGTCGACCACCCCGTGTGATCGGTGACGATGATATTTTTTCCGAACCTTTCGATGTACTTGCCTATTCGATAGTAGTCCTTCCTGAAGACAAACTTCGGTTTTCCGTCCTCCTTCTCAAGATCGTACTGATAAAGGTCCTTTGGCAGGTAGAGCCTTTCGCATGCCTGTGAGTAATGTTTCTCGAGATGTTTTAACTGGTTCCAGGGAGCCTTGCCGGATCTTGCCCGGCTCCTCAGTTCATGGAGCACCTCCTGCAGTTCAAGGATTTTCTGGTCGAAACTGTACCTCTGCTTTGCGGCGGTCCGGGGATTGTAGGTAACCACAACTGTCCTTTGTTTTCCCCAGAACTCACCCGAACCTCTCCAGGCAAGGGTCCGGTCATCTTCTTTGCCGAGCCTTTCGAGTTCCCGGTTCTTGGCTGAATCCACAGGTTTAAAAGAAGAAAGCTTTGCGTGGATAAACTCCTCGGCAAAATAAGTCGAGTAGGTGGTTATGAAGTGGAATGCATCGCGGGAGTCGATTCTCTCTATATTTTCAGGAGAATTCATTCCCTTGTCGAAAACGATAGTGAGTTCGGCCTTGGGGCCGGCAAAATGCCGCATGGCGGAAAATGTCTCATCCATAATACGCCAGAATACCTTCGAATCATGACGATTGCCTTCATACTCGCGGTAGAACAGCGGAAGCCGTTCTTGTCTTGAAACAAGGAGCGCGACTCCGACCTGGCGCAGCCAATCTTTGCCGTCCTTGTTTTTTCCCCGTTTTGCGAGTTCCGATTCCGTCTGGCTGGCCATGTAGCTGTAGTAGTTCGTTGTATCGAAAAGAAAACAATCCGAGCGGTTGCCCGGCATCGCCCGGACTTTGGAGAAAAAAAGAGTCGAGATCTTTTCCATTTGTTCGGGACTGACCCTTTCCCACTTCTCCCAATACCGTTGCGAGTTGAGCTCTTTTACTTCAGTCGGCCTGATGTGCTGGATGGC
>JBDKTY010000209.1:0-2085 GCA_039679945.1 Syntrophobacter sp. | reverse complement strand
CCATGTAGCTGGCTTTAGAACCATCAAAAAACTCCTTACTGATAATAGGTTTAGAAAATGAATGATAGATTTATGTTGATTTTTGAAATTATTGAAAAACTGAATAGATCTAAAATATACTATTCCATAAGAGCTTCTAGAGAAGATGCAATTTCAATTGATGTGGCTGTTCCTGGACAAAGATGGGAAATTGATCTTATAAAGGATGGGTCTATAGATGTAGAAATATTTAAAAGCGATGGTAATATATATGATGAATCAAAATTAAATGAACTGTTCGATAGGTTTTCGGATTGAACTGAATGGCATTGAAAAATTACTGTAAAATTCCTTCATAACTGCACAGCAGTAAGTTTGGCTCAGGAATACGGCTTCATGCGTCCGTTTGCATAGCCAGTGGTGTCCTTCCGGCAAGCATGCGTGAAAAGGATGAGGGAATTGGGGTAAGTGTTCAGGGGGTACCTGAATTAGATCCATGAGACATCGGGAGTCGTGTTTTGACGTGCGCAAGAGAGTGCTTCAACCAGCATGGGATAGGTCGGAAGATTCCGCAGGCGGCAGGTTTCTCTCAAAGAGAGAATTCGTTCAACCCAACGGTCCCCCTTTTCATTGAAGCTTCCCTGCATCATTCGGCGCCACAGCACTGCGAAACGAAGGGCTCTTTCCGCGCGATTGTTCGTGGGGTCGACACCCTCTTCCAACAGAAAGACCCAAAGGCTACCCATCTCGGCATCCAGCAGCCGGGCAAGCCTCCCCGCCTCATCCTTGCGAGCCTTATAGAGGTCGATCAGATGACGCATCCGGGCATACCATGTGGAGACCTCTCCCTTGGTCGGAGGTGCATTGGCCCAATGGATCAAACGCTGCAACTCGGAGCGAACCCGCCATCCAAACCAGCTCAAAGCCTCATCTTTTCTTTCCGAAAGCCCTTCGGCCGTACGGATAAGATGCGCAAGGCAGGTCTGTCGCAGGTTTACCCAGTTGCGATAAAGCCGGTAGTTGTCGCTGACCAGAATCCCCGCCCAGTGTCCGATCAACTCTTCAAAGGCCGCCTTGGTCCGGCCAGTCTTCACGCTGAAGAAGGCGACCGTGCTGTTGACCATCACCCACAACCACATGAGCACACCGTGCTGGTGCCAGGAGGTCTCATCGAGATGGTTCACCTCGGCGCTCCGCGCCTTGGTTGCAATGGCTTCGTAGTGCGGAAGGATCGCCGCGGATACCCGATCCACACACCGCTGGATTCCTCCCACACTAATGGGAATCTTCAGCACCGACTCGATGAATTCCTTTACAGATCTGCGACTGCACCGCTGGCTCCCGCTCAACTCTCCTATGAGTGCGGTCAAGCGTTCACCGTATCCAACCACGAACCCCTCGGGAACCGTGCCCCGGCCGATCTTGCCGCAGTTCGCACAGACCCCTTCCAAAAGGATGAAATGCCTGATTTGCATCTCAATCTCGGGAAGCTCGATATGTTGATGAGTATAGAACGGTTTCAGCGTCTCGAATTTGTGACTCCCGCAGTCGCAGGTTTTGGGGGGCACCGGCTCGACTTGTGTCGGTGGCAGCAGCGCCTGTTGATGCCCCTTGTGGCCACACCTGGCTCCAGGCTTGCCCGTTCCCTTCGATTCCCTCTTCTCTTTCTGGTAAGGAGAATCAGACGACGGGGGACGGTTCGAATTGTTCGAATTCTGTCCAAGCCTGGCTTCCAGTTCTTCCACACGCTTGGTCAGTTTTGTGATGAGTTCCTGTTGTGATAATATGAAGGCCCGGACAGAGGGAGGCGTCTGTTTCCAGTCCGCTTCGCTGATCGGAAGACCGTTGGGGACATCCTGCGAAGACATTCAGCCACACTCCAGTCGCGGTTGTCTTTAGCCACATGCCCAATCTTTCAGTCTTCCATACACGAAATCGGCAGCCGTGTCCTGTCAAAAATGCATGGTTGCCAAAAATTATTCTCTACCCCCTGAACACTTACAATTCATGGTATCGGGAGGCGTTTCTCTGACACATTAACTCACGGATGCCGCCACAAACTAAAACAGAATATATAAATCCATTAGTAGCTTTTATTATTAGGAG
>JBDKTY010000208.1:0-10639 GCA_039679945.1 Syntrophobacter sp. | reverse complement strand
GTATGTGACATCCGCGCTCGCGTTCTTCATGGCCCTCTGCACCCGCCTGACCATGGAGTGGCTGGGACCCTGAGGTGCGCGATACCAGTTGGATGCAGTCGCCTGTCCCGAGGTTCACCCGGGGCCGGGGACCTGGGATACCCGCTGGATACCCGGCCGGCGGGCAGCCCGGATACACCTGTAATTTGCGTTCAAGAGGATATACCCCCGTTCGCCCTGAGGTATCGAAGGGTAGAACGGGTCAATTCTGAACGGCATCTTCAATTTAGGGATAGACTCATCTTGAACGCAACTCCGTATAAGCGGGCGCGAAGCGCGAACCGGTGATGGCGCGGCTCTCACAGGCACAAATACTCGATACTATATCAACACTCATGAATATATCAGGAATTCACATATGACCATCGTTCACGGCGGAAATGTTTACGAACTCGCATCCAGTGCCGGGTGCTCACCCGACGACATCCTCGACTTCAGCGCAAGCATCAACCCCCTGGGGCCTCCACCCGGTCTTGCCGACATGCTCATGCGGTATTTCCACCGGCTCCAGCACTACCCTGACATCAATAATCGCCATCTGGTGGACGCCCTTTCCGAATTCCACGGGATCTCCCGTGAATATATCGTGGCGGGAAACGGTTCCACTGAACTGATCTACTGGCTGCCGAGGGCATTGGGAGTCGCCAGCGCCCTTGCCGTGCTGCCAACGTTCGGCGAGTACCGCAAAGCGTTCGAGCTTCAGGATGTGGACGTGCAAAAGGTGCTCTGCAAACCGGAGAACGGGTTCCAGCCCCGACTGGACCAGCTCGCGGAGGCCGTGCAAAAGGGCTCTCCCGAAGCGGTGTTGCTCACGCATCCGGGAAGCCCCGGAGGGGGGTTCCTTTCAAGCGATGTCGCGGAATGGATAGCGGAGAGGAGCAGAGGGGGACGGATCTGCATAATTGACGAGGTGTTTATCGATTTCTGCGAAGAGCACTCTTTCAAGGGCTTGCTGGAAGGATCACCGAACCTGGTCATCATTCGGTCGCTCACCAAGTTTTACGGCCTTCCCGGGCTGCGGATCGGCTATCTGCTAACCTCCCCGAAGATAGCGGAGCGGGTCCGCCACTTCGTGCCGCCATGGTCCGTGAACACGCTGGCGCAACTCGCGGGCGCCTATTGCCTGGGCCAGGAAGAGTACAGGAAAAAGACCCTGGAAGTCGTGGCGGAGCAGAGGCTGAAAATGGCGGAGGAATTGGCGGCGATCCCCGGACTGAAAGTCTTCCCCGGAGAGGCGAACTACCTCCTGATTGAACTGGACCGGCGGCTTCCGCCATCCGGTGTGATGCGAGACGAAGTGTTCCAATCCGGAAGAGTTCTTATCCGGCCCTGCGGGTCGTTCGAGGGACTGGACGACTGGTATTTCCGCGTGGCGGTCCGGCTCCCCGAGCAGAACGAAAAACTTATCGGGGAAATCAAACGCTGGATGGAGACCTACTCGTCGCAACTCTCTTCGTGATGATGATGAGGGTGTTCGTCTTTCAGGAAAAGTCGGTGGTACTCATCATCGTGTAAATGTTTGCGCATGAGATCCGAGATCAGCGAGAAACAGGCGTTTATCTCCTCGTCGGACAGGCGTGGGATAAGCGTGCGCACCATGTCGTCGTCTGAGAATTTTTGCAGGTAGTACATTAGGGATTTTTCATCCACTTCTCGTGAAAAACCGAAGGCCACCATGTCCTCGTAGGTTTCAACTATGGTGTGATTGTGCTTGGGCATGGATTTCTATCCTTTCGATGCCGAATCGTGGTTCGGGTTCATGGCTCGATACCTCCCGGAAAACAGCTCATTCCGATCAGTGAAGAACATTCATCTGGAAGCGGAATCCCCCCCGTTCGCGCCGAGGCATCGAAGCATGAACGGGCCGGGGTGACACGCCGGGCGAGGCTGTAGCTCTGCTCGATTCCCCCCGCCATTTCTCATACGGAGTTGCGTTCAAGATGAGTCTATCCCTAAATTGAAGATGCCGTTCAGAATTGTCCCGTTCTACCCTTCGATACCCCAGGGCGAACGGGGGTATATCCTCTCGAACGCAAATTAGGATCAGTGCTCGTCAGGAATCGCGCGGCCCGTCATCCGGAGATACTCCGGCACGAAGAGAAACCGGGCCCCCCTTCGCATGGCGAAGGATGCGAATTCCTCCATGGCGGCGGCGAATGCATCGTCCCGGCCGGAATAGTGAGGATGAAGGGGTATGACCAGGGGGTTGAAAAGAGCGAGAAGGCCTTTGATTATGTTCCACCCGAACCGGGGAGTGAAGCCGAGCTGCTCGTAGAGACCCGTCCATTCCCGGAACCAGGACGGGTGGATTTCTATCACCTCGTGCATCGGGTAGCGGTAGTAGAGTACGCTCAGGTCGTAGACGAAGCCCTCTTCGTTGAGAACGTCCACCGTGTGCCCGTTGATAGCGTGGAAGGGGGCACGAAACCCGTACGTTCTTCTCCCGATTATGGATTCCACCGTGTCTCGGCCCTTCAGGATTTCGTATCTTTGGGCGGACTTGGGCATGGAGCGCAGGTTGGGATGGGAAAAGGTATGGGAGTCGACGTTCTGGGTCCTGGCAATTTCCCGCACAAGGTCCCTGTTTTCGAGGGCCGTCTGTCCGGTGAAGAAGAAATTCACCTTGAGACCTTGCCGTACAAAGACCTTCCAGATTCTTTCCAGTTGATCCGGGGTCCCTTCACAGTCCGCACATAGGATGATTCTTTTAGACATTGAGGAATTCGTGAATCAGGCGCGCCGCCTGGCTCGCCCCGTCGCAACGCACGGGGAGTGAGCGGCAGGATTGGAGGTATTTGTCATAGTCGGCTTCGATGGTCTTGATCGCCTCGACGACCCGACCGTTCCAGGCGACAGAGGCTATGCCGAGTTTTTCGGCATACCGGGCGTTTACGAATTGTTCGGCGTGGTGGGGGATCGGGACCAGGACCGAGGGTTTGCGAAGGGCCACCACTTCCGAGATCGAGTTGAATCCGCCCTGGACGACCAGGATTCTGGCGTCCGCCATGCGGCCCGCCGGTTTGGGATCGAACTCGGTAACCTTCGCTTCGGGTGGAAGCTTCATCCCCTCTGTTATTCCCATGACTACCGCTTTCCCGGTAAAACTGCTCAGGTCGATGTCGCGCACACCCAGGCCGGAGCCTCCCAGGGTGACCGCAATGTCCCATGCTTCGCGGGACGGACCGCGTTCACCGGAGGTTTCAAGGAACTGCCGCCGTACTATGGGATTGATTTGGCGCAGTTTTGAACAGGTGATCTCCACCGGCTCGATAACCGGGCAGATGATGAGGTCCGCATATCGTTTTTGCAGCCAGAGGTCAACACGTTCAATGCAGTAATATGAGAAAGCCATCTGGGACCAGGAAGTTCTGAAGTCCCGGAACAGCTTCACCGTCGCGAACGAGCTGTTAAGGCTGATGACCGGCGTTCGCGTCTTCCTTGCCAGGGGAAGACAGTGGAAATCCGAGTCAACGATGAGCGCGTCGGGCCCAAACTCATCGAATACCCGGGAGCACCGGCGAAAGTTCTTCCTCAGCGTGACCGGCAGCGAGATATTGTTTCTCAGCACGTTGAGCGCCGAGAATGACTTGGCCCCGTAGGTAACCTTTTCCAGGCTATAGGTCCTGAAGGAAGGGGGTACCTGTTTCAAAACGGAAGGCGGGGCCATGATTGCGATGTCGAACCGGCCTTGATCGAGTTCACCGAGGACCGCGAGCATCCTCGTAAAGTTTCCCAGCCCGGCGCCCGCAATGGCGTACAGAATCTTTTTTTTCATGGTTGTGTGAAGCCAATCCCCACCTGCTGTGCTCGATACGAGGGCAGCGGGCCGCCTGATTTAGAAATCCTCGCCGAGAATTAAGAAAGCCCTCTTCTCAGCGGTTTTGAGTAGCACATCCGGTCAAAGGCGTCAAACAGCTTATGCCGTGTATTCGTACAGCGCCCCTTGGACGTGGACTCGCATCGGATACTCGAACCGGCATGCCGGTCCCTCGATTCTCCTATACCTCTCCGATCAGCATGCCTATGCGGGAAGGGTCATACCCGGGCAATGATGAGAGTTCCTCGCGCAGGTTGCGCGTCTGGAGTGCGTCCATTACAATCCTTACGGCCGGATGTTCTATCAGGTCATGAGGGATTACCAGATCGCAGCGTGCTGTCGTGATCGGTACAAACCCAAGACCGTGCTCCATCGCCACGGCACGAAGCCCGAGCGCGGCATCGGCCAGGCCAAAGGAGACCATGCGGGCTCCCTCGTTATGACTTACGACAAGGCGACCGTAGCCATCGATCGCCCAGGGGTTTATGCCCAGTCGTTTCAGGTGGTCGTCCAGCAGCATTCTCAGGGCCGCGCCCTGTTCCCTGTTCACAAACCTGAGCGTTCCCGCGGCCAGATCGCCGATACCCTCGATACCGTGCGGATTTCCGGAGCTTACCATCAGCCCCTCCTCGAAGCTGGTGAATGCGACTACCTTCGCCTTCATCCCTCCCAGTGCTGTCCGGGCCAGTTCAAGGTTCGACTCCACCTCCGATGTGTTGTGCAGGTGTGACCCCGCCAGATGCGCAAACCCGCGGGAAAGCCCTTTCAGGGCGCTGAGGCTCGATGCGAACCGGCACTGCAGCCTGGCTTCGCTCGCCGAGCGGGATACGTGTGAACTCAGGATGGCGAAAGCGGGATCACAGCCGAGGACGAGGGCCTTCTTGTCCAGTATTTCCTCGCCATGCAGCAGGCGCACGCGACGGTCATCCTGAAGCAAACCATCGGCTGATTGAAACCCTTCGCTGGTCATCCATTTGTCGTCGAGCGGGTAGGCAATCAACTGGCCGCGCACTTTCACCAGGGAGACACGGGGCGTAGTCGTTGCCGCATCATCGGCGAGGGTCACAGACCTGGTGCATGGACGCAGGTCAATACTGAAAAGATCCTCGACCTTACAACCCAGTACCTTCGCCAGGAGCAGGGCGACGTGTGTATTGGGTACATAACGGCCGGATTCGATATCGTAGATGGCTTGTCGCTTTATCCCCACCATTTCCGCGAGTTCGCTCTGAGAAAGTCCCTTCTCTTTTCGAGCTGCTTTGACGTTGCAGACCACCGGCTGATTGGAAATGGTCATGAATTGGCACCTTTTTGTTGAATTCACTGTGTGGGGCAAGCACAAGAAAACGATATTGCACTTTATACATTACTTGTTTGACGGGTTAATAAAATAATTCTATTGTTTTAAACTGAGTGGAGCGCTTACGGTCCCTCGCGTGACGCACTATTATACCCGGTGGCTGTCCAGGTGCAATACTCCGGCGGCAAGGTTTGTGCACAGGGAGAAATTGTGGTTTCACCGTTGAAAAAATAGATGATCCTTGAACGCACTGGAAACTGTATGACCCCCGCTATCCCTGGACTCCAACCGCTGTTGCTGACTTTGAAAGTGGCCGCCGTCGCGACGCTGGCCGCGTTCCTGCTCGGTGTTCTCCTGGCTTTTCTGCTTGCAAGGGGTAGGTTCCGGGGCAGGGAGATGCTCGATTCCTTCCTGACGCTGCCGCTGGTCCTGCCACCCACCGTGCTCGGGTATTATCTCATTGTTCTGGTGGGCAGGAAAGGTCTGATAGGTCGCTGGTTGTACGATTATTTCGGCATAACCCTCATGTTCACCTGGCAGGGAGCGGCTCTGGCGGCCGCGATTGTCTCCTTTCCGCTGGTGTTGAAATCCGCCAGGACAGCCTTCGAGAATGTGGACAAAAATCTCGAAAAGGCCGCGCGAACTCTGGGCCTGTCCGAACCCGGCGTATTCTTCCGCGTGTCTTTCCCCCTGGCCTGGCGCGGTATCCTTGCCGGGACGATGCTCGCTTTCGCCCGTGCCATGGGTGAATTCGGGGCCACGTTGATGGTGGCGGGCAACTTGCCGGGTAAAACACAGACTCTCTCTCTTGCCGTCTACGATGCGGTGCAGGCGGGAAATGAGAGCCTCGCGTCAGCTCTGGTGCTGATTACATCGCTGGTTTGTATGATCGTCCTGGTTTCCTCGGGAAGAGTCCTCAAAACCAATTACCTTAGAGAGGTTGACCAATGAAGCGCATTATCCCCGTTCTCGCTTGTCTCTGTATGCTTGTGGTCCAGATTGCGTTCGTTACGGATGCCCGTGCCCAGCGGGAGTTGATCGTTTCCGCCGCCGCGAGCCTCACCAATGCTTTCGACGAGATTGGGAAAAAATTCGAGGGCGCCCATCCGGGCACGAAGGTCGTGTTCAATTTCGCGGCATCCGGAGCGCTTCTGCAACAGATCGACCAGGGGGCGCCCGTGGATGTATTCGCGACCGCGGACCAGAAAACGATGGATCAAGCCAAGGAAAAGAATCTGATTCTTCCCGACACGCGCAAGGATTTCACCGGCAATGAACTGGTGCTCATCGTCCCGAGCGCGGCAAAGGTCCCGGTCGCCACGCTGAAAGACCTTGCCGGCAAGGAGATCGGGAAGCTGGCTCTCGGAAACCCGGACACTGTCCCCGCCGGGAGGTATGCACGTGAAGTCCTCACCAATGAAGGGCTTTGGGATGGACTGCAATCCAAGCTCATTTTCGGGAATTCCGTGCGGCAGGTGCTCGATTATGTCAGCCGCGGCGAGGTGGATGCGGGGTTTGTATTCGCATCCGACACGGGCGCCGCGAAAGATCAGGTAAAAGTGGTACAGGAAGCGAAGAATCATAAACCGATCGCTTACCCGATCGCGATTGTCAAATCCAGTTCGAAACAGGATGTGGCCAAACAGTTCGTCGATTTTGTTTTGAGCGGGGAAGGCCAGGGGGTACTTAAGAAACATGGTTTCACCAAACCCTGATGTGCTCATCCATGTGGATATTGAAAAAAGGCTGTGCTCCAATGGGAGAAGCTTCGACCTGAAGGCATCTTTCTCCACTCCCGAGGGATTCATTGTGCTTTTCGGACCCTCGGGGGCCGGGAAAACTCTGACCCTGCAGTCCATAGCCGGTCTCATGACCCCGGATTCCGGCCGGATCGTGTTCCGGGACAGGGTGCTTTTCGATTCGGCGAACGGGATCAATGTCCCCCCCCGTCTGCGCAACATCGGGTACGTCTTTCAGGACTATGCTCTCTACCCTCATCTCACGGTCTTTCAAAACGTGAGTTTCGGTTTGCGGAAGAAGTGGCTGCTGCCCCTTGCCCGATCGGATAGGCGCCGGGTCCGGGAGTTCCTGGAAGCTTTCGAGATCGAGCAGTTGTCGGCCAGTCTCCCGATGATGCTGTCCGGTGGGCAGCGGCAGCGCGTCGCCCTTGCCCGCGCGCTCATACGCAACCCGGATCTCCTGCTTCTTGATGAACCCTTTTCCGCCCTGGATACTTTTCTCAGGGCGAAGCTCCGCGAGGAGCTCCTGTCGATCCGCGCGCGCTTCAACGTTCCGGTGATAATGATCACTCATGATCCCGAGGATATTCATGCCTTCGCGGAAACTCTGGTAACGTATCGGGAGGGGCGGGTGAACAGCGTCGACTATTCAGTGGGGAAGAACGGCGCGGCCGCATCGGGCGTGAAATGTGCGTGACCGTGTTACAAAGCCTTCGGGCGGAATTTTCTTCATCATGAACACTGTCTTCGAGCCTACGAGGGAGTAGCTGCGAACGGGCGGGATTATACGGAGTCCCGGATGTGATTGCGCCCCACCTCCGGGGGGTTTCTGTGGAATAAATCCCGGGCTCTGTATGGCAGCCGCTGGACATCATTTCGCGACGCCGGAGAACCGCTTCGGCAGGGAATCCATCGGGCGGGGTTTCCCCCCGCCTGCTCCCCACCGAAAAGATCTATCCCTGGACTTCCTCTATTTCAATTTCCCCCCGAACTTTGGTAGAATCCAGATGATTTTTTCATCCCCTGTAACCTTCCCTCCTCCCGGGGCGACTTAAGGAGTGAGTGTGGAAAGTGTGGGGATGCCGGCTCCAGCAATGGTGTTTTTCGCTTTGTTGGAACGACCGATCGGAGGGAGAAGATAGATGTCGAATCAAAAGGGAAAAGTGTTCATCCTGTCGAACCTTGTGGTGATACTTGCGGTAATGCTGGCGCTGTGGCCAGCGGGGCAGTCATTCGGAAGCGGCGACAACAGTAATGGTCCCAGGAAGGGCGGCTGCGAATTTCCCGGTATGGAGATGATTTTTTCGCGCCTTGACCTCTCCGTTGCGCAGAAACGGGATATTGCTCTCATTTTAAAGGCTCACCGCGAAGAGGCGAGCGCCCTTTTTTCAAACCTGATCACGACCAGGAAAAATCTTTTCAACGCCGTTCACGCTCCGGAATACACTGAAGCCTACGTGCGGCAAGCCGCCCACGAAGCCGCCGTCTGGGAAATTGACCTGACAGTTCTGCGTGCGCAGGTGATAAGCGAAATCAGGAATGTGCTTACGCCGGAGCAGAAGGATGAGGTCGCGGAGCGGCAGGCTCAATACGGCGACAAAATCCAGGACCGTGTCGAGGAGTGCTTTCAGCGGCTGGACACGTGGGTGGAGACTCACGCCGCTATCGCCGCCAAGTAGCCAACACGTTCAGGAAAAACGCCGGCCGAGGCATCCGGAACCAGCGAGTAAAAAAACGGTCCCTCCAAATTGAGCCGGCGCCCGGCTAGGCATGCCGGGATTTGAACCGAGCGGCCCTGCCGGCGTTGCTCGGCCGGTTTCATCCCCCGTCGCGAGCCTTCCGGTTTGGGCCGCCCGAAAGGGTGCTGTATTCTTCCGGTTTCATCCCCGGCAACCGCTTGAGAAAAGCGACTATTCCCGACATCTCCCCAGGTTCGAGAGTAAAGCCGAACGCGGGCATTCCGGTCATTTTGATACCGTTTTCCACTATCCAGTACAACTGGTTGTCTTTCCATTTCTTCTGAATATGGCCGGAGAGAAGGTCGGCGGGAGCGGGATAGAGTCCCTGAGAGAAGGCCTCGGCGCCACCGCCGGGCGCGCCGTGGCAAATGGAGCATGATTCCCTGTAGGTTGAAGCCCCTTTGGTCGGGAGTGTGGGGTCGGCCAGGACCGGCGTTTTTCCTTCGCTGCCATGGAAGGCGATCGATCTGTCCCTCGCCAGGGCGAGAAGCTGGAGCGTGGTTTCCCAATGAGGGTCGAGCGCCGAGATGTTGTAGATTCCGCTCCAGAGCACGCCGAATGCGAGAGCCGAAATTGCCGCTAGAAAAATGAGTATCCTTACCATCTGGTTTCCTCTTGATTTGCAAGGTCCACGATTCGCACAAGATTTCGTGCTTAATCATCTCCTGTTCCCTGCTCACACTCCGCCGTGCGGATAATATATCGAACGCAACCCGGTGTTAATCACTATGATCCCGGATTGCCACGAAAAGAAAGCCAGGATGAGGGGTCCTGGCCTTCAAAAGAGGAACAAACGAAGAAGTAATGGGGGGTGTTTGGTGGGTTAACTGGGGGGTAATTTAATGTAACCGGGGCGGCATTGAAATGAGGCGTTCCCGGTAATTCGATTGGTGGGTTGACAGTATTCGCGAGAGGCGAAAGTAGTGGGTAAGGGGGGGCGGCCATTGATACTATTTCGCGTTCAAGACGATACATCCCCCGCACACTGTCCATTCCGGACCGGCGGCGCCTCGATTCGTCCTGTTGCCGGAGACGCCGCCGGCGGTCAACCGCTATATTTGTTCAGGGGAAATACGTGTTCGGCAACGGATACCGCCGAACGGTCCTCATGCTTTTTCGCCGAGTTTTTTCACTTCCTGTTCCGCAATGACAAACGCGTGTTCCGGGCCGGGGAAAATGCCCTGCTCCACCTCTTCCCTGTATTTCACCAATGCCTCTATGATGGTGTCTCCCAGCTTTGCGTACTGCTTTACGAAGCGGGGAAGGAAGCGGTCGAACAGGCCCAGCACGTCGTGGATTACAAGTACCTGCCCGTCGCACGACGGACCGGCCCCGATACCGATCGTGGGGATTGGCACCGCTTCGGTAATCATCTCGGCAATGGGGGAAGGAATCGCTTCCAAAACGATGCTGAAGCAACCAGCGTCAGCCAGGGCCCGGGCGTCGTCGATCAAAACCTTGGCCGCCTCGGCCGTCTTTCCCTGGACCTTGAACCCGCCGAATTGCGCCGCGCTTTGTGGCGTCAGCCCAAGATGTCCCTGGACCGGGATCCCGGATTCGACCATGGCGCGCACCTGGGCTACGACCCGCGCTCCTCCCTCGAGCTTCACGGCATTGGCCCTGGCTTCTTTCATGAAACGGCCGGCATTCATGAGAGCCTGTTCCACACTTCCCTGATAGGACATGAAAGGCATGTCGCCGATTATCATGGCCCGCCTGGCGCCCCGGCTGACGGCGAGCGTGTGGTGGAGCATCTCCGCCATGCCGACTGAAAGAGTGTCCTCCTGGCCCAATACCACCATCGCCAGAGAGTCGCCGACCAGCAGCATATCGACTCCGCTCTTGTCCGCCCACAGCGCGGTCGGGTAGTCGTATGCCGTCAGCTCGGTAAGCTTTCGCTTTCCCTTAGCCGCCATTACTTCGGGAACCGTAACCCTTTTGACCATCTCTGATCTCCTTTGAACTCGGGCGGCACGTGCCTGCCCGGTTAATGAAGCTGGAAAGA
>JBDKTY010000207.1:0-22927 GCA_039679945.1 Syntrophobacter sp. | reverse complement strand
AGCCCCGCGGATTTCTTCGTGCGAGTTGGTAACTTTACAGGGAAACCCCAAGTGTCTCACGGCTCTTTCCACACTGGTGAGGTTTCCGGCTTTATAGTCGAGAATCGCTATCACGCCCGGAACTCCTTTGGCCTGTATTTTGAGGTTTTGAACATATCCCATACGCGGGCGGAGGGTCAAGCCCGGGACACCGCGAGAAAAAGCAAGCAGGCAGGCCCGGATGCGCCATGGCACATGGACGGCATGCGGCCGGGCCGGGCCCGGTCCGGCCGGTTCCCCACGCCCAAATCGAACCGGAACAACCGGCGTATCACAAGGAAACACCGGTAACGCGCCTCCGCGCGGGATGAGGTCCTCGAGCGCGAGACTGTCCGGGACAGTGCGGTTTGCGGTTCGCAACACCCGGAGAGGGTCTGCTAATCCCCGTCAGGGCTCAAGCGGACGACTCATGCCGGGCTGCGTACAAAATGTCACTTTTCGAGTTCAAAGAGGGTGAATGGTGCTCCCCTGCTACGAGGCTCAGCCAAGCTTACACGCGCACGCGTGTGTGTCCAACGGCCCTGCTGGTATCCTACGCCGGGGGTGGCAGCCAAGCGTACACGCGCACGCGTGTGTGCCCTGGCGCCCGGAGTCAGCGGCGAATGCCCCGCCCCTTTCAGAAAAGCGACTGCCCGTCGGCTGTTTCCCGCCCGGCGACTGAAGCGCCCTCGTCCGCCTTGCTTTCCTTCTTGAATATGCGGATGTTGTAGATCATGAAGTTGTTGCATGCCAGAATCCCGCACACGATGACCTGCGAGAACATGTACCAGAGCTGAAATTTCTCGACAAGAAGGAACATGAAGAAAGTATTTATTCCCAGGTTTGCCAATCCCAGCCCGAGGTACTGGACCGCCTGCCTGTGTACGCGGATAAGGGAAACATCCCGAAACGTCCAGAACTTCTGCAGCGTGAACCCGACTCCGGCCGCGACCACAAAGGCCACGCCGGACGAAACCAGGTAATGTATTCCGAGGTAATGGCTCAGGCAAAACAGCACGCAAAAATCGACCGAAGCGGCCGTGCATCCCGAGACGAGAAATCTGGCAATCGTGGCACCCCTGCGGCGTATGAAGGACGCAAGCTCCCGGGTCAAAGTCTCATCTCCCTTCAGTATCCGGCCACTCACCGATGCGGACGGCATCGACACTTGCCCGATACGCGCGCGGGTTCCGGCGATTTCTCGGAAATGCATGCAATTGGATGCCTTTACCCTCAAATCAGGTTGCCTTTCAATGATAATCTCGGTGGCGGGTTAGAAATGAAGCAAAATAAACCGGCGCATGATTGCGTTCGGAAACAAATAGGCATTCCGAACAAAGAATAATTGACAATTTTGCCAAATCAGCTACACTCTTTCAGATTCCAGACAGACTGATTTGAACCGCCCCTCTCCGCGCGTTACGAGATCGCTTTTGTAAATTGCTCCCGATGCCGATTCTCATAGCGGATTGTGCGGAGTGGAGCGGCAGGAGCCTGCTTCCCCACGTATGAGCCGGACATCCATCCTTGTCAGAGCGAATGACCGCCTGCGGTATCCTTTGCTTTGATGGAACGATCGGATATAAGGATGTGTCCCTCGGCACATGTTGCTGGCGCAATAGCCGGACCGGACGCCCTTGATCAAGCCAGGCCAATCAGTGGGGGATTCCCCGGGGAAAGATCACAATCAACTTCCCGGAAATTTCAGAGGAAGCAGAAATGGCTAAGGACCCAAGGCAGGCGCGGAATACGGAAACGATCGGCACACTTGCTTACATCCCCCCCCATGATGCCTGTCCACCGTCCTCGACCGCGACCGATGAAAACCTATGTCCGGACAGGCAACGGATACTCTTCGTCGACGACGAAAACGAACTGGTGGAACTGGGGAAGGAAATGCTTGAGGCACTTGGCTATTCCGTAACAACCAGCACGGGCAGTCTCGATGCATTGGAACGATTTCGCGCCCAGCCGGATGCCTTCGACCTCATCATCACCGATATGACAATGCCCGCGTTGAACGGCCTTGAACTTGCCCGGGAACTCCTGGCAATCCGGCCCGATCTGCCGATTATCCTGTGCACCGGATATAGCGATGCTCTGACTGGAAAGAAGGATAAAGGGACGGGAATCCGCGAGGTCCTGATGAAGCCCTATGCGATCACCGATCTCGTGGAACGGATACACAAGGTGCTGGATGCCACACCGATACCGCCCGAGACACCGGCTGTTTAGAGACCAAAGTCAGTTGCGAATCGAACTGTCCCGGCCGAGCGCCCTGTCTTCGATGCTCCGCCCTTGCCGCGTCCTTGCCGGAATGCCCCCGTTCCTCTCTTCCACAAAGCCCTCATCGTCCCCCGTGCAAGACAACGGCTCTTGTGCACGAACCTGTCTCTATTCGCGGAATGCCCGAACTTACCCTTGTAACCCCGCGTGTTCTTACTGCATAATGCGTCCGCCTCCCCTCCCGGCCCCCATGGACCGGCCGGGGAGGCCTTTGCCCCGTTGCATACGACTGAACGGATCATGCCGCTCTGTCGTTATATTCGTTTATTGAAAAGGAGCCTACATGCAAGAACATCTTCAACAAACTCTCGTCCTCATCAAGCCGGACGCTCTGAAGAACTCACTGACGGGATATGTGCTCTCGCAACTGTCCGAATTCCACACCGGATTGACATTCGCCGCCACCAAAGTGGTTCATGTGACCAGAATGCTGGCGGAGGAACACTACGCCGAACACCGTGGCAAGGTATTCTTCCCGGCGCTTGTCGAGATGATCACCGGGCACCTTCACTACCCCGGTGAACCGGATAAACAAAGGGTTATCGCTATTGTGTACCGCGGGCCGGACGCCATTCGGAAGGTGCGGGAAATCTGCGGCCCCACCAATCCCCATGTAGCCAGGGACGAGAAACCCGGCTGTATCCGCTCCCTGGGAACGGTCGTCGAATTGCGAAATGAGAAAGGCGAAATAGTCGGCGATCGGATGGATAACCTGATCCATGCCTCCGCGTCGATCAGCGAAGCGGAACGTGAGATCAAACTCTGGTTCAGACCTGAAGATATCCCTCCCGCGATTCGAGAGTTCCCGACTACCCACATCGAAGAGCATTTTTACTTCAAGGAAGGCAAGCTGACCAAGACCTTCGAAAAAGGAAGCGTTTGCCTGCTCGCCCCTGGTGACGTCGTGTGGATATCCGACCTGGAAATCATCACTGCTTTCCATGAGAACTCGCCGGGCGGGTTATCACTCAACGAAGCAATCGCGAAGTATCTTTTGAACCGAAGGATATCGCTGACCTGGTAAGATTCCTTAAGTGGCTCCGGGCCACGCGGAGGCTCGGAGTTGATTCCACGGGATTGAAAGACACCGCCAAAACCCGAGGGAACAAGTAATTTTCACCTGTCCCCTCGGGCAGCGAACGTCTTTTTCGCCTTTTCCGCATGATGCGTTATAATGCGAGGGCATGGGAAACCCCCGATTCGCAGTGAGAGCCGCAATCCGGCGTGCAATCCAGGAGATTTCAAAGTGACCAGGATCATCCTGCTCGTCTTAGGCGCCACATTCATCTATACGGGACTGCTCGTGTTCGATCGCGACCCCGCGGCGGCAATTTCCACCGCCGCCCTGGGCATTGTCCTCTTATTTAAACCCGCCATGGAGGCAGTGCTCTATCTCAGGACGCACCTCAACCGCGGGCAGCGCATTGGTACTGTCAATAAACCCGGAGAAAGTCGAAGGAGGGGGCAGCTCAGGATGGTAAAACCACGGGAGAACAACCAGGAAGACAAACCGACAATCCACTGATACGCTCGGCTTTGGGCAGGCTAGCCTCCGCTTATCCCGCAAAAGATTTTTCTGAGTTGCCTGTCAGTCAGACTCCTCGTGATATGTTCATCGTAGTCCGATTCAGGATCGTCTTCCTCGGACGGGACATCCCGGGAAGCCATCCGCTCATTCTCCCTTATCTCAATCACCAGATTTCTTCTCCTATCGGATACGGGCTCCCGACCGGCATTGTTTTTAATCCAGTGGTCGCATTCATCGTGGCTGCCCACGAAAAGGAAGGTTATCTCCTTGCCCCGCATCACGCCGATCAGGCGGTACCCCCCCACCAGATCAAACTTGAAGGAGTTTTTTATGCGGGCCTCTCCATGCTTGGTGAGCCTTCCCATCTCGCGGGGACTGCGGCATCCGCCTTCAATAAGCTGCTTGATTATCGACAGCGCATGCGCGGCCGCCATCGCGGAATTTCCGCCCCCTTTTTGAAGGGTTTTCAACTGCTTGCTGAAATTTGCGTCCTGGTAGAGGTAAACTCCCATCTTACGCTCCTGCTGATGTTCGGGCACATGACCAAAGACCGGGAATAGACCGGTACAGTCTCCACCTAAGACTTGCGTTGCTGTCATTGCCGCTATTATTGATAGCAGGCCGGCGCCTGAGAGTCTAATCGGTTTATCAGGGAAAATGAGGCCATATGCATAGGCATGGCCTATTTTACATATAGGGATCGTAGAGGATGGCCCGAATTCAGGCCCCGGGAGCGGGGTGGAGCCTTTCAGCCGAAATGACGTGGGAGGAGACCCCGGCAAAGCGGCGGCCCCTTCGGCGGGACCGCCGCCCCTTGTTTTTCGAATCGGCGTGTGTAACCGCCGGGTATATGAGCCCTATTTCAGGGTGATCGCCTTTTCGGGGCAGACCTCCTGGCAGCAGAAGCAGGTGATGCACACCGCGGTGTCTGCCTCGGGTGTCGAACCCGTCATGGACAGCGCGGAAACCGGACACTGCTCGACGCAGGAACCGCAACCCGTGCACAGTGCCGGGTCGGCTTGCGGCCTCAGGATGGTGCGGCCGTGAATCATCTCCTGCATGGGAGCGTTCTGGGACATGGCCGTCCCGCCCAGGGGAGGAAGCTTGTAATCCGGAAGCACCTTCAATTCTCCAATCACCTGGATCTTTTCAATGTCATACTCTCCAAGGCCGAGTTCCCTGGCTCTCTGGAGAAATCGCAGTTTTGCCGGGTCACATCCCATCATGGTCGCAACCACGCTGTCCAAGGCCACGGCGTTATCGGAAGCGAGGATCAGGCCTATTTCCCTGAGGTCGGGAGATGCCGGACCATTGCCCTCCATCCCGATAATGGCATCCATCACGAAAAGGTCGGGCGGGCGGAGTCGAAACACATCGACCAGCATTTCGTGAAACCGCTCGGGGCTGCCGGCGGCCTTGTGCAGACGCGCCTTCTGGGCGCCCGGCAAAAAGCCGTAACTGTTCTTGATTCCCCCGGTTATAACGGTGAGGCCGTGCGTTTTAAACTTCGGCAGGCTGATGATAAAGTCCGCATCCAGGACTATGCTTGAAAGGCTGACGTTCGCCATGAAATCCGGATTGAAGGAGACTTTCCGCGAATCATTCCCTATGTTGCGGTAATAGCCCTTGGATGCCTCCATGAGACCCGTTCTTGTAAAGCTCTCCTCGTTTGCTCCGTAACTGAAAAGGCCCGGATTATCTCCAACGACGATTGAGTCCGGTCCGAGCGATTCCACTTTTTCAACGACAGCGCGAAGCACCGCGGGATTGGTGACAACGCCTTCCGACGCTTCGGTAGCTCGCAGCACATTGGGTTTGATGAGAACCTTTTTGCCTTTAAGATCGAGTGGAAACAGCTCGAAAGCCCGGTCGACGGCGGAACGCGCATTTTCATAGGTAGCGGGGTGAATCATGACTCTCGACATAGCAGTCTCTTTTCCTTTTTGCCTTGTGTGTACGTCGTTACGTATTGGTAGTGAATGATCGGATAACAGGTAGCATCCGGCTCGTGAAACTGTCTCGCAAGTGTAGCATTTTCCGGATTTCTTTTCAGCGGAATCCGCCATCGGGCGTCCGGTAGGAGAGACGGACAGGCAAGGTCCCGGGCCGATCTTTCAGCACATCCAGCAGCATGCCGTCAATGAGGTCGAATAACGCGCGGCAGAGACCGCCGTGATTCATTTTGTTTCCGAAAAGGGCCGACCGGAGGGCATCGACGCGATCATTAACCTTCCCGAGCTTACTCACCCGGCCCGTTTGCGATGCGATTTTCTCTTCGAGCAGCAACTGCTTTGCCAGCGAGCAAAAATTTATCGTATCTTTTTCCAGTTGCCCCGCCCGCTCCCGCCATGCACCCGCCCTTTCGTTACTTATCGGGAGGTTTTCTCCGCACCCGTCCAGGCATGCCAGCGTGACCAAAAGAGTGCCGTACTCGAGGCCGCGCACTCCCCGCCGCCAGTTGAGCAGCCAGGGATTTCTCCAATTCCAGAGCAGATTGGCTTCGCCAAATGCGATCAGTTCGGCCGCTGCTTCTTTTGCCCGCCGGATGCCCGTCCGGCTATGTTCGTCCCCTGGGCCGCGTTCTTGCGGTGGAGTGCCTCCCTCTCCACGTTCATTCGCCTTTTCCGAGAGTTTGTTCAGGTAAGACAGCGTATTGAAAAACAGCCGATTCCCCAGGGCGTCCCCGGGGGTTTCCAGATGCGCATAGGAGAGAATAAGCCGCCCTCTGCCCCTTGGAACCTCGATAATGGCGGGATGTCCCTTGATCCTGCCGGGATCGAGGTTGATTCCGTAGCTCTTTTCCAGATCGGGCCAGGACGAGCTTGCATCGAGGTCGCACACCCGGATATCCGCCGTCCGGAAATCGCCCGCCGGTTCATCGTAGAGCGCCAACGGGCCGGCCGGCCGGCCATTGGCGGGCATCCACCTGAATTGGGAGGGCCACCACACCGATACGGGGATGCGAGGCGGGATGTTTTGCCAGATTGGGTGCGAGGTCGTGCCGCTGACATAAATCCTCCCGCTTGCGCTCGGGAGGCGTTCGGAAAGAGGCATTCTTTCGATCGGGGTGAGGTACAGGCCCGGCGGACTCGACAGGGCCATGCCGGCTCCGCCGCAAAAACCGATGTAAGCCCCACCCTCTTCGACGAATCGGGTTATCTCTCTTTTGCCGGACTCGCCCAGTGCACGCACCTTGTGCGCCGCCCACCCGCCCGGAACGAGAAGTATACGGTAGCTTCCCGGAATACCCGCGCAAATCTCCGCGGCACTGAGCAGCCTGAACGGGATACCCGCCAGGCTAAGCGCATCGATGCATAGAAGACCCCAGACGAGGGACTGGTCCCAAAATACCGCAATTGCCGGTCCGTCCCATTGCTCGCCGTGCTGAATGCGACTCCGGTTCATCTCTTTCAATCCGGCAACCACCGATCACCGCGCTTCCGTAGATTTCAACCCGCCACCATCGCCGTATTCGGATAAAACCATACCAAACCCCGCCGGCAGTATGTCAATCATTTCCGAAACCGCGAATGGCGCCGCAGTCGGGGCAGGTCCAATGAATCCCGTTGCATGTCATGCCCCAGAAGTTTTCTTCCATGCAATCAGAGCAAATCATAAATCCGCATTTGCAGGTCCAGCAGAACGATTGTTCCTGACCGCAGGTGTCACATATATACTTTTCCGGACGCCTCCATTTGGGTCGGCGTACGGGTTCATTTTCTCCGTCCATGGCGTTTCCCGTCCTGATATGGCGCACACCTGTTCAAAACCGCACCGTAATTAAGCATATTCGCACCGGCGGCATGCCGGGGAAATTTCATCTCACGAGCCCGGACCATGTTGCCGATGCTTACCGGAAGAGTAAGACCTCGGCCTCTCTTTCAAAAGGCAATTGTAAACCAGGAGCCAATGATATGACCATGAAATTGCACCCGCGATTCCGGATATTCAGCGCATCCTCCCGGGAACGTCATGGGAGCATGCCAGGTTGTGTTCAAGATAGTAGCGAGAGATGCTTTTTAGAAACACTGGGAGAGAGGCCCCTCTGCACCTCTCGCCGCTACGCGACAAGTTGCGCCGCCGTCGCGGCGGACGCCGAAATCCCCCGGAGGGGATGCGGAGAAATCATCCCCCCGCTCTTTTGGGTTTATAAGGCAACATCATGACTGCTATCAGGTATAAGCAGGCGCTTGATCCTTGCGGTTCAAACGGGAGTCTGATAGTTTTCCCGTTTTGAAGCTTTCTCGTACTGGAGTAGCTCCGGGATGAATCGTCTTATGGTCCCGGAGTTGCTATTATCTTGACGGGGCAGGAAAGATCTTCATGTAATTCTGCCCGCCCAACAGTCCATGTTCCATATGGAATGGTCGGAATAAAGGTTTATAATTTTAGTTGAGCTTTGATTTTGCTATGCGGCATGTTCTACCGGTGATTCAATCAATGCAGGAGCTGACCCCTTTTCCACGCTGACAGGAGACAACGAACATGTATGCGGGGACATTCCCGATCATCACAGCGGAAGAAGCTGCGTCTCACATCCAGGACGGAGCAATGGTGGCATTGAGCGGCTTTGCCAATGCGGGAACCGCCAAAATGGTCCCGAGAGCCATCGCGAAGCGCGCGCGAGAATTTCATGAAGCAGGTAAACAGTTCAAGATCCGTCTAATCACGGGATCATCGAGCGGGAACAACATCGACGAGGAACTGGCCCAGGCGGAAGCGATCTCCTGGCGGGCGCCGTTTCAAAGCGCACCGACACTGCGCAACCAGATAAACGCGCAGGAGGTCCAATACATCGACATGCATCTGTCGCATGCACCCCAGACAATGCTGGCGGGTTTTTTTGGAAAACTCGATTATGCGATCATAGAAGCCTCGGACCTTACACGGGACGGGAGGGTGTATCTCACGACATCGGTCGGCGCCTCGCCGACCTATCTGCGGTACGCGGACCGGATATTCATAGAGATTAATAATTACCATTCAAAACGGCTTCCCGAGATGGCGGACATCACTCTTCTCCCGCCCCCTCCGCGCGTGAATCCGATCCCCATTCATGACCCCCTTACGAAGATCGGCTATCCTTATGCTGAAATCGATCCAAAAAAGATCGTCGGGGTTATCGAGAACAATGAACCGGACCAGGTTGCAAGTTTTGCCCCAGCCGACTGGCGCAGCAAACGGATAGCCGATCACGTGGTCCGTTTCCTGTTTGGCGAGATGATAAGCGGCCGTATCCCGAAAGAGTTCCTGCCGCTTCAGGCCGGGGTGGGCAACCTCGCCAACAGCGTGATGGCGGCGCTGGGGAGCAACCCGTATATTCCTCCGTTTCAGATGTACACGGTCGTCTTCCAGGACTCCCTCGTCGATCTCATGGAGCAGGGGAAGCTCGTGGGGGCGAGCGTGACGAGTCTCGGCCTTACTGCCGGCTCGCTTCGGCGTATCTGTGCGAACATGGATTTTTTCGCGCCGCGCATAGTGATGCGTCCCCAGGAAGTCTCCAACGACGCCGGTGTCGTGCGCCGTCTCGGCGTGATTGCCATCAATCCCGCGATCGAAATAGACATCTACGGCAACGTGAACTCCTCCCATGTTTTCGGAACGGACATTATGAACGGCATCGGAGGGAGCGGAGAGTTCACGCGGAACAGCTATCTTTCGATCATCATGTGTCCGTCCACGATTCTCGGCGGGCGGATCTCGTGCGTGGTTCCCATGTCTCCGCACATCGACAGCAACGAGCATTCGGTGCAGATCGTCGTCACGGAACAGGGACTTGCCGATCTGCGCGGCATCGGGCCGATGCAGCGCGCCAAACGGATCATCGAAAACTGCGCCCACCCGGCCTATCGTGACTATTTGAATGGCTACATCAAGGAATCCAAGTTGGGCCACATCAGGCACAATTTGAAAAAAGCCTATGAACTCCACCGCAATTTCATGGAGCAGGGCGCGATGCTGCCGGACCTGAAACTGACCGAAATCGGTGAGCGGCTCTAGTGCTTACTTGCATAATCTTTGACAAGTCCAGATGGCGTCGCCCGGCACGACCCGGTCCCATTTACGGGGTGGGGGCCGGGGCTGGAGAACCGGATTCCGGCCATCGCCGGAATGGCGCCGGAGGCACTGACAATTGGGCGATCAAGCATGCGGTTTAACATTAACCGCATCGAGCCCGGGGAGATACCATGTCCATCGTCAAGTCGTACCCGAATATCAGTCCGGAAGAGGCCGTTTCCCATATTTTCCACGGAGCCACCGTTGCGTTCAGCGGATTTACGAATTCCGGGGCGGCCAAGGTAATGCCGAGAGCGATCGCCGAACGCGCCCGTGTCCTGCATGAACGGGGAGAGCCGTTCAAGGTCCGCGTTCTCACCGGTGCATCCAGCGGCGCGAGCATCGATGAACCGCTCGCTCTGCAGAATGCAATGTCCTATCGCGCTCCCTACCAGAGCGGTCCCAAGCTGAGGGCGCAGATTAACAGCCAGGAAGTCGAATATGTGGACATGCACCTGTCGCATCTTCCTCAGACGGTGCTTGCCGGATTCCAGGGGAATATCGATTTCGCCGTCGTCGAGGCCACCGAAATAAAGGAAGACGGGCGGGTGTACCTGACCTCCTCGATCGGGGCATCTCCGGCATACCTCAAATACGCGGACCACGTGATTATCGAGGTGAACCATTACCATTCGAAACGGTTGCGGGAGATGACGGATATTTTCATGCTGCCGCCACCGCCGCATCGCTTTCCGGTTCCGTTCCATGATCCCCTGACAAAGCTCGGTTATCCGTACGCGGTTGTGGATCCGCGAAAGGTCATCGCGGTTATCGAGAACGAGGAACCGGACAAGGTGCCCAAATTCGCCGAAGGGGACATGCGCAGCGACAGGATCGCGGAGCACGTGGTCAGATTCCTGCTCGACGAGATGCTTGCCGGCCGGATTCCGAAAGATTTCCTGCCGCTTCAGGCCGGGGTGGGCAACGTCGGCAACGGAGTCATGGCGGCGCTCGCGAGAAACCCGTATATCCCACCCTTTGCGATGTTCACCGAGGTTTTCCAGGACTCCCTCGTCGAACTCATGCTTTCCGGGAGACTGACGGGGGCGAGCACGACGAGCCTCACGCTCACGCCAGAATTCCTGCAGCGCATATATGAAAACATGGATTTTTTCGCCCCCCGGATTGTCCTGCGCCCGCAGGAACTCTCCAACCATCCCGGGGTCATCCGAAGGCTCGGCGTTATTTCGATCAACACGGCGCTGGAAGTCGATATTTACGGAAACGTCAACTCATCCCATCTGTTCGGGACCAACATCATGAACGGCATCGGAGGAAGCGGCGAGTTCACCCGGAATGCCTACATATCGATTTTCATGTGTCCTTCCGTGGCCAAGGGTGGAAAGATTTCGTCCATTGTTCCCATGTGCCCGCACATAGACAATAATGAACATTCGGTCCAGATAGTCGTAACCGATCAGGGACTGGCCGACCTGCGCGGCTTGGGGCCCATGCAGCGCGCCGAGAAGATCATCAACAACTGTGCCCATCCGGCCTATCGCGAGTACCTGTGGAAGTATGTCGAGAGTTCGCGAACCGGCCACATCAGGCACAACCTGAATACATGCTTCGATCTGCATCAGAATTTGATAGAGACGGGAGCCATGCTCCCGGACCTCGACTACGAGCAGATCGCTTCGGTCTAGGAAGGGATAGCTCCGCCAAACCCCGTTCGCGCCGGGCGAAGTGAACCCCGCATCCGCGTGGCGGGGAATAGGCGGCACCGATTGGCCCGTTCATGCTCCGATACCTCAAGCTCGAACGGGGGAAGGTTATCTCCATGAGTCGATGAGTGAATGGCGCGCAGCCCGGATACTTGTTATCCGGGCGTGAAGCGCAAGAGGATATTATAGAGCGACAACCATCGCCTTCAGAAGAGCTGTCCGCCGAAAGGTTTCGAAGGGCGAACTCGCGGAGCAAACACTTTCGCTTTAAAGTACAGGTAAAACAAGAGGGGAGCCGCCGTCAACTGGCGCTCCCCTCTTTGCATACACAATATCCCAAAGCCAAAACTCGCCGCTTGCGTGTTCCACGCGCGGTCGGTCATCCCGGCGAAAGCCGGACTCGAGCTATTTTGCCTTTTCCGTCGGGTACGAGGCGTCCATCCATCCCTTGATCCCGCCCGGACACCGGGAAACATCCTTGTACCCGAGTTTGATGGCCCACATGGCGGCATTATGGCTGCGCGCGCACTTGGTAAATCCGCAATAGAAAACCACCGGTTTGTTCTTGTCCGGTCCAAGGAGCTTTTCCAGCGCGGCGGCTTTCTCGGGGGCGATCTGAGCCATTTCCTCCATGGGAAACTCCATGTTGACGGCCCCCGGAATGTGCTGTTTCTGGAAGCTGTCGGCGAAGGGCATCGTGTCCACCACGAGAATCGCTCCGCCCTTGTCCAGTATAGCCTTCAACTGCTCTACCGTTACGATCTTATACCCGCCCTTCACTACCTCATTGTGAAAATTGACGGCCAGCTTCTCTGTTTCGAGTTCGCTTTTTCCCCATTCGAGAGCATGGGATGCACCACAGCAACCGAGAATGAAGGACAACGCGACTACGAGTACGAACAAATTCTTCCGCTGCTTCACTTTAACCCCTCCTCCAAAGAATTGGTTTTATCGATCCCGCCTTTAACTGCCTGCAATAGAAAAGAAAAAGCACACTTGCCGTGAGCACGATATCCCTCACGAAGGTAGCCTGGAGACTGCCGCGCTCCCTGATCTCATCCGCGGAAAAACACCCGCAGTCTATATCCATGCCTCTGAGCATGGCGGTAGCAAGCACTCCGAGGAAAAGCACGAGCAGTCCGAAAGTGAGCCCGAACCCCAGGACAATATCAAAGAGCAGGCCGATTCCGGCGAGAAGTTCAAGGGCCGGAATGCCCAGAGCCGCCGGAATGATCAGAGGATCAGGCAGGATTTCGTAGTTGGCTATGGCGATGGCGAATTTATTGGGGTTCATCAGCTTGACGGCGCCCGTCCAGATGAACAGCAACCCGATGCTGAGCCGCAGCAGGCGGTAGGGCCAGGGGGAATGCATAATGATATTTAGCATTGCGTACGTATTTTCGCTTGATTTGTCAGGGCCGATAGATTCCAACCCTAGCCAGGAAATGTGGATGAAGCCCGGAAATCCTTGCAGAGCCTACGCTGCGGCGGTCCAAAAATCAAATCGGTAATCCTTATCGTTCCGGCTAAAATGATAGGCCCATCCTATCTTTTGCGCGCAATGGGTCATAAGTCGGCTGTGCACCTGAAAAAATAGAGGCCGGCCAAGGCGTGCCGGCATCAATCATCTTGACTTAAACGCCATGTGTATAATATCCTGACCGATGTAGTAGTCAGCTAAACAACTCCGTTTTCCCCATTTTCTCCTTCTCTTTGCGTGAAGCATAATCTGATTTTCTTTGGGGAATGGGCCCCCATTCTACAGTTTTACTTACTTTCCTGGAGGGAAAATCTATGAAGAATGCTTGGAAATATGTTTTCGCCTTTGGTTTTGCTCTATCGATAATCATACCCTCCCTAGTACTTGCCCAGGATTCGATCAAAGTGGGCATCATCCTGCCGACCACCGGTGAAAAAGCCAAATTCGGCGAAATCGAGAAGAAATCTTTCGAAATGGCGCTTGAAGAGATCAATGCAGCCGGGGGGGCAAACGGCAAGAAGATTGAGTTCGTTTTCGAAGACGACACCGGCCGGCCGGACGTAGCGCGCGCCGCCGCCGAGAAACTCATTACCAAGGACAAAGTGGTCATGCTCGGAGGCGGCTACGGCAGTTCCGAGACTTTCGCGATCGCCGGCGTCGCTCAGCAGAGCCGGATACCCTTCCTCGTCAGCACCGGTTCCGACAACAAAATCACCGAAATGAAATGGGACTATGTCTTCCGCCTCAACCAGCCGGTGGGTGATTATCCCAAGGCGCTTGAGTCATATCTCAGCGAAGTGGTAAAACCGCAGACCGCCGCTATCCTTTATGAAAACACCAATTTCGGATCCTCGCAGTCAAAAGTCTTTCTGGAAACCTGCAAGCGGCTCAATGTCAAGGTGGTCATGTCCGAGGGCTACCAGAGCGGCGGCGTGGATTTCAAGCCGCTGCTGGTCAAAATAAAGCAGGCCAACCCCGACCTGGTCTACATGATTTCCTACCTGATGGACGCCTCCCTTCTCATGAACCAGTCGATGGAACTCAAGGTCACGCCCAAGCTTTTCGTTGGCGGCGGTGCCGGTTTCACCCTGCCTGAGTTCGCGCAGAACGCCGGGAAGGCCGCGAATTCCGTCTTCTCCGCTACCCTTTGGTACCAGACGCTCCCCTACCCCGGAGCGCAGGAATATTACGATAAGTTCGTAAAGCGCTACAACATGGACACCGAGTACCATGGCGCCGAGGGTTACGCGTCGGCTTATGTCATCGCTGATACGCTTAAGCGCACCAAAGCCCTTACAACCGAGGATGTCCGCGAATCGCTCAGCAAGACCGACATGATGACCGTTTTCGGTCCGGTGAAGTTCGTGTCCTACGAAAAGATGTCTAACCAAAACCAGCTCCCTACCTACCTCGTCCAGTGGATCGATGGAAAGCTTGAGTTGGTCTGGCCCAAGGATACGGCAACCAAGCCCTGCGTCTATCCGATCGACTGGGAAAAAGCCTGGAAGTAAATACATTAACCTTGGAGGGACAGCGGTAATTTTTGCTGTCCCTCCGCTTTTTTTCCGGAGGCAAGGGAGATTATCAGATGGAAATGTTTATTCAGATGCTTGTCGCGGGAATCCTCATCGGCGGCGTCTACGCCCTCATAGGGCTTGGAATGACCCTCATAATGGGTGTCATGCGCATCATCAACCTGGCTCATGGCCAGTTGATGATGGTTGCCATGTACATCACCTTCGCACTCTTCCAGTTCTTTGACCTCGATCCCTATTTCGCCCTCTTAGTGGCCATGCCCTGCCTCTTTCTGCTGGGCGTGGTGATCCAGAAATACTTTCTCAACCCCCTGCTCAAAATCGATTCGGTAATCCCGCAGAACCAGATACTCATGACCGTGGGCATCGGGATTGTACTGACCGAAACGATCCGGTTTATCTTCCGTTCCGACTACAAGTCAGTCAAAACTTCCTACAGCACGGCAACGTTCATGATCGGCAATATTTCCTGGAACGTTCCGATGTTTGTGGCATTCGGCCTTGCCGTACTGCTCACGACTGGCCTTTTCTTTTTTCTCCTGAAAACCGATACGGGAAGATCTGTCCGCGCGACGGCTCAAAACAAGGACGCGGCGATGATACTGGGAATCAACGCGGAATGGATCACCCAACTCACCTACGGTCTCGGCGCGGCAATGGCCGCCGCGGGAGGCACCCTGCTCCTGCCCATTTACTACCTCTTTCCCGACGTTGGGGGGCAATTCACACTTAAAGCCTTCGTCATCACCGTCCTCGGGGGAATGGGCAGCACGGTGGGGGCCATCATGGGGGGTTTGGTGCTCGGAGTCGCCGAGACACTCGGCGCCACGTATATTTCCATGGACTTAAAGGACGCCTTCGGCATGGTGATTTTCGTCCTGGTTCTCGTATTCATGCCCGGCGGGCTCAAGACGCTCACCAAGGTGTAACAGGGGAAAAAGATGAAATCGAAATATGCAATCATCGCGGCGATAGCCTTACTCGTGCTGTTTCCGCTCATGGTCGGATCCGACTATTATCGCCACATATTTATAATAGCATTGATGTGGGTCGTAATCGGTTCCTCGTGGAACCTGCTGGCGGGCTACACGGGACAGATATCTTTCGGCCATGCCATATTCTTCGGAGTGGGGGCTTACACCGCCGGAATATGCACCACTCAACTGGGGATTTCCGCATGGTGGGGAATGCTCCTGGGCGGACCGGTGGCCATGGTTTTCGGGTTCCTGATGGGGTCAATCTGTTTCCGGCTGCGCGGGTCTTATTTCAACCTCGCAACCCTCGCCATCGCCGAGATACTGCGCCTGGTGGCCAAGTCATGGACCAGTTTCACGGAAGGCATGATGGGCATCCTCACCATCCAGACGTTCCGGTCCAAGGTCCCCTATTATTTTCTGGCGCTCGGCCTGGCCGGACTCTGCGTCTTTACCATTTATAAGATCATGAAATCGAAATGGGGCTTCTATTTCGTGGCCATCCGCGAGGACCAGGACGCCGCGGAAGCCCTGGGCATCAGTTCCTTTCGCTATAAGACCTACTCGCTGCTGGTCAGTTCCTTTTTCACGGGCCTGGCCGGAGCTTTCTACATGAACTACATGGGGTTCATCGATCCCGACGTCGTATTCTCGCTCTACTACATTTCCATCATGGCCATCCTCGTCGCCATCCTCGGAGGCGCCGGGTTGATATGGGGACCGCCCGTGGGCGCTTTTATCATGGTTCTGCTCCAGGAACTGTTCCGGAGCGCCTTCTTCGGCATGGCCCCCAAGTGGGTAAGCAATGCCCATGCGATGGCGTTCGGTATTCTGGTAATTGTGGTTATTCGGTACATGGCTAACGGGATTGTCGGAGACTGGCCGAAGATACATGGTTTGTGGGCCAGGGAGAAAGTGATACCTTCCGCTACGAGTGGGAACTAAAATATGAACTTCTTCGAGACACGCCGCCTTACTAAAGCCTTCGGCGGTCTGATCGCCGTCAATGATGTCACTTTTCAAGTCCAGGAGGGTGAAATCTATGGATTGATCGGGCCGAACGGTTCGGGAAAAACGACCGTTTTCAACCTTATCACGGGGTATTATCCCATCACCTCCGGCCAGGTCCTTTTCAGGGGGAAAGAGATGAACGGCTTTCCCACCTGGAAGATATGCAAGGAAGGGGTCGGAAGAACCTTCCAGATAGTGAAACCGCTGCGCCGCATGACCGTTCTCGAAAACGTCATGACATCGGCCTTCTGCCGGACCAACAGCGCCACCAAGGCCAAGGACAAGGCCATGGAGGTGCTCTATTTCTGCGAGATGGAAAAGAAGATCGATTTTCCCGCAAAGGGCCTGACCATCGGCGACCGCAAGCGCATGGAAATAGCCCGCGCGCTTGCCACGGAACCGAAGCTCCTGCTGCTGGATGAAACCATGGCGGGCCTCACGCCGCAGGAACAGGCCGAAGGCGTGGAACTGATCCGCAAGGTCCGCAACTCGGGGATGACGATTATCATTGTCGAACATATCATGCAGGTCATAATGAGCCTGTGCGACCGCATCCTCTGCATCAACTACGGACAGGAGATAGCCAAGGGGACCCCGAGCGAAGTGGCGAACAACCATGCCGTCATCGAAGCATATCTCGGAAAGGAATAGAAATGCTGCGGGTTAATCACGTAAATGCCGGCTATGGGGACGTCCAGGTGCTCTGGGATGTCGACTTCCATGTCGGGCAGAATGAATTTGTCGTGCTGGTGGGGGCGAACGGCGCGGGCAAGAGTACTATCATGCGCACCATCTCGAGCCTCGTTCCGGTCAACAGCGGAGAAATCTGGTTCAACGACGAGCGGATCGATACGGTGGAACCCTACAAGATCGTGGAGCACGGGATAGCGCATGTGCCCGAGGCCAGGCAGCTTTTCCCCGAAATGACGGTCCTGGAGAACCTGGAACTCGGATCGCTGACTCCGGACGCGAAGTCGAAACGCGCCGAGACTCTCGAATGGGTCTTCGAACTCTTCCCGCGCCTGCAAGAGCGACGCAAGCAGCTTGCCGGAACGATGTCGGGAGGCGAGCAGCAGATGTGCGCCATCGCCCGCGGACTCATGTCAAAACCGAAAATGATCATGTTTGACGAGCCGTCCCTGGGTCTCTCCCCGCTCCTGACGCAGGAAATCTTTCGGCTGGCCTGCAGAATCCATGACGAGGGGCTCACCATTCTCATGGTGGAGCAGAACGTGAAGCAAACGCTTGCAATCTGCGACCGGGCCTACGTGTTGGAAAATGGCAGAATTGTTCTGGAGGGGAAAGGCAAGGAACTCCTGGAAAACGAAAAAGTAAAACAGGCCTTTCTCGGCATTTAGCACGATCGGCGGGAGTCTGGAATTTTCGCGCGCATCGCGCCGAAAAAGCCAAACCCCCGCCGACTTTTATTTTGAATCACTATGCCTGTTGTTTTCGGATAATACCCCGCCTCCGGGCTGGATGGCCCGAAGAAGGCCTCATGCCTGATCCGGACCGCAAGTCTTAATAGCTGCCGCGGTCCGGGCCGAGATGGTGGGAACGGCGAAGCCGGTTATGGGCATGAACGACTTCGCGGTAGTCGGGAACCCGTACCCGGACAGGCTGCAACCTGTATTCCGGGTAACCGGCAAGGCGCTCCATGAAATGGATCGCCGCCGACACCCCTCTGCCAATCAAATCTATGATATGTTCCGTCATCTTCTCCTCCTGCTGCTGCTGTCTTTACAGAGAAGATAACCACTCCATTCATTTTAGGAATGCCATATCGTGATTTTCTCGCGCAAGAGACATTTTCGCCGATGGTAGCCGTTCTCCGATCAAACCTGCTACTTCTTGCCTCCCTTTAATTCGAGGCCGATCTTGAAGGCCGGTCCGATGAATTCTCCCAATTTGTGATAGGATTTGTTCCCTCCGCTGATATACATGAGCGGATCGATTTTGGCGGGATCGGGTTCCCCATCGGTCATGCACTCGGCCGACACGTGCACTTCCTCGATCCGGCCGACCACCATTATATGGCTGCCGAGGTTCAGCATATGGAGCACCCGGCACTCGAGGTTGACCGGACACTGTTCGATCAGGGGGGCTTTAGTCACATCTCCGTGGAAGACGGAGAAACCGCAGACAGCGGCTTTATCTTCCTTGAGACCAGAGAAGATCCCGCAGAAGTCGGTCTCTTTGACCTGGCCCGCGTGGGGCACATTGACGGAAAAAACGCCATTTTCCCTGATTCCCTTCAGTGTAAGCCGGTGGTGCTGGAAGGACACGGTAATCGATGGGGGTGTGCTGTTGGCAATACCGGCCCAGGCCGCGGTCATGAAATTCGCCTTGCCGTCCACTTCGGCTCCGATGAGGAATGCCGGCATGGGATACACGAGGGTCTGCGGACCGATCTTGATTTTGCTCATTTCTGCCTCCCGTGAGGAAATCTGAATAAAACCGATAAGTTTTTCTGCTCCCTGTCCTGTTTCGGGGCAGCCCTGTGCATTTGAGCGCACAAGGAAAGTCGCCAGGATATGAAGCTATTTTATCCCGGACCGGTTGTCAAGATTTGGTGGGTGGCGGGCGATCAGGGGGGGGACTATGTGTCGATGTGAATCCTCGGCAGGGCGGGAGGACCCTTGACGTACCGGTCCGTGCCGCCCCCTGCATACATCCATGGCACATTTTTGCGGTGTATGTATTGACAGAGATGGTCGCAAAATGGTAGAAGGGTCGGATGCTCAGCGGACGTCAAGTGGGCCGTTAACTCAGGAGGTAGAGTATCTGCCTTTTAAGCAGAGAGTCGCAGGTTCAAATCCTGCACGGCCCACCACAATCCTGTTGACATGGAGCCGATACTCCGATAGTAATCCGATCGGCTGTTTACCAGGTCCCCATCGTCTAGTCCGGTCCAGGACACCGGCCTTTCACGCCGGCGACGCCGGTTCAAATCCGGCTGGGGACGCTAGAGAAATCAAGGGGGTAGCTCTGCTGAGCTACCCCCTTGTGGCTTTACAGGGGACTTTTGGTGGGACTTTGGATTATCGGGAAAGTTTCAAGTTCGTAGCTGGAGCTAATCTACTCCATAGTGCCGCGAGGTCACTATGGCTGCTACCGATATAAAGGTCCGTGGTACTGAGATGCTCATGCGTCACGAACTTCTGGATCATGGCGGTGGGTGCATTAAACTTGTCCGCCTTAATTGAAGCTGCATAACGTCTTATTGCATGAAAACCAAACGGTTTTACCCCCGCCCTGTCACAAATCCTTTTCAGAAGTCTTTCGAAAGATCCATGCCGTAGCGATCGAGCAACGGGTGTGATATCTTGGGAATGAGTGAGGTTTTGTGAGTTCTTCCGATTCGCTGATCTGGCAGGCGAAAGAGCAGAGTACCTCGATGAGCAGCAACCAAATAAAAGAAATATCGATTGAGTGGACCTATGCCCCAGCGGACTATTTTGAGGCGCCATTGTCAATCGATGGGAAAGGATATTCGCTTATCATCGATGAGGGCGTGGTAACCGCCAAAGTAGATCCAGAACTATACCCAGACCTCGACCACCTTACCAATGACATTCAGGCAGAATTGCGAAACATGCTCTTGGGTATCCAGGTTATCACCCACAAGACTCATTCTATATCAAGTCCCAAGGCTAATATTTCCAGGATAGACGGTAGCAAGATTATAAATTTGAGTGCCAGCATTGATGCCATCGTTGTGACAAGTGATCAAGTAGATATAATTATAAAGGATTCCAATGGCAATATCCTCACTGATTCGCGACAGGAGCGCATTGAGAAGAAACGAGAATGGGCACGACTGGCTGCCAAATACATTCCAACTGATCCAACTGTTAAATTCTTATTCGAGAGCTATCAGGCAGCAGTCCAAGATTTGGATAATGAACTCATTCATCTGTATGAGATTCGGGATGCCATCAAGAAATCTCTTGGGAACGAAAAGACTGTCCGACGACAGCTTCAGTTAACAAATGCACAGTGGGAAAAGACATGGAAGCGACTGGGGGACTTGGCGAATCATGAGCCCTTAAGCCAGGGCAGACACCGGGGTGAGAATCCGGGGCAGTTGCGTGACGCTACTCTGGAAGAGCTGCAGGAAGCGAGGGCCATCGCCGGTGAGTTGGTATATCGATACTTGATTACCTTGGAACGTGATTCGGCGGATAAGAATTCGACAAAGGACGCGGAGGAGGGAAAAGAACAGCCAACACAATAACGGTTGTTAGTTACCAATCAAAGCAGTTTAGGAAAGGACTCTGGGGGGGCAAATCCAGTTGACGAAACAAAGGCCCTCATGGACCTCCTGGAAGCGAGGAAAGATCGGGGAGAGACAGGATAAAAAGAGTCTTCTGGATAACCTGCTGGCAAAACTCGGAATACGACCTGTTACAGTTGGAGAGCTAAACGCAAGAGCGACCGGTGAAGCTAAGACATTTACCTCCAATCAAACTGCCCGAGCCACTCCACAGCCTCTGGAAGACATTGAAATAACCGACGAGTACAAAGCGATTTTCGAACTTATCGAATCACGATTCCCTGTCATTTTTGTCACAGACAAAGCCGGCACTGGAAAGTCCACGCTCGTTCGCTGGCTGCGCTCTTTACTGAGCAGAAATTTCGTCGTCATCGCTCCCACTGGTGTGGCCGCTCTGAACGTAGGTGGTGTAACAATTCATATGTTTTTTCGTTGATTTTCCGGACCAGCTCAAGGACTTTTCTTTCCAGGGCACACTCATCTTCCTTCCTCATATCGCTCCTTGAATCTTTCCGGTTAAACCCGGCAGAGCCCGGGTGGCCTCGACAGGAATGCCGTCCCGGTGTTCCATGCAAACGCGCGGCCGTGGGCCGGGGATGATCGAACGCCCCGGCCCGAAGGGCATAATGCATCCTGATTTTAGACGAATTCCCACACGCTCTCGGCGATACCGATGGAATGGGTGGCCTCGAAAAGACGCAGGGCCTCCTGGTACGAATCCACGGTGATCCGCTTCTTGTATTCCAGCGGGAGAGCGTTGAAAGCAGAGGAAAAGACCTTGTTGGCATTCTTGATATTGCCGCCCGTATTCTTCGTCTCGACAGCCCACTTCATCATTTCCTGCCACAATTCGTCGGGAACGCCGCGGTAGGGACGCTTGACGTAGTCCCTGCTTTCCGTGGTGATCGCATTGCCGTTCTGATTCATAGCCAGCCCGAAAGACACATTCTGCCACAGGGTCCCCACGTTGCCTTTCCTGATCCCGTAATCGATAAATTGCGAAATTTTGTCCAGGGAAGTACCCGTTATGCCGTGCTGGGCGATGTCCACACCCCACGGCTGGATTGCCTGCCAGATTGCACGGGTAAGATCGAGCTGGATTCCCTCGCTTGCCGTTCCGAAATATGTCCCGTGAATGGACCCATTGTTCACGGCCAGCAGGTTGGGCCGTATGCCTCTCTTGTCGAGTTCCCCGACGAACCACTCCGCTTCCCCGGGCTGGGTGAACCCTTCCGAACTGCCGCTCTTGGCGCCGATCTCCCCCAGTTCGACTTCCAGGTTCAGTCCCGCGTCGATGATCGGTTTCGCAAGTTTCGAGGTCGCGTCCAGGTTCTTGTCATTTTCCATGTGTGAAGCATCGATGGCAAAGGACGTGAACCCCGCTTCCATTTCGCTCGCGATCAGATCCGCCACCGGGCTCACATCATCGAGGGATTTGACCGCTATGTGGTCCGCGTGGATACCGAAAGGCACTTCGGTGTTCCCGAGTCTTTCATTTTCCTCGACGATAAACTCGGCAAAGCCGTGGGGAGTAAACTCGGTGTATTTGAGTTCCGACTTGGCGATCTCGTAGAGAACCGGAGCCCTGGAGGCCATGGATGCCAGCACTATTCCCTCCACGGGAAGTTTGCACCGAATGTTGGTTGCCATGATCATGGCGTTGTTCTTTTTTGCGGCCGCTATCAGCGCCCTTCCGTTGATCAGTGGCACGACGCTGTTTGGAAAGCGTTTTTTCACATTTTCCGGGCGCTTCTCCGCAAACTTGCTGCTCATTTCTCTACCCTCCTCCGATTGAGATATCTGAGATATACGGTTGCTGGTTTTGTACAAATTGCCGCCCGAACACGAAAAACGTTCAGGCCGACCCCGGCATGATCGGAATTGTCCCGAAGTCGTAACGAACCTCTCTTAGGGCTTTTTCACGAGCAAAACAGCATGCCGGCAACTGAGAATATGTAATACGGAGTTGCGTTCAAGATGAGTCTATCCCTAAATTGAAGATGACGTTCAGAATTGACCCGTTCTACCCTTCGATACCTCAGGGCGAACGGGGGTATATCCTCTTGAACGCAAATTAGTATAAAATTGATTAAGACGC
>JBDKTY010000206.1:0-1670 GCA_039679945.1 Syntrophobacter sp. | reverse complement strand
TAAAAAACCCCCTCTGATCACGAGATTAGATCCCGAGGGGGCGTCAAGTGTTTGGCTGGAAGAGGGGACCCCCTTGCACAATGTTGTTGACTTAAGCTATAACCTATTGAAATGGCAAAACAATTATCTTGACACGCTTTCTTGAATATTAGAAATTGCTCTTCATTGGAGGTTGCGGTGAATGTTTTCTCAACATCAGACAAAACATTTTCTAAGGAGTTTATCATGATGGCACAGATCCTGCCTTGAAAATTCATGCCAACTGAGCGATTGCATCAGGCATTTTCTCAGCATTATTCCAAAAAGTATCAACCCTGCTGACAGGCGATCGAACGTGGATTTTACCCGTAATCGAAAACTTCCTTTTGCGAGACTCATCGTTTTCATCCTTTCCATCACCGCGAGTGGAAAAAGCAAGGGGGTGGACTCCAAAGCGGGAGAGTTTTTCAGAACCGCACGGCGCAGCGGGCTTTGGCATGAGGCGGAACCGGTTCACCGCAGTGGGCTTACCCGCGCTCGAAAGAAGCTTTTCTGGACCATTTTTCGAGACATTCTCGGCAAAGCTGTCGAACTGGCATACAGGCTCTGGCCCCGCGACTCCTCCTATCTTTGGCATGGCATGTCGGTTTTCGCCATCGACGGTTCCAAGTTCACGTTGCCGGCAACCCCTGAGATCCGGGCGGAGTTCGATCCCAAAAGCGGATTGCACAACGAAGGGAAAGGGCATTACCCTCAATGTCTTGTCTCCACCGCATACGATGTTTTCCGGCATCTTCCCATAGCAAGGAGCGTCGTCAGCATCCATGGTTCGGAACGGGAGGAAGCTCAAAGCTTGTTGCCCTTTATCCCCAAAGGGAATGTGGTGCTCTACGACCGTGGCTATCCCAGTTATGAATTCATCGCCCACGTCAGGGAACATTATAAAGGATACTTTGTCTTTCGCTGCCCGGCCAAATCCACGTTCCCGGCAGTGGAGGCGTTCGTTCGGAGCAACCAGGATGAAGGCTACATCCTCCTGACCCCATCCAATAGATTCCTGCAAACACTTACGGCGAAACAAAAGAAACGGGGCAACATCATCCAACTGAGAATCATCAAACTGGTTGCTCCCGATGGCAAGCTGTCCGTGCTTTTGACGAATCTTCATAATCGTCTGTTCACCAAAGAGGACATCACCAGCCTCTATTTCAGACGCTGGGCGGTTGAGGGTCATTATCGCGACGAGAAAATGGTTCTGGAAATTGAAAAGTTCCACGGTCACACCCCCAACAGTATACGGCAGGAACTTTTCGCCTCAGTGATCATGTCGGTCATTGCGCGGACCTTGATGGTCTTGAGTTCGGAGTCCGATGCCACAGCTCAAAGGGGTGCACAGTTCAAGAACGCTATTTTCACACTTGCCTCGGAGGCGGCTGTCCTTGTTCCCGACGATCCGGAAAAAGCCATCGAAATCTTCTCTCAGATCCTCATCGAGATCTCCCGTGTCAAGTACTATCGATCCAAATCGTCCAGGCCGTCACAGCCCAGAGTGACCAAGAGACCACCCAATAAGTGGTGCTTCGGCAAACGCAAAAAAGTGGAAAATCCTTAAGTCAACAACATTGACCGGGCGGGTGCCGCCGAAGACATGAGCACTCTGCCGCTGTTAAGAGCCCATGGCGGATGAGATA
>JBDKTY010000205.1:0-22385 GCA_039679945.1 Syntrophobacter sp. | reverse complement strand
GACACATATCATGGAGTTCCATGTTGTATGTCCCTGCCAAGGTGAGCAAGGCTTCAGCCTCACCCCTCGAAAGAAAGCGCATTCTTCGATTATCAACCTTGGGGAATTTCACTCCCTTCACCGGATTCATACCCTTAAACAACTTCTGTTTGATAGCGAAGTAGTAAATCTCCCGGATCAGCCCAAGGCAAAGAGATACTGTTTTTGGGGAAAGCTTCTTTGACTGGCACGTGGTCTTGACTATCTCAACATCCGGGGTATCAATCTGAGAAAAGGGAAGGGTACCGATCACCGGAATAATGTGCCGGTTTATTCTTGTCTCATCATCCTTCCAGGTCTTTTTATTGGTCTTGGCCCATTCAAGGTATTTGCCGGAGATTTCCAGGAATGTGACCTTTGCCTTTTCCTCAGCGGATCTCTTCTCAAGTTCCTTCTGCCTTGCCTGCTCAGCAATATCTCTTTTCTCTTGAAGGGTTACTGCCCCTTCCCCGGTAGTCTGAGCCTTCTTCAACTCGGCAAGCTGGATGCTTGCTTTCTGAGCATTCCATTCCTCGGATGACCATCCTAACCCTTCCTCTTTCAGTTTCCCATTCAGCTTGTAGTAGATGGTGTAGTAGCGATCAGGTTTTCCACTAAACCTGCGGGTTTTGTGTTCCCGATACCGCACTCCAGGGTACTGAGTCTTGAACCAGTGGTATGCCATTTTGAATCCTCCGCTAGGGTTGGACTAGTCCAACTCCTGTCCAACTTTTGTGTGAAAAACGGAGGACTGATTGAAAATGAGTAAATGAGAAAGCTACGGAATTGCGGTATGTTAGCTCTTTGAAAAGCCTTGGGAGAATTGCCAAATTGGAGTTTGAAGCCCGGGAGCCCCACCAGTGAGCTTGGCGCTTCCAAAGGTGACACATATATACTGATTTTAATGATTTGGCAACTCCTCGTTTCTCAGCGGTATTCCATTCTTGCTTTTTCACTTCACGACCATACCTGCTATGGTCCCACTCTCCTCGGAATATCAGGCCGAATTGAAATCGGGACAACGACGGATGACGTCGTGTCAGCAGTCGTTGCCCCGCGTTTTTCAAAACCGCTCAAAAGGCCGTGGTGGTCCTACCTGCACCTTATCGGTTCAGCCACTATAGAGTGGTTAGTTCATAATCCCTCGAACCCAGGCCCAGGGAAACGGCATAATCAAGCTGGTGCTGCCAGTCTACTTTGGGATAAACGGCTTTAATCTTATCGGTTCTTGCGAGTTCGGAATCCTTGAGGCAGGAGGATTCGAGCACGGGTTGGGCGTTAAGCATATCCACGGAGGCCTGGTCAATGGCCACCGGGTCTTGGGATGCCATTATGCCGATGTCGGCGACGATGGGTGCGTCCGAAAAGGGATAACAGTCACAGGCCGGCGAAATCTGGGTGAGGAAGTTCAGGAACAGCGAGCGGCTTTCCTTGCCCTTGAGCGCTCCAAAGGTGTATTCGACCATTCTTTCCATGAACTTCAGAAGGTCCGTCTCCCAATTGACAGCAATCCCACCCCGGGGACAGGCATGAACGCATCTGGCACACCCGGCGCATAGTCCCTGGTCAATCCGGCTTATCTTGTCGGTGGCTCCCTTGGGGCGTGGAGCGTCGTCTGGACGTTCCACCAGGCAGATTGCACCCTGCGCGCATTCCGCGACGCATAAGCCGCACCCGATGCAGTTCTTCGGGTCCACCTTCGGGGCGACATCGCAGTGCTGCGCCATTTTCCCTTTCCGTGATGCCGCTCCCATTCCGATGTTCTTGATGGTGCCGCCGAACCCGCTAACCTCGTGCAGCTTGAAATGGGCAAGCGAAATGATCGAGTCGGCGCGCGCGAAGGCCGAGCCGATATAGGCCTCTTTGCAGTGGCGGACATCAAGCGGGACCGTCACTTCATCACGTCCGTCTATCCCATCCGCGATTATCAGGGGAGCCCCCACGACGGAATAGTCAAACCCGTTGAGGACTGCCGTGGAAAGATGGTCCACGGCGTTGCCGCGCGTTCCGACGTAAAGAGTCCCGGCGTCGGTCAGAAATGGTTTACCTCCGGCCTCGATCACCTGGTCCACGACCGGGCGCACGAGCAATGGCCGTATGAATGCCGTATTGCCGCGCTCGCCGAAATGGATCTTGATTGCGGTGAGTCCGTTCTTCCTGACTACGCTCTTTATCCCCGCCGCCTCCGCGAGATCCCGTATCTTGGTGAGAAGGCTCTTGTTGTGTCCGGCACGTAAACTGGTGAAAAACACCTTGCTACTCATTGGCATAGGTCACTCCATGGTATTAGACAAATATCGAATCGCAATTCGAAAGTATTGACTCGCGCGAAAGGACGCATGCAGACGCAGGCGCCTGGTGGCCGTCCCACAGGGTCCCGGGTGCCGCTTCGCCGGCCTCATGGGCCGACGGGGGCCAGGAGCACGGCCAGCACCCCCGTAAGAAAGATGCCGTCAAAGGTGCCGGCCCCTCCGATGGATGCCACCGGGGCTCGAAGGCGCTGGAGTTTGTCCAGGTGCAATATGTCGGCGCCGATCAGTGTACCGAGGGTCCCGGCCATGTAGGCTGTGGGCGCGGCCCACTCGTAGTTGAAAATCATCGCGGCGATAGCCGCCGCGATAGGGGGGATAAACATCGGGATTGCGATCCCCACGCCCTGCACGGGACGAGCTATTTTGTAGACGACATAGATGACGGTCCCGAGCGCAAGCATCATTCTGATGGGATTTGCGGCGTTGACGAGCAGATAGAGCGACAGGACCGCCGGGATGACGGCCCCGCCGACATTGATGGCCAACACCATTTCATTCGGACGTTGCGAGCGTGGAGGTCTGAAACGCATTCCAAAGAATGAGACGACATTCCAGTCGTGCATGTCGTCTTTTATCGGAATTTTTCTCAGGGGAATGTTTATCATGCTCCCGATAATGCATAGGAACAGGAGAGTGAACAGGTATTCCGGCGGAATGCCGATGCGCGAGAAGGCCCATGTGAAGAGTCCGAACTGGACCAACCCGAAGGCCAGGAACAGCACGAACACAAATACAAAAAGGAAAAAGACGATAAACGGTGGAAAAAACATGGGCCTCCCCGGTTCGGATTACTCAGTGTAACTTCCCGGCATGATGAAACTTCCGTACTTTGCTTTTAGTCCCTCCAGCCTGCTGATAAGTGACTTCCACACGGCATAGTACTTTTCGGGACAGTCGGGGGCCGTGCGCCCATAGAAGGCAATGGCGCGTGTGAGCTTGGCGATCCAGGCATCGATCCGGAACTTGAAAAGTTCCTCATAAAGCTCCCTGGAAAAGTCCTGCTGAAGGATTTCGGAAAACATGCCGCGAAGGTCTTCATACATGGGGATAAAGCCCAGTGGTGAGCGATGCGCCCCAAACTCGCCGTGGATGCGTCCCTCGGCCCAATGCAGCCAGACTTTCTTGTCGAGCTTTCCCGTGAGGAAGCTGCCCTTCCGGTTCTTGAGAAAATAGTTGACGGCGTAAATTCGGGGTACCTGCTTGACGCCTTCGACAAAACGGACGTTGTTGGTAATGTATTGCCCGATGGGATAACAGATGAAATCGAGATTGGCCATCGGCTGAGGCGCGAGAACGCCTTCCTTGCCGATAGTCGCCGAGGTGGTCTCCGATTCCAGGGTACAGGCCTTGACGATTATGCCGCTCTCCCAGTCGGGAGATTCCTCGATCGGAACGCTGGTGTCGGAGTCACGGCCTCCGTAGATGATTCCATGCACAAGGACGCCATTCTTGTCCTGGTAAGCGGGGTCGATATTCTCCAGATACCCCAGCCTGAGAGTATAACGCGCATTGCTGTGAGCGTGGGGGATGGGGCTTCCCTCCTTGTCCAGCTTACCCTCGTGCCAGTCTCCGGAAAAGTTCCTGCCTGTCTTGGGAGGATCAACGCCCATTCCGAGCCAATACGGCTGATTGTCGGGACCAGTCAGAACATTCGAGAAGATGATCTCATGTCCCGGAGTCTGCAAGGTCTTGAAAATGAGCGGATCGTCCTCGGCGTTGACATCCTTGATGATGCCGAAGATTCCGTTTTCAACGTTTACCGCGCGGAATTCGCCGTTAATCTTTCGGAAATAGGCGATATCGTCACCGATGATCTTTTCTCCCGGGAGCATGGCCGTGGAGGTTTTTCCGCAGGCCGAGGGAAAAGCGCCGCAGAAGTGCGTCTTCCTGCCCTTCTTCTCATTCATCACCGACATGACGAACATATGCTCGCACAGCCAGCCTTCCATCCCCGAGAGCTTTATCGCAAGGCGCATGGAATGCTTCTTCAGCCCCACGGAGTTCCCCGCGTACTGGTTATTAGCGGAAAGGACGATGAAATCCTCCAGGTCCTGGTAGATTCTGCGCTTATCGAGGTCAACGGAATTGCCGTTTTCGTCCAGCCGGCCCGCGCTGTGGACGAAGCGGAAAAACCTGTTCTTGTCTTCCATGTGGAGGAATTGTTCATAGCCCCTGCGGTAAAGCAACTCCTCGGAATGGCAAACATAAAAAGAGTCCGATATCTGGGCGCAGCCAATGGAGAAAGGGCCGTGGACCGGGCCTTCACAGCTCAGCTTTACGATCGCTTCCTTCCCCTTCATGATCCCCTTGAGTATAAGGCGTACTTCGGCGAGCCCCTCTCCGCGCTCCTTCGGTTGCAGCGCGCCCATGAGGGGGAGCAGTTCTTTGCTGACGAGGTTTTTGGTCGCTCCGGGCGCCCTTCCCTGATCGTTGTAGCCATCGTAGTGGATCGTGTGTCCTTCCTTGGCCAGTTTTTTCTCTTCGCGCTGCTGGAGGGCCTTCGTTCGTATATATTCAGCGTCCACGTCGCTGTCGTCGCACATATACACGCTATCGGGTTCGCAGAGTTCGATATATTCTCCCACAAACTCAAAGAGTTTCGAGTTGTCGAGTGCGGTGAGCTTCCGATAACTTTGCTCGGACATCTTTCCTTTCAGCAAAGCAGCATAACGATGGTTATCGAAATCAGGCATTTCTGTTCCCTTCCAGTGAATTGTGAATATTTGAGATAAGATGATCCGATTTGGGTTCACAACCTGACAAAAATAAGCATCCACACATTCTAGCGCTTCCCGTACAGGTCACGGACGGCTTCCAAAAGGTTAGAATAAAGAGGAACGCCGCTGCCGCGAGGTTCCTCGGGACCCGCGCCTTCGCGTAAAATCCGGATAGCCCGGCAGCCGGCGTTTTGAGCTGCCTGGACATCCGTATCGCTGTCCCCGATGAAACAGGTTTCACCGGGATCGATGCCAAACTGGCGACAAGCCGCCAGGATCATAGCCGGCAGGGGCTTTCGACACTCGCAGTTCTCATCCGGCCGGTGAGGGCAGTAGAAGGCGGCAAGGATGTCGCCTCCGCACTCTTCCACTTTTTCGATTACCCCGTCGTGCATTTCCCAGAAGTCATCCCACGGGATCAGGCCGCGGTTGATGCCGGACTGATTGCTGATGATAATCACCGAAACATTCTTGCGATTCAGGATCGCAAGGGCTTCCAGGGCGTCGGGGTAAAAGTGGACTTCGGCAATGTTTTTTACATAATCGGGGCTATTTCTGTTAAAAACCCCGTCGCGATCGAGGAGTAGGAATTCGCGGTTTTGTGCCTGGGGGGATTTGAGCCATACGAGCATTTTTCAATCCAGAGCGGCCACACATTCAGAATATAGCCAAATTGGGCAAAGAAATGTGTATTATATATGTTTGCAACTTTTCCGTTGCACGGGCGGGAGACAAAGTTCCACCCCCATAACGTCAAGAGAGGGTATGATACTATAGAACTCATGTTGCACGCAATCGATCTTGAAAAACTGCAAAGCGAACTCGGGTATCGGTTCCACAACCAGGAACTTCTTTTTCGCGCTCTCGTTCACAGGTCATTTGCCTATGAGAATCCGGACATCGCCGTGGACAACGAAACGCTGGAGTTTCTTGGCGATTCAGTACTGGGCCTTGCCATAAGCCACATCCTCATTGAACGCTTTCCCGGCTATGATGAAGGGGAACTCTCCAGGCTGCGCTCCTCTATCGTAAACGAGCGTGAACTGGCGCAAATCGCGACTTGCGTCGGCCTGGGCAATTACCTGCTTCTCGGGAAAGGGGAGGAACTCTCCGGAGGGCGCCAAAAACCGTCTCTTCTGGCGAATGCGCTTGAGGCCCTCCTTGCGGCCGTATACCTGGACGGGGGGCTCGACTTCGCCGTTGGACTGGTTAAGAAGATGTTTTACGAGTATCTGGAGAACAGGGAGGAAGAATACCTCCTCAAGGCCCTGGACAAGGATTTCAAAACGCAGCTTCAGGAAATCACCCAGGCGCGGCTGAAACTCACTCCGAATTACTTCCTCGAAGGAGAAGAGGGGCCCGATCACGATAAAACTTTTTACATGCGGGTGGCTATCGGAAGCCAGGTGCTCGCTCACGGGTCGGGCAAGAGCAAGAAGGAAGCACAGCAGGAAGCGGCCCGCAAGGCAATTGAACAGATTCTGAACAACTCGGAACTGCTGGAGCAGAATGCCTCGTAAGAAAACGATATACCCAGTCTTCCTTCCCCATGCGGGATGCCCATTCCAATGCATATACTGCAATCAGCACGCGGTAGTCGGGGTGGGACCGACCGGGCACGGCATCCTTGCGGAGGCGAACATGCGCCTCGAGCTTTATGCCGAACAGGTTCGCAACTCTCACCATGTCGGTGAGGTCGCGTTTTACGGCGGGACTTTCACCGCACTGCCCAAATCGCTGCTTCGAACAATCCTGGGACTCGCCGGGAGATTTGTGGACGAGGGCCTGTTTACGGGGGTCCGTTTCTCCACGCGTCCGGACTGCCTGGATGACGACATTTGCCAGATACTTTCGGAATATCCGGTCACAACGGTGGAACTGGGCGTGCAAAGCTTCATCGGACCCGTTCTTGATGCGAGCCGGCGCGGATATTCGCCGGAATGTGCCCGCGGCGCCGCTGCCCGTGTGAAACAGTACGGGTGGGCGCTCGGGATTCAGCTTATGGCCGGGCTTCCGGAGGACAACGCATCACGCTTTCTTGAGTCGGTATGGCGGACGGTCGTAATCAGACCCGATTTCGTACGAATCTACCCGACTCTCGTACTGAACGGAACACCACTGGCAGGCCTTTACCGAAGCGGGACCTACCGGCCGCTGGAGATGGAAGAGGCCATGGAGTGGGTGGTTCCCGCCTACGATCTGCTGGTGTCGGCCTCGGTCCCCGTAACGCGAATGGGACTGCATGCGGATGCCGCTCTCGAAGCCCCCGGTGTCATGCTTGCCGGACCCTATCATCCCGCATTCGGCTACCTTGTCCGATGCCGTTGGTGGCGCAACCGCGTGGACGCGGCAATGGAATCACTTGGGACTTCCGCGCCCGATGAACTGCTGGTGCGTGCCGCGCCGAACCATGTGAGCGAGGTTGTGGGGCAGGGCAAGACCAATATAGAATACTGGAAGGCCAGGTGGGGGCTTAGGAACATGGCGGTGAGAGCAGACAGCGAACTCGCCGGGATAGAGATGCTCATGCAGGGCTATTATTAGTAAATACCTTTCTATAAAGGGATGGGAGAGTATCCAGTGGGTAAGGAAGTAAAGGATTCGAAGACCTTCAAATCCGGGTATGTCGCGATCGTGGGGGCCCCGAATGTCGGGAAATCAACCCTTCTCAATCAGCTCCTCAAGCAGAAGATCTCAATTACGGCCCCCAAGCCTCAGACCACCCGGAACAGCATAATGGGCATCCTGACCGGTCCGGGTTATCAGATGATCCTCGTCGACACTCCCGGAATTCACAATGCGCGGGACGAGTTCAACCGGTCGCTGGTGGATACGGCGCTGGCCTCGCTCAACGAAGCCGATGCCGTTTGCTTTATGATCGAGCTTGGAGGGGCCGAACGGCAGGTCAATGAATACATCGTTGAAAACCTGCGCCAGGTGCGCACTCCCGCGATTCTCGCGATCAACAAGGTGGACTCGCTGAAAAACAAAGAGGAACTGCTGCCGCTGATCAAGTCGTACCAGGACCGCCTGGATTTTCGTGCCGTCGTGCCCATCTCGGCGCTCACGGGTGACGGGGTCCCGCAACTGCTCGACGAAATTCACTCGCTGCTGCCGGAAGGCCCGCAATACTTCCCGGATGAATATGTAACCGACCAGCCTGAGCGCTTCTTCGTGGCTGAACTGGTGCGGGAGAAAATTTTCCGCATGGCGCACCAGGAGGTGCCGTACGCTGTCGCCGTGCTTGTCGAAAAGTTTACGGAAATACCAGAGCGAAACCGCATTGAAATAGATGCCGTCATCAATGTGGAACGTGACTCCCAGAAAGCAATCATCATAGGCAAGGGCGGCCAGATGCTCAAAGAGATCGGCATGCAGGCCCGCAAGGAAATCGAGGCCTTTCTGGGCTGCCACGTCTACCTGAGCCTTTTCGTGCGCGTGCACAAGAACTGGAGAAAGGATCCTCGGGCGCTGGAGGAATTCGGCTACCGGCAGCGATAGCCGCCATAAATGCAGTTTGCGAAGCGGGTGGTGAAAGCCATCTTTGTCCCGGTTGAATTTCTGAATCCGATCCAGTGCAACAACCCCCGTCCGGATATTCAAAGAGGCCGGAAAAATACATCCGCCCTACAGGGTTAAGCCGGGTCGTCCTCTGGATGAAGCACGACGCGACGGCTCGGCTCACGCCCGGTACTCTTGGACCGGACGCCATTGCGCTCGGCAAGCATGTGCTGAAGGCGGCGCACATGCGAATTTTGAGGTGAGAGTTCCACTTTCCTGCCCTGGTCGCGGACCCTTTCCAGCGCCTCCCGCGCTTCCAGAATTCCGGGTTGCTCGCCGTCGGAGAAGTCTTCGGGCGAGAAGAGCGACCTCAGGAAGTTCTCCATCTGGGTCGTGGTGTTGCTCTTGAGCACGTGCCGCGGAATACCGCGCGACTCGGCGTCCCTGATAGACTTGGGCTGCCTCTTCTCCTGGGACTTAAGGGTAAGGATGAGGTCCGCCCTCTCAACTTCGGATGTGATAACCGCCGGGACACGGAACTTCTGGATGACACGCTCGAGCCTGAGGCGGCTCACGCCATAGGAAAAGATCCTTACTGTCCCGCGCCTGTACCGCCTGCGAGCAGGACCCTCGGACTGCCTGAAATCGGGAGCGGGGAATTCCGGTCCTCGTTCGCGAGCCCGGCTCTGGCTGATCTCGACCTTGCCATCTTCGGTCCTGGTGCGGATCTCGGGTTCCAGGGGGCTCCCCCTGAGAAACAGGTCCACAACCTCCGCCACGTTGTGGTGAACCGCGAGCCGTCCGCGTTCCTGGATCTCTATCATGACCTGAAACGTCGGCGGGGCTTTGCGTTCCAGAACCGTCTTCTGAGTGCCGCGCCTGCGGGCCTCATCATCGGACAGGGTCACCGCCTGAATCCCCCCCACCAGGTCCATGAGCGTCGGGTTCTGAAGAAGGTTCTCGAGTGTATTGCCATGGGCGGTGGCCACCAACTGCACGCCCCGCTCGGCGATGGTGCGCGCGGCGGCGGCTTCGGCCTCTTTTCCGATCTCATCGATCACGATCACTTGGGGCATGTGATTTTCGACCGCCTCGATCATAACGGCATGCTGGCGGTTCGGCCTGGGGACCTGCATCCGCCGGGCTCGGCCGATCCCGGGATGGGGAATGTCGCCGTCGCCTCCGATCTCATTGGAGGTGTCCACGATGATCACCCGCTTGCCGAGGTCGTCCGCCAGGACGCGAGCGGCCTCGCGGAGAAGAGTTGTTTTTCCGACCCCCGGCCGCCCGACGAGCAGAAGGGATTTACCTTCCTCGATCACGTCCCGTATTATATCAACCGTCCCGAATACAGCCCTGCCGACCCGGCAGGTGAGACCGATGACAGCACCGGTCCTGTTCCTGATCGCGGATATGCGGTGGAGTGTGCGTTCGATGCCCGCCCGGTTGTCTTCGGAAAACTCTCCGATATGCGAAACCACGAAATGAATGTCGTCCTGCGAAACGTGCTCTTTGAGGAGGTCCACCATTTGGTCCTCGAAACGAGCCTGCGGGTATCGGCCAAGGTCCAGCACGATTTCAACAAGCGAGGAGCAGTCACTCCGGGTTTCCAACTGGTTGCGAACGAGGGGCGGGAGAACCTCAATCAATAATTGCAGGTCATCACCGGTATTCTCAATGTCTGCGCTCAATCCGGTCTCTCCAGCTTGTGTGGACGTCTTTCTTTTCTCATAATGGCCGGCGGGGTGAAGTCAACGGACAGCTATGAATATCGATTATTTGCGCGATATTGGCAAGATGGTTGTGGGGTGGGCGATAGCGTATTCATTCGAGGACCGGGAAAGGGCCGGACAACCCGTGATGGGATATCCGGCCCCGGATGATCTTTATATATCGAGATCTGGTGTTACGCGTCGGGATAGAGCCGAGCGGCCTGATCGCGCAGCCTGTATTTCTGAATCTTCCCACTGGCGGTAAGGGGGAAGGCATCTACGATGATGACATATTTGGGGATCTTAAAGTGGGAGATTTTCCCACGGCAGTAGTCCTGGATATCCTCCGGGGAAAGGGAATAACCCTTCTTCAGGATCACAAAGGCCCCAACCTGCTCACCCCATTTTGCGCTAGGCACGCCAACGACCTGGACGTCCTGCACCCCCTCCATCCTGTAGAGGAACTCCTCGACCTCACGCGGGTAAACGTTTTCACCGCCGCGAATAATCATGTCCTTATAACGGCCGGTTATGGTGAGGTAGCCATCCTCATCGAGCACGCCGAGGTCGCCGGAATGGAGCCAGCCCTCAGTGTCGATGGCCTCCGCGGTAGCTTCGGGCATGTTGTAATAGCCCTTCATGACATTGTACCCGCGGCAGCAGATTTCCCCTATGGCACCAATCGGAACCGGTTGGCGGGTCTCGGGATCTTTCAGGATCATCTCGACTTCAGGCAACGCTTTGCCGACCGTTTGCGTCCGCTTCTCCACGCTGTCGGTTACGGTCGTCTGTGTGATTCCGGGAGAGGCCTCCGTAAGCCCGTAGACGATTGTAATCTCCCGCATGTTCATCTTCTCCATGACCGCTTCCATGGCGGTTACGGGACACGGAGATCCCGCCATGATGCCGGTCCGCAATGTAGTGAAGTCGAATTTTTTGAAAAGCTTGTGTTGCAGCATGGCAATGAACATGGTCGGAACGCCGTAGACGGCAGTGCAGCGTTCGGCCTCAACGGATGCCATCACCAGGACGGGATCGAAACTCTCCAGTATGACCATGGTCGCGCCGTGATTTACCGCGGCCGATACTCCGAGAACGCACCCGAAGCAGTGGAAGAGCGGAACCGGCAAGCAGACCCTGTCTTTGGGGCTGAACAACTGGTTTTTGCCGAGCCAGTAACCGTTGTTCCCAACGTTGTAGTGGGTCAGCATCACCCCCTTGGGAAACCCGGTCGTGCCGGAGGTGTACTGCATGTTGACTACATCGTGCGGGTCGAGTTCAGCCTGGCGGGCTTTGTACTGTTCATCCGAGATCGTCGGACTGAGTGAAAGCATCTCGTAGACTGAATACATTCCACGGTGCTTTTCATGACCGAGAAATAACACGCGCTTGAGATGCGGAAATCTTTCGCTTTTGAGAAAACCGCGCTGCTGTGTTTTCAGTTCGGGAACCAGTTCATAGATGGTCTGGACATAATCGGTGTCCCGAAAACCATCTATGATGAAGATGTTCTCGCACTCGGACTGAGACATCAGGTATTCTATTTCGGAGGTCTTATAGAGGGTATTCACCGTGATGAGGATCGCCCCGATCTTCGCGGTGGCGAACTGCAGCGCGACCCAATATGGCACGTTGGTAGCCCAGACAGCGACCTTTTCACCCTTCTGAACTCCCAGCGACATGAGGCCCTTGGCCAGCCTGTCTACAAGGTCACCGAATTCACGGTAGGTGAGCCGGAAATCGCGGTCATAGTATACGACGGCGTCATTGTCCGGGCACAGGGCAATCGAACGATCGAGGATTTGTCCCATGGTGAGGGACTGGAGATGTGGGCTTTCCATAGCTTATCCAAACCTGCTTTCTAATCGGGAAAATAGAGAACAGCGTAGATTTCGGCCCTGGACCCAACGGCGCTCACATAATGTGGAACCACGGAGTTGTAATATATGCTGTCACCGGATTTCAGGATATGCACTTCGTTTCCGTAGTTGACTTCGACCTCGCCGGAAATCACGACAATAAATTCCTCGCCTTCATGGAAGGACGGCTTCTTGTCCTCGGCCGGTTCAGGAAGAATCTCGATATAGAAAGGCTCCATGTGGCGGTCTTTTTTACCTCGTCCCAGGGAGTGGAACTTGAGCGCGACGGCTTTGCCTTTGCCCTTGAGCATGCTCAGTTCCTCTTTCCGCTCTTCCTTTCGGACGATGAGAGGGTCCTGGCTGAACTGATCGTCCAGGAAAGTGCCCAGCCTGATACCGAACACGCGGGCTATCTTCAAAAGCGGGCCGAGAGAGGGGTAAATATTTTCTTCCTCTACCGCCTGGATGAATTCCGGCCTAAGTCCGCTGCGCTCGCATACCTCCGCGAGCGAAAGGCCTCTTTGTTCTCTGAACCGCCGTATACGCGCTCCCATTTTTTCATCAGTGTTCAAGTCATATCCTCCCTTAGATCATAAGATTGTTCAAGCAGTTGCCCCAAAATCGCCGCGGAGCGATAATCCGCCACGCGTGGAACGCCGCCGTTCCGCTGTTGTCCGGCCATTGCAAAATGCATTTGAGGCTGAGAAGGGAATGTATCGGCGTAGGATTGAGTGGAGCCGCTTTCCGGACACTTTCGATCAAGCCGCCTTCTTATAGCGCGACTCTTTTTGATATCAAAGCGGAATTTGGTGCATTATGCGCGATAAGACGGGAAAAAATCACTATGACGATCAGGTTGCCCGCACGCGCAGAATTCCAGACCCTTCGATCCCGCCCCGTTTGAGTCTCAGGAGAGCTTCGTTTGCATCCTGGAGAGGAAAGACCTCCGTCTCCGTGCGAATCGGAATTTCCGATGCAAGTCGCAGCAGTTCCAGACCGTCCTCACGTGTATTAGCAGTCACGCTGTGGATGTTCTTCTCGTAGAAAAGGTGTTTTTCATAGTCCAGCCCGGGAATCGATGTCATGTAGATCCCGGCCAGGGCAAGGGTGCCGCCCTTCCGCAATCGGGAAAGGGCGACCGGTACCAGCGCCCCCGCGGGAGCAAAGACAATGGCACTGTGGGCTGAGTCCGGCATATCCTCGGCGTTTTCCCCGACCCACTTCGCCCCGAGTCTTGCCGCAAGCGCCCTGTGTTTTTCACCGCGCGTGCACACATAAACCGTGCAACCCATGTGGAGCGCTATCTGGAGCACGATGTGCGCCGAAGAGCCGAAGCCGTATAGGGCGAGAGTGTCTCCTCGACGGAGCTGGCTGCGCTTGAGGCTGCGATATCCGATTATGCCGGCGCAGAGCAGGGGAGGGGCGTCCGTGTCACTGAATGTATCCGGAATAGGATAGGCAAAATCCTCGTCAACGAGTGCATATTCCGCATAGCCGCCGGGAGCGTGATACCCCGTGAAAAGCGCGCTCTCGCACAGGTTTTCGAGCCCGGAGAGACAGTAGCCGCATTTTCCGCATGTGTGGCGAAGCCATGCAATGCCTACCCTGGTTCCCGGGAGGAATCTGCCAGATCCGGACCCGAGGCGGTCCACGATACCGACTACCTGGTGTCCGGGAATTACCGGATGTCCCGGGAAAGGCAACTCGCCTTCAATTACGTGCAGATCGGTCCGGCAGATGCCGCAGGTACTGACTCTGACCCGCACCTGCCCCGGCCCGGGCTCGGGATCGGGAAGATCGGTCCATTTGAGAGGACCATCCTCTATCGGCGCGCATGTTTCGAGCAGCATTGCCTTCATCGTCGACACACCCGATTTATTGCAGGTTGATTTGTGTTGGATATTTATCGATAATACGCCCCTGGCCAGCATGAAGCGGAGAACATTTTGCCCAACAGGAATGATACTGCTCAAAAACGCTCCGGAAAAGGAAGACGATTCGGAAGAGCATCCCTGCCGCTACGGTTGGGCACGGCCGTTATTGCCGGCATCCTTGTGCTCGCGCTGCTTTCCATTGTGGCTCTGCACATCCCCGTCGTCCAGAAAGAAATCATCCTTCGAGTTGAAAACCGGATCGAGGCGGCAACCCATTATAAGATTGAACTCGCCTCATTCATGTGGTGGCCCCTATCCGCGCTCTACCTGGAGAACGTAAAAATAGAGGCCGAAGGCGCGCCGGTCCTGGAATGTGAAAAGGTCCGTGTGAGCTATGGGCTCTCGACAAGTTCGCCGTATCTTGCGGTCCAGGAGGTTTACCTGGAAAAACCGTTCGTGCATCTCGAAAGAACCTCGGACGGCAAATGGCGTATCCCCGGACAGGCGGCACAATCACTGGGTTCGGGAATCGGCGGGGCGGCCGGAGGAAGTGGGAAGGAGCATTCTCAACTCGCATTCCCGCTCCCGAGACTCCGGATCTCCTCCGGTCATATAGAAGCGCATCAGCAGGGCAAAACGATAATGACCGTGAAGGACATTACCGGGGTACTGCAGCTCATAACCGTTCAGGGGCCGAATGGTCCAGAGATAAGAGTGGACTTCGACAATTGGCAGGCAAGGGCCGATATCGCCGGATACGGTGCGTGGACGATCGCCGGATCTGGTTCGCTCCTGAAAAGCGAGTTTTTCAGTGACGGGATTGAAATTCTGGCGGTTGACGGTGGTAGTGCAAAGCTGCGGGGCCGCTGGAGCCTTGACGGTTCGCGGGATAGCAGGGCGGATTTGAGCTTCACGGGACTGTCGCCGGGCTTTATTCCCGATGTACCGGAACCGCTCCGAAAGCTGGAAAATATTTCAGGCGCCGTTGGACTGACCAGGGAGGGAGATCGTTGGACCATTGAACACGAGCTTGCGACCTCGTCCGGAAATCTGAAAGGTACGTTCCGGGTAACCGGCTCTTCCGGGGTCTACGAGGCGAGGCTGGATTCCGGGTTCACAAACCTGGGCGTGCCCGGGCAGACTTGGGCCTCGGGTGCGAACCTCAACGGGCGCCTGGATCTAACGGCCTTGCTCACACAGGGTGATATCGCATCGGCACGGTTCACAATGACGCTCGATCCTTCCTCGATCCTTGGGGAATCCATTCAGGGGTGCGAACTCTCCGGGGATATGGAACACAACGTATTTACGATCAGGAACGGGAGGGTACAAAGCTCGGTTGCCGATTTGAAACTTTCTGCCACGGCTGACCTCGGAGGATTTTTCGATAATGGACACGGAGGCGGAGTAAGAGCCGATATCATTATTGAGAAGGCAAATCTCGAAAAGGTTAACCACAAGCTGAAGCAGCGACTCGGTGGGACCCTGACTCTAGATGCCGGCTACGGCTCCGGAGAATTCCGCAACCCATTGCTCTGGCGCGCCAAAGTCGACGCAAACCTCGATATTCCTGAAGTTATTGCTCTCAAGGGCACTGCGATCTATAAAAACGAACAGCTCAAGGCAGACTATGATCTGGACTGCGCGGAAGTGCAAAGACTCGCCGCCTTTTACCCGAAGTGGGAAGGGAAGGGGAGGGTGGCTTCCCATGGAAGCCTTACTGGAAAATGGCCCGACCTGCTTTGGGAAGGCGAGATTAATTCACCCCGGTTTCAACATGCATCAATCCAGGCGGACAATATTGCACTGAAAGGCAAAGGCAGGCTCACTGGAAAAGACGAAAGGCGCCAGGTATCTTTCAAAGCTCAGAACATTATGCTGGACGGTAAGAAGATATCTTCGCTGAACCTGGACCTGGATCAACAAAAAGACGGCTGCACATATCAGCTTAAAGGCGATGGAATCGTCAACCAGGTTTCAACCCGCCTTTCCGGAAGAATCGAGAAAATATTCGAATTTCCGCTGCTTTCTTTTTCGACGCAAGGCCAGGTGAACTGGATGGATCAGAGCGGCGCCATCGAAGGCCGGTTCGACGTCGAAAAGGACGGAATACGAATCCAGTCGGCATCCTTGCGGCAGGGAAAGCAGAAGCTGCTGGTCTCCGGCGGCCTGATTTCAAACAGCAGGACCGATCTGCGTTTGACTGTCGAGTCCGTCAACGCGGGACCGATCCTTGCCCTGTTGGGTCACAAGGATGCTTTCTCGGGCGGGGTTTCCGGACTGATCCAGGTCAGCGGAAAGCCAGATCAACCTGAGTGCAGACTCAACCTTCAGGCTTCCAACTGCCTTATCCGCGGCAGGCAGCAGATAAGTCAACTCCAGGTCCAGGGGACCTGTACGAAAGATACTCTTTCCATGCAGGGGGAACTGAGCGCTCCGGGCGTTCAGTCTCCTCTCGGCTTCACCGCGCGTATTCCTGTCAGGGTCAGCTTCAGACCACCTCAATTCGAGTTGAGACAATCAGATGAAATGAGTTGCGATGTCAAGATCGGAGGAATCAGCACCGAGCCCGCCCTTGCCCTTTTGCCGTTCCTATCCAGGGTGGGCGGTCTCATCCAGGGTGAGGTGCACATCGGAGGAAGCATCGGACAGCCGGCGGTGAGCGGCTCTGGAACCTGGCGAGACGGGTTTTTTCAGGAAAAGAGATGGCCTCATATAATCGATAATATTCAGGCCCAGTGGCAGGCCGATTCAAGGCTGATCCATGTCCGGCAGGCGGTAATGACCCATCGCGGAGGGACAGTCAACGTCACTGGTTCAATAGAATACCCGCGCTTTCAGACGCTGGAATTCCGGGCGATGGCCACGGACCTCCAGCTTCCTGACATTTATGGAATCCAGGGGAAGGTATCCGGCCAGGCCGAGATAAGGGAGAATCCGGATAGCGCCGAACTGACCGGGACACTTCATTTTTCCAAAGCGGAGATGAGCCTGGGACAGTTGGAAACCGAAATAGCTCAGAGCATCGAGATAATCCAGGGCAGCGGAGAAGGGAATCTGCTGGAGATAAAAGATGCGAAAAGCCCCAGCAAGTTTTATAATAAACTCAAAATGGATATCGGACTTCAGCTTCCTGACTACGGTACCTGGGTTTCAGGCAAGGGTGTCAAGGCTGAAATTACCGGGAGGCTCAACGTCTCAAAGGTTCCAGCCGGTTCCATAAAGCTCACGGGCGAGTTGCGGACACTGCGAGGAACGTACAGTTTTCAAGGAAAGGAACTGAAGATCGTCGAGGGATCACTTGTTTTTACGGGTACCCCCACTCCCGATCCACAGTTGCGATTCGTCTGCGAGAAGCAGGTGAAGGATGTCACGCTTCAGGCACGTGTTTCAGGGCCGCTCAGCCGTCCCAAGCTACGCCTGAGCAGCATTCCGTCCATGAACCAGGTTGATATTCTCTCCTATTTCATGTTCGACCACGCAGCGGGCGACATGAACAGCAAGGAGAGCGCGCAACTCCAGGACCGTGCGGCCGCGTGGCTCGGTTCCGAGACTTCCGTTGCACTAAGGAGTATTCTGGGAGATAGTCCTCTTGCCCCGGATTCGTTCGGGTACAGGAGTACGACCAAGGGTGAGCGAGGCTTCACGAATAAAGCCGATCCTGCCACAACCAGCAAAGAGACAGGAGTGGTGGAAATCGGGAAATTCATTACTCCCGACCTCTATGTTACCTATGGAAGAGGCATCAAGGGGGAAAAGGGGAATGAAGTCCAGATAGAATACCGGCTTAACCGTCACCTGTCGGTCCAAACGCAGGTCGGAGGAGCAGACCAATCCGGTATTGATGTTTTTTGGCGACACGACTTTGGCAAGTGAAAGGACCCTTCTTCATGAAGATGCAGGAAATCAGGACCATTGCCAAAAAACTGGGGATCAACTCTTTTGGGAAGTCCAAGAGGGACCTGGTCAGGGAAATTCAACTCAAAGAGGGAAACTTCGACTGCTACGAGAGGTCCGATGGCTTTTGCGACCAGAGCGAATGTCTTTTTCGCGGCTCATGCCTCTCTGAGAAAAACACATAAGAAAGGCTGGTAGCCTGTATATGCAGGATATGATAACACCCGACAATCCCCTGTTTCTCCAGATCCAGAACAGCAAGAAACCGGAACAGATCATCAGTCTGGTACTGAATGAAGCAGACGGCCGTTTTGAAACGCAGGGGCTGAAGTTGCATTTTGGGGTGGAAGAGATCTTGATAGAGCGAGACGAGTTTCTCCAGTGGATGGAGGAGTACGCGCAGGTCATCTCCTTTCTGCTCGAAACCATGTCGGCGGCTCAGGATCTCAATCTTCCCTATGGCTATCAGGAACGCTTCGAGTTCAGGGGACAGGATTACCTGTTGAGCAGCCATAATGGATACCGGTTGTTGCGAAGGAATGAGTGATCATCGCTCAGCTTTGAGCTGATTCCCGGTTTGGGGCGCAAATCCCTTTCTGACGGTGTTTTCGACAACATTTCTCGGAATCATGAAGTGAAGGAGGTAGTCCGGTCCTCCCGCTTTTGATCCGAGCCCCGACATCTTGAACCCGCCGAATGGATGCCTTCCGACGACAGCGCCCGTGCATCCCCTGTTGATGTAGAGGTTTCCCGTCCTGAAATTTGCACGCGCTTTTGCAATGTTAGCCGGACTCCTGGAGAGTACCGCGCCCGTGAGCGCATAATCGGTCCCGTTTGCCACACGCAGAGCCTCATCGAAATCCTTAACCTTTATTACGGCGAGAACAGGGCCGAAGATTTCGTCCTGGGCGACTCTGCTGTCCGGATCGATGTCCGTGAAAATGGTGAGCGGAACCAGGTTGGGACCCTCGGCGCCTCCCTGATGCTCAAGCAGAAGGGCTCCCTCCTTCCTGCCGATCTCAACGTATTTCAGGATCTTGTCCCTGGCCGATTTTTCAATTACGGCGCCCACAAAGTTCTCCGGATATTCGGTGGGTCCCACGTTGATGCTTTGCGCGGCGGCTTTGAGTCTTTCCAGCACTCTCTCATAGTTTTCCTCCAAAACGATGAGCCGTGAGCATGCGGAGCATTTCTGCCCCTGGTAGGCAAAGGCGGACTGGAGGATGCACGCAACCGCCTCGTCGAGGTCCGCGTCGGCATCGACGATGATTGCATTCTTCCCTCCCATTTCGACAATAACATTTTTGATGGCTGACGCACCGGGCGGAGTTCTGTAGCAATTATCAACAATACGAAGTCCGACCTCCCTGCTGCCGGTAAAAGCAACCATGGCCACGGATGGGTGGCGTGTCAGATAATCTCCCAGTTCTCCACCGGGGCCCGGCAGAAAATTGAATACCCCTTCCGGCAGTCCGGCATCCTCGAAGATCCGGGCAATCATTGCACCGGTAACGGGTGATTGCGATGCGGGCTTGTAGACAACGGGATTGCCCGTAACCACGGCGGCCGAACTCATACCCATCGAGATGGCGAGGGGAAAATTCCACGGAGCGATGACAACAGCCACGCCGCGAGGTTCATAGATAAGGAAACTCGTTTCCCCTGGGACATTGCCGATTTGCATGGGATGTTCAAAGCGTAGCATTTCGCGCCCATAGTATTCCAGGTAGTCGATGGCTTCGCACACGTCCGCATCCGCTTCACTCCATGTCTTCCCGACTTCGAAGACCTCGAGCGCCGCCAGTTCGTAGCGTCTCCCACGGGCAATCGTGGCCGCTTTGAACAGGTAGTCCGCTCGAACGGCGGGAGGCGTGTCGCGCCATTCGGGAAACGCCTTGCTTGCGGCCTGAATGGCTCTTTCAGCTTCCTTGATACCGCCGAGTGCAACTATACCTACAATTTCCCGCGGCTTATTTGGATTGACCGACTGGAAGACGGTATCCGTTTCGATGCGTTTGCCCGCTATTTGCGCGGAGACTGAAACGGGAAAACCGGTGCGAACCTTGTCCATGGCCCGCGAGAATCTCTCCCTGTGTTGGGCCTGAGACCAGTCAAGCAGGGGCTCAATGCTGTAGGGCCTGATCTTCTTCTCATCCATTCGAGGTTGCGTGATATTCGAGTATTGGCGTTCTGCTTCCCGAACCTTTTCCTCGGGATTGCGCAGAAGCTCCATACGAGGGAGTTTTTGTGAAAAGCTCTGTCGCAGGAAAGATTCGTTCGCGGTGTTTTCAAGCAATCTTCGAACGAGATATGACATTCCCTGAATTATGTCCCCGATTGGGCAATACACGCGAACGTGAAGTCCGGCTTTTCGGAGCGCCGAGCGTACCGGCTGTCCCATCCCATAGAGTACCTGAAACTCCAGGTCCTTGTCCGAAGCGGTGAGGTCTTTGGCAATTTCCGACACCGCTGAGATGGATCGTATGTTGTGTGAAGCGCAGGCAAGCTTCAGGTGACTTCTGTTTTGCAGAATAATGCGGGCAAGGTGTTCGAAATTCGCATCCGTCTCCGCCTTATTCATAAACACCGGGACAGGCCAGTTGTTCTGACGAGCGCGAATGATCTCCTGGTCCCAATATGCCCCCTTGACCAGCCTGATGGTCAAATGAAAATCACCGTCGACGGCCCATCGAATTATCCGATGGAGGTCCTGTTCACTCTCGCTCAGGTAGGCCTGTATAACGATTCCCGTATGCGGATAACGGCGGAACTCCGCTTCTTCCTTAATACTTTGGTAGAGCGCCAGGGTGAGGTTTTTCAGATGATAATCTTCCATATCCAGGCAGACAAACGATTCCGTCTCCATTGCTTTCTGGAATATCGGTCTCAACCGTTCCTTTGCCCTGGCAATTGATGCCTCAAAGGCGCGGGGATTCATCTGGGAATACATGGCCGAGGTTTTCAGGGAGACGTTGATCCTGGGCGTGTGTCCCCAATCCAAACTTCCCTGTTCGGCGCCGAGCGCCGGCCATTTATTTTGTCTGCGATTAAACAATTCGAAGACCCGTAAATAGCGTTGGAGATATGCGTCGGCCTCTCTTTCGGATACGACGGCTTCTCCGAGAATATCTATCGTGAATGCCATCCCCCGGGAGCGAAGATCCTCAAGGGCTGCAAGCCCGGACTCCGGTGTGGCGCCAACGATGAATTGCCTTGCCATCTTTTCTATGTTTCGTGAAATGCTTCTGGCGATAACAGAGGATGAACGCCAGGCGGGCGATACGTACTTTATTCCGCGGTCCAGCGCGGAGGGAAAATTCAAGGCAGGATCGGAAAAATATTCCTGAATATGTTTCATCATGGAGGCTGGGGTGCTCAATGAAGGGAATACATCCACGAAGCGGAACATCGCGATTTTGAAGGGTTCATTGTGCATGCACCATTCGAAAAGCTTCCCCGTCCAGTATTCCTTTCTAAAAAACGATCGTGTTTCGCCTTCCATGAGATCGTATAGATGCATCCCGGTTCGATGGATCGAGCTTTCCAGGTCGGGCGTCATACAAATATTCTCCTTCTCGGGGCCGGTGGTGGTCCAGCTATCATTCTTTTTCATCAGCGCGAGGCGATGTTTGTGGGCAGGAGAAAAACGCAACGAATGTCGCTATCAAATATAATCAACTTTGAGACGGAAGGTATCTCGGGCAAGAAAGAGCTGTGACATATTTTGCAGACAAAAGCAGAACCGATTTTATTCATGGAAAAAGGGCCTCGAGAATTAATGAGCCCCCATGTGTATCGAAGGACAATTCAAGCCTGCATCCGGCGCAAAAGGCCGGGAACACAGACGAGAGCGATCAAACGCTTCTTTTGTGTCTCTCTTTACGCGAGTCTTTTTTCCAGCCGCCTTTTGCCTTTTTCGCGTCTCTGCCTTTTGCGGGCTTCTCACTGCCTTGCCCGAGAGGCTGAACATGATGTGGCTGGACAGTGAAGGAACCGGGCGACGGGGGTGACGCCAGCTTCTTTTTAGGAGGCATCGCCTGATGCTTTTCGTGCACCTCCTGGCGTACCAGGGGCAGCAGGAGATACTCCCGTGGAACGCTCTGCGCCAGGTAAAGTCGCTCACCGGACTTCCTGATCAGGATACCGGCCTCGCTGGCCTTCTGAGCGAGAATCTCGATGAGAATAGGATCATCCTCACGCCTGCGTGCAATTCTCAGCGCCAGGTCGCGCTCGGAGGATAACGAGAGAAAAGGGCGGGAGGACGCCCTTAAACCAAGTTCTTGTACACGAACCAAATTCTTGTGTCTTAGCCCAAAATAGAGCCTGCGCGGGACCTCGGAAGTAAAGGGATAGTCAGGCGCGGTATACCCGGGATTGAGTTTGAGCTGGTTTTCCTCAAGACTGAAGGGAAGTTCGATGCCAAGCAGCATCAGCTCCTTGAGTGTGGCCGCGCGGACAAACCTCAGTTCGGGATCTTCCTGCAGGACCCAGTAAA
>JBDKTY010000204.1:0-5999 GCA_039679945.1 Syntrophobacter sp. | reverse complement strand
AACGGCGGTTCTTCTCCGTATAGCACTTCATGCAGGCACGGCATCCATGGATGTTTTTCCCGGCAAGTTGAACCAGTTCCGTCTCGATGCCTTCCTTTTCGAGTTCCTTGAACACATGACCGATCAGAATCGCGGTATTTCCATCCTTTCTCGCACTTCCATTGATACCGAGGACTTTCATCATAAACCTCCATTGTGAGCATGCCGTCGAAAAACAGCCTGTCGCCGTATGCGAAGAATGTCCATTGAAAGTGAAATATCACCCGTTCATGGCGTCGCGTATACCCGGTCCGCTCCACCCTTGCCCGGGGTGAACACGGGTGAGTACCTTGTTGCCCGGAGAAACGACGGTTACTTGAGAGGCGCCGGAGCATGGGCGGGCCGCGCTCAACTGCTAGGGCTCCCGGATAAGCCTGAACCCCAGATCGTCACTCATCCCTTCGGGCATTCCGCTCCCCCGGATGGCGCAACGGGTTGCCGCCGGTCCCCCATGCCAGAAACCTCCGCGGATCACGCGGCTTTGCCCCACGCTCTCATCGGAGAACTGGGGATTCTTGCGGTCATGCCGCACGTAGGAGTCCAGGCTGTAGACGTCGGAACACCACTCCCAGACATTGCCCAGCATGTCATAGAGGCCGAATTTGTTCGGCTGGAAAGATCCCACGGGAGCGGTGGCGGCATAGCCGTCATCGCAATCGGTGGCGGGCTGTATCCCGAACTGTTTTTGCGCCGTCAAGTCGGCGATATTTTCGTATGCGCAAGTCTTGAAGGTATCTTCACCCCAGTAGCGGGAAGCCTCCGAACCTGCCCTGCACGCGTATTCCCACTCTGCCTCGGTGGGGAGCCTGAACGTATACTGCCCGCCGTTCTGGCCCATCAGCCACTGGGCGAAATTATTCGCATCCAGCCACGTGACGAACACGGCCGGCTGGCTGTCCCCGTTCAGGGAATGCCCTGAATAGTTCCGGCTGTTGTGCTCCGTCTGGAATTTTCGGAACTGGCCGTTGGTGATCTCCGTCCTGCTCATCCAAAACCCGTCGACGCAGACTTCGTGCACTGGTCCCTCGTCTTCGGCCCGGTTCTTCTCAGACTGCGGACTGCCCATCAGGAAACAGCCACCGGGCACCCATACAAACTCCAGGCCGGTCACGGGCTCCTTCCAGGTCTTGAGGGTTTTCGCCGCTCTGTCACTGCGCGAGGCGGGGTCATCGCGCGATCCGGTCGAGCGGTCCCCGGTTCCAGCCGTTTGGGTGGGAGTAGATGTGGTTGGCGGGGCTTGGGTTGTCTGGACGGGCGCCGGCGGCTTGAAATAAAAATCCCCCTCCATCGAGGAGGATTCCCACGGAATCTGCTTTCCGCGTGTGGATTCACGCACCGCCGACCTTACATGCTTGAAGACATCCTCTATCTTCAGCCCCGGTTGCGACATGGCTTTTATCAGTTCCCCCGTGAAGACTCCGTTTTCTCCCGGACCATCATTGGCAACGGAGCCGGGCGCGGTCGCGAAGGCGATCAGCGTTCCGCTGGGGGCATTGATGGAAGCAAGCCCCTGTGCCGTGGAACGAAAGCTCCGGGCGAAGGGATTGTCACGGCAGGCATCGAGGATGACGATGTTCAGGCGGTTCCTGGCGTAGTCCATCTCACCCAGTACCGCGCCCATGTCAACGGCTTCGTATTCGACTTGTTTTTCATGCTCGATCGCCGCGCCAACCGGGATCAGGTAATTATGCCCGTTCACCTGGACCCCGTGCCCGGCAAAGTAAAAGAGTCCGACTCCACCCTTCTGGAGTTTCTGCCCGAACGCCTGGATTTCCCGCTTCATTTCCTTTTGGTCCAGGTTTTCCCGGAGAGTGACCTCGAAAGAGAGGCCGCGCAGGGCGTTGGCCATTTCCTTGGCGTCATTGAGCGGGTTTCGCAAGGGAGAGGATGCGTAAGAACCGTTTCCGATAACCAGCGCGGTCCGTTTTTCGGGTTGATCGGGCACGGTGGGGGCGGCCGCGCGCGATTTTGCGGGTTCCCAAAAAAAGCCGCTCAAAAGAGCGGCGAAAAAGAAAAGCAAAAGGGGTTTTTTTATAATAATAACCAGCATTTGTCTTATCATCCTTCGCAAACAAGTAAAAAAGGGAGTCTCGGCCACGTGGCAAAACTCCCTGAAACTAAGGCATCAGGTTCTAGAGCATACATCAAAATCCGGGTTGACGGACCATTCACCCTGCCCAAGGCGGGTGTACGTTTGCGACATTGCGTTAAAAAACCGCTTCTCACGGCCGCCTGTTCCGCGCGGAGCAAGCCCCGCGCTCACTTGGCAAGGCGCGGCGGGAGCAACCGCAACTCTACCCGCGCGCCGGCCGAGTTTATCGACGCGGCCAATTATAAGTAAGATTCAAGCGCTGTTCAATGGAAAACAATGGGTACTGGTAATAGTGATGGCCAGCACAATCGCTGGTTTGCTGTGAGCCGCCCGCCGCGTGAATCCGGCCGGGTAAGTGATAATAATCCCGATTGTGATATTAACAGTCGCGCGCGGGTGGACTTGATTTCTCCCGTGGGACAATGGTGGAGGTTAGAACCCGTCAAAATGTAATCTGAAGGTTAATGAAAAGAGTGTTCCTGAAAGACCGGTTTATAGTGGGTATCATTCGAAATGATGTTTGCTCCGGGGTACAAAAGATAAAACACGCCATTGATGTATAACAGCTCTCAAATGAGAGGTTCTATCCGTTCGCCCGGAGCTGACAGGGGACTTGCCGTGGCTAATCCCCTGTCGCCGGGTCCAACGACTCTCGATATTCAACCTCATACCGGCACTCAGTGTTTCCCGAGTTCCTCCGACTTCTTCGTGGCCGCTTCCACGCAATCGACCAGCGCGCCCCTGACCGCTCTGTTTTCGAGCACTCTCAGCCCCTGGATGGTTGTGCCTCCGGGGGATGTTATCACATCCTTCATCTCCGCCGGGTGCTTGCCCGACTCCCGCAACATCTCCACCGTGCCGGCAACGGTTTGCAGGACCAGTTCGCGGGAAATGTGCCTGGGCAATCCCATCAGGACGCCGCCGTCCACGAGCGCTTCAACCATGAGAAGCACGTAAGCCGGGCCGCTGCCGCTCAGACCGGTAACCGTGTCCATCCACTTTTCCTCGACCTCGACGGCTTTGCCCACCGCGCTGAAGAGCGCGAGGCACATTTCCATCTGATCCGCGCTCACCTCTTTGCCCCTGGAAAGGGCGGATGCTCCCTGGAGCACCAGGGCGGGCGCGTTAGGCATGACGCGCACAGCGGCCGCCCCTTCGGGCAATGCGTTTTCGAGCATCTTCAGGGGGATGCCGGCCGCGATCGAAATGACCAGGGGCTTGCCGGAAAAGCTGTCGCGCAGGTCTCCGAGCACGGAGGTCATGACCTGCGGTTTCACCGAGAGCACCACGATATCGCTGGATTTTGCCAGTTCGGAGACACTGTGGCTCGCGCGGATACCGTACCGGCTCGTGAGATGTTCCGCCCGGGATGAACTCACATCGTAGACTGAGATTTTATCGACCGGGAAAAGTCCGGCGGAAACGAGCCCCCGCACGAGTGCTTCTCCCATGTTGCCACCGCCTATGAAACCGATCTTTCGGTCCTCGAACATAATTATCCTTCCATGCTGTTTATTGCCGGCTCGCCGCTGACCGCTCCACCGCACAGCAATAGCAAATCCGGCATCCTTAGCGCAAGGGAAAGAATCTTTTTGTTGCGCTGACGATTTCGTGTACTAATATTCAGTGCTAATAGCGAGTTGCGTTCAAGACTGGCATGCGCCCGTATGAAAGGGCACATGCCCGATGCCCCGTTCATGCTTCGATACACCGGCGCAAACGGAGGCGGTTCCCTGAACGCGGACTCGCATGAACCTTCCGCGACGCATGAGAGTTGTTTTAGCCCCTGGGGATCGCTCTCTTAACTCAACTTCGCATGAAGCGTTTCGCGGGTTGATTCAAGGCCATGCATAATTGCAGTTTCCAATTCACAGGTATTCCAATCTTTTGGTAAATCAACTAATACGTGATGACCGCGCGCCTGCCGGGCGGCAATGATGTTCAACTTTGGGTGCTGTTTGTTCACGCGGGGAGTTCCCGTTCAGCACACCTGGAATAAGAGGGGGCAGATTAGAGATGGATCTTTTTTCTAAAGTTAGAGACACGGCAGCGAAGCATTCTCCTCTCGAGGAGGAGATCCGGAGAATGCCCATACCGGTTGCTTCGGTGTTTCTGGATGAGGATGGCGCGATCAGGCCCGCGGTCTTCCGGGAAACCGACATGAGACTCAGGTGCAAGGGGCATGAGAGGATTTTGGAGGTCTTTCCAAAAACGATCGCGAAGAGCGGGAGCGTCGTCCTCGAAGGCGTCCCCGGCAATAAAGCCTCTTCAGCCACGGGCAAGCGGGTTGGCGTTCTCTTCTCCGGCGGACCGGCTGCCGGGGGCCACAACGTTCTGGCCGGCCTTTCCAGGGCGCTGGGCGGGGATAACACGCTTTTCGGGATCAGAAAAGGGCCGAAGGGCCTGATAAACGGTGATCTCTTCGAGATCAAACCGGAAAGTATCGGGGCCATCCTGAACCTGGGGGGCTTCGATTTCCTGGGGACAGACCGCACCAAGATCAAGACTCCGGAGCAGTTCGCGAAGGTCAGGGATACGATTGTCACGAACAGGCTCGATGGCCTGGTGATAGTCGGGGGGGATGATTCGAACACCAATGCCGCCTTTATTGCCGAATACCTGGAAAATGAAGGCGTCGAGTGCTGTGTGATCGGCATACCCAAAACCATCGACGGCGATCTGGCGGCGGGCCGGCTCCTGCCCATCTCGTTCGGGTTCGACACCGCCAGCAAAATCTTCTCGGAACTGGTCGGCAACCTCAACCAGGACGCGGCATCGGCCGTAAAGTATTACCACGTGGTCAAGCTGATGGGGCGGACGGCCAGCAAGATCACACTGGAAGTCGCTCTCCAGACGAAACCGGCCATCACTCTCATTTCCGAGGAGATTGCCGAAAAGAACATGTCGATCGAGCAGATCGTGGATTACGTTGCCCGAATCGTCACCGAGCGCAGGATAAAGGGTATCAACCACGGCGTGATCCTGGTTCCCGAGGGGCTCGTGGAGTTCATCCCGGAGATGAAGCGGTTGATCGGAGAGCTGAACAAAGTACTCGGGGAGTACGCGAGAGACATCGCCGACCTGCCTTCCCTTATCCACAAGCAGGAATTCATCTATCCGCACCTGTCGGCCGAATCGGCCCGGCTCATGGCCTCGCTGCCGGGTGACATCCAGGGAATGCTGATCCTTGACCGGGACGACCACGGCAATGTCAAAGTTTCCCAGATTGAAACCGAGAGACTGCTCATTGATAAACTGCGATACCGGATGTCCGAGATGAAGCGCCATCCCGAGAAGTTCTTCGGCGAAGGGGAAGGGCAGGTCCCGGCCACGCCCGAGCAGATCGCGGCCTTCCAGAAGGCGACGTTGTCGACCCAGTCCCATTTCCTCGGCTATGAGGGCCGCAGTTCCAAGCCCACCCGTTTCGACGCGGCGTTCACGTTTCTCCTCGGCCTGACCGCGGGTTCCCTCATCCTGGCCGGCAAAACGGGATACATGGCGGCCATAACCGATTTCGACAGGGGCGGACGCGTTCTGGCGCTGCCGCTGGCGGGACTCATCACGGCCGAGATGCGCAAGGGCAAGGAGGAGTTCGTGATCGAGAAATCACTCGTGAGCCTCGACTCGCCCTCGTTCAAGGCCTTTGCGGAAAACCGGGACAAATGGGCAACCTCGGATCTTTTCAGCAGCCCCGGCGCGATCCAGTACTGGGGGCCCACGAGCCGGCAGATTCCCATCAGCGTGGCCCTGGACCAGAAGTATCCCGATTTCTGCTCCTTTAACCTGGGAGAGGAAAAGGAGATAAAGGCCGATTAGCCGGCGCTGCTCGCTCGTGTGCGGGAAGGAGTCAGCGAAGGGAGGGGAGATC
>JBDKTY010000203.1:0-18257 GCA_039679945.1 Syntrophobacter sp. | reverse complement strand
GCGAAACGGGCGTGGGGAAGGAACTCTTCGCGAAGGCCATTCACCTCTCAAGCGGACTTCGGGGCGAATTCGTTGCCGTGAACGCGGCGGGGGTGGACGAGCATTCCTTCGCCGACACTCTTTTCGGGCACAGGAAGGGGGCTTTCACGGGAGCGACAGAGTCTCGCAGCGGGCTAATTGAAAGGGCCGCGGGCGGGACGATCTTTCTCGACGAGATAGGCGACCTGTCTGCGGCCTCACAGATCAAGCTGCTGCGGGTGATCCAGGACCGGGAGTATCTCCCTCTCGGGTCGGATAGGCCCCGCTCGGTCGGAGCACGAATTGTGGTGGCGACTAACAGGGAGTTGGACCAACTCGCGAGTGAAGGCTCCATGAGGCGGGATCTCTATTATCGTCTCAGAACGCACCATGTTCACATCCCGCCGTTGCGGGAAAGGCTCAATGATGTGCCTCTGCTCCTGGATCGCTATATCGAAGAGGCTGCCCGTGATTTTGGTAAGCCTAAGCCATACTATCCACCGGAACTCGCTCAGCACCTCATGACCTATAATTTTCCGGGAAACGTCCGGGAATTGAGGGCGATGATATACGACGCCGTCGGCAAACACTCTTCACACGTGATGTCGATCGGTTCTTTCCGGGAATACATGGACCGGGGCCACGCCGAACCCCGTAAACCGGTCGAGGGTGACAGGCTCTTTCAGCACGTGGAGAAACTGCCCTCGATCAAGGAAGTGCTGGATGCCCTGGTCTCCGAGGCAATGATAAGGTCGCGGGATAACCAGACTCTTGCGGCGTCGATGCTGGGAATTACCCGGTCGGCTTTGAACAAGAGGCTCAGGAAGTAACCCGGTCGGCATCGGTCTGGTCGCGTTCTAGATCCGAGGCTGGTTCGCCCATCATGCTGGAAAAGGGGACCGGGATCAAGGAGACCAGGATCGGCCCTCCGAGAGTCCTACAGCCCCCTAGCCCCGTAGCCCCGTAGGTTGGGGTGAGCGTAGCGAACCCCAACATGTGCAACAAGCCCGTAGGTTGGGATAATCCCCGTGCCTCGTAGGTTAGGGTGAGCGTAGCGAACCCCAACATTTTCAGCAAGCGTGGGTGTTGGGGTTCGCTACGCTCACCCCAACCTACCTAATACCTGCCGAAAAAAAGGAGCAATCCCGGGAAGTGATCGGCTGACCCGCGCTGCCGCGGATCGGCCAACTTGTGTTTGGTCCTTTGCCAGATCTTCGGCCTGATTACCCCGGCCCCTCCTCGGAGGGGGGAGGAGGGGGTATCCCGGAGGGGCCGGGGGCGGTCAAGAAATAAACCCCGCCCATAGGGCGGGGGGGCTGCGGTGAACTAAAGCCTTTATCCAATTTCTCCAAGCAGCTCGCCGGTTACAGTTCGCCGCCTACCAAACAGTTCGCCGACTGCCTGACAACTCGTCGGCAACAACTCACCGACTACGGGGCGACGCATCGGCTATTGCTCGCCGGCTACTGCTCATAATGCAACCGTATTGTGCCGCAGACTCCGTTGAAGAGCAGGTCCCCATTTTTGAGACCCTGCAGCAGGCCATAAAGTCCGTTTCCGAAGTTCTTTTGGCCCAGGAAGGTGAGGTGGACGGTATCGCCCGTATCCCAATCCATTCCGTGAATCGCCCAACCCACATCGGGGATCCAACCGGTTATGAGGACCATGTTACCGGCCGCACTATAGGATGGAATCGGGGAACCCACGGCATCTGTCCGCGCCCATGTAGAACTCCACGAGTGCGTTGTGGTGTCCCACGCGAAGCGTTCGACGCCACGGGCGGGTGTGTATGCCGGCCCCAGAAGGTACGTATAAGTACTCGGGGTCGCCAGAAGCTCGGCGTCGATCGATTCCGGAACGTTGTTCTCAACAAAAGCCCCATAACCCCTTACGACCACGGATTGCTCCGACTGTATCCATTCGGGCACGGGGTTAAAACCGCAGGTTACCGGAATCTGTCCCGCAACGCGATCGGTGAAGCCCGAGGGAATCTCGTCGCGCCAGAACGCCACCAGATTCATTACCTTTGCGCCATCGGTTATGATCACGAGCTTATCGGCGTCGTTGCCAAAACCCATGAGGGTGGGGGTGGACCCGGTCCCATTATCCATTCTACCAATAGGGGCTTTTGAACTGTCAGTAGTGTATGGGCACGACCATGCGCCATCGCCTGCATGGTCGGAAAGGGCCGTGCCGGTCCATACCAGCTTGCGCATGACTGTATTACTCGCGACATATACGGCGTTATTCTCGTCGACGCAAGTCGAGTTGGTTACCCGCTCGCCAGTGCCAAAAGCGTAGTACGAGTTGGTGCTGAGGGTGAGTTCCCGATCGATGATCGCCAACCCGTTGCTGAAAGTCACGACAAGATGACCGTCATAGGTCATTTGCAGAGCGACAACACGAGCGCCACTGGTGCCCTGGATTTTGGTAACGGGATCATCGAGCCTGTATTTGATCTTGATACCTGCCGCCGGGTTGTTCTCATCTTTCAGGGCAAAACCGAGTATGACCCCATTATACATGGAATAGAACACGTTCTTGTTATCAACAAGGGAATAAACTCCGCCCCCTCCACGAGACGCGTAGTTGTCGCCGAAAAGGGATTTCATCTGGGCAATCAGGGTGGTCGGAGTCATTCCGACTGCGGTGGCCTTGCCGAAGGCCCTGAGTGTCTTATCCGAAATTTTCGGAAATGTATCTTTCGCCAGCTTATTCAAGACATGCATCTCCGCGACCGTGACCCATCCACCGCCGCTTTTACGTATGTACTGGAGACGATCGGTGGATGGATGCCACATGTATTGCGGATGCGTGGAGGCAAGCGTCATGATGGTGCCCGGCCCACCGTAAGCGATTGGCTGTTGCGCCGGGTTAATGACGTATACTCCTTTGGGAGGTCCGTAGGGCATGGCGTCGCTCGATGAAGAATCAAAATGCACGATTCCATAAAGTGAAGATGCCAGGTACGGGTTGGGTGTTGGGCCATTTACAGTTGTATTCGTGTTCGTGTTGGCGCTGCCCGGGCTATCCTCCGCCAGAACAGGCGCCGTCCCAAGGGCAAGCATTATCAGCACGAATACTGCAAAGATGCGCACCGCAAGCAAACGCTTCATTACCTACTCCTTATCAGTGGTTGGTCCTCGTGTAACCGGTGTTGCCGGTTGATCCCCGGTCGGCCCCGGAACCAACACGGTCAACCTTTACGAAAACATGCATGAACATGCCGTGTCCCAACGTTGTGCGATGAATAAAAGGCAAGATCCAGGCCATGGAATGGTCCATGCACGCTGGAAGTACGACGGGATGAAGCATCTCGAATCCCAGCTCCCGGCTGGAACCGCGTGCCGCAACGGATCGCGGCCGGTCTTCGGCTGAACTGACACATAGTTGGGTTTGCGCAGTGGCTCGGGATTTGATATCCGCCTGTCCGTGGGTGGTGTGAGTTTTCTCAATGCATGACGGGAGCCGGAAAGATATGTTGTTGTCCGGCAAGGGTTTTGAGTTATAGATCTGAATTGACCGGTTGAGATAAGTCAATGGCTTCCTGGTGGGACTTGCGGGAAAGAAGACAGGATGTTGTATATCAGGTGTATTTATGCCGGGAGCCTTGCAGGAGAAGAAGATGAAAAGAAGTGTCCGCGTGAAATCGACGCGCTGCCACCTGGTGCTCTTGTCGGTGCTGGCGCTGTTGCTTTGCCGATACGATCCTGCTTATGCAGAGACCTGGAAGAGGCCCGGCATTCTCATAATTTACGGTTTTGACCGGTCACTGCCATCAAATACCCTGTTTTTTTCGGGGATCACCAGAGTCCTGGAGCCATATGACCTGAACATGTTCGATATTTTCCAGGAGAACCTTGACCTCAATCGAAATTCCAGCAGCGAGTACTTCGATTCGCTGGCTGCGCATTACACCACCAAGTACGCCTCCAGGAAACTGGACGCGATCGTGACACTGGGCGCCGCAACCACGGATTTTTTCATCAGTCGATGCAGCGGACTCTCGCCGGGAACCCCCCTCGTGCCTGTTTTCGCATCCTTGAATAAATATCCGGAGAATGCTTCGAGGAAAATCATCCCTGTTGTGGTTGATATGGATCTCCGGCAAACCATTGACCTCATCCTTTGCTTACAACCCACTCTCGGGAAAATGTACATTGTCGGGGCCAAAAACAAAAATGAGGGGGTTTTTGTCCACCAACTGGAACGGATCATCCCACAATACAGGAATGGGCCGGAATTTGTATTCCTTGCCCCGGAGCGATACGATGAACTGCTCACTGCCGTTGAAGTTCTGGACCCGAGCGACGCTGTTCTCTACATCGGTTATCTGATGGATGGAGCGGGCAATGCCTACGCCCCGGAGTTCGTGGTGGGTAAACTCTCCAAGTCCGCCGGCTGTCCGGTATACGGGATTATGGGAACCTATTTGCAGAGCGGTGCAGTGGGAGGCGCGATGATGCCGTTTCTTGAGCCGGGTTTGGTAGTTGGCGATATACTCCTTGGCCTTTCAGGTATGAAGCATGGAACGGTAGCTCCCGGCGAAGTGCATTTGAGCCCTTCCTTCCAGGTCGATGAGCGGCAGATGACAAGGTGGGGCCTATCCGAAAAGAACCTTCCGGCCGGTTTCGAGGTGGTGAACAGGGCCCCTTCCCTGTGGCGCGACTACAGGGGACATGTAGGGGGCGCCCTTCTTTTCTTCATCGCCCAGGGCTCCCTGATTTTCTGGCTGCTCATCCAGAGAAGGAGCAGAATGGCGGCGGAACGGGAACTCCGCGGGACATGCAGGGAACTGGAGGAAAACCAGGAAGAGTTGCGCTGCGCCAGAGACCTGCAGGACAGGGCGCTGGACGGCCTCCGTGAAAGCGAGGCTACGCTCCAGGCGATACTCGCATCCATTCCCGTGGGGGTCCTGCTGATGGATGCCGATTCCGGAACGATCCTGACAGCCAACAGGTCCGCGGCGGAGCTGTTGGGCATTCCGCCCGAGCAGATGGCCGGCAGGCCTTGCCCCGGTTGCTTCGAATCCTTTGTCCGCGAGGAATCTGCCGGGGGGCTTCAAAACCGGAATCGGGAAACCTCCTTTGAAGACACCATTGCGGGTCTTGATGGCCACGAAGTCTATGTGCTGAAAACGGTCGACCGGGTGAGCCTCGAAGGGAAGGCGCACCTCATAGGGTGCCTGCTCGATATCACGAAAAGGAAGATCGCCGAACGCGAGGCCCGTGAAAGGGCCGACCAACTGCTCCACGCGGACAAGATGATCTCTCTCGGAGTCATGGCGGCCGGGATAACGCATGAAATAAACAACCCGAATAATTTCATTTCACTCAATGCCCCCATGTTGAAAAGAGCCTGGGAAAGCGTGCTCGGGATACTCGATGAATATGCCGAAAAGAACGGGGACTTTCTGGTCGAAAAGACGCCGTATTCGCGTGCCAGAAAGCACGTTCCCAGCCTTCTGAACGGTATCATCGAAGGCTCCGAGCGCATCAGGAACATTGTCTGGGACATTAAGGAGTTTGTGTCCCAAAAGCCTTCCGGGGCGGTGGAAGAGGTGGACATCAATTCCATATTGAGGTCTTCCCTGAACCTGCTGACAAACAAGCTGGACAAGTCCACGAAGAACCTGGTTGTGGACTATGGCGAGAATATCCCGATGGTGGCGGCAAATGGCCAACGGGTGGAGCAGGTCATGATCAATCTCATTTTGAATGCCGCCGAGGCCCTGACCGACGAGACGCAGGCCCTGAATATCAGGTCATACCGTGATGATGGCGGAAAGGTTGTTCTGGAGGTGCGAGACGGCGGGGAGGGAATCAAGCCGGAGAATCTGGGCAGGATTTTCGACCCGTTTTTCACCACGAAACGGGAGACGGGAGGGACCGGATTGGGCCTGGCCATCTCCCAGAAAATAGTCGAGGCATATGGCGGGCGCATTCTGATTTCATCCACCGCGGGGGAGGGCACCACCGCCGTTTTGGAGCTTCCCGCGTGCAGCGAGACTAACAGGAGCGGTTCGTGAGCATCCATTCTTTCCCACAGCATCCGATACTGCTCGTGGACGATGAGTCCCAGGCACTGGAGAGCTTTGCGATCATTCTGGATTTTAACGGCATCAACAACCTGCTTCCATGCCAGGACGAGTCCAAAGTCATGGACATCCTGGAAAGAAACGACGTGGAAGCTCTGTTACTGGATATGATCATGCCGAAAAGATCAGGTGAAAGCCTGCTCGAGGAAATCACCTTAAAGTTTCCCGATATTCCCGTGATCATGATCACTGCGGTAAACGATGTTCAGACGGCCTTTCGATGCATGCGCAAGGGAGCATTCGACTATTTGACCAAACCCGCGGATGCCGACCAACTCTCCTCCACCGTCAAGCGCGCAATCGATTACCGCCTGGTGAAGCGGCAAAATAAGCTGCTTATGCATCACATACTCACCGACAGTCTCAAGAGGCCGGAGGCGTTTTCCGCGATAATCACCGAGGACAGAAAAATGATGAGCCTCTTTATGTACTGTGAGGCCATAGCTCGCGGAAACGAGCCGGTGCTGATCACGGGGGAGACGGGAGTTGGCAAGGAACTATTCGCCAGAGCCATCCACCTTGCAAGCGGTCGGCGAGGTGAATTCGTTGCTGTGAACGTGGCGGGGGTGGACGATCATTCATTTTCAGACACTCTTTTTGGGCACAAAAAGGGGGCCTTTACTGGAGCGACGGAGGTCCGCAACGGACTTATCGAAACGGCCGCGGGCGGGACGATCTTTCTGGACGAGATAGGGGACCTGTCGGGCGCCTCTCAGATCAAGCTGCTTCGGGTGATCCAGGACCGGGAGTACTTTCCTTTAGGGTCGGACAAGCCACGCTCCGTTGAAGCCAGGATAGTCGTGGCGACCAACAGGGAGTTGGATCAGCTTGCGAGTGACGGCGCCATGCGGCAGGACCTCTATTACCGGCTGAGGACGCATCATGTGCATATCCCGCCCCTGCGCGAGCGTATCAATGATGTGCCGCTGCTCCTGGACCGCTATATAGACGAGGCCGCGCGGGAATTTGGCAAGCCCAGGCCGCACTATCCGCCGGAACTTGTTCAACATCTCATGGCCCACAATTTCCCTGGAAATATCCGGGAATTGCGGGCCATGGTCTATGACGCGGTCGGCAAACACTCTTTCGGGGTGATGTCAATTGGCTGCTTCCGTGAGCATATGGACCGGGGACATCCCGAAAAACCGAGTTCGGTCGTGGGAACCGGTATTTTCCAAAATGTCGAGAGACTCCCCACCATCAAGGATGTCTGCGAAGCCCTGGTTGTCGAGGCGATGTCAAGGTCACGGAACAATCAAAGACTGGCCGCCGCCATGCTGGGAATCACCCCATCGGCATTGAACAAAAGGCTCAATAAATAGCTCGATGAAACAGCTTGATGACTTGTGTTCCAGGACAGGTCCTGATTGGAGACGATAGGTCCCGATCGAAGACGCCGTGCACATACATGCCGGCGGGCGGCCGGCGTCGGCATCGTATGAGGTGGCCACGCGTGGAAAATGTTGGGGTTCGCTCTGCTCACCCCAACCTACAGGGCTACCACTACAGCAGGGTGTAGGTTGGGGTGAGCGAAAGCGAACCCCAACACCCACTTACCGGGCTTGTGGGATGCCTATCACCAAGCCGGCCGGTCAAAGTGTATCGACTGTATCGCAGGTGCCTGTTGAGGTTTGCCGTGTTCATTCATCGAATTGCACTCACCAGATGCAACCGGAGGGGGCATCCCCGGAAAAAACGTGTTCTAATCCCCGGACACTCGCCGATACGCCCTATGTTCAAACTCCAGACCGCAAATACCTTATTTGGGTGGGGAAATTATAGCCTCCTCTACAATAGGGGAGCGGGACATAGACCGTAGATGGATTTCCGGAGGCATGTCCCCCACTCCCTCCAAACCGCGTGACCCCCGTTCTTTAACTTTTTGCCTTTTTGGAAACATCCGGGTTTTCGTCTTGGGCTGTTTCTGCTAAGGTTGTACTCACCGATAACACAAATGGCGGGAGGTTTATTGTTTGGGCGGGCTCACCACGGTTTGCGAGATTAATCTCTCGGCGAGACTCGAGAGCATATTCCACATACATGACGGTCTCTGCAAAGGGCTTTCGCACTTCTCGGGTCCCACTCGGGCGGCGCTGATTTACGCCGAAAACGCCGAATCCCCGGCGCGCATTTATGACCCGCAACGGCTGCTCGAAGGGCACGAACCGCTGCTCGAAAAGTTCTATTTGAAATCGGATGATTGGCGAAAGAAAGCGCCCGAGTCCCCCCAGATAAGACTCTTCGGACAAATACATCCCGAGAGGACGCCGGAGCTGGTAGGGCTTATATCCAGCGGCGGCAGGACACGTCCCGTTTTTTACCAGATGTGGTTTACCGAGCATCATTCCACCATGTGTTCGACCGGCCCGACCAGGAAATGGCTGGAACACGCGGTTTGCCTTCTCGCGCATGACTGCGCCAACGAAGACTGGTTCTACACGCGCAATTCACAGTACGTTCTTCGCGAATTCGCGACCCACGCGGTACAGGATTATATGCGCGATGAACTCGATCTCAGGTTCGGGCTCAACAGCCGCATTGATGTCTATCCCATTTTGGACGCGGTGCTTGGTATTTCGAAAACACGCGAGGAGGGTGCATGGCCCCGAGGCACCCTTGTTTTCGTTGACCCGTCCATGCTCTCGCAAGCCCCATTCCTGGTGCGTTTCCCCCAGCCCGAAAAACTGCGCCTGAACAACTTCAAACACGTGCGCAAGCTCATCATGGCCGTCGAGAACTCCAACAGGAAACTGGTGTCCGACGGCATCAGCATTATAGGAGTCGCCAACGGTAAGATGCCGGAATGCCGCATAACCGCCGATTTCCGAGGCGGGCACGGGTTCCTGTGGTTTTGCGGTGAGTTGGTGTGCAGCTTCTCGGACGGAAGTTTTCATGCCTCCACGCGCAGGCCCAACCTGGTCCAGTTGGAAGAACTCCTGGTGGATTCGAATGGAGAGGATGGAAAGCGGGACCTGCTTTTCCGCATTGTGTCCAGCATTGTCTTCAAGGCCGGTGAGCAGCGGCACGGGGCTTCAATCGTGGTAGACCTGAATCCGAAGCCGATCACGATCTCGGGTCAGCAGCTCGATGAGCCCATTGATCTTGCCGACCCGGAAATGCTCGACCTGGCCAAATCCCTCTCCAAGGTGGATGGCGCGCTCCATATTGGCGCCGGGTGCAAATTGCACGGGTTTGCCTGCCTGTTGGACGGAAGGTCCATATCGGGGGAGAATCGCGCGCGCGGCGCCAGGTTCAACTCGGCCCTCAGGTTTACGGCCGAGCACGAAAACATCATCGTGGTCGTCGTATCCTCCGACAGGCCTGTTTCCGTGATTCAGGGGGGTGTCGATCTGACGGCGAAGGTGGAATGGGAACCGCTTTCACGCCTTTTCTCCGAGCCTCCCACACTGGAGAGATGGCTTGAGTCGTCCAGCGACCAGGATCTAACATCCGGGAGCCCCACACTAGGCTTCTGAACGGTCGCCGGCGCTATCCTCCCTCAGCATTTTCTGAAAGTAAACCACGTCGAACGACTTCCCCTTCTTCTCGCCCACATTGACAAAGCGGCCGCATTCCGAGAATCCGTTCTTCAGGTGGAAGTTGATACTCGGCTTATTTAACGAAGAGACGTTTGCCACGATTGAAGTCAGTCCTCGTCTTTTGCCGTGCCCCACGAGATAGTCAAGAATGGCCCCGCCAATACCTTTGCCCATGCAATCAGCTCTCACGAAGTAGGTTATTTCCGCGGTTTTCGCAAAAGCCGGAAAAGGGCTGAAGGTGCGGAGCATTCCAAAACCGATCACGTCGCCTGTTCCATCCCTGGCGGTAACCGTGGGATAGCCGCGGCACATTTGCATTATTACATCGAAAAATTCATAGGGAACCTTTTGCTCGGGGTAGGCGGCAAAAGTGTTTTCGACGTAGAAATTGAAAAGATCGATGATCTGATTCCGGTCATCCGGTGTTATCGGCGCGAGATGCATATCCATATCCGGTCCTTTGCCCGCCTGAGCGGAATTAATACCAGGTTGCGTTCAAGACGGTATCAGGGGATGCTTTTCATAAGCGGGGATCATTTCCCCGCTCTATTCTTGCGCGAAGAGTAATATCGCGGACGCATGTGGCCTGTGACGACAGCCATCACGGCAAACCCTTTCGGAATGCATTCACCTCGTCTCGCGTGGGGATGCCGGGGCGCGCGCCCAATCTTGTGCAGCCAAGGGCCGCCGCCGCGTTCGCATAGCGCAGGGCGGACAGGAGGTCGTCACCCATGGCGATTCGAAATGCAAAAGCGCCGTGGAAGATGTCCCCCGCGCCGGTGGTGTCCACGGCATCGACAGTCGGGGAGGACAGGCTCCCCCATTCTCCTCCCGTGGACCAGACGAGCCCCTTGACGCCCAGGGTGATGACGGCGACTGGGGCCAGGTCGGCCAGTTGCCTGACCGCCTCGATGGCATCGAAATCGTCTCCCGGCCCCGGAAGGCTTTCCCCCGCGCAAAAATTCCGCGCGAAAGCCTCCGACCCGATCAGGCAGTCGCACAGTGGGGCCAGTTCCGTGGTCCCTCTGTGAACGGAACCCGCGTCGAGCACTGTCATGATCTTTCGTGAGCGGGCCGTCTCGGCGAGCGGGACCGAAAGGAGCGGTTCATGTCCGTCAAAAAGGATCGCCCCGGGGCAAACGCGCGAGAAGTCGAGTTGAAAGGGTTCCAGGTGCGGAGTAGCGGCGCGATGGTTGATGACGGTTCTCTTCCCGTCCGGTTTCACGAGGATTGCCGAAATAGGGGTGGGATGGGGACCTCTTACGATGAAGTCGGTGGCTACCCCTTCCGAACGCAATTCCTCGAGGTGAAGATCTCCGAAATGGTCCCTTCCCAGGTACCCCGCAAAGGCAGAGGTACCCCCAAGACGCGTGACCGTGACCGAGGCGTTGGCCGCTGGTCCGCCCCCGGCCTCAATAAGCCCGGATGCGCTGCATTTCTCATCTTCGAGCGGGTGACGGGGAACCAGGAAAATCAGGTCGTAGGACGCGTGGCCGACACACAATACATCGATTTGCATTTGGGTTTTGGCCACGGCCGAACCTCTGGGCGCTATGGATTCACAAAAGGCGGTCCGCATTTATTCGCGGGAAACCGAGCACAAGGATCTTCCGCGCCGTTTCCGCCGCATTGTAGGCAACGAAACGAACTTCGAGCGTATCCTCGATCGTGTCCCATACGGCATACTTGGCTTCCCTGGTACCGTCACGAGGCTGTCCCACGCTTCCAATATTGGCGATGTAGCGGGTCCGCGCGTCGAGGCGGATGATCCCCTCTCCCAAACTGGAGCGTATGAGCTTCCCGTCTCTCCAGGATACGAGTTCGAGAAGGTGCGTGTGGCCGACAAAGCAGATCCGGTGCTCCATGCGTTCGAGCAGCCTGGCCAGGCGGTTGTCCCTTGCCTCGAAGAGATAGTCGGTTATCGAATCCGGGGGGCAGCCGTGAACGAACAGCCCTCCGTGAAAGCTCAAAGAGGCATCCAGACGACTCAGCCATCCACGGGTGTCTTCCGAGATCAGTCCTTCGGTCAGCAGGAGAGATTTTCTCGCGGATTCATTGAACCACGAGAGGAACCTGGGATGGGCGATCCCCAGTTCATGGTTGCCCATGACAGTCTGAATGGCCAGGGAACGGACTCGCCTTACGACCTCCTCCGGGTCCGGGCCGTAGCCTATGCAATCACCGAGGCATACAATCGACTCAGCCCCAGTTCGCTCCAAGTCCGGCAGCACCTCTTCAAAAGCTTCGAGATTTGCGTGAATATCGGAAACAATGGCTATTTTCATCCGGGCATTCTCCCGGTCTACTGGGAAGAGGCCACATCCTCGAGAAATGTATCGATAGCCTGCCTCGCCCTGCTTCTGTCGCGGACATCGTTCAGCATTACCGTTACCGCGTATGTCTTTCCCGAGGGGCCGGAAACGTACCCGGCAAACCCGATCACATCATTGAGCGTGCCGGTTTTGCCGCGGACGGTGAGACCGGGCTTTCGCATCCGGCGTCTGAGGGTACCCTCTTCAGCATTGGCGGCAAGCGAGGAGAGAAATGCCGATCCAATAGCCGGGTCCTGCCATGCGGCCATGAGAAGCCGGCAAAATGCTTCGGGCGTCAGCAGGCAAAAACGGCTAAGACCGGAGCCGCAGTCCAGCATGCCGGTATCAGTCGGAACCCGGGCCTCATTGAGCGCCGCCCGTACCAGGGCAACACCTTTCTGGGTCGTCCCGGGCGGTCCGGCGAGATGTCCCGCGAGACCCTTCAGGAGCATCTCGGCCATGAAATTATTGCTGTACTTGTTCATACTCGATACCAACTCGCTCAACTGAGGCGATTCGTATCTGGCGATCGTCACCGAGCCGGGAGGGACGGCCCCTTCCCGTGTTTCCCGCCCCTGTATGCGGATTCCCGCTCTCTCGGCCGCGGCCCGAAGTGTATGGGCGGACAGTCCCGCGGGGTCCGCCGCGTGGAAACGAAATTCCCGCAGTCGCGGCCCTTTCGGCGATCCCTGGCCGGAGACCTGGAATTCTTCCTGGCCGCTGCCGTTTGCGCCCAGGGAGCGGACTTTAAGCGGCTGACCTCCCTTTTTCGAACTTCCGGAGACGGCACGGCCGCTCACGCGCGCATAGTTACCGGAGGGGCTGTCGATGGTGACGGTTTGACCGGCTTTTGTCGGCACCGTAAGTCTGAGTGTTACCAGATTGAAGTCCATGGCGGTTGGAGATACGACAGGGTTGTAGACCCCGATGCAGTCACTGTCCAGGCAGATGTGCTCAGCTCCGGGAGAGAAGAAGCTGTTGTCCGCGTAAACGCTGCCCGTTATCTGCCGGATGCCCCGATCCTTGAGCGCCTGTACGAGCAACTGTATCTTCTCGGGTACCAGGAAAGGATCTCCATATCCCTTTATCCAGATATCACCCTGAATGATCCCCCCGGAGGGTTCGCTCCGGGCGAATATCTCGGTTCGAAACCGAAACTCGGGACCGAGTTTCTTCAGTGCGGTGTAACTCGTGAGCAGCTTTACGAGGGATGCCGGAACGAAGGGGTCCCTGGACCGGTATTCGAAATCTACCTGGCCCGAGGGGAGCGAAACGAGCATGACCCCAACCTTCCCCGCGGCCTTACGGAAACCCTCCAGGGACTGCTGGAAGTCAACGCCGCGCTCCTGGTAGCCGGCGGATGCGCCGATGCGCGGATAGAAGAGAATGGCTGACAGACAGCAGAGAATGACCGGTATTTGTACAAAAATCTTTTTCATGGCACGCACTTATTCTTCCGCCCCGATTGTTGTTTCGCGGACCGCATCCGAAAAACTCAGGCGGTTGGTTTATCCAGCCGTTCGAAATACTCCCAGAATTCGGGAAAAGATTTGGCAACGGATTCGGCCCCTTCGATCGTCACACCATTAACACGGAGTCCGGCGAGAGCGAATGCCATGGCAATGCGGTGATCGTCAAATGCCGAAATTGATCGGGAGGGCGGGGAGGGATTACCGCCGTGAATAACCAGTCCATCCGGAAGTTGGTCGACCTTCACGCCCAAGGCGAGCAGACCCGATGAGACAGCCTCCAGTCGGTCCGATTCCTTGATGCGCAGATGGGAAACATTTTCTATCCTGCTGATCCCTTGGGCAAAAGCGGCCATCACCGCCAGCGTCGGTACCATGTCCGGCATCTCGTTCATATCGATGTGTATGGGCGTGAGGTGATCCGGCCCCGTCACACGCACCCCTTCGCCCTGCCATTCTATCCGGCACCCCATCTTTTCGATAACGCCGAGGAAACGGCAGTCGCCCTGCAGGCTGTCGGGGGGCACCGGCGCGGTAAACACGGAACCTCCGGTAAGTCCCGCGGCGCCCCAGAAATAGGAGGCGGAAGAGCAGTCCCCCTCGACGGAAAACACGCCTGGCGCATAGGTTTGCGGCGCGGGAACGAGGACTGTGTTTGGCGCGGTGCGATCAAAGCGGATTCCCGCTTTTCGCATCATGGCCAGGGTCATCAGGATATAAGGAAAAGAGGCGGCGGGTTCATGCCAGGTTATTCGGACATCACCGCGCGCGGCGGGGGCGGCGAGAAGCAGTCCGGAGAGGAACTGGCTGCTCTTGGACGCGTCCACCGGGACATCGCCCCCGGAGAGGCCGGTACCGCTGATTTCAATGGGCGGATAGCCGGGTTTGCCGAGCCAGCGTATCTTCGCGCCAAGGCTTTGAAGCGCTTCCGCGACCGGTCCGACGGGACGCTCCCGCAGGCGCGGCGTGCCGTCCAGGACAAATGTCCCGCTTCCCGCAGCGGCAAGAGCGACCAGGAACCGTGTGCTGGTCCCGCTGTTTCCGAGATAGATCGGTTGATCGGGTTGCCGCCATGGCCTGAGCGCCGGGGTTACCAGAATGGAGTCATCCCGCCAGTCAATCGAGGCTCCGAGCTGTTCCAGTGCCCTGGCTGTAAGCAGTGTGTCCTCGGCCTTGAGTGGATTGATTATCCTGCACTGCCCGGAGGCAAGAGAAGCCATCATGAGGGCGCGGTGCGTTATCGATTTGGAGCCTGGCAGACGGATCGCGGTATCGATCTTTGAGGCCTGGGCGATTCTCCTGATTGCCTTGATCATTCGTTCACTGCCTTATTTATGGCTTCCCGCATGGCCTCGATGCCGGGAGACTGCCTGATGGAATAGCCCAGCCACCACTCGAGTTGGGCGGCTCCCTGATAGATGAGCATTTCGATCCCCGAGACGAGTGTACAGCCGGCCTTCCGCGCGGCCCTCGAAAAGGGGGTGGTGCGAGGCTTGTAGACGATGTCCATTACCGTCATTTCGGGACGGAAGAACGACTCGGAAACAGGTGACCCGGAGCCGTTTCCCTCAAGCCCGAGGGAGGTGCACTGTACAACGATTTCAAAATCAGTGCGAGTCTTCTCAAGTCTGTCCAGAGGAATGAACTCGCAACGTAGCTGTTCCGAAAGTATCGTGCCGCGCTCCACGCAACGGTTGGCAATAGTCACCAGCGCCCCCGCTCTCTGCAGGCCGTATGCGATTGCACGCGCGGCGCCTCCCGCTCCGATCACGAGAGTGCTTTTTCCGGCGACCTCGCCCGCATCTGAAAGTGCGCGCAATGCTCCGATCCAATCGGTGTTTCTGCCCTCCCACCCCTGGCTGGACCAGCGCAGTGTGTTGACGGCGCCGATTTCCTCGGCGGTTTCGTCTACCTCGAACGCCAGGCGGTATGCAATCTCCTTGTAAGGGACGGTCACGCTGAGGCCGCTGAATCCGGTCTTGTGAAGCGTTCTGAGGTCTTCGGGAAGATCGTCGATGAAGAACGCGGTGTAAAGCGCGGGAATGCCCATCGATTCAAATGCGGCGTTCATCATGACGGGGCTCAGACTATGGCGCACCGGATTGCCGACTACAGCGAACAATTGTTTTTGTTCGGGTCTGATCATAAGGGGGTAACCTTACCGGGGAACCATTTCAATTTGGTTGTGAGTGATATGGATACAACTATGACCAAGGCCCTGAGTTACAGGTACGCTCAATCCTTCAGGCCTGGAATCATGTATCGCTCGAGCGAAAGCCGGGGTCCGGAAGTCATCGAATCGGCCGGGAATATCCGGATTAAGGATTTTGCCGAAAAGACGGCTCACGCGCGGAATATCCGGACGCGCAACCTTAAGCTCGCGACATCATGGCTTACACAAGTTGATATTATATCTAATATGATACCGCCACGGCAAGCCGGTAACCGGAACATATTGAGAACCGGTTCCGGGCATCCACCGGATTGACGACAGAGGCGTTTGCAGTCGGACGTTCATCAGTGCAAGGCAGCACTAAAGGGAATTCCGTAAAATTTCAAGAGATCCTTGCGGTAATTCTTGTGGACAAGCTTGCCCGGACAGCAATGGAAACCCTGCATTTCCATCCTGTAACCCAATCCGGCGCGGGTTTCCGAGCCCACGCTTACTTCTTCTTCCAACTTTCAGGCACGCTCCATGAGGTCCACTACTGTCCCGATTTCCTCGGCGCTCAATTGCCCCGGAGCTGCCGGCGGTTGTCCGGGCATCCGGGCATATGTCCAGGGACTTCCCAGGAAAAGCGCCGCGATTCTGCTCCATTTCCCCGCGGAGCCCATGCAAAAGGCTATGAGGTCGATGTTGAATTCCTTGCGGGCAAGAGGGATCAGTTCCAGCACTCTCAGGTTGTCCTCGTCTGTCCGGGCCAGAGTAGCTATTTTAATAGCGTCGGCTCCGGTTTTGCACATTTTTTCGAGTCTGGCGCGTAAATCCCGACCGGAGGGTGTTTCCGCCGGGCTGTGCCAGGATACAAGCACTCTGGCCCCCGCTTCATGAAACCGGGGAACAAACTGGAGCGCCACGTCGTGCTCGATATCCACCCATTCGGCGCCCGCGACGGCGGCTTCTTCGATCGTCTTGAGTCTCAGGTCCTCCGGTCCCTCGAATGAGCCCAACTCGCGCACGGGCCTGTTCGTTGCCATCAGGGCATGCCGGGGGGAGGCGGAGATTTTCCCGTTGAAAAGAGGCATCCGTTCCCGAGGGTGCCTGAGCAAAAACTCATCAATCCGCCACTCAACCATGTCGATGTTCGGGTGGTTGAGATAGCCCGAAAACTCATCCAGCTCGCAATTAAGCAGGCATCCGCAAATCCCGCGGCCGACCCGCCGCGACCCTGTCGCCCGTTCGATCATTTCCCCGTTGCCTTTAACAAGTTTGAGTTTGCCTTCATATCACTGCTCCCGCTTTGTGCCTTCACCCCCCTGGTGGGCGCCCGGTTCCGGACAGAGACGCCGGATCGCGATTCTTCGCTTCTCCACCATTCCCGTGGCGGAGCGCAACCCTCGGACTTCGCCCGGGGCTACCGGTTGCCGGGGTCCGCGGGCGTTCGCATCTTTTCCTTCTCGATTCTGAAGGGCTGTGCGGGATTGCCTTTCGGGTATGATCCGAGAACTTTGAGAAATGTCACCTTGCCTGCAAATGTTTCGAGCGCCGAACTCACCGGGTCACTGTCGCGGTGCCCTTCCAGGTCCGCGTAAAAAAGATACTGCCACGAAAAGATCTTGTTCGGGCGGGATTCAATGTGGCTCATGTTAACGGAGGCCAGGGCGGCGAGGGCATCATACAGGGCGCCGGGTTTATCGGAAACCGCGAAAAGGATCGAAGTCTTGTCCTTGCCCGTCGGCGGTATTGCGTAGTTCCCCAGCGCCAGGAAACGGGTGGTGTTTCCCGGGTTGTCTTCGATGCGTTCAGCCAGAATGTGGAGCCTGTGGTGCTGGGCCGCGTAGAGATTGCATATGGCCGCGCCGTTTTTGTCTTCCACGGCGAGCTGGGTGGCGCGCGCCGTTGAGGTGCATTCGTGATGCTCCACGCGGGGGAGGTTGGCGTTCAGCCAGCGGCGGCACTGTTCGATGGTCTGGGGATGAGCATAGACTCGTCTTATATCCTCGACCCCGGGTGCGGTGCCGCAAAGGTGATGGGCTATTTCCAGGTAGCACTCGCTGACCACGCGCACTTCCCGCTGGTAGAGCAGATCCAGGCTGTGGCTGATCCCGCCCTGCAGCGAGTTCTCTATGGGAATGACGGCAAGGTGCGCCTTACCCTTGAGAAAGCTGTCGAAGACTTCCTCCAGTGAGCCGCAGGGCAGATAAGCCGCGGAGTGGCCGAAAAGAGACAGGGAGGCGAGATGGGAATGGGTCCATTCCGGGCCGAGGTATGCAACCCGCAGCCTGTACTGTATGAGGCGGGATGCCGCGAATATTTCGCGATAAATGGAACGAAGGGATTCCTCGGACAGAGGACCGGGATTGATTTTCTGGAGCCGCTGAAAAATGAGTTCCTCGCGTTCGGGGTGAAAAAGGGGAATGCCCTTGGAAGCCTTTATCCGGCCGACTTCCGAGGCCAGTTCCATGCGCCTGCTCAAAAGACGCAGCAGATCGGAGTCGATCCGGTCGATTTCTTCCCTGAGTTTCGTAATACCCTCTTCCACTCTGCTCCCTGGTCCTTAATCCGGATCACCCCGAGTCACGCGAGTTCACTCAATGAGTTTGCCCCTGGATGCTTTTCTCAAAACAGCTTGTTCCTCCCATGCACCGAGACGCTCGCCGG
>JBDKTY010000202.1:0-13857 GCA_039679945.1 Syntrophobacter sp. | reverse complement strand
AAGCATCCCCTCAATAAGTTGCCTGATCGGTCGCATAGGATGCCGTGCAAAAAGAAGTGAAACCACAGCGGCCACCTCCAGTGTGACGATGCCAACAAGGTAGAAGATGATAGTCTTACATAGGATGTAAAACTGCAGGCCAAAAAAATATGTTGACAAAGCTGAACGGTCGTTCAATACTTACGTTCAATACATGCGTTCAAAAATGAATGTGGAGAGGTGCCGTGGCCGAGAGCTTGAGGAGAAGTGAGGACACTGTAGCTCACTTGACGTCCGGTCAATGTCAATTGGAGGGTTTGATGCGACTGAACAGGACAAGATTTCAATGGCTCGGAACAATGGTTTTTGCCTTCGCCATTTTTCCGATAGGCTTGATACTGACCGGCTGTGACCGGCCCTCGGTAGCCCAGCCACCTCCCGGAATCCCAGAGGTGTCGACCATAACAGTGGCGACCCAATTTGTTGAGCTTACCACGGAATTGCCTGGCCGTACGTCGCCTTACCGGGTCGCGGAAGTCCGTCCGCAGGTCAATGGTCTCATTCAGAAACGCCTGTTTACGGAAGGCTCAGATATCAAGGCGGGACAGGTGCTTTTCCAGATAGACTCCGCCCCCTTTCAGGCGGTGCTTGACAACGCAATGGCCGCCCTCGAAAAAGCGCAAGCTCACTTGTTTTCGGTCCAGTTGAGGGCCAAACGCTACAAGGATTTGATCGACGACAAGGCTGTCAGTCGGCAGGATTATGACGATGCGGTGGCCGCCGAGAAACAGGACCGGGCCGATATTGCAGCTTGCCAGGCGATGGTCAAGACGGCGCGTATCAACCTGGACTATACCAAGGTCACCGCGCCCATTCCCGGGCGTATTGGCAAATCCAACGTCACCGAGGGCGCCACCGTGACAGCATACCAGTCCCTGCCCCTGGCCACCATCCAGCAGTTGGACCCGATTTATGTGGACGTGACTCAATCTACGACCGAACTGCTTCGCCTGAAAAAAAGCCTCACGGACGGTCCTCTCAGGCACGGTGGGACAAACCGGGACATGGTCGGTCTCGTTCTGGAAGACGGCACAGTTTATTCGCACCAGGGCGCTCTTCAGTTTCGCGATGTGACAGTGGACCCGACCACAGGATCAGTAATCCTGCGGATGGTCTTTCCAAATCCCGAAAATGTGCTACTTCCGGGCATGTTTGTCCGCGCGGTGGTGCATGAAGGTATCCTTGAACAGGCCATCCTGATCCCACAGCAGGGCGTGTCGCGTGATCCCAAGGGAAATCCATTTGCCATGATCGTGGACCCTGAAGGAAAGGTACAGCAGCGCATGCTGACCCTCAGCCGTGCCGTTAAGGATCAATGGCTTGTGATTTCCGGTTTGTCAGTCGGAGAAAACGTGATCATCGATGGGTTGCAAAGGGCACGGCCAGGCGCGACCGTAAGAGCCGTTCCGTATAGTGAGACCACCACCGCCGCCCCGCACGGCCATGAAATGCCATCTCGAATTGGACGTGAAGGAGGCGCCTGATGCTATCAAAGTTCTTTTTGGATCGCCCGGTATTCGCATGGGTCATCGCAATCGCCATTATGACGGTCGGTGGTTTGGCGATTTACAGCATGCGTATCGCCCAGTACCCTCCAATCGCTCCGCCGGCCATCGCCGTAGACGCCTTTTACCCAGGGGCCTCCGCTGACACGGTGGAAAACACCATTACCCAGATCATTGAGCAGAAGATGACGGGTCTGGACGATGTGCTTTACTTTTCCGGCACCAGTTCTTCGTCCGGCGCATCCCGCACTGAGCTGACCTTCGCACCGGGAACAGATCCGGACGTTGCCTGGTCCAAGGTGCAGAACAAGCTGCAGCTTGCCATGGCTAGCCTTCCCGATGTGGTGCAACGCTACGGCGTCAAGGTCAGCAAGTCCACCAGAAACTACCTGATGATCGTCGGATTGATTTCGGAAGACGGCAGCATGAACGGCGTCGACCTGAACGACTACGCCCAGTCGAACCTAGAAAAAATTCTGTCCCGGGTGCCGGGAGTCGGCGAAGTCGAAAGCTTCGGCACCCAATATGCGATGCGTGTGTGGCTCAACCCCGATAAACTCACGGATTATAATCTGACCGTGGACGATGTGGCCACAGCGTTGAAAGCATACAACGTGGAGGTATCCGCCGGGCAGTTGGGCGGAACACCGGCCGTGCAGGGCCAGCGCCTGAACACCGCCATTATCGTTCAGCATCTGCTCAAGACACCGGCGGAATTCGCCGCTATTCCCATCCGTATCAATCCGGACGGTTCGATAGTACGGGTCAGGGATATCGGCTGGACGGAACTGGGGACCGAACGCTCCGACATCCTTGCCTACTGTAATGACAAACCCGCCGCAGGCATGGCTATTCGTCAGGCTTCCGGCGCGAATGCCCTAGCTACGGCCAACGCCGTAAAAGAAAAATTAGCAGAGATGAGCCGCTATTTCCCCCCGGGCATGAAGGTCATTTATCCTTATGACACCACGCCATTCACACAGGTGGCCATCGCTGAAGTGGTAAAGACCCTTTTTGAAGCGGTACTACTGGTCTTTGTGATCATGTACCTGTTCATGGGGAATATCCGGGCCACCCTGATTCCCACTATCGCGGTGCCGGTGGTGCTCTTGGGAACCTTTGCGGTTCTGGGTGCGTTCGGTTTCTCGATCAACATGCTGACCATGTTCGCCATGGTATTGGCCATCGGTTTATTGGTGGACGATGCCATCGTGGTGGTGGAAAACGTGGAGCGGATCATGGCCGAGGAAGGCCTTTCGCCGAGGCAGGCCACGGCGAAGTCCATGGACGAAATCACCAGCGCCCTGATCGGCATCGGATTGGTACTTTCCGCGGTATTCGGCCCCATGGCATTTTTCGGCGGTTCAACCGGGGTGCTCTACCGCCAGTTTTCCGTGACCATCATCGCAGCAATGCTTCTTTCGGTCATCGTGGCTTTGATCTTGACACCCGTCCTTTGTGCGTCGTTTCTTAAACCGAGACCCAGCGGACATGAACCATCGGAAAATGCGATCTTTTTTCTGCGCCCTTTTTTCAGGTGGTTCTATCGGTTTTTCTCACGGGTCAGAGGGTTCTACGTCGGAATCGTCGGGCGCTCTTTTTTAAAACCGGTACGATACATGATTATTTATCTTTCGATCCTGGTGGTGGTGGGATTCCTCTATTACCGGATGCCCACCTCTTATATCCCCGATGAGGACCAAGGCGTGCTGCTGGTCCAGGCCATGCTGCCATCGGGCTCCACCTTTGAACAGACCAAGAACATCATGGGCAAAGTACTGGATCATTTCCTGGAGAATGAGAAAGACAGCGTGGAATCCGTCATGTCCGTCGTCGGGCAGGGTTTCGGCGGTGCGGGGCAGAATATGGCCCAGGCATTCGTCAAACTCAAAGACTGGAAGTTGCGTAAGAGGCCGGACCTGAAGGTCAAGGCCATTGTCGGCAGGGCCATGCCGATATTTTCGCAGATAAAGGGCGCCATGGTGTTTGCCTTCCCGCCGCCGCCGGTCATCGAACTGGGAATGGCCACCGGCTTCGATTTTCAGTTGCAGGACCGTGGCGGCCTGGGCCACGACAGACTGATGGCGGCGCGCAACCAACTCCTCGGTATGGTCGCCGGGGATGCAAGATTGGTCAGGGTTCGCCCCAACGGCATGGATGATGTCTCTGAGTACCATATCGATGTTGATTGGGAAAAGGCCGGTGCCCTGGGAGTTCCCATCAATGCCATCCACGACAACATTTCAGCGACCCTGGGCAGCGCGTATGTCAACGACTTCATTCAAGCCGGTCGGGTCAAGAAGGTCTATGTCCAGGCAGACGCCCCTTATCGCATGCTACCGCAGGATATAGAAAAGGTCTATGTTCGCAACGGCGTAGGCAAAATGGTCCCCTTTTCCTCTTTTGCCTCTTGCAGGTGGGCACAAGGTCCTCCCAAGCTGGAGCGTTACAACGCCTTTCCTTCCATCAACATCTGGGGCGAACCGGCGCCGGGTTACAGCACCGGCAGAGCGATGGCCATCATGGAAAGAATAGCGGCAAAACTGCCCGATGGAATCGGATTTGACTGGACCGGCCTCTCTTATCAAGAGCGCATGGCAACCGCCCAAGGATCTATTCTGTATGCCTTTTCAGTGTTTGTCATTTTCCTTTGCGTGGCAGCCTTGTATGAAAGTTGGACCATCCCTTTTGTCAACCTATTGATGCTCCCGCTGGGTGTTTTAGGCGCCATACTGGCGACTTCATTGCGGGGATTGCATAACGATGTCTACTTCCAGATCGGATTCCTGACTACCTTGGGCCTTTCGACCAAAAACGCCATTCTGATCATTCAATTCATAAAGGAACGCATGGCACATGGTGACGGCCTAATCGATGCAACGCTCGGGGCCGTAAAAACGAGGTTCCGGCCTGTCATCATGACCTCGTTGGCTTTCTTTTTCGGGGTCCTGCCGCTGGCGATCGCCACAGGCGCCGGCGCCGGGGCCATGAACGCCATCGGCACCGCCGTTGGTGGCGGCATGCTCTCCGCCACATTTATCGATCTCATTTTTATCCCACTGTTCTTTGTACTGGTATCCAGGATCTCTAAAAGCAAGCAGAAGGGACAGCTCCCTGAATCGGTCACTGAATCTTCCGGCCTCCACGAGGTGCGCTGACATGAAAAGACTGACAGCACTTCTTCTTGGCGTACTGATTTTCCTGGGCGGCTGTTCCCTGGCGCCAAAATACACGCGGCCCGCAGCTCCCATTCCCACCGAGTGGCCGAGCGGTCAGGCCTATAAAAACCTCCCCAAGGTACAGGGCACCTCTGCTACGGCCTATCTACCGTGGCGGGATTTCTTCACGGACGTCCGGCTTCAAGAGATCATCCAGACGGCTTTGCGAAATAACCGCGATTTGCGCCTGGCCGCGTTGAACATTGAAAAGGCGCGGGCCATGTACAAGGTCCAGCGCGCCGAACTGGCTCCGGTCGTCAATGGAACAACTTCCGGCAGCAGGGGCAGGACGCCCGCAGATCTCTCATCTTCCGGAAGTGCGACGACCGGGGAGCAATGGAGCGTCGAACTCGGCATCAGCGCCTGGGAGATCGACTTTTTCGGACGGCTCCGGAGCCTTACGCAAAGCGCCCTGGAGAGCTATTTCGCTTCGGAGTACGCGTGCCGCAGCACGCAGATCCTGCTGGTCTCCGAGGTAGTCAACGCTTATCTCATGCTCGCCACTGACACGGAAAACCTCAACTTGGCCAGATCGACCCTCGAATCCCAGCAGGCTTCATATAATGTAATACGGAGGCGCCACGAGATGGGAATCGCTACGGAGTTGGATCTGCGGCAGGTCCAGACCCGAGTGGAATCGGCACGGGTGGACGTCGCCAAGTACACCGGCCTGATCGCCCAGGATGAAAACGCTCTGAACCTGCTGGTGGGCACTCCTGTGCGCCCCACTCTGCTGCCCGAAGGACTTTGCGCTGTTGCGCCCATGCCGGACGTATCGCCCGGATTGTCTTCCGCGGTGCTCCTGTCCCGCCCCGACATCTTTGAGGCGGAAAGCACTCTCAAGGCTGCATATGCCGATATGGGGGCCGCCCGCGCGGCTTTGTTTCCGAGCATCTCGCTCACCACCGCCCTAGGCACCGCGAGCGCCGATCTGACCGGCCTCTTCAAATCCGGCTCCTTTGTCTGGAATTATGCTCCAAAGATGACGCTGCCGATGTTCGATCCCCGTGCCTGGTCAGCCCTGAAGGTGACCAAAGTGAATAGGGAAATTGCCGTGGCCCAGTATGAGAAGGCGGTCCAGACGGCTTTCAGAGAGGTTTCCGACGAACTAGCCAAGCAGGGGACTCTGGGCGATCAAATCGTAGCGCAGCAGAACCTGGTCGATGCCTCGGCGGAAAGCTACCGGCTCTCCAGCCTTCGCTACGACAAGGGAACCGACACCTATTTGAATGTACTGGATGCCCAAAGGTCTCTCTATAGCGCCCAGCAGGGACTTATCAGTCTGCAGCAGGCGAAACTCACCAACCAGGTAACGTTCTACAAGGTCCTGGGAGGGGGCAGCTTTTAGGATGCCATGATGGCAATCCCCAAAAAAACGATATAAACAGGCTGATAATCTCGAATATGTTTATTTAACTCATAATCCAAACATTAGTTTGAATCAATACGGGAGGTTTTCATGAAAGAGAGTTTGAATAGAAGCGATGAGACAAAGGCAAAACTGATCGAGGCGGCCGGAGAAGTGTTTGCTCTACGTGGGTTTCGGTCGGCTACGGTCAGGGAGATCTGCAGACGTGCCAGTACTCCCCTGGGCGCCATGAATTACCACTTTAGGGATAAACAAGGGCTCTATGCGGCTGTACTCGAGCACTCGCATCAATCGGCGATCAAAAAATACCCGCCCGGATGGGGCGTTGGGGATGGAGCCACACCCGAGGAGAAACTTCGAGCATTCATTCACTCGTTTCTCCTGCGCATTTCGGAAGGCGTTCCTGCCTGGCACATGAAGCTTATGGCTCAGGAAATATCAGACCCTACGGGCATTCTGGGCCAAGTAGCGCAAAGCTCGATACGGCCTCTTTACACGTACCTGGCAGGTATTCTCTGCGAACTGCTGGAGGAAGATAAGCCGGCGGAGGGAGAGGAAACAGAAGTGATATTCCTTTGCGCCATGAGCATCGTTGGACAATGTTTGCACCATCACACGGAAAGACGCGTCGTTGCGGTCCTTCATCCAAAGAGCTTTGATCCGGACGATATTGAGCAGATTGCAGACCACATTACGCGCTTCTCCCTCGCAGGCATTCGGGAGATCAGAGCAGGGGGATCACTATGAATCTCTTTGCCATGGTACTTGTCGGAGAGCAAAGTGTCGCCCCGATTGTCACTCAAAAGACGCAAAAAGAGTCTGCTTTAAGACCACGATAAACTAGTAACGGATAAAACGATGGAATCCAAGATCGCCAAAACCATTGGACTCAACTGCAACCCTGTCGCCGTGCTTCTAGCCGACGAAAAGCCTGAGAACGCCATCCAGTTCAAGAAGGGCAAGTGGGGTTGCGTCATGTTCATGTTCGCCAATGCCGCAAGGGGCAAGACCGCTGCCTTTGATGCAGAGACTTACGGCTGCTGGGGTGGCGGTGTGGGACTCGGGTTTGGCAACGCTTACCTGCATTTTCCGGGCGGGATTCAGTGTTTTGCCCACTTTCTCTCTTCGGGAAATACCCAGTGGGAAAAGGGAAGGGAAGTCGGTAAGGCCCTCGAGTCCACTGCGGGAAAGGAGTTTGCCGAGAGTTTCCTTAAAGGGGAAGGCTATGTGAAAACACCCAAACTTGTCGAACAATGGTTAAGAGAAATCCCCATGGCCGGAGTGAAATCGAAATATGTGATCTTCAAGCCCCTCTCAGAGGTAGACCTTACAGCGGAAAAGCCGGAGACCGTCGTCTTCCTTGCCAATCCCGATCAACTCTCAGCTCTGGTCATTCTTGCCAATTACGCCAGAGAAGGCATGGAAAACGTTATCATCCCTTGGGCTGCAGGATGCCAGACCATAGGCATTTTCCCCTTCAGAGAAGCAAAATCCGGGAAACCCAGAGCTGTGGTGGGCCTTACCGACATCTCCGCCAGGAAGTACGTGCGCACTCTCCTGGGCTCGAAATACCTTTCCTTCGGGATGCCCTGGGAGATGTTCCTGGAGATGGAAGGAAACGTAGAGGGGAGTTTTCTTGAGAAGAATACGTGGTGCTCCCTATTGGGAGCCAAAGGTGAATGCGCCTTTATCCAAGAATTGAATTCCTCTCACGTAAAGCAGGATGGACTATAAGCAACACGGCAACGTCTGATGACCGAGGGAATTCAAAATGTGTCTCATTAGTTTTTTCCGCTCCAGATTGAAACAGAATGGCTGGCATATTCACGAAGCTGCGCTTGATCGGGAGAGTCCATCGTCGGAGCGCAGGAATACTGTGTATAGACTCACGGACCAGTCACTCCTCGCGAAAATAGCTCAGGATGACTCAGAATGGAGTGTGCGCAACGCGGCAGTCTGGATGCTTTCGGATCAGGCACTCCTCGCGAGCATAGCGGAAAATGACGTCAATCTGTATGTGCGTCAGGCTGCACGGATTAAACTTGGTTTGCTCATGAAAGATTGATGTGGGGACCGGGTGTGCAAAGCGAGTGTGACCCGCCCGGTGAACCGGAGCTAGACCATGTAAGTTCAGCTTGATAGTGCAGTAATTAATATTCGACAGGCGAAGGTCCTTAAATGGGAGAACTTATGCAGGTATCTAAAGAGAAGAAAATCGAGATGCTGTGGTCCATGCTCCTCACTCGCCGATTTGAGGAGGAACTCACGGAGCTGTGCAAAATACAGGGGAAAATCCCCGGGATGATGATTTTGTGTACCGGGCAGGAAGCCGTAGGCTCGGGAGTTTGCGCTGCACTTGCTCCGGAAGACGCCATTATTTCAAACCACCGGAGTCACAATCATCTTCTGGCCAAGGGAGCCGACCCAAGGGCGCTCATGGCGGAAATCTACGGCAAGAGGACCGGCTGCAATAAGGGGAAGAGCGGCACCCTTCACCTTGCAGTGCCGGAGATTAATGCGCCGTGCACGACGACTGTCGTCGGAGGGGGGCTGCCCATAGCTGTCGGAGTGGCATTCGCTCAACAGTACAGAAATGAGAACAATGTGACGGTTTGTCTTTTCGGCGACGGTGCGGCTGATGAGGGCTCTTTCCACGAGGCTTTGAACCTGGCAAGCCTGTGGAAACTTCCGGTGATTTTTGTATGCGAGAACAATATGTATGCAGGCGCACAGCGTTACGAGGAGCACACACGGGTAAGAGACATCGCTGACAGGGCCATGGCATATGCGATGCCGGGAGAAGTGGTCGACGGCAATGACGTAACGGCAATTTATGGAGCTACCCGCAGGGCGAGGGATTTCGCGATCGCAGAGGGAGGTCCATCACTTATCGAATGTAAGACCTATCGTTGCAGGGGGCATGGAGAGGCGGACCATCAGGTATATCAGCCCAAAGAGGAGATCGCGGAGTGGAAGGAAAAATGTCCCATCCCGAGGCTTCGTGATGAGTTGCTGGTGCAGGGTCTGATCGGCGCCGAGGAACTTCAGGAAATGGAGGCGAAGATCAACGAAATTGTGCAGGACGCCGTACGGTTTGCCGAGGAGAGCCCCTATCCCGGTCTGGAAGAAGCGCTCGAAGATGTATTCGTCCAGTGAGAGTCTCCGGAATCAACAATCATCAGAAAAGGGAGAGCGCCATGCAGCAATTGGGAATGGGACAGGCAGTAAATCAGGCCCTTAGAGAAGAAATGAAGCGGGACGCTGGTGTTTTCCTTGCCGGAGAGGGCGTTGGGGTGGGCATACACGACAACCCGATGTTCCCGACGGCGGGTTTGCTCAACGAGTTTGGTCCCGGACGTGTGAAGGATACCCCGGTTTCCGAGGCCGCGATCGCAGGACTTGCAGTCGGCGCAGCGGTTGCAGGGCTGAGACCCGTGGTGGAAATCATGTTCAATCCATTCTTCACTCTCGCTTCGGATATGATCGTCAATCACGCTGCCAAGCTGAGATATCTCTCGGGAGGTAAGTCAACTTTTCCGCTGGTGGTGCGGATGAAGAGTGGGGCGGGGTTTGGGGCAGGCTGCCAGCATGCACATAACCTCGAAGCCTGGGTAGCTCATTGTCCCGGGCTGAAGGTGGTGATGCCCTCGACACCAGCCGATGCCAAGGGGCTCCTAAAGTCTGCTATTCGGGACGAGAACCCTGTCATTTTCATTGAGGACATGATGCTCTACTTCGCACCCGGACCTGTTCCGGATGAGGAATACGTTACTCCAATCGGGAAAGCGGATGTCAAGCGCCAGGGAAAGGATGTTACCGTAGTGACATGGTCCAAGATGCTCGGTGTCGCACTGAAAGCCGCGACACTGCTCTCACAGGAAGGGATTGAGTTGGAAGTCGTTGATCTGCGGACTCTGGTACCGCTCGACAAAGAGACGGTACTCTCCTCGGTGAGAAAAACCGGCCGCCTTGTGGTGCTCCATGAGGCAACCCGCACCGGAGGATTTGCCGGTGAGATTTCAGCCATAGTCATGGAGGAGGCGTTTCCAAGTCTTAAAGCTCCGTTGAGGAGGGTAACAGGGCCGGACATTCCCGTTCCCTCCAGTCCGCCTCTAGAAGCCTTCTACATTCCCAATGAGGAGAAGTTGATATCTGCCATACGAGAGATCGCCTAGGATCTGTCATGCCCTTTTAGAGACAAGGTCCATCAAGCCACATTTGACGTGAAAAGGATTTTAACCGTCATGAAGCGAAACCAAAACCTGGAATGGCGTCGTGCCGATCTTTTGAACCTCGACCTCAAGGGGATGAAGGTCGCGATTGTCGGCGGCACAGGTGGTATAGGCCGCGCCTTCAGCCGCTGCATGATTTCGCGCGGCGCGAGCGTTGTGGTCGTCGGACGGACCTTTCGCGATGCCGACGTGCCTGGGATTGAATTCATCAAAGCGGATTTGAGCCTGATGAGCGAGGCAAAACGCGTCGGCGCAGAGTTGCCTGCGGAAACCCTTGATCTTGTCATTTTCACCAATGGCATCTTTGCTGCGCCACAACGGCAAGAAACGGCGGAGGGCATCGAGCGGGACATGACAGTTAGTTATTTGAGCCGTTTGGTGATCCTGCGTGAAATCCTTCCTCGTTTAGGGAAGGACCGGCCTGTGGGTAGGGCGAAACCGCGCGTTTTCATCATGGGCTATCCCGGTGCGGGCCAAATCGGTACGCTTGACGATCTCAACGCCGAAAAATCCTACAGTGCCATGCCGGTGCACATGAACACCGTCGCCGGAAACGAAATGCTTGTTCTCGATGGGGCGAAACGCTACCCGCACGTGATCTTCTTCGGTCTGAACCCCGGACTCGTCAAAACCCACATCCGTAGAAACTGGCTGGGCGGAAACAAGCTTTTATACCGTTTCATAGAATGGATGATCGGGCTCCTGACCCCTACCGCCGAAACCTATGCCGAACGGCTGACACCCCTACTTATATCGCCGGATATCGAAGAACACAGCGGTGCCATGTTCAACCGGAAGGGCCTTGCCATATTACCATCTGCAAAGCTGACCGACAGCTACGTGAAGGCGTTCATGGCTGCCTCGGAGGCGTTGGCGTCTCGGCTAATATTCGGGGCACCTCCGAACGCGGTTTTCCTCCGGTCGGGTGACTCCTTTGCTTGTGTGGGTAATTTTTACCGGGTGACGGCTGTGTTGATTCACGGCAAGCGGCGTGATCCTCTGCGAAAGGTCGCATGCCTCCCTGTGAGCAATAGGATGCACGTTATAGTACCGGAAATGGATTGTCTCAGGTGGCAAGCGTCTTTTTACATGCCTTTGTTGAATTAAAGGGAGTTCGGTTTGGATTCTGAATATCAAATGAGCGCTTACCCAAGAGAGTTTGCATCATTTATCTGCAACTATTGTCGAGCGTGGACCGGCTCGGAATATGAGTCGTTGCCCGATCTCATCGAGTTGGAGCATTTGATTTCAACGTGTTACCAGGCGAGTCTGCTTCGGGATGAGGAGCGGCAGGTCAGGTTTCGACTTATCTTTCTTGCCCCTGGCCGTTTCCCTTCAGCCCACGGTCCTCCGACAGGCCTTCACAGGCTTTTATTCAGTGAGCCACTGCCATTTACCGAGCGTGAATTGCGCAAACTCTCGCCATCGGTGGATTTCTATGGCTCCCTGATAGGATTGCAGCGCGATGAAAAAGGCGGATTATCCATCTGGGGAATTGTTCATTCCGGTCCACGGTGGGCACAAAGTCTATATGGAGGCGAGAAGGAGTTCCAAGCTCTTCCCGCCTCACTCGTAATTAATGTTATAAATCCTGGCCGCATTACCGTGTGTAACGGATCCATCGAAATCGCCACACTCAATTCCGGAAAAATTGTTAGCCCCTCCACAATGGTTTTTGATTCGATGTGGATCCGTTCAGAAATCGGGACCATCATAGTCGAGGAGGAACTTGCGTTGCATAGGGAGGCTCGAAAGCATGCAAAGAAACCTTGGGCGACAGTTAGTCCTGAATTCTTCGGAACAATGAGAAAGCAGACCTTCATGAGAATTATAGGCAAGATTCGTTCTTATAGACACGGCGGCACTCTAATATTAATCCCCAATGAACTCAAAGAAGAGTTTGTATCAGAGAATCCTTACGTAAAATTGAGGTACAGATTTGTTGACAAAGAGCCAAGCAGACGGCTTCACACCCTTATCCTGAAAATAGCCAATGTGTTGGCGGAGTTCTATGGCTCTCCTGGAAACTCGGAAAAAGAGGTGGGCTGGACAGAATACATGACCAGTAAGAATCAAACCCTTTCCAGCCTGGATGAAGCAGTAGTCGAGTGGGCTAACTTAGTAGCCAGCATGACGCAGGTGGACGGTGCCTTATTGATAACGCAGAAGTTGGAACTGATTGGGTTCGGGGCAGAAATATCCGGCAAACTGGAGTGTTTTGATTCAGTAGCGCAAGCGTTGGACCCCGAAGGATTGGAGGTTCGAAAGGAGTGGACCGACTGCGTCGGTACCCGCCATCACTCGGCTTATAGTCTATGCAATGCGTTGCAAAAAATCGTGGCGGTGGTAGTCTCTCAGGATGGTACGTCCCAACTTATCAAATGGAATGACGGTATGGTGAAGGTATGGGAACAATTGTCACCGAGTTTGATAGAGGCATAGCTGGAGCCAAATCAAGCTATCGCCTTACGGAACTTTTTACGGTAGCAGAGGAGGCATTTTCTTCTCACGATTTTGAAATGATACTATCGAAGAGTTGTTTCGGAATTGAAGTATCTCACTTGTAACAGGTTGGTCCCCGACCCGCATAAACGTGCAGTCGCGGGACGGGATGAGACGCAGGCAGAGCTTATGATTACTCGGAACTCAGTGTCCAAACCTACAACATACTCAAAAAAGATTAAGTACCGGAAACGGATTGTCTCAGGTGCCAGGCGGCTTTTTTTTTCCCATGGACTTCGGGCCGTTACAATGGATGAGCTTGCGACAGAACTGAGGGTGAGCAAAAAAACGCTTTATGCGAATTTCCCGAACAAAGTGGCTCTGGTCGAAGCGGCATTATTCGAAAAATTCCAGGAGATCGAGGTGGAACTCGAAGCCATTACCCCCCCCAGCGAAGCCGATCTTACAGCCTCCCTCCAGCTGCTCCTCACATGCTTCCAGCGGCACATGGCTGAGATTCACCCTCCTTTTCTGCGTGATATTCAACGCAAAGAGCCGGGGATGTTTGAGGTGGTCGAAACTCGCCGATGTGCACTCATACAGCGTTACCTGGGCCGTTTCTTCTTTGAGGGTAGAAGGGTTGGAGTAATTCGTAATGATATTCCAACTGAAATAATAATGGAGATACTCCTACGAACAACGGACATAATCACCAACCCGCCGAAAAAGACTGAACTTAGGAAGACGCCGCAATCATTGTTACTGTCAGTCATCAGAGTTCTTCTGGAAGGTGCGCTTACTGATCAGGGGAGATCAAGACTATGAAATGTATGGCACATTGCTACGTCAAAACATCGATCAGGAATACACTGGAGTAATACCGTCTGCTGGCTAGGGTGGTTCGGAACACCTGACCTTTCCCATTCATCCTATGTAAGACTATCATCTTCTACCTTGTTGGCATCGTCACACTGGAGGTGGCCGCTGTGGTTTCACTTCTTTTTGCACGGCATCCTATGCGACCGATCAGGCAACTTATTGAGGGGATGCTT
>JBDKTY010000201.1:0-3071 GCA_039679945.1 Syntrophobacter sp. | reverse complement strand
TGTTGAGAATGAAAAAAGCGTCCAGCTTTTCCAACGGATTCCGCTTCTGCATCTCCTCCGAATGCGACCACCTCCAGAAGCGCCTTCTTGCCCGCTGGATGATGGCGACGCCCAGGTCGCTTTTCTGGGGGAAATGATAATGGATGGAGGCGTTCCTGATGCCGAGGGCGGAAGAAATATGCTTGTAGCTGAACCCATTATATCCAAGATCGAGCAGGAGATTTTCGGCAATATCGAGAATCTGTCTCCTTGTGTCGGCCTTTGCGGGTATCAAAGTTCTGTCCGTCTGCTATTTTTGGGGGCATCTTACCTACTGATAGGTAGATAGTCAATGAATTTTTGAAGAAGGGAAAACTGAACGAAGTCCGGAGATGATCCTCTATTTCCGGATAAGAAATTTCTCTCCCTCAAGGGGGGCTCTTTCGAGACACCCCCGAGAGGGAGAGTGCGTATTCCGCTGATTCCGCCATCTGATTCCGAAGGAATCCGCCATGGCGTTCCGATTGAAAGCGCCATGCAAATCCGATTGATTCCGCCACCTCCGGTCGGAGCGTAGCGACGCTGGTTTTTTGTTCTTTCTCATAGAAGATTGTTCAGGTCAAGCCGGCATATTTTTTCCTCAGCGAGTCTCCTTTCATACGCAGATTTATTTTATGGGCGTTATGGATCAACCGGTCAAGGATGGCGTCGGCGATAGTAGGGTCTCCGATCTGTTCGTGCCAGTGATCCACGGGGAACTGACTGGTGATAATGGTGGAGCCGTGGCCGTGGCGCTCCTCGACGACCTCCAGGAGGTCTCTTCGCTCAATGTCGGACATGGGAGCCACACCGAGATCGTCAAGCACAAGGACGTGGGCTTTGGAGAGCTGCTTCATGAAGCTTCCATAACTGCCATCGCCTTTAGCCAGAGCCATCTGGTAAAAGAACTTTGGCGAGCGGATGTAAAGGGCGCGGTATCCTTCGCGGCAGGCCTTGTTGGTCAGGGCGCAGGCGATAAAGGTTTTCCCCGCCCCCGTGGGTCCGGTAATGAGGATGTTGTGGTGACGCCTGACCCACTCGCAGGCGATCAGACTCATCATGACGGACTGATCGATCCCCCGCGGGGTTTTGTAGTCGATGTCCTCGACTGCGGCATTGAGTTTCAGATGGGCGTTTTTCAGATACCGCTGCATCCTGTTATTTTCCTTCCACGTCCAGTGGCGGTCCACGATAAGGCCGAAGCGCTCCTCGAAGGAGAGGCTGTCCACAGCGGGCTGCTTGATCTGATCGGAGAAGGCTTCCGCCATGCCGATCAGCTTTAAGGCAAGCAGCTTTTTGATCGTCTCCTGATTAAGCATTTTCGACCTCCTTCTGCCGGTAATATTCGCGACCCCGGATATTATAATGAAGGATTGATTTCTCCGATGAAGATTCCGGCAGCATTTGCTGATCGAGTCCGTTGCTGAGGATCGATTCAACGCTCTTGTAACTGTATGCTTTCAAGATCAAGGCACGCCCGCAGGCGGCTTCCACCCGTTCCGGGGAGTATTTCTTTTTGAGTCGGATAATGCCCAGACAGGAGCGGAAGCCCTGCTGCGGATGTTTTCTCTTCTCCATGATGGCCTCGACCAGGTTGCGGGTGTTGGGCCCGTTTTTCCCTGCCCACTCTACAATCCGGGAGGGAGTCCACTGGAGGTATTTCTGGTGGGATTTGGGCATGTGTTCCGCAAGGGTTGTGTGGGCGCCCCTTATGTGGCTTCGAGGATGGCCGGCAACCCGGCGGTTCTTGAAGAAGGCCTCGACGACCCCCGCCGTCACCCGCAGCTCCACCTGCTCTTTCACAAGCTGATAGGGAACACTGTAGTAGTGGCCGTCGAACTCGACGTGATAATCGATATTCACTCTCGCCTTTTTCCACTCGGCGTATTCAAAGGCGCAAGCCGGTAGCGGTTTCAAGGCGGGCCGGTCGATCGTCTCATAAAGGCTCTTGCGGCTGGCGTCGATTCTTTGGAACTTCCGGTTGTTGAGCTCCTCGAGCTTTTCGGCAATGGCCCGGTTGAGCTCCCCGATGCTGAAGAAGCTGTGGTTGCGAAGGGCAGCCAGTATCCATCTCTCGGCTACGAGAACCGCCGATTCCACCTTGGCCTTGTCCCGGGGGCTCCGAACACGGGCGGGGATGATGACGGCCCCAAAGTGCCGCGCCAGCTCATAATAGGTCGGGTTGATGTCAGGCTCGTAGTAGCAGGGCCTGGTTACGCCATTTTTCAAATTATCAGGCACCAGGATCTGCGTAGCACCTCCCATGAAGTGAAACGCCCGGACGTGGGCCTCGATCCAGGAAGGAAGGTCCTGTGACAGCGATGCCCAGGCAAACGTGTAACTGCTCGCTCCCAAGGCGGCTACAAACAGGTACGCTTCCCTCGTTTGTCCGGATACCGGATCCGTGATCGGGATCGTCTGTCCGGCATAGTCGACAAAGAGCTTCTCCCCGGCGCGGTGAGTCTGGCGAAGGCTGACGTCCAGTTTATCGTACCAGCGCCGGTAAAGGAGGCAGAACTGGCTGTACTGATACCCTTGCGGGTTACTGTGCCTGTATTCGAGCCACAGGAGCCTGAGAGTGACGCCTTTGCGCCTGAGTTCCTTGTGGATGTACTCCATGGCAGGCAGATTCCGTTGCTCGGACGGCACTGGAGGGGTTGACGGGAACAAAATGGATTCCAACTGCCCGTCATCGAGATCCGAGACCACGGGCCAGGACAAACCCGCGTTCAGGGCACGTTCCAGATACTCCTTGACGGTACTGCGGGCTATGTTGCAACTCTGGGCAATCTGTTGGCCGGTGAACTTCAGCACCCACTTCAATCGCAGGACTTCTTTTATGGTACGCATGGATAACCTTTCCGCCGCCATGGGTTCCTCCGGGGGTTTTCCCAAAGGAATTAGCGGCTTTTCTGAGATTTATCCAGCGTAGCTGACACCCTCGACCGGGGGTGGCGCAATGCTTCGGAATCGCATGGCGGATTGCATCGGAATTCAGTGGCGGAATGGATCGGAATCAGGTGGCGACTTCAATCGGAATCGAGTGGCGACTT
>JBDKTY010000200.1:0-3220 GCA_039679945.1 Syntrophobacter sp. | reverse complement strand
ATCTCACGGTCTATTTGAACCAAGTTCCGGGATTCTGAGGACACTCGTAGTTATTGACCATGCCGGAAAGAAAAAATCTTTGCCTCCTACTCAAATGCCCAGGGAAGCCATACAGGAGCTTGAATCCCACGCAGGATCCCGCGATGTACCCGGGGGAACATGATTTAGCAGCAAAGATCCTCCGCCCTTATATTGACCTCTCGAACCACTCTGCTCTCGTTATGGACCTTGCCTGTTACCGCCGGACAACAGTGGACCCACCTATTGCCGCTGAATGAACCCTTCAGGGCGATTTTTTTATATTGCTAAGCCAACGGTTTCTGGACCAACCCGATAACTCCGCATTGAATCATAACGCCGAGTTTTTGCATCATAAGTTTTGAAGAGCAGGAAGCAGGATTTGTTCATCTGTTTTGCGCAGATTTTGCCTGCGAAGTTATTTGGACTAAAGTTCTTTCCGTCTTCAAACGAGGGGAGATCAATGGGGAAGGCAAAAGGCCTGAGCAAACGGCAATGCCGCATCTGTAAGCGTTGGTGCTCACCGAATCCGCGATTGAGAGATCGTCAGAAGACCTGTGGGACCCCCGCCTGCCAACGTGAATGGCACAGAAAAAAGTGTGCCGTGTGAACAGGAATAACTGTGAGTACTTCAAGAGCAATTCCCTGCAGCGAAAGTTGGATGCGGTAGCCGGTAGAGTCGGAAAAGCCGACGGGGGCGCTAATCATTGCAGGGCTAAAACAAGGTGCCCAAACCGGTCCCGGACCGGACTACCCCGAGAAGTCATTCAAGATGTGATGAGGATTCACGTTGCCGTCATAATTGAATATTTGGCGCAATATCTCTTGAAGCGCGCTCAAGAGGCGATGAGGCGGCAAATACTTGTCAATACAAGCTAATTTGGCCGACAACCCCATCGGCCGGTATAAGAGGCGATAGACAGCCGAAGGGGTAAATAAGTAGTCTGTCCACACTATGAGCGATAAGTCCAAAACAGATTATCTCGGTATTGTCATCAAGAAGGTTGAGGAAAACAACGGGAGGTTTCGTATTGTTCATCCCCGCGCCGAGGCTTCCATATCGAGGTCCATGGGGAAGTTGGGGCAGCTCAGTCCCGTGGCGCTTAGCCGCGGCGGCAAGGACCGCTATGAGATGATCGATGGATTCAAGCGCCTTCGGGCATGCCGCCACCTGGGGATTGAGTCCATAATGGTGAGGGTGCTGGATGGCCCGGAGCGGGTCCTCAAGGCGGCAATGGTTCAATTAAACCGCAAGGAGGGTGTCTCGATAGGAGTTATGGATGAAGCCCTGGTCATGCAGCCGTTATGCCACTGCCTCCGTCATGCTCGGTGATCTCATGGCTTCACTTTGCGACGGTACGCTCGACCAGAGGCTCAAGGCCTACACCAGCCCACAGGTCCTTCTCATCGATGAGGTCGGTTTTGATCGGCTCGAACAGGAGTCGGGCAGAAACGCTTCGCTCTTTTTCAAGATTATCGATGCCCGTTACCTGACCACGAACATCAGCTTTAAGGAACTCGGCGACTACCTGGGCGACCCCGTCATAACTGCCTCCCTGGTAGATCGAATGATCCACCATTGCGCCCTCATCCACATCGACGGACCGAGTTGGAGAATGTATGAGTCCTCGAAACTCAACCACCCCTCCGACTCAAAAAGCAACTCCTCCGAGGTCGGCCGTGACTGATAAAACCCCTCTTGCCCCCGACAGGATACGCCACATCAAAGGCAGCTTTGCCTTTATCGAACACCGGTTCCTGCCTGGTGGTTTCTGGCAGGGCCTCTCCCATACGGAACTGCTGCTCTATTTAGTTTTGGTCCTTGCCGCCGACCGCAACGGCGTTTCCTTCTACAGCTACGATAAAATCTGTTCACTGCTCCGGATTTGTCTCGATGATTACGTCCTCGTCCGAAACGGGCTAATCACCAAGGACCTGATTGCCTTCGACGGGGATCTTTTCCAAGTGCTTTCCCTTCCCGAATCTCCCGTACACCAGACCAAACGGCTTCTGAAAACCGGGGATGACATGCTCGAAAAAGATCCGGCAACAATCCATCGGTGCATCTGTGATGCTCTGGGAAAAGATCCGAATGAGATAATCCATCCCTCACGATAGGCCTTCCGAATCTTCCTTGCAACCACACGTGCCCGCCCACAGCGCTGCAAATACTCCTACTTTTCCATCAATGGTATAACCCTGTAAATACAATCCGGCTCCCGCACACGATAAGCGCCTTACCCCGTTCGGGCAACCGATCCCCACCGCTTTCCCGGCATCTGCCTCCCGTCAGTGAGCAAGGGGAGAGTTGGGCAAGCACGGAAGAAAAAGAAGTAGAAGCAAAGCAGATAATCAATGTAGGCGTGAGCATCACAAAACCGGTGCACTTCCATCCAGCACACCCGCGCCTGGTGCATGCATCGGTCAAGCCTGCTGATTAGATACGAGTAAAGGCGGTTCCATGGCGGGTTCCCGGTACATCGTTTATCTCAGTTTCTTCATGGAGGGTCCAAAAACCGGCGTTCAGCGGATGACATGTTTTCGATCAGGCAACTTCGCGGTGGATCCACGAATACCATTCAGGCGGGTTCACTGTTATCCGGCGGTAACAGTGTGAGGAGCCGAACGCGATTCTGATCACAGACATTCACACGTAGATCGGACGGGAAGAGCGATGGCCAGGTAATCACCGGCACCGCAGGAAAGATCGGGTCCCTCAGACCACGCGCTGAGGGTTTCGAGTCTTTTATACCGATATTTGTTCTTGCTGCACTGGTCTCATTTGATCTGATCTTCTTGAGTGATCCAGAGTACCCACCCGGTGTTTCTTTCTAGAAGCCTCATACACTTTGGACCGACAAACCATTCTTTGTATCCCTTTGGCCGCAACCTGTTGTGCCCCACAGCCACAACCGCATAGGCGCCGGTGTCCGCCGCATCGAGGATGCTGTTTACCACTCTATGTGATTTAAGTACAAGCTCCTTGATCCGTTCATCTTCGATCCCGTGTTTTCTGAGGATTCTCCTTGCACAGTCGATTATAACCTCAGTACGAGATGGACCTCCGTCATATACGTGGAAAAGAGTTATCGTGTGTTCTGTCTCCTGTTCCAAGGTGGCCCCGACATGATCCGTAACACGCATGCTGGACGCACATCCATCTAAGCAGACAAGCACGTTTTTGCGACCCACCTCAGGATAC
>JBDKTY010000199.1:0-24006 GCA_039679945.1 Syntrophobacter sp. | reverse complement strand
GTCAATTCTGAACGGCATCTTCAATTTAGGGATAGACTCATCTTGAACGCAACTCCATATCAAGATGGGACATTCCCTCCCGTTCGTGCCGAGCGGGAGTAAACCCCGCATTCGCATGGCAAGGCATAGCCAGGAAACAGCTCCGTGTGCGCTCGATTCCGGCCCGTTCCACCCTTCGACATGCTCAGGGCGAACGGGGGAAGTTCCTGTTTCAACAGGCCAAATGCGGCTCTTGCCGGTTACCTAAGTCCTCGATATTGCTCACTCTCAAAAGCTGTTTCTTGAGAGGTACCGAAGCATGAACGGGCGAATTCCGATCGGCATCTTCATCTTCAGGGTGGAATTATCTTGAACGCAACACCGTATTACAGTTTCTTTAATATCTTCTTGGATTCCTCGAAATTCGGGTCCAATTTTATCGATTTCAAAAAGCATTTTCTTGCTTTAAAGGGCTCGCCTGCCTTCATATACAGTATACCGAGATTATAGTGAATTGTTGCATTATTGGGGAATTTTTCTATGGCCATATTATAGCATTTCTCGGCTTCAGAGTACTTGCCCTGCTGTCTGAATAATACACCTAAATTATTATACGTAGCCGCGTCAGCACCATATTTTATCATTATATCATAAATAAATTCAGCCTCTTCATACATGCCACACTCCACGAGGAGATGTGAGGCCTTCTTTAGAACACTCATTTGCTTATTACTTTTATTGATAGCTTGATTTATCCGTTCCAGGCCTTCCTTGTCATTTCCTTCCTGGAAAAGGAGAGTACATAACTCAAATTCCCTGTCAATATCATAGCAAATCTCATTTATATGTTTCAATGCGTCGATGGATTTACCGATATTCCCAAGCCTCTTATTGGCTTCACTCAGGTTCTTGTAGGCGGCAATAAAGACGGGACTAATCGAACATGCCCGTTCGAATTCAAAAGCAGCCTGCTCCATTTCCCCCAGCTCAAGCAGGCATTCCCCCTTTATATTTATCAGCCGGGCCAGCGAGATCCTTGCTTCCGTTTCCGCCTGGGTTGCAAGATCTATCGCTTCCTGGATATTACCGCTTTCTCTCAGCTCCTCCACTTTGTAGAACATTGATTCGGTCGGATCATTCAACCTGTTCAGGATATTTCGCAGCCGTTTCTGAAACAGTTCAGCGGAGAACGGTTTCACTATGAAATCAACGGCTCCCCACTCCCCTACCGTCGCGGCGACCATCGCCGCGTCAACCTCTCCCGACGTCATCAAAAATGGTAATGATCTGAATTGCCTGGTAGCCTTACACTTTTTCAGCAGTGACAAACCGTCCAGTTTTGCCATTCTGAAACTACACACCACCAGTTTGTATCGCAGCTCTCCCGCTGTAAGCTTTGCCCATGCTTCCTCGCCATTTTTTGCTTCATCCACGATCTCAAACATTTCCATGGATCGTACAAATTCTCTGACAATCTCTCTCGTCTCCCTTTGATCATCAGCAATTAAAATATTCATTTGTCTTCCTCTTCACAGGATGAGGATGAGAGATTCGAGGATTTTGAACACCACTCGAGTAAGACAACGCATTGCATTTGCTTAATTTCCAGAATGATGCACCGATCTTCTCATTTAATAAACCCGGAGGTCTTGGATTATGGATTTGCCTCATGGGCGTCGCCGCCTTTAAATTTGGCGTGAAAGCGATGCCCCGGCTGAGGTCACTATCTGTTTCGGTCTCCATACCTCCTGCTTTCTGCTGTTTTGCGGAGGTGTTATTCAAGTTTCTTCAGCCACGGGGCCGCTTTAACAAATATGTCCGTTCCAGTTGCTATGCGTAAGGTTCACCCTTTCGGATGCAAACCCAACAAGCAACGGGTTTTCCTCGTACATCCCCTGCAATTGACGGAATTATCGGCGTTGAAGGATTGCAATAATACTAAAGTTCCTATCGGTAGCACAAGCTATTTAACTCATCAGTTCCAGAGTCTCGGCAATATAGATGCGCCAACGTTCCGCGGCTTGTGCGGAGAGCTTTGAAAACTGGATTCCGATGATTTGTCCTTCCTCCGTTGTGTCAATATTTCTAATCGTGCCCCGGAGGCACGCGGCTTCGTTTGCCCCCGGAAGCTGAATGCTGATGGCGATATTTTCTTCGACGGGGCCGTGCGCTCTATCGGCTGCCGGCGACTTGATTGCGACTCTGCACCCTTTATAGCTCAGATCCAGAACGATGCAGCGTGTTCTCTCCCCTCCCGTTTCCATGATGGCGGGAAGTGAGCACTCTATCCTGCGTTCACACCGAAGAGCATGTCTTTCTATTCTTTTCGGGTAGGCAACAAAGAGCAGGTGCGAAGGATGGTGCAGTATCTCCGTGATGTAGGTTTTGAAACCGTAGGCGGCGCCGCCGAAAATGTACCTCACGATCAATGACATCCCCGCTTTCAGGTTCCAGAATCCGATCGAATCGGAAGGGGCCAGAATTATACACTCTCCCTCCTTTATCCCGACCATGGTGGATTGCGTCTTTTCGCCCGAGGCCTGGCACTGGAGAGAGAAGCGGGTGCCTATTCCGGCGTTTATGGTGTTGGCCGATGGGCCACAAGGAAGCGATGATCCCTCGATAAACCGGCAGAAAGCGCTCAGGAACTCCTCATCAAAGGTTGAGCGCATTTCGCTTTTCATCAACATCAGTGCTTCGGGTCTTGATAGCGCCTTCTTGTAAACCCTTTCCGCCGTCAACGCGTCGAAGACATCGACAATGTGCGCAACCCTTGCGTATCGTGGAATGCTGTCTCCCACCAACCCATGGGGATAGCCGGAGCCATCCATGGCTTCGTGGTGAAACAGCACGGTTTCGAGCTGGTCCCTTGAGAGGACATTCGTCTTTTCCAGTTGTTCATAACCAAGACGAGAGTGTTGTTTTACAATCTCGAACTCTTCCGACTCGAGCCGTTGCGGCTTGTTCAGGATTTCTTCGCTGATCAGGCTTTTCCCTACATCGTGGAGCAGGGTGCCAAGACCGAAATCCTTGACCTCGGAATTGCTCCACCCCAGAAAAATGCAGAAAGACATTCCAAGCATGGCCACCTGAATGCAGTGGTTAAAAGTGTAGTAGTCCTTGGAAAAAAGAGAAAGCAGGGCCGTGGCTGTAATACGTTCGGAGCTGAGATGGTACCCGAAATCTTCGACAAGTCTTTTGCTGATTAAGATGTTCGACTCATTTGGGCGTTCCCGAAAAATCTTTTTTACTAATGATTCGGCGTTGTCATATAATAGCTGCGTTTTCCTTACGTTTGGCACATCAGGGGATTTGATCGCGCTTTGAGTCTGGGAATTAAAGTATGCGAGGAATACATCCTCATCTCTGGGGTTGATATATACGAAATCAATTTCTTCTCTCAGAAATGTGAGATGAGTATCTTCGACGTATGGGGCGCCCCGGTTCAGCACTCTTTCCGGTTCCAATTCTTCCCGTTCCGTAATGGATGGGAAGAAGAAATCGCAGGGAAGAATACTGCCGGGGAAAAGGGACCGAATCCTGATGGGGATGAAATCGGACATGACCTCGGCGGGGTTGACATAAACAGGGACCAGTCGCATCTGCTTTGGTTTTTCGGTGTTGTGCATGCAGCTTCCCTATCCATCGCGGTATTGTTTAGGATGAGTGCGAAATATGTCGTATAAATCTGAATATGTGCAGCTAACCCTGTATGAATGCGTTCGATCTTTACTCTGGATTGAGAATGGGTATTACTTTTAAGAAATCCAAAACTATGCGCTTTGAAATTCTACATTTCATGTTGAGGATTTCCACCAGCATAAATTTTGCAATCAGGGCATTGTCGATATGATATTACTCTAATCTTCAATAACGGTAAATAAATTTATTGTTGTGCGACTGGTTGATGCTAACTGTTCATGGGTTCTTGGATGTTGAGGGAGTGGAGGCTGGTAATGTGCATTGCAGGTAAGCATGAAGATAATCCGAATGTTGAATGGCTCTCTGAGATCATTATTGAAGAACTCAAAAATCTGAGTGAAGACCGGCAAAAGGTTACATCTTCCCGTCTCTCCGAAGCACTTTCCATCCGGTCGGAGATCGTTGATTTGCTGAAGATCCGGAATGCTGTCGCGGAATTCATGAGAATCCAGCATGCAATTTGTTCCGAAATTGATCGATTTCTTATGGATGAGCGCCATAAGATTGATTTGATGGAAACGCCTGTTGGTCCCGATCATCCCATCCATCTTGAATATGTGAATGCCCTGAAAGAGAGCCTGTTTTCTCGATTGAACGCTATCAAGGACTTCATGAGCGAGGAAAGATCATTTCTGGAGCACTTCGTCCATCAGTTGAGCACGCAGCTTAACGATGTTGAAGACAGGTGCTTCAATCTCTGCGCCGACTCGGAGCAGATGCACGCCACCGACAGAAAATTCACGGATTCAATTGAGTCGCAGGTAAACGACATGGTTAAGACGACATGTTCCGAAAACAGCTATGCGATTTTGAAAGACCAGATACTGTCGAGACTCAATAAGATAAAAGCGGCTTTGGATGAAAAGAGGCGAGAGGACCAGGCCAGGCAGCAGTCTTCGGCCATGCAGATCGAGGAATTGAAAACCAATCTCAAGAAGATGAAAAAGCAAATCGACATTAGTATCAAAAGGGAAAAGTCCCTGGAAAGAGACCTTTCCACCGATTCTCTAACTGGCGTCGCCAATCGTCGTGCTTACAAAGTCAGGCTGGAACAGGAACTAAAGAAATTCAAACGCTACAAACATGAATTCTCTATGATTATGTTCGATATGGATTATTTCAAGACAGTGAACGATACCTATGGCCACATTGTTGGCGACATGTGCATCAGGCAGGTTGTGTCCCGCATAAGACAGGTCCTGCGCGAGACAGATTTCATGGCTCGTTTCGGCGGGGACGAATTCATTATAATTTTGCCGGAGACTAATAAAGAAGTCGCGATCGGCGTTGCCAACCGGATATCGAGCTGCATTTCAAATGCTCGCTTCGTTTATCGAAACCAGCAAATAAGCCTCTCGATCAGTATAGGGCTCTCTCAGATCCTCGAGTCGGATGCCGATCCCGAGACATTGTTCTGTAGAGTGGATGAAGCTTTGTACACCGCCAAAAAACAAGGAAGAGGCCTGGTATTCTGCCTCTAAAAATGGTCCTGCCCGTCGTGTCCGCCGATTTGTCCTCGCGCGCTCCGCTCTTTGCCTCGCTGTCGGAGGCAATGTCCGCGCCGGGAATCAGTAACGCCCCTCCGATCTTTCGCGCATGAAGTATTCGCCACAAAGTCGCCATGCAACTTACGCGGACCGGGCAACTCCTTCCGCTTCGGGTCGTGGCATTCTCCTTCGAGAATGCGACAGGGTCCCGCCGCTTCGATACTGATCAGCGTTCAATACTGATTTGTGTTCAAGAGGATATACCCCCGTTCGCCCAGAGGTATCGAAGGGTAGAACGGGTCAATTCTGAACGGCATCTTCAATTTAGGGATAGACACATCTTGAACGCAACTCCGTACAAGATGATACGGCCCCGTGTTCGTACTGAGCAAAGGGTGGAACGGACCAGTGTTGATCCGGATGCCCATCATTCCGGGCTGGCGCCAATCCTGGACGCAACCCGGTATGAGTCTATCAGCCTCCGAACGGGCACTTTGGAAAGGTGCAGGAGTTGCAGTTGAGACAAAAGGAGCCGTGTCCCATTTTAGCCAGATCCCGGCGAGAGACCTCAATGCCGGCGAGAAGGCGGGGAAACAGCAGGTCGAAGCTTGTAGTCTTGAAATAGAGTGCGCATGCCGGCACCCCAAGTATCTGAACGAGGCCGATACGCGCGAGCAGCGTCATAGCTCCGGGTAAAACGGGAGCGCCATACAACAGGTCGGTCGCGCCCGCGTCGGTCAAACCATGGCGGGTAACATCATCCGGGTCCACCGACAGGCCCGCCGTTGTTACCAGCAGGTCGGCCCCGGCGCGGATCAGCTCTCGCGTACCTTCCATGATAGCTTTTCTATCGTCGGGAACAATGATGGCTTTAACCACACTGCAGTTGTAGTCCTGGACCTTGGTCGTGATGATGGGGATAAACCGGTCCTTGACCAGTCCCTGGAAGACCTCGCTGCCGGTGACCAGTATACCCACCCGTGCCTTGCGCATCGGGAGAACGCGAAAAAGCGAACCGTAGCGCAGAACACTCATTGCGCGCAGAAAAGAAGACCGCGGCAGGTACAGGGGAATTGCCCTTGTCCCCGCGAGATCCCGGCCGCCGTTGACCGGCGTGTAGTTTCTGCGTGAGGCACACATTACTCCCGGAATCATGTTGAACTCTTCCAGGCAATCCTCGTCCACCACGAACAGGCCGCTTTGATCCGCAACGAAGTTTATCTTGCCTTCGCGGGGCGATTCCGGGAAACGCACTCCCTTGCCGGCCATTGCACCGGCAAATGCCAGGGCCGCATCATTCTCATGGACCCAGTCATCCCCGGACGGTTTTGCCTCTTCCTCGACATAAATCCTCTGCCGGCCCATGTGCTGGAGTCGGCAAAGATCCCCCGCCGTCAATTCCTTGCCGCGTAGAAAGGCCGCGCCCTTGCTCTTTCCCGGCACGATCATCGTCATGTCGTGCAGGGCCGTTTTCCCTACGGCCTCTTCGACCGGTACCGCGCTCATGGCGGGTCCATCAAAGACCCGCTCGAAGGGTTCCGCGCCGTGCATTACATAGGGGGCTTCCCCAAGACAGCCCCGGCAGATAGCGCCATCCGCCAACGGGTAAGGCTCTCCGCAAAGCGCGCAGGCTCCGATACTGCCTCTGGCGCGTTTCCCAATAAACTGGTTCTGAATGCGCACAGCCTGGACCCCGAAGATCTCCTTGCCGGCTTCCCGGATCTGGTTCAAAAGGAGCGCGGTGTCCTGTTCCTTTTTGGGTTTGAGCTTGAGCAGCCAGGCTTCAATCTCGGGCCAGGCGCTCAATTTCTTAACGTCAACATATACGCGGATGCCCTCGCCCGAATCCTTGTCGTAGAGACACAGGGCGAAGCGGCCCAGGTTGATCACCTTAAGCCAGCCGTTTCCTATGGTGCATGGCGTCAGCAACTGGATGGCATCGGGAAGACACTTTCTCGTTTCGGAAAAAGCATCAAAGAGAATCCCTCCCGGCATTCGGCTCATTGCAAGGTCAACCATGAATCCGCCCATCACCAGGCCAGGGGCGGTATAGCCATGAAAGGACTCGACCGCTTTCAGATAATCCTCGTAAGAATAACGACCTATGTTCATCTGCTGCTTTCATGATCGAGGTTCGACAATCGAAGTGCCGCCTCTTGTCCCTTGTTGCGGTAGCCACGCCGTTGCGTGCCCGCGCCTCGCCACTCCGATGAGGGGCTGTTCCGTGCGGTGCGGGCGGTTGTTCGAAGTACTCTTACCGTGAAATCCTATCCTGAAAAACACTTACGAGTATTCCAGCGAGTCCCGGGTATTTACCCGGAACTCACGCTGGAATACTGAATCCTGAATACTCTCAGGACACCGGGGCTCGATTCTCACCGAGGCGGCCGAAACGCTGTTGCCGCCCGGAGGCGCAGTCCCCTGCCTATGCAGCTAAGCTTGCTGGAGCTTTTCTATCTTCACGGCGCAGGCCTTGTACTCCGCCGTTTGCGTAACCGGGTCGAAAGCCGGGTTGGTGAGCCAGTTGGCACAAGCCTCACGGAAGTGGAATGCCATCCACACCATGCCCTTGGGCACCTGCTCCGTCACTTTCGCTTTCACCGGCACCGATCCCCGCCGGGAACTGACCTTGATCATCTCGCCGTTCTCGATCCCTAAAGCCTTGGCGTCTTCAAGCGAAATATCCGCCGTTTCCTCGCCCAGGACTTCATTCAATCCCACGGACCGACCGGTTTGCGTACGGGTATGGTAATGCGACAGCCGCCGCCCGGTGCTCAACACAAAGGGGTAGGCTTCATCGGGCACTTCCGCCGGTGGTGTCCAGTCCACGGGAACGAGCATTCCCTTGCCACGGGTGAAACGCCCATCTCTGTGCAGGGTCGGGGTCCCGGGATGGTCCAGGGTAGGCACGGGCCACTGCAGGCCGTCCTTCTCGATACGGGAATACTTGATGCCAGCCAGTGCCGGCGCCAGTACCGAAATTTCGTTGTCCCAGAGTTCCTGCGCACTGCTGGAGGCCCATTCATGCCCCCACCGCTTGGCCAGTTCCTTAAAAATCCACCAGTTGGGTTGCGAGACTCCAGGCGGCTTGCTCGCCGTTCGCACCCTGCTCACGCGCCGCTCGCTGTTCGCGAAGGTCCCGTCGTTTTCACTCCACGCCGCGGCGGGCAGGATCACATCCGCAAACCTGGTCGTCTCAGTGTGGAAAAGATCATTGCAGACGAGAAACTCCGCGGACTCCAGGCAGTGTTCGATATGCTTGATATCAGGTTCCGTATTGGCAAGGTTTTCACCGAAGCAATAGAACCCTTTTATTTTGCCGTTAGCCAGACCTTCTATCATCTGGGGCATCATCAAGCCGGGTTTGTCGGGCAGCTTGTCCACTCCCCAAGCCGCCTTGAACTTTTCCTGCGCCTTGGGATCGGCAACTGCCTGGTAACCCGGAAATACGTTCGGCAGGGCACCCATATCGCAAGCGCCCTGGACATTATTCTGGCCGCGCTGAGGATTCACGCCGCCACAGTCAACCCCGAGATTCCCAAGCAGCATCTGAAGGTTGGCGCATGACAAGACATTGTTCATGCCGCATGTATGTTCCGTGATGCCGAGGGTGTAGATGAGCATCGCGGGTCTTACCTCGGCGAGACGGTGAGCCACGTTACGAATGGTGTCGGCGCTCACGCCGGCAATCTCGGCAGCCCTCTCCGGCGGATACTCCAGCACCTTCGCCTTGAGTTCCGCGAAACCCTCGCAGCACGTATTCACGAAGTTTGCGTCGTAGAGGTTCTCGGTTATGAGAACGTTCATGATGCCGTTAAGGAAAGCAATGTCGCTTCCGACCTTGATGGGCACGTGCAGTGCGGCGTGTTCCGCAAGGCCCGTATACCGCGGATCGACAACGATGAGCTCGGCTCCGTTCGCCACGGCGTTCTTTACGAAGGTAGCGGCCACGGGGTGAGCTTCAGTCATGTTGGTACCTATAGCGAGGAACATCTTCGCTTTGGAATAGTCCGCAAACGAGTTGGTCATAGCCCCGGAACCGAAACTTTTCGCCAGACCGGCGACAGTTGGGGCGTGTCAGGTACGTGCGCAGTTATCAATATTGTTCGTGCCAATTACAGAACGAAACAGCTTCTGCATCTGGTAGGAGTCTTCGTTGATACTGCGGGACGAACTGACTCCAGCGATGGCATCGGGGCCGTGTTTGGCAATGATCTCCTTGAATTTGGCGGCCACAAGATCCAGTGCCTCATCCCAGGACGCTTCCCGGTAGCCCCCGTTTTCCTTGATGAGAGGCGTCTTGAGGCGTTCTTCCGAGTAGATCCAATCGTAGGCGAACCGCCCTTTGACACACAAACGGCCTTCGTTGGGAGCACCGTCCTCGACACCGGTGACCTTCACTATCCTGCCATCCTTGACGTGAAGGTTCTGCTGACAGCCGACCCCACAATAAGGACAGGTAGTGCGGATTGTTTCCAATTCCCATTCGCGTCCCATCCCCTTCGCCTTCTTTTCGGTGAGGGCGCCCACGGGGCAGGATTGAATGCACTGGCCACAATAGAAGCAGTCGGATTCCTTGAGGGATGAATTGTTAAAAGTTGTTATGTACGAATCGGACCCGCGGGCGGCAATGTCGATGATCCCGTTTACCTGGACCTGGAGGCAGGCCCGCACGCACCGGCCGCACAATACGCACTTGTTGTTGTCGCGCAAGATCAGGGGACTTGAGTCGTCTTTGGGCTTTGGCACGAAATCGGTCTGGAACCGGACATGATCGATGCCGTGCTCGTAGACCAGGTTCTGGAGTTCGCAACGGCCGTTTTGCTCGCAAAGCAGGCAGTTGTGATCGCCGTAAGCCAGGAGCAGTTCCAAAACGGTCTTTCGCACCCGCGTCAGCTTCTCGGTGTGTGTGTGTACCACCATCCCGTCAACGGCGGGAGTCGTGCAGGAGGGGGGAAGGCCGCGCATTTTTTCGATTTCAACTATACAGAGGCGGCATCCTCCATAAGGTGGCATTTTGGGGTGGTGGCAAAGGGTGGGGACATGAATACCATTGTCCTTCAGGACCTCGAGGACGGTCTGTCCCTTCTGCCCGGTAACTTTCACGTTCCGGGCATCCTTGCCGTTAACGGTCAAGGTTATGGTATCATTTCTCATCAGCGCCCATTCTCGTTTAGGGTTTGAGGCAAATTACCCGCCGCGCGCAGTCGCGGCGCGCGCGGACAACAATAAATCCATGCTCTTTTCGCGGGTCCAGTGAGCTGCTTGCCTGCGCGGGCCGGACGTAATCGCTTGAAACCGCGCGGGTGATCAACTGGTGCGAACCCGGTACAGGTTAACAACCTCAAAAATTGGTGATGGGAATCCTTACGCTATGCCTGCGACGACATAACGCACTCCACTATAGAACCCTGACGCCGGGTGTCAAGAGAAAATTATCACAAGTCTAATGGCGCCTATAAGGCATTACGGGAAATGCAAGGCATAGTTTTCGCGGGTTGAGAGGTGTGTATTTCCTCCGAGAAATCATTCTTTCAAAGCGTATATACCGCGGACAGTTCAGTTTTTCACGCTATTGCCCCGCGCCAATGTTTCATCGGCTCCAGGGAAAATAGAGGAGGAACGGTGATATTTGTTTTCACGGAATAATAAAATTGTTGTTGAACAGGAGGCGGTAATTCGTGGAGAATAGCAAAAAAGAAAACCGGGCTGCCGGGCCCGGTTTTCAGAAAAAATAGGACGATGAAACTGACGATCCCCTTATTGCATAACCAATCGCATTATGTCAAGTGTGATATAACGGTGTCCGGAAAAATTGCGCCTTGTTTTCGCGGCGTAAACGAAATATCCGACTGAAACGCGCGGATGTGGTCATCACGCTATGACACGGCGGGCAAATCGGTCTCACGCATCACGGCGAAGATGAGCGTGGGGGGCTAGACTTCGCCGGGCGCTTCCGGGTCGTCTTCGGACTCTTGGTTCTCGGATACGGGCGGATATCTGCCAACGGCCCTTTCGAACAGATCCTCGACTATCTTCTGCATTGCGATTATGAGAGGTTCCATCGTCCTGGACGACAGGGCCGAGATAGCCACCCCTCCATATTTTCTCAGTTGCATTTCGAGGTACTCAAGCGGAACCAGGTCCATCTTGTTAAAAACCATTATGGCCGGCTTGTCATCGAGTTCCAGTTTGGCAAGTATTCTGCCCACCGCCGCCATTTGCTCCTCGAATTGCGGGTTGCTGACATCTATCACGTGAAGCAGGAGGTCGGCATCCTTGAGTTCCTCGAGCGTCGCGGAAAATGCTTCCATCAGGTCTTTCGGGAGGTCCCTTATAAATCCGACCGTATCCGTGATAATGACTTCGAAGTCTCTTGGAAACCGCAGCCGTCTGCTCGTGGGGTCGAGCGTGGCGAAAAGCTTGTTTTCCACGAACACGGAACTGTGGGTGAGGGCATTCAGGAGGGTGGACTTTCCGGCATTCGTGTACCCGACGATTGAAATAACGGGCATTTCTTTCCGGGTCCTTCTCGCTCTTCTCTGACCTCGTCTTTTCCTCAGGTTTTTGAGTTCATCCTCCAGGTGCGCGATGCGGTCCTTTGTGCGGCGGCGATTGATCTCCAGCGTCGTTTCGCCGGGTCCTCGCGTGCCGATGCCGCCCGTGAGGCGCGAAAGGGCATCGTCTTTTACCCCGAGCCTCGGGAGCAGGTATTTCAACTGGGCCATTTCGACCTGGATTTTTCCTTCCCGGGTTTGCGCGCGCTGAGCGAATATATCCAGGATGAGCTGAGTGCGGTCCACGACGCGCAACTCGGTCGTGTCGGTAATTGCGCGCACCTGCGACGGGTTGAGCTCCTGGTCGAAGATAAGCAGGTCGACGCCGCACTGGAGGGCTCGAAGCACGATCTCGCTGAGTTTGCCTTTCCCGATGAGATACTTGGAGTTTCTTTCACGCTGGCGCTGGATGATCGTATCGGCGGCGACGATTCCGCCGGTCCTGGCGAGTTCCACGAGTTCGTCCATCGATCTCCGGGCGGTTTCCCGGTCCGAGCCGGTAACGCTCACAAGTATGGCGCGGTCTTCCCCTGTCCGGCCCGATGGGATAGCCAGCCTGTTGCGTTCGAACTCATCTTCAAGTGATTTAACGAGCGCCTGGAAATCGAGGACGGGGTCATGGCAGGGGATCGGGGGGAGGATTTCCCATCCCCGTCCGGAGGTGTCGCCGTCTCCGGGCAGTATGTAAGCAAGCTCGAATTGTGTCGCGCCACCGTTGCGGTCCACGTAAACCGCCGCAACGCAGTCCAGCCGCAGGAAAACCAGGTCCATCAGGTCTTCCTGCGTGAGGGGTTCGGACTCGAGGTGTGTGTGCACAAGGCGAAGGCCGCGCAAACGCCATCTGCCGCCGCGACTTTTGGGCAGGTCGGGAATAAAGAGCGAGCGCGGGCCGCCGACTATGACCATTTCAACGGTCCCGTCGCGGCCGACGAGCAAGCCTATCTGACGTGCCGATTCAAAGGAAATGTGGGCCAGGTCGCGAGAGAGTTCGGGAGAAATCACCTGGAGGGGAGGGACTCTGCGCCGGCACAGGTTCTCGAGGCGCTGCCGGATACTGGGTTTGAGTCCTGTTAAATTCCCTATCAGTCTCGTAATGGGCACTCCTTATTCATACAAAATGTGAACATCCTCCGGCCCGTTCACGCTTTGATGCTCTCAAGGAACAGCTTTTGAGAGTGAGCAGTATCGAAGGCTTACATAACCGTTGGAGATCCGGGCCACGCCATTCCGGAACAGGAATTTCCCCCGATTCCCGCTCGCGTCCCGCCGTGCAAAGGCAGGGCTTGGCAAATCCGGTACGAAAGGGGGAGAGCAAGTTTTTACCCAGCCTAGAGATGTCGCTCATCGACCAGGCGGACGGCCTTCCCATCGCTCCTGGGCAGGCTGTTCGGTTCAACCAGCTCGATTTTGGGGGTAACCAGCAATTCACCCCTGAGATCTCGGGATATCTTCTGCTGAACGCGCTGAAGCTGGCGCATGTCCTCCACGAAAATACGTTCGGTTACCTCTACCCGCACGATCATCTCATCGACATTATTCTGGCGCCGCAGCAGGATCATATAGTTGTTCCCGACCTCGGGAATACTCATCAACACCCGTTCCACCTGAATCGGGAAGATATTGACGCCCTTTACGATGAACATGTCATCGGAGCGCCCCCGGATGCGGTCGATTCGCCTGTGCGCGCGTCCGCACGGACAGGTCCCGGGTATTATGCGCGTCAGGTCTTTTGTGCGGTAGCGCAGGATCGGCATCGCCTCCCGCGTGAGCGTGGTCAGGACAAGCTCACCGTACTCTCCGTCGGGAACGGGCTCGAGCGTCCCGGGATCGATGATTTCAACAATATAAGCATCTTCCCAGAGGTGGAGGCCATTCTGGCACTGACATTCGAAGGCCACGCCGGGACCGTTCATTTCGGACAACCCGTAACTGTTATAGACCTTCATCCCGTAGAAATCCTCAATCCGCCCACGGACTTCCTCGGAATAGGGTTCGGCGCCGACGATAGCGATCTTGAGCGAAAGGTCCTCGCGCGCATTGAGACCCAACTGGCTAATGACATCCATGAGCAGGAGCGCGAAACTCGGAATGATGTGAATAACGTTGGTGGAAAAGTCGCGCATGAGTTGTATCTGGCGCTTGCTGTTCCCCGCGCCGGACGGGATCGTGAGTAGGCCCAGGCGCTCGGCGCCGTACTGGAATCCAAGCCCGCCCGTAAAGAGACCGTAACCCGTGAGGTTCTGGAAGGTGTGGCCCGGACGGGCGCCCGCCATGTACATGCAGCGCGCGACCAGGTCCGCCCAGACTTCCAGATCGTGCCGGGTGTAGAAGACGGCGGTTGCCTGCCCGGTGGTTCCGGATGAGACATGCATCCTGACCAGCCGGTCCTTGGGTTCGCAAAGAAGGTCATACGGGTAGGAGTCGCGAAGGTCCTGCTTCACCGTGAAGGGGATGTAGCGCAGATCGGAAATGCCGGAAACCTGCTCGGGGCGGAGTCCGAGTTCGCTGAACCTGCGACTGTAGAAGGGTGAACGGGAGGCTTGCTCCAAGGTGGAGCGAAGGCGCTTTGCCTGGAGGTCCTCGATGCCTTCCCGTGAAAGGGCCTCAGCCGGTTGATCCCAGAAGTCATTAGCTGCTTTCATGTTCTTCTCTTGTTTTCCAGTGCGAGGCATTTGGCCGAAGCTTACTGCGCGGGCGCGAGATTTTCAAAACGAGTGTATGAATTTATGTAAGCCAGTCTCACCGTCTCCCCGGAGGGGCCATTTCGCTGTTTCCCAATCAGAATTTCCGCGATGCCCTTGTCGGGGGTATCATGGTTATAGACCTCATCGCGGTAGATGAACGCGATGAGGTCGGCGTCCTGTTCTATTGCTCCCGATTCGCGAAGGTCGCTCAGTTGCGGGCGCTTGTCGTGGCGTTCCTCAACTTTACGATTGAGCTGAGACAGCGCCATCACAGGGATGTTCAGCTCTTTTGCGAGTCCTTTGAGGGATCGGGATATTTCCGATATCTCCTGCTCCCTGCGTTCGCTCGTCTCCCTGCCCCTCATGAGTTGGAGGTAGTCCACGATTACCATTCCGAGTCCCTGGTCGGCCATCATCCGCCGTGCCTTGGCCCGGAGTTCCAGGGGCGATATGGCGGGAGTGTCATCGATGTAGATCGGAACATCCATGAATGCTCCGGCCGCATGCAGGAGCTTGGAGCATTCCTGCTGGCTCAGGAAGCCGGTGCGGATCTTGTGGGAATCCACCCTGGCCTCCGCGCACAGGAGTCTCATCGCGAGCTGCTCCTTGCTCATTTCCAGCGAGAAAATACCGACCGGAATACCGCTTTCCACGGAGGCATTGCGCGCGATGTTGAGGGCAAAAGCCGTCTTCCCCATGCTGGGGCGGGCGGCGAGTATGATGAGGTCGGATTTCTGAAAGCCCGCGGTGAGCTTATCGAGGTCCTTATAGTGGCTTGGCACCCCGGTTACTGCTTCGCGGTACTCCTGAAACCGCTCGATGGCCTCGATATTCTTTTTGATGACTTCCTTGAGGGGAAAGTAAGAGTTCCTGAGCCGGCGTTCGGCAAGCGAGAAAATAGAAGCTTCGGCGATGTCCAGAATATCCTCGGCGCTCTTTCCCGCCCCGTAGGAAAGCGAGAGTATTTCGTTGGCGCTCTGAATAAGGCGGCGCAGGACCGCTTTCTCACTGATGATTTTCGCATAGACCGGAACATTGGCGGCGAAGCCCATGCTCTCGGTGAGCGATGCGATGTAGGAGGCGCCGCCGACCGATTCAAGCTGGTTGCGCTCGGCAAGCAGGTCGCTCACCGTCACCAGGTCCACCGGTTCGTTGCGTTCAAAAAGATCCTGTATGGCGCGGAAAATAAGGCGGTGGGAATCTTTGTAGAACTCATCGCCCTTGAGGACCTCCAGGGCGGGAGGCAATCCGGAACTGTCATTGAGAATTCCCCCCAGCAGAGATTGTTCTGCCTCGATCTGCTGGGGTGGAATTTTGCGGAGTTCCGCTGAAACGTCCTCCATGGATGCTACTCTTCTTTTTCGATCACCACGCGGACGTTTGCCGTGATGGTAGCCTCGATCCGGATTGGTACGCTGAACTCACCGATCTGCTTGAGCGGCTGTTCGATAATAATGGCCTTGCGCGGAACACTGAAACCCAGGTCTTCGAGCGCCTTTTCGATATCGGCAGCGGTGACCGAGCCGTAGAGCTTGTCTTCTTCCGAAACCTTGCGGCGCGAGGTGATGGTCACTGCATTCAGCTTCTCGGCTACGGAGAGCATTTCCTGGCGGTGCAGTTCGCGTTTCTGTGCCAGCATGCGCTTCTTGTGCTCAAGTTCTCGGACATTCTTGCCGGTAGCTTCCATGGCAAGACCCTTGGGCAACAGGAAATTGCGCGCAAATCCGGGGGCAACGTTTAAGAGGTCGCCGATCTGGCCGACGGATTCGACATTTTCGGTCAATATGATTTTCATCTGATAACTCCTGTGCGCGATAACGGGCATTTTCATGCACAATACAATAAACGGAAAAGCGGAACAAGCCGCCGTTTTCTTCACAAGAACAGGACAGAGTAACAAGTGCTGTTCGGGAACCGGCATCAGGCCGGCTTTTTCACCATTCTCCTAAAATCAAACCACATGTCAAACAGGCCGACCATGGCCGTGGCCATCGAAGCAAACTGCTGCAGAGCCAGCACGGCGTAGATCAATGCCCGCATGAAAAACGGAAGTTTCCACTGTGCCAGAAAAAATGACGCGATCGCCAGCCCCTGCAGAAAGTAGATGCTTCCGAGCACCACGAGGGCATTCAACGCCGGATACTTCAGGTCGGGCAAGGGCGCGATCAGAACCAGTCCGCTTGCGATAACCAGCCAGACGAGCGTCTCCGGGGCTTTCCATCGTGTCAGGTCTTCCATCGGGCCGACATGCGGGGCCGCAGTCCGGCAGTACCTGCGCGCAATGAGCATGTTAAGCCAGCAAATGCCAAGCGTGCACGAGATGGTGATCCCCGGCATGATTCTCACGATCAGCGGCACCGCCGCGAGAAGCGAACTCTCCAGTTCCCGCGCTTCTGAGGACGGCTTCCCGAGTTGACTCAAAGTGGTCGTGATCGCCTTGCTGAAATCCTCCTCCAGCAACCGGACGAGTTCCCCGCCCGTTTCCAGTAACGTAATTACCAGAATGATCCCGGATATCGAGATTACCAGCAGGCTGGCAAGTCCCACGACCTTTTCGGATGGCCATGATCTCCCGATGCCGTAGCCCAGGATCATCCCCATGGCCAGCATGGCGGCAAAGTAGGGGATGCTCTGGGACATGTCCATGAGGAACAGGACAAGGGAGCCGAACAGGCCGGAAACCGCCGGGACAACCGAGGCCGCGGGAAGCCCGAACTTGATGAGAGCAAGGGCGGTCGGAAGCGGAGTCAGTATCCCGGTAAAAAAACCGGCCAGCGGCACAAATGTTATCGACAGGAAAAAGCTGAGGGTGAGCACAATGTGGAAGAAAAACTCTCTTCCAGCAGTGGGCTGCCGCGGAGCCGGAGGATTTCCATCAGTCGAGTTCATTTTTTCTGAATGCACGCCTTGAGTAATTTCAGGCATATTATCATCCGGGGAACCGCTCATCGTACGGAGAAACGGTTTTGCATTCGATCGATGGCGCGGGGCGGGCATGAAGCCCGCCCATGTACGTTGAGTCCGGTTATGCGGATGAATTCGCTGTTAGAGTGTATGTACCGTTGTAAACGGCAACAATGCGATCTGGCGTGCCCTCTTTATGGCCAGGGTCAACACACGCTGATGTTTGGCGCAGTTGCCGGAAATCCGCCTGGGAACTATTTTGCCGCGCTCGGTCACAAAGTAGCGAAGGGTCTTGGAATCTTTGTAATCGATGCTGAGATCGGAATCTACACAGAAACGGCATATCTTGCGCCGCGCGAATGTGCGTCTTTTGCGTCTGACAACCATCGTTTTCCTCTCACTTTCCAAATATTATCAAATAATGGGGGGAGTGTTACTCTTCTTCCTCTTCCTTGGAGCCTTCGAAGCCTTCTTCCTCGAAATCCTCGGGCATGGCTTCGTCGTCTTCCACGCCGGATTCAGAGGCTTTGCCTTCCTCTTCCTCATCGAAGGCCGGAGCCGGAGCAGCCGCGGCAGCCGCGGCTGCGGCCCTGCGCTCTCTTTCCTTTTCCGGGTCGAATCGGTCTTCGAGCTTGACCGTTATGAACTTGAGGACGCGCTCATCGATGCGAAGATTACGCTCCAGTTCCGCCACCATGTCCGCCCCGCCGGAGTATTCGATAAGGACATAGAGTCCGCGGGTGTGTTTGCGGATGGGGTAGGCGAGCTTGCGCTTGCCCCACGGCGTGTAGGCCAGTACTTCGCCCCCGTTGGAAGTGACGATGGCTTGGACTTTGGTGTCGACAACCGAATTTGTCTCATCGGGCAAATCGGGATCGACGATAAAAAAGGTTTCGTACTTTCGCATTGGATCTCCTCTCGGGTTCTTAGCCCCCTACCACCAGGGAGCAAGGAGTTAGAGTTTAGAATCGCATCTAGTAACACATTCACGTGGAGATGGTCAAGCACTGTCGAGTATTTTCAACGGCCGGTGGGCGCGGGTCCATCTCGTCCGTTCGAGCCTCGGCGCCCGGAGAGATAAACCTGTTTCTTATAAGCAAGCCGCCAGGGCAGGAACGAGTGTTGTTTGCTCGGGTTGGCCCTTCCTCGACTTCGAACGGGAAGCTCCACGAGAATCGAAACCGCCTCGAAACCCTAACAAAAAAATCATTTTATGAGTTGAATTAACACGCTCTTCTCATTAGGAAACGGTATATAATTCCGAATCGTCCTGAAGGCTATGTTTTTTATAATTACCAACGCGAAGGAGACCTTTTCCGCATGAAAATCGGCTGCCCCAGGGAGATCAAAAGTCAGGAATTTCGTGTCGGCCTCATTCCGGCCGCCGTGAAGACTTATGTTGAAAATGGACACCAGGTTTACATGGAACAAGATGCGGGAGCAGGCTCCGGAATACCCGATGCGCAATACGAGGCGGCCGGGGCTTCGATTTGCGCGGGGGCCGAAGAGGTCTGGAGAAAGGCGGAGATGATCGTTAAGGTCAAGGAGCCTCTTGCCTCCGAATACGACCTCATGCGGCAGGGTCAGCTCATTTATACCTATTTTCATTTCGCCGCCGATGAGATGCTTACGAAGGCCTGCCTCAAAAAGGCTATTTCCGCCCTGGCTTACGAAACGCTCCAGAAAGCGGATGGTTCCCTGCCTCTGCTCAAACCGATGAGCGAGGTGGCGGGCAGGATGGCCCCACTGATGGGTACTTTCTACCTTGGCAAGGGTTATGGTGGAAGGGGCCTGTTGACGACCGGCGTCCCGGGGGTCGCTCCGGCCAATGTTCTCATCCTTGGCGGGGGAACGGTCGGCAGCAATGCCGCCAAGGTGGCGGCCGGGCTTGGTGCGAGGGTCACGCTGCTCGACATCAACATCGATACGCTTGAATTTCTGGGCAATATCATGCCAGGCAATGTTTCTCCCATCTTCGCCGACCCGTACACACTGGACAAGGGGCTGAGGGAAGCGGACCTGGTGATCGGCGCCGTGCTGATACCGGGCGCGAAGGCCCCGAAGCTCATCAAGCGCGAGCACCTTAAGATCATGAAACCGGGCGCGGTTTTCGTGGACGTGGCAATAGACCAGGGGGGGTGTTCCGAGACGTCGCATCCCACCACGCACAGCGACCCCGTGTACGAGGTCGACGGGGTCATCCACTATTGCGTCGCGAATATGCCGGGCGCCTATGCGCGCACTTCGACCTTTGCCCTGAACAACCGCACGATCGAATACGGCCTGAGGCTGGCCAACCTGGGCCTGGAAGCAGCCTGCATGGCCGATCCGGCGGTAATGAAGGGGCTGAACATGCACAGGGGGTATATTACGTTCAAGCCCGTTGCGGAAGCTTTTGGCATGGACGACGTCTATAAGCCCCCCGTCGAAGTCCTGAAGAAAGGCTGAAAGGCGCCATCGGAGGGAAGCGGCCTGGAACTGCCTGTCTCTTTCGCACTCAATCACGTTGTTTCAAGGATATAGAAGGAAGACGGGCCGGGGACCTCGGATATGGATCAAAAAGTTCGAATTCTACACCTCTGGAACGATGAGAAGGAAGCTGAACGGTTCGTTCGCACTCTGGCCGACACGGACCTGGAGTTCGAGGCAAAACTTGTAAAATCGGAGTCCGAGTACATATCCAGTTTGCTCGGAGGGGGATTTCATATTATCATCATCGACAGCCGCGCGGATTTCCATCGGCCGGGAACCGACGAGCTTTCGGCTCGCGAAATTGCACTGGAAGTGGCTCCGGATGTTCCATTCCTGGCCATTGGCCACCGGCGCCCGGATGAGGATCCGCGGCCGTCAGAGAACGAAATCCCCCTGGTCCGCGTACCCAGACGGGAATTGCACCGGTTGGGGGCGCTCATACGTACGGCCTGTAACCTTCCCCCTCTTGTCCAAGGGGAATGAATATGTCCGGCTCGAAAACAGCCTCCGGCCCGGATAACCACGGCAGGAAGAAATCGGGCGCCTCACCTCGCATCCAAAGCCGGTTCTAATGATCCGCGTTCGGGGACAACAAGACGACACAGCAGCGTTGATCGACAACCACATCCGCGTGTGGAGCACTATTCCCGCCTTCGCTCCGCTCGCCGAAATCCTCTTAAGAGACAGGGCAATCCTCATCGGGCGGCTGTCCCGGGAATTCACGGGTGAGGGACCGGAGCATCGGTCGGGGTCGGATGCCCTGCGCGCCTTTCTGGTGGCTTATGCTCTGGAACGCACCTGTTCCGGAATAGACGCCGGCCATTTCGTGCTTTTCAAGGAAGAAGAGACTGTCCAGGTCATCCTGGAAGATTCGTTCGGCGTTGAACCCGGCGCGGACTGGGACACGATCGTTGTCCCGCACCAGGAGCGGGCGATCCGGGTCCTCGTGAAATGTCTGTTCGGCAAGCGCCTCAAACCGGAGCGCGCAAGGGATGTTTCCGCTTTCATGCAGCTTTTTTCCCGGAACGGTCATACCGGGAAGTCCGATCAGGATAGAGTGATGCGCTATAAGTCGATGGTTTGGCTTGTCTACCTGGCTATCGCGCTGATCGCCGTGGAGAAAGGCGCGACCATCCGGGGGCTGGATTTTTTTAGCGGCAAATTTCGAGAGCTTCTCGACCGCGCCATTGCCGGAGGCCTGATCAATGAGGACTCACGAAAACCGGGTTTTGAGGGCGGCAAATGGGAGGACACGCTATTTGGGTGGCTCCAGGGGGAAGACAGGAAACCTTTTCTGTTAAAGCTCAAACGCCAGTTCAACCTGGAAAACAGGCTCGAGCACGCCAACCGGCGCCTGCTGGCGGAACACAGGAAGTGTGTCTTCGAGCAGGTGATGGCGCTTTTCGGCTGAAATCGGCCGGCCGGGGATGTTATGGCGAGTTGCGTTCAGGGTTGGCGCCATCTCTGAATGATGGATAGCCGGACCGACACCGGCCCGTTCTACCCTTCGATATCTCTCAGGAAACAGCTTTTGGGAGTGAGTAATATCGAAGGATTACATAACAGGTGGAGATCCGGGTCACGCCATTCCGGAACAGGAACTTCCCCCCGTTCGCCCCGAGCGTGTCGAAGGGTGGAACGGGCCGGAATCGAGCGCACACGGTGCTGTTTCCTGGCTGTGCTTTCCACGTGAAAGCGGGGCTTACTACGCTCTCAATAAACAGCTTTTGGGAGTGAGAAATATCCACAGTCGTGAAAACCGGAGGCCACGACGTACCTTGAGAACCAGCGGTTTTGTACGGAAAGGGAGGCAGGCTTGAATCAGGACCGGCTTTTTGATCGATTTCCCGAGATTCTTTTCGCGAGCCAGAGAAAGCGGATGCTCCTTGGCGTGGTCGCGGCCCGGTCGGTCGAAGCCATCCTGGAGCCGCTCCTGGCTGATTTCTGGGAGATCATGCTTCTTCTGCCTCCGGATGCGCAGACTGATTTCGAGAATATATTGCGAATATACTCGGATGTGGCCGCCCGGTACTCTCTCAGGATCAAACCGCCCATGGATGTGGCCCTGCGGGCATTGACGGAATATCTTCGAAAGAAACAGCGGGCCGGAGCGGCCAACGGGGCGCGTCCATTGTCCTCCCTTGCCGCGGAGGGGCAGGAGTCTTCCGCTGGCGATGATAGATCGTTCGGACTTGCGGCTGAGAGCCGGGATGATCTCAATTCCGATGCCAAAAGCTTGGGTCCCGCCGGCGATGAGGCAAAAAGCTCCATCCCGGGTGGTGCTTCGGGCCTGGCCGCCGAAGGGCAGATGGGATATGTCCCTGGTGGGCGTATTGCGCTGGAGGGGCAGGGCTTTTTTAAAACCGCCACGGGCATTGGCGTATATATTGAGTTCTCGTTCCTGGAAGGTGAGGGGATCTTTCTGTTTGGACGCCGGCCCGTGAAGACGGGGGTGGACATTTACCTGAAGGACTCTCTACTGCTGAGCATGCCCGCCGGCGAACCGGATAAGAGAGTGGCGGTGGGTGATTTTCTGGAAGCCATGGGTGAAGTTTCTCTCGCGGAGACGCCTTCGGAGGACCTGGTCAGGGTAGAGGAAAAAAGGGGCTGAAGTTAATCCGGAAACGACTGATACCCAGCGGCATTCAGGAAAACGTCGGTCCCGAGAGTATTGAAAGTTGGGCTCGCGGGGAAGGAACAGGTGTTTCCGGAAGACCGGCTGAACGGACTCAGCCGTTCAGCCTCAGCCGCGAAAACGGGCAAGCGTCTTTTTAGCTTCCGAGACATCTTTCCCGATCTGGGCGATCAACTCGTCCGGGCCGGAAAAGCGTCTTTCATCGCGGAGCCGGTCCAGGAAACGGACCGTAATGGGTTTGCCATAGATGTTCTGGTTAAAATCAAAAAGGTGTACTTCGAGGCAAAAATCCGAATCGCCGAAAGTGGGATTGTAGCCCAGGTTTGCCGCACCGCCGTAGGTCTTGCCATCAACAACGGCCTCGACCACATAAACGCCGGTACGGGGGGATGCCTGCTGGGGCATCCAGAGATTGGCGGTGGGGAATCCCAGGCAGGCGCCACGCTTTTTACCGGTTACCACCGTACCGCTCACCTCGAAGGGGCGGCCAAGGAACTCATTGGCTTCGCGAATGTTTCCCTGGAGTATTCTCTGCCTGATAACCGTGCTGCTTACCACTGTATCGTTCATTTTGACACCGCCGACGGTGTCAACCGAGAACCCGTATTCCGTGCCCATCTGCCTGAGGAAATCTATGTCTCCTTCCCGGCTGTGCCCGAACCGGTAGTCGTAGCCGACAACGATAGCCTTCATGCCCAGTTTGCCGACGAGGAGGTCCACGACGAACTCACGGGCCGAGATGTGGGAGAACTCGCGGCTGAACGGGATGATGATCGTGGCGTCTATGCCGCAGGAGGCAATGAGGTCGAGTTTTTGCTTATGTGAAGTAATAAAAGAGAGCGCCTTGGCGGGGAAGAGCACCTCAAGCGGGTGCGGGTTGAAAGTGATGACCACGGATTGGCCCTTGAGGTCTTCGGCCCAGTGCTTTACTCTCTGGAACAGGGCCTGATGGCCCCGATGGACGCCGTCGAAGTTGCCGATCGTAACCGCGGGGTTTTTGAGGCTCCGGGGTATTGTCTCAATTCCTGTAATTACTTCCATAGAACGCAGGGTACCCTTCCAAAAAAATCTGAAATCGCCTTGACAGGCAAAGACTTTTAGAATACGATATTTGAGTTTGTTTTTCAAGGCAATTTGCCGAAGTGGCGGAACTGGTAGACGCGCTAGGTTCAGGGTCTAGTGGGAGTATTCCTGTCGGGGTTCGAGTCCCCGCTTCGGCACTGACAAGACAATTTAAGGCGTAATCTTAACGGGTTACGCCTTTTCTGCTTTGGCAGGGTGCGGTGAGGGTGCAACCGAGGAATCAAGACGGTTGACTGCCTGGCGGTTTGCACTTGGGATGAGGTGGCCGTAAATATCAACGGTCATTTGAATGCTGGTGTGCCCGAGCTGCTCTTTTACATAAACAGGGCTCGCACCATCGGTTAAAAGCAAGCTGGCGAAAGTATGGCGGCAATCGTGAAGCCGGATCTCCCGGAGACCGGCCTTTGTGAGGATCCGCTTAAAAACTTTCCGGATAAAATTCTGCTCAATCATTTTACCATTTCTCTGAAAGATGTTCTCAGATACCGGTATACCTCCCTTCA
>JBDKTY010000198.1:0-19739 GCA_039679945.1 Syntrophobacter sp. | reverse complement strand
ACTCTGCTGGATGCGAGCCGGAAAAAGGTAAGTTTCCTCGCCGTGGTGGTAGCCAAACTCGGGCTTAAAGGCATCCATCAGGTTCACGGCAGATGGGAAGACTTCGCCCATGCGCCCGGCAACAGGATGAGGTTCAGCCTGATAACGATGCGCGCTGTCAGACTGGAACCGCGGCATCTCTCGATCCTTGCGAATCACACTCTTGATGATGACGGCCTGTTTGCCTGGTGGGCGGGTCCGGAATCGGGAATGCCGGCCGTGGAACCTTCGGCCGGGCTGACCCCGCTGGAACCATGTTCCTATACACTGCCCGGCATCGACAGACCCCGATCGGTTTTTATCTGGAGAAAGGCCGACTCGAGCAACACCATCACGGCTCCCAAAGCTGCGAGGAGCGGCCGCGGATAAGGCGGGGCCGCATCCGCTGCCAGAAGGAAGAATCCGAGCAGCTTCCATTTGGTCGAATGTGGAACTCGCCAGCCGGGCAGACGGGTAGCCCGGATTGACCGGCCAATGTGTACCTTTTTGCGCCCCGTCGAAGCGATCAAGCCCGGACACTCGTTATCCGGGCCCGAAGCGCAAGATACTCCGCTAAGCAATAGCCGGGGCCCGAGAAAACCTGTCAGGGGTCTCGAAACTTTGGACCTTTGCTTGTTCAGCCCTGCAGCCTCTCGCCTGTAGGTTGGGGTGAGCGGAGCGAACCCCAACATTTTCCACAAGCATGGGTGTTGGGGTTCGCTCCGCTCACCCCAACCTACCGGGCTCGCCGTGGTGGTAGCCAAACTCCGGCATAAAGGCATCCATCCGGTTCACGGCAGATGGGAAGACTTCGCCCAGGCGCCCGGCAACAGGATGAGGTTCAGCCTGATAACGATGCGCGCTGTCAGACTGGAACCGCGGCATCTCTCGATCCTTGGGAATCAGACTCTTGATGATGACGGCCTGTTTGCCTGGTGGGCGGGTTCGGAATCCGGGGAACCGGGCGTGGAAACCTCCCCGGAGCTGGTAGCACGGGATAGCTGTTCCTATACACTGCCCGGCATTGACAGACCCCGATCGGTTCTTGTCTGGAAAAGAACGGGAATGCGCCGCGTCAGTGCCGCTTCAGAGATGGAGAATATCGCCGGCCGCTAAAGCGGAACTGCTTTCGTAAACAGGCAAACAGACTGAATTGCCCTCCCCCGTCGCGGCTGGGCATCCTCGAGGATCAATCCGTTCCATCCCGCATTCAGCGCGCTTTTGGGGCATCCCGAGTCGTGACCGGCTGGCGCGCGAGTCTAATTCAGAACGCTGGGAGACCAGGGATCTACTTCTTCAACCCTTTTTTTCCGTGAAACGCTCTCGTCCATCTCCCGAAGCGAATCGCTTACCTCAACCCGAAGGTTTTCGCTGGGGCGGATCTCCCGAATCGCCATCGGTAATCGCCGCCAGTCATCCATGAACCTGGCCCGAATCTTCTCCAGCGGCTCGGGTTCGTAGCACGGTTGTCCCTTCTCCATCACCTTGCGCAGCAGCGGCTCGCCTTCGGCGTGCTCGGAAAGTTCGGCGAGGCACAGACTGTCATGCTCCATCATGCCTTGAGCATCATAGGCGCGATATACCTGCTTTTTGCCAATCCAGGTTTTCTTCCCCGTTGACAGCTTGAGTATGGGTTTACCATCGTATTCGACAAGTTTGTACGCGATATCCAGGTAAGGAGCGTCGGCCGAGACGCACAGACGAGTGCCGACGGCGTAGGTATCGATTTTCGCGCCCGAACTAACCAGAGACTCAATTCTGAACTCATCGAGATTTCCGCTTGCCATGACCTGGACGTCAACCAGACCCGCCTGGTCGAGGATCAGCCGTACCTGGCGGCTCAACTCCGCCATATCGCCGCTGTCCAGCCGCACCGCGATCAGCCTCTTTCCCTTCTGCTCCAGAAGTCTGGCGGTCTCTATGGCCTTTCTCGCCCCGGATAGGGTGTCATAGGTATCGATCAGGAGGACGGCATTGTCGGGAAAGGTTCGAGCGAAGGCCGAATAAGCATCCAGCTCGCACGGAAAGCTTGTCACGTAAGAGTGCGCCATGGTCCCGTACACCGGGATGCCGTAGAGTTTCCCCGCCAGCAGATTGCTTGTCCCCTGGAACCCGACAATATAGCTTGCGCGGGCGGCCTTGACTGCGGCATCCACGCCGTGCGACCGCCGCATTCCAAAATCGATCAGCCCATTTCCGCGAGCGGCCTGAACCATTCGCGCGGCCTTGCTCGCCATCATGGTTTCAAGCTGGACGACATTCATGACAAGTGTTTCGACAATCTGCGCCTCTATGATTGGGGCGGTCACTTCGACGATGGGTTCCTGGGTAAAGAAGATCCTTCCTTCGGGTATCGCCCTTACCGTGCCCGAGAAGCGAAAATGTCGCAGGTATTCAAGAAATTTGGGAGAAAATTTACCGAGTGAGGCGATGTATTCGAGGGTGCTTTCGTCGAAGCGCAAATCGGCCAGCAGTTCCATCAGGTGGTCTATTCCCGCGGAGACGAAATAGGACCGCCAGTCGGGATAATCCCTGATAAAAAGACTGAAGGTGGCGTCCCCTGACATTCTCTCTTCGAGATAGCTCGCCGCCATCGTAAGTTCATAAAGATCAGTTACCAGTTCGGGCCGGTACTTATCCCACAATCCCATCCACCACTCCCCATAAAATCATCGGCCACGGCGTTCGGCAGCTTCCACCGCATCACGGGCCTCCACAAGTCTCGCTCCATACACTTTCTTCATTCGCGAAAGCGCAAAATCATGCCACACGGGATCGATATCCGCCACGGCATCCACCGGAATCACAACGGTATAATCCCGATTGCGAAGCCCGCCCGCTGTATCCATTACACATATCGAGGTGAGCACACCGGTAACCCAAACCTCCCTGGGACCAAGATTCAAAAGAATTTCCGCCAGGTTGTTCCCGAAAAACCCGGAGAACCGGGTTTTATCCACAACGAGGGCATTTGCGGCCGGCCAGAGTTCCCGGATAATCTCAGATCCCCAGGAGCCTTTTACAGCATGAGGCGCAAAGAGTTCAAATTCTTTGTCCGAAGGGGAATGGGAATCGCGCAGGTAGATGACGGGATCACCCATGGCATGAAAAGAATCGGTCAGACCGCGGATGACCGGAATGATACCCCTGGCCGACTCTCCGCAGTAGAGGGCGCCGCGGGGATCGAGAAAATCATTGAGCAGGTCAATTACAACGAGACAACGCGATGACATCCTTGCTCTCCTCCAACGGATCATCGTGCCGACGGCGGGCAATGATGGACCGGCGGGTTGAACTATATTGATATATCCGATTTTCCTGTATAATCTATTATACCACCGCCGATCGGAGATATCTTCGAAAAGACGGAACCAGGAAGGCATCGGGACCAAGGCTGAATATGTACTTAATTTGCCGGAAAAATGCATCACGAAAAGGCATCGGGGCCTGATTGGAATTTGAAGTAATCACCGTAAAAACACGGGACGAATACAAGGGCGCGCAGGAACCTCTCTCATTCTTATGGCGCGGGACGGAATACCTGGTTGAGCAAGTGCTGGACAGGTGGTATGAAGGACGCATGGATGCGACGCGCATGCCGTTGTACTATTGCAGAGTGAAAACAGATGCCGGGGAGGTATACATCCTGAGGTACCACGAATTTTTCAGGACATGGAGTATCCGCACACCACGAACCCGCACCGGATCAGGTGCTGAATCCCGGGAGGATCTCCCTTGACGCGTATTGCTGTCATAGACGGACAGGGAGGTGGTATAGGAACCACCATCATCAGAAAGATCAAAGAGGCATACGGCGAGAGGGCCGAGGTCTGGGCATTGGGGACGAATGCCATCGCGACCGCGCAGATGATGAAGGGCGGAGCGAATAAGGGCGCCTCGGGAGAGAACGCCATCCGCCACTGTGCCGGGCAGGTTGACATCATCATTGGTCCCCTTTCCATTCTGGTTGCCAACGCCATGATGGGCGAGATGACTCCGAACATGGTTCAGGCAATAGGAGGATCGTCAGCCCATAAACTTCTGCTGCCTCTTACCCAGGAATCCATCTCCGTAGTTGGAACCATTCGTGAGCCACTCCCCCACATGGTTGACAGGCTGGTTTCAGAACATCTCGAACCCCTCATGGCCTCCGAAAGCACCCAATGAAGCTTCAACGGGAAATCAACACACCACTGCTCGTGCTTGGCGGCGCCAAAAGCGGGAAAAGCTCTTATGCCGAATCGATCATCGAGTGCTTCGCCCCTCCCTTCATCTACATTGCCACCGCACAGGTCCTGGATGAGGAGATGAAACAGCGGGTCAAACTTCACCGCATGCGAAGAATGGAAAAGTGGGAGACAATCGAATGCCCGACAGCGCTTCCGGATGTGGTCCGGGGACTTCGCGGTAAAGGCAGCCCGGTGCTTATTGACTGCATCACATTATGGCTGAGTAATCTCCTGTGTTTCACCACGCTTGATCCCGATCAGTGCGCAGATGAGTTGTGCACCGCTCTTGCAACGGTCGATTATCCGCTCGTTATTGTCTCCAACGAGGTCGGGGGTGGAATCGTTCCCGAAAACGCGCTTGCCCGAAGGTTCCGGGACCTTGCGGGAAGCATCAATCAAAGACTCGCAAAAACCTGCGCATCGGTGACATTGGTCACCGCTGGTTTGCCTTTGCGGCTTAAGTAGAACTGGTAGGCTATGCTGAAAAGTTTTTCCGCGGCACTTTCATTTTTGACTATTATCCGGATTCCTTTCACTGAATCGATACTGACTCCCCGAGAACTTGCCGGGAGCTTTGCATGCTTCCCCCTTGCCGGTTGTATTCTGGGGCTGATCTATTGCGCGGTTGCCCGCCTGTTCGGAGGTCATGTCCCCCCCGCGCTGCTGGCGGTTCTCATCTGCGCTTTCATGGTCATACTTACCCGCGGTTTGCATCTCGACGGACTGGCTGATCTGACCGATGGCCTGTGGGGCGGAATGACTCCCGAGCGTCGCCTCGAAATAATGAAAGACAGCCACATAGGATCATTTGGCGTACTCGCACTGGTGCTTGCAATCTCCTTTAAGATCGCGGCCATACTTGGGCTCCTTATGGCCGGCCGCCTGGAACCGCTCCTCCTCGCACCCGTTTTCGGAAGGTTTTCGATTGTTGCCACCGCATACGGGAGCACCTCTGCCCGGAAGGACGGACTCGGGAAGGCTTTCCTCGAAAATATGGGGACGCGGCACCTTCTATGCGCCGCTCTTTTCACCGCATTAGCCGCGGTAATTCCTGGACCGCGTTATCTGGTCTATCTTTTACCCGTGTTGGGATTGGTGCTTTTCATCAGGCTTATCACCCACAGACTTATTGGTGGGATTACCGGCGATGTGCTCGGGGCGGTGAGCGAAACAACCGAGATTGTCGTTCTGTTCCTGGGCGCATGCCTGCCTCCAGCCTGACCACATAATCCGGGGGGAAAAATGCCGACAACAACGCCGACGCAATTCGAAATATTAAGGTACCTCAAGGAAAGCGCGGGGCGCTTCATCTCGGGCGCCCACCTTGCCGCTAAATTCAAGATCAGCCGCACGGGAATCTGGAAGCACATCCAGAAGCTCAAGGCCCTGGGTTATGACATACTCAGCCATCCCAAGGACGGGTACCAACTTGTCGAGATCCCCGATTCGCTCACTGCAAAGGAAGTAGTCCCTCACCTCGAAACGGTATGGCTCGGCAAGTCGTACCACTATCTCGACGTTGTCGATTCGACCAACAATTATGCACTCCAGTTAGCCTCCAAGGGGGCTTCTCATGGGAGTGTGGTCGTGGCGGAAGAGCAGACTCACGGCCGCGGAAGGCTCCGGCGCGAATGGCTCTCATCACCGAACCGAGGCATCTACATGTCCCTTTTGCTCACGAATCCCCTGCCCCTGCGGGTGGCGCCGCAATCCACCTATGTGGCCGCGCTTGCCCTGGCCAAGGTCCTGCGTGATAAATTCGGACTTCCCGCTGCTCTCAAGTGGCCCAACGATGTTCTGATCGGGGAGAGAAAAGTGGCCGGACTCCTCACCGAAATGCAGTCGGATCAGGATTTTTCACGATTCATAGTTATCGGGATCGGCATTAACGTGAATTACACCAGGGAGGAGATGGCCGGGCCATTCCGTTACCCGGCGACTTCCATTTCGCTGGAGACCGGGGAGCCGGTCAAAAGGCAGTATGTGCTTGTGGACTTCCTGAGCCGGTTTGAAAAAGATTATGATGCTTTCGTGACGAGTGGGTTTTCGGCGATAACCGCCGAACTGGAGAATTTTTCCATTATATTGGGAAAAAAGATAACTGTCTTATGCGGTGAACGCGAAATTTCAGGGAAAGCCCAGGGGTTCACTCCCGAGGGAGCGCTTTTACTCCTGGGAAATGACGGAAAACAGGAGATCGTCTGGGCAGGAGACGTAACGCACGTCGAGGGCGTCGTCTGATGGTATCTCCCGATTCGTGCCGGATTACGCGCCCCTTGCCCGCTCCGTGGCTTCCTGCTTCCGCTTGCATTCGATGCAAAGAGTCGTTACCGGCCGGGCATTAAGACGCTCTATGCCGATATCATCCCCGCATTCCTCGCAGGAACCGAAACTGCCGTCTTCAATCCTTCCGAGCGCCTCACGAATCTTGACAATCAGTTTGCGTTCCCGGTCCCGGATGCGCAGCATAAAGTTCCTGTCGGATTCAAGAGTTGCGCGGTCCGTCGGGTCAGGGAAGTTCTCCTCGTTATCAGTCATTCCGGCAACAGTCTTCTCAGCTTCCGAATAGAGCTCGTCCAGTCGCTTCAGAAGGACTTCCTTGAAATAGCCTTGAGTCTCTTTATCCATATTCAACGCTCCCCTGGCAGATTTGGAACGCTATGAGCTAACATAATCGGGTACAAGAGTAAAGAAAAATCATTATTAAAATCACCTAACTACGTTGAAACGTCCCGCTCTTGCCTCCTGTCTTGAATGTCAGCCGTGCCTCTCGAATGGTCATTCCACGATCGATGGCCTTGCACATGTCATAGACCGTCAGGGCCGCGTGAGTAACCGCCACGAGAGCTTCCATCTCGACCCCGGTCCTGTCGTTGGTCTTCACGCGCGAGGTGATCAGTATTTCACTTTTCAAGGGATCGGGGAAAAAATCCACGTCGATTCCCGTCAGTTGCAGCGGATGACAAAGCGGGATCAACTCCCATGTCCTCTTGGCGGCCATTATGCCGGCGATCCTCGCGGCCTCCAGGACATTACCCTTGGGGATATCCCCGCCGATGATCCGCCTCAACGTCTCGCCGCCAAGGCTCACAATTGCCTCCGCGCGAGCCTCGCGCCACGTGATCTCTTTTTCACTGACGTCGACCATCTTCAATCGGCCTTGCGCGTCGACGTGAGTCAATTCACCCTGTTGCGTCATCTCTTACCCTCAATGCTGGAATCCGAAGGCTAGCAGTTCTCGACCACATAGACAAGCAGTATAAGGTCTCCGGGCGGCACCGCCGCGAAAGGCATGTCTCCGGCGCCCGCGACACGAATGCGCGTTCCGTTTTCTATTCCGGGGGGAATCCAGACCCGAAGCGAACACAGCTCGATAGACTCGCCCGCGCCGCCACATTGCCCGCACTCCAACCTTCTTGAGCCAGTTTCCCTACATTTTCGGCAAAAAATCAACCGTTCATAAGTGATTTCTTCGTGATGGCCGTTTGGCACGGAACTCCTCGGCACCTGGAGATCGAATCTGAGGTCTGATCCATGGTAAGTCCTGACCTTGGGTCGTCCCATCCCGAACACATCCTGGAATATCTCATCAAAGGATGCGGCTTCGCCACTGTCCTCGCTATGCAGGTCTGTCCAGGAGGTCTGGCTGCTCTTCTCCGGTTTGCGATACCCGCGCATCCTGTCGTACCTGCCGCGCATGGCTGGATTAATCAGGGTCTCATACGCGGTGAGCACCTCACGGAATCGCTCCGATGCCTTAGGATTGCCGGGGTTCCGGTCAGGGTGCCATTTCATGGCAAGATATCTGAAGGCACTCCTGATCTCCTCCCGACTGGCACATACATTTATGCCCAGGACTTTGTAGTAGCAGGTTTTCCTTTTCGTTTTGATCGCGCGTTCCAAGGCCCACCCTCGCATTCCAGGTTTATTACCGGTAATTGTATTAGCAAAGGCCCCGGAAAACAAGAACGACTGAATCGCGCGGATTCCGGTCGGCAAAAGTCACGGCCGGAGTCATGGCAACAGCATGTCGGGAGAAACAAGTCCTGCGTTCGCGTGGCGGGACCTGGCAAAGAAACAGCATTGCAGCCAGGCGCACATGGCCCCGTTCCACCCTTCGATTCCATGGAGCTGAGGGTATCATCACGGCAGAGAAGGCGAAGTGGTAAACTTTATTGATTGACCCGGACAACCTTTGGGGTTTGCTTCAATTCTCTTTTCATCTGGCCGGCCTGGGTTGAGGCTTTCGACAAATTATCGACCGGCGGCGTGCTCACATTGTAAGACGACCCGTCCTTCGAGGGTGAAATGACTACGCGAATGCCTTTTTTTGCGAGATTGCGCTGCACTTCCTCGGCGCCCTTCCTGTCTCTGTAAGACCCGACATGGACCGCATACATCTGTTTACCCGAAGGGGATGTATCGGGTTCATCGGGAACCGGGACCGGTTTGCGCGTCCTCCTGTCCTGCAGGGGTGAAACCGGTCGTTGCCCCGACAACCCGCCGCCGAATGCATCACCGGGGCTGGTCGTCCGGCCGTCGGTCTGACCGGCGGGTGGAGTGGGACGCTGTTCCGTGGATGTTTGCGGCGGGGCCTGTGTAGCACTTTGTGAAACGGCCTGGGACGTCGCTCGCAGATCGAAATCGGCCATTACTTCCTTGCCTGTGACCACCTCGGCATCTTTTTCCTGGCTTTTGTAGCCGTCCAGGGTAACTCGAATCTTCATCGAACCGGGATTTAGCCCCGAGACCACTACCGGCGAGAGCCCTTTCAAGATCCCGTTGACAAATACCGTGGCTCCGCCCGGATTAGTCTGTACAGCCAAGGACCACATGAATGCGGCTGGAATCTCGTTCTGGTACCTGGCGAGGTAACGCTCCACTTCGTCTTTCGACTTCGACCGGCGCAGATAGCTGATGAACTCATTGAATGTCTGCCGGTCCTTCGTGAGCTTCAGCAGGTCAATGTAGAGGGCCAGGGCGTCATCAACCCGGTTCGTGACCTGGTATATCTTTATCAGCCGCTCCGTAACACTCTGGGATTTCCGGTATTCATTCAACTCCTGGTACAGCCGGATAGCATCCGAATACCGTCCCTTATCGAAATAGAGATCCGCCAGTTGCGCTTTCACCGAAACGTTGGAGTTATCCAGGTGGAGAGCCTTCTCCAGGTAGAATATTTTCTCCGTGTCCGCCGCAATGTTAGCCTTCATCTGCCAGTCCGTCGCATCGAGTTGGACCACCAGGGTAACCTTGCCAATAAACCTGTCCCAGGCCGTTACTTTCAGATCGACCGACTTAGGCGTATCGAACTTGTCCCGGGGAAAAAGGTCCCGGATAGCCGCGGTTTTTTTGTTGATAAGTTCGGCGTCCATATCCGAGGACTGCACCTTGATGCCCATCGGCAGCCACCCGTCTGTTTGCACCTGGAGCAGGTGCAGGGTGTCCCTGGGGTTTAACGTAACCGTGGAACCCGCCGGCGCCGGAAACTCCTGGCCATTTTTCAGCAGGCGCAAGGCAAGAAGTTTTTGGGGAAGAGGTTGTGATATGACCAGAGCGACCCCGGAAGCAGCCAGGATCAGTATAACCGCCAGCAGAAACCATTGGAGGGACCTGTGGCTCTTCTTCCGGGATGTCGTTTCAGCAGTCTTCTTTTGAATTTCCCTTGACCCGGTCCCTGCCTGCACCACTCCATCCCGATCAGACACCGTCCCGGTGATCGCGGTCGCCTCGACGCCAAGACTTTTCTGACCCGCGGTTTTGACGATCGTGGCGGCCTCATCCTCCCGCACGGCCTCATCCGCCGGGGAAAGAAGCGCCAGGCGCATTTCCCTGGTCGTCTGCCATCTGTCCGCCGGGTCTTTGGCGAGAGACTTTCTTATTACCGTTCCCAAACCACGGGGGAGATCCCTGTTGAGTTCGCTGGGATGTACGGGTTCCTCTTCCAGGATTTTGTACATGAGGGTGGTGACGGCGTCGGCCTCGAAGGGACGGACCCCGGTTAAGACCTCATACAGGATGACCCCCACGGCAAAAATGTCGGACCGGCTATCGGGCTTGGCCCCTCTGATCTGTTCGGGCGCCATGTACTGAGGGGTACCGAGAATCATCCCCGTTGCCGTCGCATTATGGGAGGCAATCTTGGCTATCCCGAAATCCATCACCTTAACCCGTCCACCCTCGGTGACCATTATATTGGCGGGTTTGATATCCCGGTGAATGATGTCGTGTGCGTGCGCGGCCTCCAATGCCTGGAGGATCTGGTCGAATATCGGAATCGCTTCCTTCGGTGAAAGCGTTCGCCGCTTCGCCAAAACCTGGGCCAGGGTTTTGCCCTCGACGAACTCCATCGCGATGTATTGGTAAGTATCGGTTTCCCCGTAACTGAAAATGGTCACGATATTATCATGAAACAGGCCGGCGGCGGCACGAGCTTCCGTGATGAGTCGATGTCTTGCCTCGGCCATCGCGGACGTGACATCCTCGACTTTCGAGATCAGCTTGAGTGCCACCGTGCGATTGAGGGTAGTGTCATGCGCTTTATAGACCAATCCCATGGCACCCGCGGCGATGAATTCGTCAAGACGGAACTCATCGATCTCTTTTCCAATAAGGGCATCCGGGGTGATCATCTAAGATGCAGCTCCCTGGCGGCAAGCCATTCCTCAAAATACTTTGGACACGCATGGAGTCTTCCGTGCCTGTACACGGAAACGTCCTCCATACCCGCAAACTCCTCGGTTCAGCCTCTACGTAGGAAATCGCGACACTACATTCTATAATCGAAAATTTTCCGCGCCTTTTTAAATATACTTTCCGGGACCAGCTTATTTCTCTTCATTTCTAACAACCGTATGAATTCACAAGTACAACAAACCTTCGGCTATTACAAGCGGCAGATTGAGCTTATAATGAATCCTGGAGCGAATCGGGCGTGATACTGCATGGCCGCGGTTATCGTTTATCCGCCGGAGACTACCTTGACGGATGAATCAGGTGTTCGCACCGGGTCAGTCTCCAGCCTTTCAGACCCATACCAGGAATTGTTCGAGCGCATTCCTGCTCATTGACAGCCCTTCATAACAGATCTTCATGCTGCCGCGGTTTACCTTCGTCCCTTCCTCATCTCCCACCAGCTTGCCGATGTCCGCCACCCAATGAAACATGCTAATCGAAATGAAAAACGTTTTCCCGCCACAGGCGTTGAAGATTCGGGATGCACTGTTCCATACGGCATCCCTAAGATCTCCATACCATGCAGCCGCCAATTCATAGGTTCCCATCATGAGTTGAAGACGCAATGCCGATTCACGCGGAGCAAGCCAGGCCTCCCAGCGCTCAAGCAGGTCCTTGTCCGGCATCTTCTCGTCCCGGGCCATCTGGAAAAGCCCCGTGATGCGGGTAAGGTCACCGTGCAGCCTGTTCCGAAGCCTGAGGACCAGTTGTGCCACAAGAGACTGGTCCCTTTCTTTCATCGCGGTCAGGCACATGCCATTTATGCCTTGTCACAAGGGGCATGCCAATTTAGCGGACGCAATCGACGCAAGATCACCGCTCCCCCTTGCGGGCACCGCACACTTTTCTTTTGACTTCCATTGAGAATCTCGGCACTTTTGCACATGGTCTTCAATAGGAGACCTCCGGTCAGATGCATACATTTCCACACAACGGAATATTTTCAGCTGCTTTAGGCTCATGGGCATCAAGGCCACTGGACCGAGTGCATCCAAATAAAGGGGGATTCCCGATGGTTACATACGAAACACCCGAAGACGTTCTGAGAGCGGTAGGCGAGAATGAAGTCTCGTTTATCCAGTTCTGGTTTACCGATGTATTGGGGCAACTGAAAAGCTTCGCCGTCACGCCCGAGGAACTCTCCCTCGCCTTCAGTGAAGGCATGGGGTTCGATGGATCATCCATAGAGGGGTTCGCGCGCATCGAGGAAAGCGACATGGTGGCCGTCCCCGACCCGGGAACTTTCCAGTTGCTGCCCTGGCGACCACAGGAGAAGCCCGCCGCCAGGATGTTCTGCGACATACTCAATCCGGATGGAAGCCCCTACGAGGGCGATCCCCGGTATGCGCTGAAGCGCATGCTGCAAAAAGCCGCCAGCCGGGGCTGCACCTTCTATACGGGCCCCGAACTCGAGTATTTCTACTTCAAATCAGACGCCGCGCCGGAGATCATCGATCGGGGCGGGTATTTCGATGTCACACCCATGGACAGGGGAAACGACCTGAGAAGGCAGACTATCTTCGCTTTGCAGCAGATGGGCATCGCGGTGGAATACAGTCACCATGAAGTAGCTCCGAGCCAGCATGAAATTGACCTTCGCTATGATGAAGCACTCCGTATGGCCGATAAAACCCAGACTTACAGGATTACCGTACGGGAGGTCGCGCGTCAAAACGGAGTATACGCCACGTTCATGCCCAAACCGCTTTTCGGCGAAAATGGCAGCGGTATGCATACGCATCAGTCCCTGTTTATCGGGGATAAGAACATGTTTTTCGACCCGCGGGACCCCTTCCACCTGTCACAGGAGGCGAGATGGTATATAGCGGGAATCCTGCGCCACGCGCGTGAGATGACCGCGATCACCAACCAGTGGGTCAATTCCTACAAGCGCCTTGTCCCGGGATATGAGGCGCCGGTCTACATTTCCTGGGCACGCCGAAACCGGTCCACGATGGTTCGTGTTCCCATGTATAAACCAGGCAAGGAAAAGGCGACACGAATCGAGTTTCGCGCGCCCGATCCGGCCTGCAACCCCTATCTGGCATTCGCGGTGATGCTTGCCGCCGGATTGAAGGGGATCGAGGACCAATACCCACTGCCCGATCCGATCGAGGAGGATATCTACCATATGTCCGAAACCGAGCGGGAGGCACGCGGTATTCAATCGCTTCCGGGAAGCCTTTATGAGGCCCTTGTGGAATGCGAGAGCAGCCAGCTTGTTCGAGAGACTCTCGGAGACCACATCTTCAACAAATTCATGGAAAACAAAAAGATCGAGTGGGACAGGTACCGGATCCAGGTCAGCAACTATGAAGTGGACCGCTATCTTCCGATGTTCTAATGCCCACCAGCGGGAATACCCAATCTATCGGAATAGCACGACCCCGGCGCGCCCCGGATCAAGTCCGTGGGGCGCCGGGGTTCAAACCTTCGTTCCTGTGTTTCTCAAATGGATTGGCGTTTGACCAGCCCTGGATCCCAGTTCCCCTCACCCGGGTAATGCCGTGCCGGATAATGCGAATGGCAACTCACCCGTTACGAATCCGATAAGGCACGATTTATTCCGGAAGGGACTCGCAACTCGAACAGGAGTGAAGCATGTAAGCCGACGAGGGTTAAATCCTGAATCCCGGTTTCAGCGCATTCCCGTATTTCGGGACTCCGTCTTCGTGAGGGAACGGGGTTTGGCTAACCACATCGTCGGGCAGGGAACTTTCGTCGAAGACATCGAAGGCGAAATAAAGAAGGTTGAGCTTTTGCGTGTAGCGTTTCTCAAGCAGGAAGAAATAAAGCCCCCTGACCCTGTCCGCATAGTCCGCCGAAGCATCCGGCAGTCCGAGAAGCCTTTCCGCGAAACGCGGCAGCGGGGTAGTCAGCGATTGGACAAAAGGCGTACTGTCGTGGCGAATATCTTTCTCATCCACCCTGAATCCGGCAAACTCCGGGACTAACTCCTCAATATCGATTCCGTGCATTTCCAGACCCATCAAATCATCCCGCACACTGTTTATACCATGCAATGCCACCAGGGGCCTTTTGGATTCGGCGCCGGCAACATGATTTTCCCTTCCATGGGGAACTCAGTCGGTAAGAGCGACACGGCATCTTCTTTCAATCATACATCCTTTCCAGGAAATTTAGCACGGGGAACATCATGACGGGGAAGGTCCTTGAGGTAAGAAATTGCACCGTCGCGACCGCGGTGAAATATATCCCCTCGCCCGGAGATGTGAAGCCGACTGTATTTTCAGCCATCGGTCGGAAAAGAGGTTCATCGAAAGGATTTCAATTGCGATGTGGGAGCGCTGAACCGTCCCGAGGGGGTTCCGCTCATTTCCGACAACGGCTGGATGCTGAACTACCGCTGGGCCATGGGGCAAGCTCAGACTGCGCATACCCCTTCCCGAATTCGAGCCAGGGGAGAAAGGGCGGGACCCTTCCAGGCCCCGCCCGCCGCTAACGCTACTTCTACTTGCACCAATAGCCCTTGCAGGACTCCTTGCCATCCAACTTGAACACAACTATTTGATAGACGTTACTGGTCCACCGGCCCCACACCTTATCGCCGGGGAGGACGAGACGGGCAAAGCCGTTGTCTTTCTCCTTGGTGCATGTGGCCGGGTCGGTGATCCAGCAGTTGATCGAGGTGTTGCTCGCGCTGATCGCCAGCAGGGGATACTCCGGAACACCACCCTCGGTGCTGCTCTGATGGGTCGCCTCGTACATGGAGAGAAGCGTGCCATAGCCGTCTGGTCCGTTAACCACGATGTAGCTGTTCATGTCTCTCGTGTCGATGCCCGCGTCCTTGAGAATGCTTCGCAACGTGGGTCCCGTATATGTCGCGCCCTTGGCCTGCACGGTGCCGGTGTAGGTTACTTGCGTCATCCCCTCCAGGTCGGCGAGGTTATATATCCGCGGGGTGATCCCGGCACCGGAAACAATGAGTTGCTGCGTGTAGGTCCGTGTCCCGACTTTTACGGTATCGACGGCGTGGACGACATCAATGTTGGACACGTTTCGGACCACCCTGGCCATGCCGGCAAGGTCACACCGGCCCTTCCTGTCGCATGTGAGAGTAACCGCATTGGCCGGGGCGAATTTCGGGTCCAATTCGCCCATGGAGTAGAGGGCACCGATACCGTCTTTGCCGGTGACGAGCACGTAATCGCCGTCGGCCCAGTTATGGTTGGTGGGATTTATTAGAAATTCGGGGGGATAGTGATTGACTGGATCGTAAATCGATCCCATGACGCCGCCACAGGTGTCTTGCAGCAGGGTCCACAGGTCTCCTCCCGTGCTTAGGGTGACGGGAGCGCAATCTGGTTCCTTGAAATCTCCGGCTAACTTGAAACCCGCGGTGCCCCAACAGGCGAAGACCGGGCCGGTGGACGAAAGGAGCATAGCCAATGCCGCAATTGCCATGATAAAAGCGAAATTCCTTTTCATGGTTCTTCCCCCCTGAATATAAGTGTATCGCAATGTTTGATTCCCAACATCAAAAGACCCGCACCACGGCTCGCTTGCCTCCGTTACGCCCTCACCGGCCCGGACCCGTCCGGGGCAGGTATGTCTTCCCCGACTTCATAATATGTGGCCGGTTTGTTCCCTGGAGTTCCGTGCACCTGAAGCCACCTCCTCTCTCGGGTGCTCCTTTCGCCCATACTTCAACCATCCGAAACCCGATGTCTCGGTGAGAAGCACGACCCGGTCCAACCTGCTACACTATTCTTGGGGGAAGTCTCGGATTGGTCTGGTCGTCCATCCACGTCAACTGTCCTTGCCGCTCCGCAACCTCGGCCTTCCCACGCGGCCGCCGAGATAATGCGGCAGCCGACAGATTCTTCATCAGCTTTTCCCGGTCGGCCCGGATCAGCCCCACCACGATGTTCACTGCAATCTGCCCGGGCATTTCGGCCCCGATATTATGGCCGGCAAGGGAAAACGCTCTCTTTAGCGGATGATGCTTGAAATGCTTCAGTTCTGCTTTATAGTATGCAACAAGCGATATGTCAAATGAAGCATAACGCTAAGCAAAAGTAACGCATACACATCTTTAAACTGTTGCGCGTCTTATCTGGATGAGTTGCTCACCACCTGGGACGACCCACGCTCTTGTCCGGTCTCACTTGTCCGGATGACAAAAAATTGGTTTGTCACACCGTAATGCAAGTGTACTATGGGAGCAGATAGACTGGCGCGATTTGAGATTGGCGAATACTTCGCATGAAACAGTAAGTATTGGCTCGGACTCACTACCCAACATATAACACGTGGCATTATTTTGGTGCGTCATGACTATTGGTGGAAATTACCCCAAGTAAGGAGCGAATCATGAAACTTAGTACCAGGAACGTTATCAAGGGAAAGGTTGTGGAAGTAAAAGAGGGCCAGGTGGCGGCAAAGGTAAAGGTCGACATCGGAGGCGGAAACATTGTTACCTCGCAGATCACCGTTGATGCGGTCAAGGACCTCGCCCTCAAAGCGGGTGACCAGGTGTGCGTTCTCATTAAGGCGACCAGCGTGATGATCGGGAAAGAATAACCATCCCCGGGAAACGGGATGCTTGCCTGGCGCGGATATTTTATCTCCCCCCTCGGAAGACAGGACAGATCCCGTTTCCTCTCTCCGCCCTCCTCCAACCTGGCCTGGATGGTGCGCGCTCCAACCCGACCTCGGATAGGCCTTTGTTTCTAGGAGCATTTGAGCGGACGCTGACATTTTTCCTCACACCCGACGCAGTACATCAAATTTTCCATTATGTTATTTTTAGCATAATGCGCTAAAGTGCACGAGGTGAATGAAAGTGGACCAAGTGTGATCGGGGAACTCAATTCCCTGGACTTGGAGAGCTTGTCAGCCGGAAAAATGCACCAGGAAAAGAGGGAGGGGCACTTGGATGAAGGCTGAGCCTCATAAACTGACCGTGAAATCCAAGATATTGGTAGAGGATGAAAAAGGGGATGTGATCATCGAGTCAGGCCGCGTGCAAATCTTGCGCGCCGTCGAAGTACACGGCTCGATCAATAGCGCGGCCAAAGCGCTGGGGATGAGCTATCGCAGAGTGTGGGGCAAGATCAAGGCCACTGAAAATCGAATGGGACAACTGCTCATCACCAGGCGAAGCGGAGGTATCCGCGGCCAAGGTTCAGACCTCACCCCCCTGGCCCATTCCCTCATAGAACGTTTTCGGCACCTGGACGATCTGGTCAGGACGATATCCGGCACTCTCTTTGAAGGTGTTCTTAGTGATGCCCTGATTGCGAGGCGGGTAAAAGCGCGCCGCGGGGACATGTGAGACAATCCCGCGCTTCGTGATAAGGCCGGAAAACCGACCGCCTCCGTCCTCTTCTCAGGCACTCGAATCTTGCGATTTCCCGGCTTCGAGTTGCGATTAGAAGTTAGACGGGTATCCATGCATTTGCCGCAATGCCCACAAACCCCGGATCTAATCTCTTGAATCTGAGTGCCAGCTTTTCCTCCCATACGGAATCCCCAGCCTGTTCATCCGCTTCCGGAGAGTGTTGGGGTTAATATCCAAGATTTCCGCCGCCCCACCCGGTCCGCTGATCTTGCCATGGGCTTTTTGCAGAGCCTGCCTGATATGCCGGATATTCACCTCTTCAAGCGAGGCGGCGGACTCATCCGGGCCAGGGTTCTGAACGATCCCGCTATGTCCGGACACCGCGCGGGGGATGAGGGTCTCGAATGAAAGCGGACCGGTCCGGTGCAGTATCAAAGCCCGTTCGATAGTGTTTTCGAGTTCCCGCACATTGCCCGGCCAGTCATAAGCGATCAACCTGTCGATAGCGCCTGGGGCCAGCACGGGTTTCTCCTTGAGCTTCAGTTCCATGGATTTGCGATGGATGAAATGATGCACCAGGGCAGGAATATCCACTTTCCTCTGCCTGAGCGGCGGGATCATGATCGGAAAGATATTGAGACGGAACCAGAGGTCTTCCCGAAATTGGCCCGAGGCGATCATCTCTTCCAAATTCCTGTGAGTGGCCGATATGATGCGAATGTCCACCGGTATGGAAGCGACTCCGCCCACACGCTCGATTTCCTTTCTTTGAAGGACGTGCAGCAGCCGGACCTGTGCCTGGAGTGGGAGTTCTCCAATTTCGTCGAGGAAGATGGTGCCCCTGTGGGCTCGTTCGAAACGCCCCCTCTTCTGGCTTATGGCACCTGTGAAAGCGCCCTTCTCGTAACCGAAAAGCTCGCTGTCCAGAAGGGTCTCGGGGATAGCGCCACAGTTCACTTTTATGAACGGTCCATCCTTGCGAGGGGAAGAACTGTGAATTGCATTGGCGAAAACCTCCTTTCCCGTACCCGTCTCACCGAGCAACAGTACGGGACTGTCGAGGCGTGCAACCTGTTCGACCATTTTCATGACCATGCCGAGGCCAAAATCCGCGCCAATGATTTGATCCCCCGAAACTGAACGCAGTTCATCCAACAGGTACCGGTTGTCGTCGGCTAACATCTGTTTGAATCTAATGACTTCCTGATGCTTCAGCGTGTTTGACATGGCGATGGCCAGGGGTTGCAGAAGCAGACGAAGCAAGCGGGCGTGTTCATCGGTGTATCGATCGAAGCCATCCGCGACCAACCCGAGGTTCCCGATTTGATTTCCTTCAAGCTTGAGGGCCATAACGATCATCGAGACATTCGGTTTCAGGCCTAGTCTTTCCATTATCTCCGAGGAGGTCAGATTCGGGTCGGGCTGGTTCACAATTCGGATGATTTCGCCATCTTTCCCAAGGGAGGCCCTTTCAAGGCGGCCCTTATCGGGCAAAGGAATGACTTGCTCGTAGCCTTCCGGCAGGCCGGCTCCGGCCACCGCGATAAACCGCAAAACGTTCAGATCAAAATCCAGTATATTCAGGCTCATCTGAATGACGGGGATGAAGCCCCTGATGTATTCATAAAAGCGTTTCAGCGCCACTTCGATATCAAGACTGCTGCACAGGCGCAAGGTTGCCTCACGGAAGAAAACATTTTCATCCACTCCCATCATTTTCCCCTTCCTCATTTCGCCCATCGGTCTCGCACCGAACAGGAACCGGCCGGCAAGCGCCCCAAGGTTGTGACCGGACCCGGTGCGTTCAAATCCGTTTTTCAAATCTCGGTTATGAGTTCCTTAAATCCCCGTTCCGCCCCCTGCATGGTTGGTCCAGGAACACTCTCTCACTAAATACCTCATAGCAACTTTTCATACGGAGTTGCGTTCAAGATGAGTCTATCCCTAATTTGAAGATGCCGTTCAGAATTGACCCGTTCTAATCTTCGATACCTCAGGGCGAACGGGGGTATATCCTCTTGAACGCAAATTAGTATCAGTGGGAGCATCACCCGTTTGTTAACGGAAAACCAGGAAGTTTTCACTCGCACTCAAGAGACTGTAATGGGATGCGATTCTGGCCGCTCGCCAGTCCCGCGTCAGGTCCAGGGCATAACCAAACGGACAATGCCCTCCTTTTCAGTTATTTGCCGGTCTTAACCAATACGCTTTTTGCCATGGGACAAAAATATCCCATAGCATAGTGCATTTTACCCCAGGGGACAAAGTATTAAACCCGACGGGCTAAGATCCTATTTAGCTACTTGAAATATCAGCGATAATTCTCTTGGCACGTCATTGGCTTAGAGAAATGGCGAAGCCAAGGAGAATTCTCATGAAATGGATCGAAATTATCACGTTGCGTTCTCTTTCGGGAGGCAACCGGCAACTGGTGGGGGAACTCCTGCAGCAGT
>JBDKTY010000197.1:0-3555 GCA_039679945.1 Syntrophobacter sp. | reverse complement strand
CCGAAAGAGGCCGTTTTCGTCCGTGGTGACCGCCTCGATCGGCTCGAAGCTGCCGGTGCGCCTGTTCCTGGCCCATCCTCTCACGGCCGCTCCGGCAACCGGGTCCCCCGTGAGGGCGTTCAGCACGAAACCTTCGGTCAGGCCCTCGAAGTTGCGCGAACGCATAACCAGTGCGAGATTGCTCACCCACACCGGAGTATAGCTTACCTGGTTGTTGTTTTCCTTGAAGGACGGGTCGTGGCTTGCCAGGATGTAATAGCTGCCGGGCTTGAGACCGGCGGGGGCCGGCAGTTTTTCCATGCGCTCCCTGAAATCGGCGGTGGGAGGCAGGTCGGCCGACCATTCCAGTACGGGTCTGAGCGACAGGAGCTTCGTCTGCTCATCTCTATCCAGCGCGCCATATCCCCATTTGCGCCGGCTTATGAAATCATCGAAATCGTATTGCACCGCACGGAAGAAAACCCTGGTGACGTTGCGGTACTTTATATCGAGCGTCGGCAGTGGTTCGTTCCAGACCCGCTCCGTGGAAATGCCGGCAGACCTGGACTGGATCTCCTGGACGAGGTTGTAGCACATCCGGGCGCCGATGCTGTTCGGGAAAGAGTCCATTCCCCGTTTGGCCAGCCCGAGCGCATCCAGTGGATTGCCTTCGTTCCGGATGACGCTTGCCAGTTCGAAAAGGGCCCGGGCCGAGATCTCATGGCCCGCCGCTCTTTCCAGGAATCCCCGCAAAGCGGCCTTGTAACGGGAGTCCTTCTCCTCCCCGGCTGCTTTGTTCTTCCCGAAGTGCAGCCGCCACAGGTCCGCGTCCAGGAAAGCCGTCCGGTCCCGGTCATCGCGGTGGAAGGCAAGAAGGCTTTGATACAGCCTGACCGCTTTCAGCGTGGGTGAATTGCTGTCGGCGGTTTCCGGCCGCCAGGACAGGAACTCGTTATCGGAGCTGAAAATCGGGCTTTCGGGGGAAAGCTCGAAGGCATCTTCGGCTTTTGCCCCGGCCTGCTCGCCCGCGGTGTAGAATTCGAGCGCATTGAAGGCTAGGAAGTCGAACAGGGTGGGGCGGTAACTGTCAGGCACCGTCCCTTTTTGCAGCAGATCGTTGTAGTCGCCTATAGGGGTTGCCTTGAGGACCTTCTCATGCGCGAGCGCCTTGTCGAACTGCTTGTCGATTTCGCTCAGGATGCGCGCCAGGTCCCAGGTCGTGAAGTCTTCTCCAGGGGACTCCTGAGTTTGGGTGCGCTGCAGGAAACGATACCGGTTCTGCTGGAAGTAATGCCAGTACCAGTTGGCAAGGATGGCCTCCATGACCGGTTTCATTTCTTCCGGCGCCCTGGCGAGTTCCGCCTGCATCCGGGTGACCTTCTCTTCGGGCCTGTTGCCCTGAATGGTGCTCTCCAGGGCGATCTTCATGCTGATGGCCCTGATCGCCTCCGCGTAGGCTTTGTCCTTGAGCGCGCCGACAATTATAGGTTCGAGCTGCTCGATGGCCGTTTTGGGCAGGCCCTTCCTCTTTGCTTCTTCAACCTTCTTCCAGCGCGCGTCCTTTTGGGCGCTCCAGGCTTTGCCTCCCCAGGCGACGACCACCAGCAAAAGGACAAGAAAAACCCCGAACAGAACAAAAGCGTTCTTCATGGCAATCCCCCAGACTGGGTGCGGTTCCGCGGCAGTGAACATAGAGTATTATCGAGTACAATCTACCCGTTTTCCAGTGTGGCAGGCAATTACAAAGGGCGCCACGACCCGGGTTGTTATCGACATTAGTACCACATTAGGGTCCCGGTTTGGTGTAAACCGGGATTTTCAAATCTGCTCATGGCAATTCCCAGGGTTATGTTGGCCTCTGGAGCCAGTCCCCGGGCATTGACTCCCGGCGGTCCGCGAAGGAACGATCCATCGAACCGCACGGCTGGACATTCCCCGCAACTCCTGGAATTGCCGGTCTGCCGAGATTCAGCCACTCCCGGAAAAGCCGAAAGTTCGAATGCGGCAAAGCGCAGTAGAAAAGCACTGGGAAATCTCCCGAAAACCCTCCGGAGCAGTCTTTCGAGAAATACCTTTTTTTGACGCCTAAATTGATTTTTACCCCCAAAAATACTAAGTGTACTTTAGATTTATTTGGTGAAAAATCACTTTAGGATCGAATCGTTATGCCGGGGCTTGCAGCAATAATATCGATTCGCGTCCAGCATGGTTCAGCCCTTTCCGTTCGTGCTGAAGTACCGGAGCGTGAACGGGCCAGTTTCGATCGGTATCTGCATTACCACCATTATTTTCATTTTCAGGGCAAATTGATCTGAAATGCGACACCGAAAGACATTTCGTTTCGAGGTACTCCTCCCAGTTCCGGCCGTCCGGAGCGGTTGCAGCCTCCGGCGTATAACCTGCTCTATGTGATCCGAGACTCTCCCCGCCGGGGCGGCGGGAATGTCCGACCTCTCATCCAATGCATCCTTGTGGCTTGCATGGTTTCGTGCATATTTGCCTGATGAAATACTCCCGCGAGTGATTATCGTTTCTGCTGCAATCCGGGAAAAAACGACAGATCTGAAATCGGGAAGTTACTCTTCAAGGAGGAATCGATGCAAAAGATGTAGATGGTCGCCGTTCTGTGCGCTCTCGCTCTGGGCTTCAGCGCGTTTGTTGCGTTCGCCGGCAATGGTCAGACGGTTTATTCCGACCTCAAGTGCGGCATATGCCACAAGCCCCAGAAGAAGGCGGCCGCCGTGTCGTTGAGTGATATCGCTGGCGTATACCAGGCAAAGAAAAAGCTCCTCGGACTGTTCAACAACCCCGATCCCAAACCTCTCATCGAAACGGAGAGATGGGGGATGATGCTGCCCCATTTCCAGGATATCAGCGCCCTGAGCAGCGAAGACAAAAGCGCCCTCGCCGAGTACATGCTCAGCTTCAAGCAATGAGATAACGCCAGCGCAGTGACCGCCGGCCGGGCGGGCGTGGTCCGGCCGGATCGACGCCGTCATACAGGGAGATGATCTGCTCAAAATTTTCGGGCTGCGGCCACGCCCCCCAGCACTTCCGGGTGAATGGCCGTACCCGGTATTTGACCGAATTCATGCCGCCCCCCTGGTGTCCCCGGGGCGATGAAAGCGACAATGTGAGAGAGCCGTTGTTGCAATTAGAGAAATGGTCCGGTGAATATTGTGAATTGCCCTAATCGGTAGTTGGACTATACCGCCGCGCGGTGTTCCGGACCCCGCGGCCCCAATGATGAATTGTTTTTCCATCAGCCACCGCCCGCCAACATTTTCTTGAGCAGAAGTTTCCTTGACGTTCCGAAGGACGCCTTTCGGCGGGGAAAGCTCTCCTTTCCTGACTCCCTCGCCCATCTTAGCGCCCGGGAGTCGTTCCTCCGGTTCCTCCGCAAGAGAAGACGCCGGGAATGGGTCGTTTACTGCAAGAAGCCTTTCGGGGGCCCCGAGCAGTTTCTCAACTACATTGGCCGCTACACCCACCGCGTGGCCATCTCCAATCGCCGCATCACGGATTTGTCCGACGGCAGGGTCGTATTCAAAGCCAGAGACAATCATAATCCCGCAA
>JBDKTY010000196.1:0-2342 GCA_039679945.1 Syntrophobacter sp. | reverse complement strand
CAGTGAGCTTCCCTGTAAATGGAGCGGACGCACAAAAGTACTCCTCGTTTCTGCAATCTCTTGAACCCCTCAAAAAGCTTGTCGTCGCACTTGCTCCCTATGACGCCGGTTTTGTTCCCGAGTTGGTGACGTATGACAAGAACCACGAAGATAGAATCCCTTTCCGTTATGTGCGCATGAATAAGCCCTCCCGAAAAATGGTGGCCGAAAAGCTCCGGGCGGTATTGACTTCCGCAAGAGATCGCGGGGTCGATATCCTTATTTTCCCCGAACTGACAGTGGACCATGATGCTCTGACAGAAATCCACAACTTTTTGTCTTTGCATAACAGTCCTGAGCAGCTAAAGCTCGTAATAGCCGGAAGTTTCCATCGTGAAAGGAATCAGGGCGGTGGCTATACCAACTCGGCGACCATGCTGGATTGGCAGGGCAATGACATCTGGCGGCATCACAAGCTACACCCCTATATGCTTCGTACGGCGGAGATTCCTGAGAACTCAAAGAGAACAGCCCTTCTGAAGCTCTTCGGAGCGGAATCCGGAGATGACGCGGAGGAGCATATCCGCACCGATTATCCGCTCTCATTCGTGGATACTCCCATCGGCCGGATGGCGACTCTGATCTGCCTGGACTACCTTGCGTCCCAGGTCTGCGAGACGGTTGGAGGAGTCGGTTGTCATTATTTGTGGGTACCTCTCATGACCACCAGCATCGATACATTTAATACCCACGCGCGGGACGAATACGGTGCAAAATACCATGTATTGAGCGCATTCAGCGCCTCAGTCAGTTGCCCTGAGATGTTCGGCGTAAGAAAAGAGGATTTCTCGTTTCTGTACGCGCCATCCAGGAGGTTCGGCAAATCGGGGGAACATCCAGATGTTATTCGGTCCGAAGAGCCTCCGCTTATTCTTTACCAACTCGAGATCATGCTTTAAATTATACTACACGCATGTTACACTAAAGAATCCAATGCGGCTAACCGATACTTAGTTAACTACACTTTTACTACATGGAGACTTCGTATGCAGGAAAGCGCGGAACAAAAACATATGGAGAGACTCCGCAAAGCTATCGAGGATCGAGACTGGCTCCAGTTCTCCAGAGAGCATTTTAGAATTGTAAACTTCTGCCGGCGTGTTCTTTTCCAAGGCGATCGGGATGCTTTGAACCGCTGGTACCCTGTGATTTCATCACTTCTCATCTGGTTTTTCCGCGGCGGCAAGGCCGATTGGCAGGAGGCCGAACGGTCGATGGGCGGCCTGGAGCTGCTGCTGTCTCTTATTGGGAATTTCCTTAATACCAGAACTCTGGATGAAGCTCGGGCCGTGGTGCGAAGGAGTTCCGTCGACTGTGAAATCATAGGTGCCGTGGCCAGGAGTCCGGGAGGTTTGAAGTCCGGCGAACTCGCCAGGATCCTGGGCAGGAAGCAGAACTCCGTCACGAATCGGCTGCCAGGTTTGGAAAAGATGGGTCTAATCGTTCGATCGAGGATCGGCAAGAATTCAGTTGTCTACCCGACGCCCAAGGGAAGAGGTATTGCCGAGAAGATTTTGAAAGAGGCGGTGGTGGAGGTCCCCGATCCGGCCAAAACAGATACTAATGGCGAGGAGTCCTATTTCCTGGATCATACGGGACAAAAGCGGTCTCTCGGTGACATGCTCCAGTTTTGGCCCAATGTGGAGACTCATGCCGAAGTGAGCGCTAAAGAACGCTGTCATTTACCCTCCTGAGGGGATAATCGGACTGCCCATGTACACAGTGACATTTTACTCATACAAGGGGGGCGTTGGACGAACACTTGCCCTGGCAAACGTTGCTTATACACTGGCAACGGAAGGCAACAAAGCACGAGTGGTGGTCGTGGATTTCGATCTGGAGGCCCCCGGGCTGGATCTGATCGCTCCTTTCACCAGTGCCGGAGCGCCCCCAAGGGGTGGCGTAGTCGAATATATTTCGGAATATGCAAACAGCCCGAAACCCGATCCGGAGAAATTGCCTTCTCTCTTGCCCTACTCCTGCGAAGTTGAGGGCCTGCGGAACCTGGCGTTCATCCCCGCCGGGAAAAAAGATGGGAATTACCAGCAATGCCTGACCTGCCTTAATTGGGAAAAATTCTACAGGCGCCAACAGGGCTATTTGTTCTTTGAGCACTTTAAGAACAAGATTGAAGAAGAGTTTTCTCCAGATTATCTCCTGGTCGATTCCCGGACAGGTCTTGCGGATGTTGCCGGAATCACGACACACCAGATGGCTGATTTGGTAGTGCTTGTCTTTGGCCTAAATCGTCAGAATCTCAATGGAATTAAAGGGTGTTACCAATCAATCGTTTAGACACCCAG
>JBDKTY010000195.1:0-18645 GCA_039679945.1 Syntrophobacter sp. | reverse complement strand
GGTTTGCGCATGCGGAGCAGTTCTCTCGAAGATAGGCGAGGAAGTTTGTGAGAAGCTTGACATCATTCCGGCAAAGATCCAGGTAATCCGCCATATCCGACCCAAGTATGCATGCAAGAACTGCGAGGGGGTAGAATCAAACGGCCCGACTGTATTGATCGCTCCTCCCCCTGCTCAGATCATTCCCAAGGGAATGGCAACTCCCGGCCTCCTTGCCCATGTGGCGGTCTCCAAATACGGCGATGCACTCCCTCTCTACCGACAGGAAAAGATATTCGAGCGCTACGGGATCGAGATCAGTCGGTCCACCATGGCGGGATGGATGATGATGGTGGCACAAAGCAGCGCTCCTGTAATGGATGTACTCTACAAAGGACTACTTGCAGGGCCTCTCATAAACGTTGATGAAACGCCGGTTCAGGTTCTGAAAGAACCAGGCCGGGAAAACACAACCAAATCCTATATGTGGGTCTTCCGGGGAGGACTACCGGAAAAACCGATTCTCATCTTTCGCTACTCCCAGACCAGATCGGGCGAAGTTCCACGTGAAGTCCTGCAGGGCTATCGGGGATATTGCCAAACCGATGCCTTCTCCGGATATGATGGTCTCGAGGAAGCAGTGGAAGGCATTGAGCTTGTCGGCTGCTTCGTCCATGCCCGTCGCAACTTTGTGAAGGTAATAGATGCCCGAGGCCGAGGGGGCACGAAAAAGACAGGCAGTGCCGAGGTCGCCTTGGGGTATATCGGGCAACTCTACAGGATTGAAAAAGAAGCCCGGGTAGCCGGTCTCTCGCCAGCCGAGATCCAATGTTACAGAATCGAAAGGGTCGGACCTGTACTCGAAGAGTTTAAAACCTGGCTGGAAAAGCGCAAAGACGAAACACCTCCCAAGGGCTATTTAGGACAGGCCATAAATTACACGCTTTCCCGCTGGCCCAGGCTGATTCGTTATCTTGAAAACGGATACATCACTCCGGACAATAATGCCGCGGAGAATGTAATCAGGCCGTTCGTGGTGGGACGAAAAAACTGGTTGTTCGCCGGCAGCCCGAATGGAGCCGAGGCCGCCGCCACGTTATACAGTCTGATTGAAACCGCCAAGGCATGTGGACTGGATCCTTACCAGTACCTGCGGTTCCTTTTTGAAAGAATCCCCTTTACCCGTAGTGAAGCCGACTACGCCGCTCTCACCCCGCAAAATGCCAATCTGAGCGCCTGATCTCATACCGGCAATAAGCTGACCCTTCATAGAGAATCTGCCTCCATTCGTTTGTCAAAGAAAGACTAACCGGGGTTGTCCTCCCATAGAGCATCATCATGGCATTTATGGAAAGGTTCGAGAAGATGCTGTTGATCGGACGCTTACGGGAAAGAGATAAATTTAAGACGGCTGTCAAAGATCACGCTGCGAGAGTCAATCTGTGTGTTAAATAGTAGTAGATATGGAAAACAAGTGGTTCTGCAACATGTTCACCATTGATGTCGGGGCGCCACCCCTGCCTGAGACGGAGACACGTCTCGGGTTTATCAAACGGTATGCCGAAGACAGCGGAAAGCGGCTTGCCGCGCTCGGAAAGAAGGATAAAGCATGGTGGGAGGCCGAGGTATCTTTCTTTGACGTCAAGAGAACAAGATCGTGGATTTTTCTGAGAAGGATAGCGCATACTGCCCACCATCGGGCTGAACAGGGCATGTTGCTGAGATTGTTGGGAAGAGAAAACTACAGCGTATATGGACCGTCGGTTGATTCCGGATGCCTGGCTGAAAACGGAGCGGTTACCATTTACCCCTATCCTGATGCTGAATCTCTCATTAAGGGGAATCGACAGGCGGGCAGAAAGCGAAATTGCCGGGACCGGGAGACAGGCCATGCACGGGGCGACCCGATTGTTGACATAAGCATGGAAAATTTACAATCATACCCGGTCGATTGCCCTGATATGCTCAAGGACCGGTCGAGGGTACGATGGCGCCGTCTTTATGTGCTGGTAGACAGAGAATACGGCCAGTGTCATAAATGTGCTGTCCGGCGCCAATTTGAACGCGTGAGTGGGAGACAGACAGCGGCAATGCGTGTTCGATTGCCAATATGGTCGGTAATTGACCCGTGCTAAGAGGATGAAATGAAGAATACCCTGTTAAAGGATTTCCCAGTCATAATAGAGTGTCCAGTGGCATGGGGAGAGATGGATTCCTTTAAACACGTAAACAATATCGTTTACTTTCGGTACTTTGAAAATGCACGTATCGCCTATTTCGACAAGATCGACATGATGGCATACAAGGAGAGCACCGGAATAGGACCCATTCTGGCCTCGATCCAGTGCAGGTTCAAAGCTCCGTTGACTTATCCCGATACTGTTTCGGTGGGTGTCCGGGTATCGCGGATCGGGACGGACCGGTTCACGATGGAGCACTGCGTCGTGAGCCATCGACTCGGCAAAACAGCGGCCGAGGGGGACGGCGTGTTGATTACCTACGATTATGGAAATCTCAAGAAAGCGCCCATGCCTCCGGATCTGAAACAACGTATTCTCGATCTCGAAAAGGGAAACGTGGACAGCCTGTGAGAAACCCCGGCGAAGTCGGCAGGCAATTATATCTTCAACGAGCCGGCCTTGATGCGGCTTTCCCTCGAAGACATCTGCCTGCCCGCGGATGCTGGAATCCGCTCGTGATCACTCCTCCGTCTACACGCGGGGCAGCCCCGGTTGTAGCGGATGCGAGCGGGCCGGCGATGCAGGCGACCAACGAAGCGACCTCTTCCGGCGCGGCAAACCGTTTGATCAGGGGCGTGGGGCGGACCCTTTCGAAAAACTCCTTCTCGGACTGGTCAAAGTTGGCATTTGAGTCCGCGATCGAGTCAACGAGTTCGATGACGCCTCGGGTTTTCGTCGGTCCCGGCAGGAAACGAAATCTTTGTGAAGTTGGGCTGGATGGACCGGCAGGGGCGTATACATCTGTTCGTCTCCGCCCGGGTTTTATGGGCGCCAGCCGCTTCGGATTCCGTTTCCATGCCTTCCTCAAGGGGCTCAATTCGTTGGAATGAACCTGCTATTCCGAAAGGACACCGGCATATTAGCGATCCGTGAGCCCCACCGGTTTTATTTCCAGGTCTCTGATGTCTCTTTTGCTGAACTGTCTATTCCTCGTGTAGATGTCATGACGCCCCACACTTGTTGATTTGGTCTGCTTCAGCCACCTCACGAGCATCTGGGCTTTTTCGAATTTCGCGAACCATAATGGATTCTTGTATATCGGTTGTCCGTGCTCGTCCAGGCCATCCTGGGCGGGTGAGCCCAGGAACAATTCCTGCTCCGCCATGCTGGAAGGTTTCAGCACGACCTTGTATATTTTTGTCCTCAACTCATTTGCGTCCACTAGGTTGAAGAACTCCTTTTCGGTCTTTCCCCTCCAGTATGTAACGCGGTGAGGTCCCTCGGCAAGTTCACGGTCGTGCGGGGACGACACATGACGAATGGTGAACTCGCTTGTAAGGTCGCAATCAATCGGGTTGGAGGATGTGGGATGGAAGAGACTGCCGAATGCAACCTCGACATCCCGTGCGCTTAAAGGCTTTGAATCTTTCTCCAGCTCACCAATGTCTACTATATGGCTTTGGCCATGGTTCTTCAGCCTGATGACAAAATCCACCGTGAAATTTCCGGTGAGGTCGTAGCCGACAGGGCTCTCCTGAACCAGTACCGCTAAATGGTTATTCTCCCTGATCGCACCGGACATCTCAATATATCGCTGCTGCAGGTTTATTTTTTCCGAAATACTCTCTTCGTTGCTGACACTGGGGCTCACGGACACCGGAACCGGAGATTGGGCAGGGGCCCCGATTGTCATTGCCATCGAGGCTGTGGTCGTTTGGTTTCGTGACAGTTCACCCAGATTCACCGTTCCATATTTGGTTGTGAGTCTATCCATTTCCGCGAAAATGGGACTGTTGCCCTTTGTGGCAGTACCAGTGCCTTCTTTGTCAGGCAGATTAAGCGATATCTTTAATTCATTTATGCGATCCGCCGGGCTCGGGTCATCCTTGCCTGGTCCCGGTGGATATTTTTTTTCGACGGAAAAAACAACCCGTTTTTGAAAAACCGTTTTATCGATATTCACTTCCTGTTCGCCTTCCTTCTTGCCCGTGTAGAGCAGAGCCTGTTTCACTTCCGCGAGGTCTTTGGCCTTGGCGCCTACCGCGGTAAAAAAACCGCGTTGACCTTCCGGGGTCAATTGAGAGACGAGAGTCTTCGGTGGCGAGGAGGGCGGCTCTATCACAAAGGCAGATACCTGAACATACTGTTTCGGCGCATCTCCAAAATCCTTTGAATGGTAGCGCCTGGTGAGTTCGGTGTGGGTGCATCCGAAAATGCCAAGCAGTATCACACAGACAAGCATCGGGATTAGACGTCTCATGTGCGGTCCTCCAACTCAGATGTTGTTAAATGCGCGAAAGAGAAAAAACGGCACCTGCTCGATTCCGAGACACTTGAAGAGGTTCCTGGTTGCCGCCAATCAGCTTCTCCTGATGAGAGGGCGGCAAGGGGGCTTTGACCATGCACATCAGCCAAGACCTTGCCTCCCGGTTGAGAAGCAAACCAGACAACAAGACCGACATCACGCTACGGAGTTGCGGTCATACCCGGGTTTCCGGGCAGCTATGACAGGAGTGGGATATTGTTGAGACCTGGGCACTGTAAACAGGGAGGAGTTAAGAAAAAGTTACAGTTCGTTGCCGTGTCCGAATTCAGCGCGGAGGTCATAACTTGCTGATGATATTTACTGTTATGCCGTGCGGCGGAACCGCCCGTGAGGGGGCGCTTACCAGTAGAGTTTCTTGAAAGAATGAATTTCGAGGCCAGTGCTCCGTGAACCTCGGGGGATTGCCTAGCATCCGCCATTGAGCAGAGGGGCCTCGATGCGCCGCGGAAAAGAGATGATTACATTGCCCTCGGTCACGTTTCAAGCTTTACGAACAGGCTTTCCAAAGGAGGATTCCCGGCGGATAGAATGGCGGGCAATGCCTCATCCCCTTGGAGTTTCCCGAAGTCCAGGTGCTATTGTCAATGCTGTCCGAATCAGAAAACAGACGCCTCCTTTCATTAGATGCATTCCGCGGTATGACTATTGTCGGGATGATATTGGTTAACAGCCCCGGCACATACAGAGCCGTATATTCCCAGCTCAGACATGCGAAATGGAACGGGTGGACGTTTGCCGATACCATCTTTCCATTTTTCTTGTTCATCATGGGTGTTTCGATTGTATTCTCGTTTGCGGGGCGCAAGCAGAGTGGTCTCGCCAACTCGCGGTTGGACCTGCAAATTGTGAAGCGGACGCTCATCCTCTTCGTGCTCGGACTCTTCATGAACAGCTATCCCATTTTCCACCTGTCCACTATTCGTATACCGGGTGTCTTGCAGCGGATTGCACTGTGTTATTTCTTCACGTTCCTGATCGTGAGAAAGTGCGGTCCGCGGGGTCAAATCTATTGGCTCTTTGGCCTCCTTGCTTCCTATTGGCTGATGATGGGCTTCGTTCCGGTACCGGGGATCGGAGCGGGTCTCCTGGAACCCGGCAACAACCTCGCCGCCTACGTGGATTCTCTGTTGCTGGAGGGGCATATGTGGGGGCAGTTCGGGACACAGGACCCCGAGGGCATTGTCAGCACAATCCCGGCAATCGGGACAACACTTTTTGGGGTGCTGACCGGGAATTGGCTCCGCTCCGCCCTGTCGGGGTGGAGAAAGACCGCCGGGATGATCTGTGCCGGAACGGTGTTGCTTGTGCTTGGGATGGCTCTGGATCATTGGTTGCCGATAAATAAGAACATCTGGACAAGCACGTTCAGCATCTTCATGGCTGGCCTTGCACTTCTTGCACTGGCGGTTATTTATTGGTTGATCGATGTGGTGGGCTATAAGCGATGGGCAACTGTGTTCGTTATTTTTGGAAAGAATGCCATCGCAATCTATTTTCTGTCCGAGATCCTCGATACCTCGCTTCGATTCGTGCTGCGGCATGCTTCCGGATCGACCATTAACTTAAGGGCCTACCTGTTCAGGAGCATTTTCACCCCGCTCGCGAGTCCGGAGAATGCCTCCCTGCTGTTTGCACTTTCCTATGTCTTCCTCATGTTCCTGATTGCATGGATGATGTGGAAGATGAAGTTGTTCGTAAAAGTGTAGAGGTATTCGTCTCTTTGGGATTGAATAAATCAGGGCCGCCGCTTGCCGATCGACCTGTTTCCCTTTGCTCGGGCGGATGGATGGCCCGAACATGTCCCGCCAACGATAACCGAGGTGATAATCAACACATGCGAGGAAAGTCTCAAGAAGCGTTTCCTTTCATGCATTTCGTGAGTTCCCGATCAAGGGTATCTGAAAATCGTTGCCTGTCTTTCTTGCCAAACTCCCTGGGACCTGGCGTGATGCCACCGGCTTCCCGGATGTCCTGCATGAAGTTGCGTATGGAGAGCCGCACTCCGATATTTTCTTCGGTGAAAAGCTCCCCCCGGGTGCTTATGACGATTACTCCCTTATGGACGAGGGCGGAAGCCAACGGAATATCCTGGGTCACGACCAGGTCGCGCGCTTGGGCGTGCTCGGTTATGTAAGCGTCCACCGCTTCGGGATCCATGCCGATCCTGCGGCTTGAAATGTAGGCCGAATCAGGAGTACTGATATACTTATTGGCGACAAAGACCGTGATAATCTTGAGTCGTATCGCCGTGCGTATAATCAGTTCCTTGATTGCGGCCGGACATGCATCCGCGTCCACCCAGAGGGTCATCACTTCTCCTTCCGGTTTTGGGGCCAGGTCTCCGGATGACCGATTGAAATGGATTTCATGATTTGCCGGCAGCGCTCGATCAGGTCCGGGGCCGGGGCCAGGCGCTTTTGCATCAAATCCGGGACGCTTCCGACAAAACCGCGGGCTCGCGGGCCAAAGGCCGAACCGATCTCGGTGAAACTGTCCCCGCGCCTCGGACGAACGACCTGGATTGCCGCGCCTCGGGGCCCCATTGAACCGCCCGCTTCCGGATTTGTGCCGCTTCGGTCCATCCAGCCGATAATGGGAACAGAATGCCTTCACGATCCCGCGGGCAACAGGCGCTAGCCCCGTTCTCCCACAACCGGGTGGCGCCCCGCGGCAATGAGACAAACCCGGAGTAATCGGCCTCGTCCTCGAACACCCGCTCGCGGCGACGGCCTCGGGTCCTCACGTGATATCAGGCTCCGGGATTTCCATGCGTAACCGTCTGCTCAGGCAGTGAGGTTACCCTGATTGATCGTAAAAGCCAAACGGAGACTTGAACACTTAGGGACGGTAGGTCGTACCTTCCTCCACCACGGGTTCGGCAGGCTTTGTCGGCGTTTTCGGTTTTTCTTCCGGTATTAAGGCGATGTTTGCGTCTCTTTTCCCCTGGATTTCCCTGATGGTCTGCTCAAGCATTACAAACCGTTCCGGGGTCGCAGGGTGTGTCGTGGCATATTTGGCTTCCATGCTCCTGGGATTGTTCACACCGATGCGTCTGAAGACGTTTGGTCCGCTATCGATGTCGTATCCCGAATTAGCTAGAATGTACAGGCCGACATAATCAGCCTCGCTTTCCATGTCTTTTGAAAAAGAGAGTTGCCCGGCTTTCATTCCCATCTTCATGAACCCGCCGCTCGTGTTAACGCCACCGGCAGCGGCAGCGACATCAAACAGTAAGCCGACAAACCCGCCTACCGCCGCGTTGGTTCGCGTCATCTTCATATGCTCCCGAAGGTTATGCGCTAGCTCATGACTGATTATCATCGCCAGTTCGTTGTCATCCGTCACAACGCGCATCATTCCCTTTGTCACGTAGATTTTTTGACCATCAGCGGAGGCATTCACTTTGTCGTCATTCTGCAGCGCTATCTCGCATTCCGCGCAACTAACAGGTTTGACCTCGATAGTGCTCTCCTCCCCATCCCTCACGACCTGCAATATCCTGGAGCTATTGCCGCCCAGAGTCTTAAAGAATTCGTCCATCTTTTTTGGGTCTTCCGGCACGGGTTCTCCATTTATGGTAAGCACCTCGTCCCCAACCCTGAGCCCCGCCAGGTCCGCTGGACTCCCGGCCGCGACAAGTATGATTCTTGCGCCTGTTCCAAGTCGAAATACCTCACTGGCGGCGTTCTGGTAGTCGCTGGGGAAATGTGATCTTTTCGCAACGAGAAAGCCGCTGAAATCGCGCCTTCTGCTTGTCATCTGCCTGGCGCCATCTATCACGCGAAAGTGAACATTAAAAAGCCGAGCCCGTAAAGCCGTCTCTTCCTGAAGCAGCAGGCACTTTTGCTTCTGGGCTTCAGCCTCGACCGCGGCACCCGAGGTACTGGGGCGCATGGTCTGGGGTGTTGCGCACGCGAACAGAGTGAGTGCAACAGGGATGAATATCATGCACCGGAAGACTGTGAGGCAGGCTTGTTTGCTCATCGCACCTTTCTCCATGTTAGTCCGAGGTAACGATCATGGGCGCCGAGGCACATTCAGATAGACTCCAAGCTTCTTTTCGGCCTTTGACATGTCTTGATGTCTGTAGTAGTTTTCAACTATCATCTGTTTATGACTTGGTACAAAATTTATTGTCCGCGCGGAGGTATGAAATACTGACCGACATTAGCAGTACAAGTACTTATCGTCAATGATAATATATTATTCTGTATTAGTATTTCATGGAATGGCTGATTGTGGATATTGCAATAGATGCTCTTGGCATGCTTGGCTTCCGTCATGGCAACTATCATGACAAGAACGAATAATTCATCTTGGGGAATCGCTAGTTATTATAGTGTGCTATTGTCTTTCTTTGGAGAAAGCCTGCTGATTCCAAATAGGAATTCAACAGTGGAGACCGTCGCATGATGGGCCGGCTTGTTGACGTCACGGTGATTCGAAGTTGGCCTCGGTACGGACGGGAGTGCGCACCTCGGGCTCCGAAAGAAAAAGCTGTTCCTTGAGATATATCAATTGGTGCAAAAAAGAGCCCGGCATATAATCGGCGCGGAATGGGTACCGGAACGGCCGGTTCCCGAATAAGAACCAGGATCTTCAACTCAGGATTCGATATGGAAACAACCCCCGTTTCTCCTTCAATCCGGCTGGGTGAATGGATGCGGAACCAGTGTATTTTCTGTTGGGGTGTGGCCGACCTCCGGGGTTTCGTAACCCCTCCGGATGAAATGGGGCGGTCATTTGCATCTGCCATTGCATTCGTTATTCCGGTTAACCCGGCGATCATGGCCGAATTGCCGGGAGGGCCGACTCCGGCTTATGCGGAAGAATATAGAAGGATCAATGTTCACATCGATGAAATCGGCCATGCTCTCGCCGAGGCGATCAAGTCCGGGGGCTATCCGGCGCTGGCTCTGGCCGCCTCCGCGCGGACCAGCGAAGTAGAGATTCGGGGAGATTTTCCTCACAAAACAGCGGCAACCAGGGCCGGGCTTGGATGGATCGGGAGGCATTGCCAACTGATAACTCACAATTATGGCTCATGGGTCCGGTTGGGAACGGTTTTCACGAGCATGGACCTGCCCTGCGGACCGCCGGCTGAGCGCAATTTTTGCGGGAAATGTTCGAAATGCGTCGATGCCTGTCCTGCAAAAGCTCTGACAGGCAAAGCGTGGCAGCCTGGGATGCCGCGTGAAGAGATTCTGGATGCACGGAAATGCGACGATTGGAAAAAAGAGCATTACCCGCAATACCGGGGCCACCTTTGCGGGATATGTTCAGCCGTTTGCCCGCACTCGATCAAGAGCGGGAAAAAGGGCCTCGATCATGGAAATAAGTAAGGCCTCAGCGGATTGGCGTGTTAGTTTTTGTTCCCGGGTTTACCGGAATCATCCCCACTCGGGTTGGCCGGTCCCGTGCGGTGTTCAAGGCGACGTGCGTTCTTTCGCGCGCAAAGCGAACATTCACCAACTCCGGAAACCGACGGGAGCGTTTCCGTCGGCGCCTCTCCCATCTATCCACCGGCGGGCTGAAAAGCCCGCCCCGATTCTCCCCAGGGCGATCGATTGAAATGGATTCCATGATTTGCCAGCGGCGCCCGTTCAGATCCGGGTCCGATGCCGGATGCCGCGCATCGAATCCGGCACGCGTTCGACGGAATGGTGGTGGTCGGGCGGCAGCAACAGGCGCTTATCCCGACCTCCAACCGTCTGGCGGCGCCCTGGAGCTGTGAGATAATACCGCAGTAAACGGCTGCGTGTTCGCACGACCGCTTGTGACGATGTGCTTGGTTTATCGCCTGTCACCGGGGAATTTCATGCGCGAGGGTCTGGCCATGGGGTGAAGCTACCCTGCTTTCGGGCAGCAAAAGCCAAACGGAGACTTGACCTCATATAAAAAGCCCTCCGGATGCAAATTGAACTCGCGCAACCGGAGGGCCGGTACTGGGTAGGCATTGTTCACCTACCTCCTCGGATTATGAATAGTCACTGTTACCCCGCCCTAAAACATCAATTGCTAAAAACAGGGAAGGTTGTGACAATATTCATGATAAGAAGGAGTGTCGCCAAAATCATCTGGGGGGAAGCAAGTATTTTGAGGCGCGCAATAATTTATTCCTTCCGGAATGGTGCTACGACCTTGTCCCTCGACTCCATGGAATTACTACCTTCGATTTGGAGCCAGGAGAAGAGCGGCGGCAACTCGTTGAACCATGGCATCGTAATAGACTCAAAGGAAGAACGATTCGTATAAATAAAACCATGTACCATCCGGAACCAACGGAATAGATACACTGTTTCTTCATCGGTGCCGCATAGTCGTCCTTTTCTGAACATCATGGAACGTGCAAGAGGGGAGGGGATGCAGAGCGTGGAAAACCAGGAGAGTCTTTCATGATGGCAAAGTACCAGGGGCTTTGTCGAGGCTCGATTCTGCTGGCCGTTTTTCTAGTTTATGCGGCGGGATTTTTTCCGATTTTCTACCGCGTGGGTGAAGTGGTTACCGCTCTGACGGTCATCCCGATCGCGGTCTCCGCGTGGGTGATGGGTGCACGGTGCGCTTTTATCACTGCTCTGTTGTATGTACCGATCAATATATGTCTGCTTAATCTGGCGGGTGCGCCCGGATTGCGGATGGTTCTGAATCTGTGGCCGGGAGTCGTCGGTACCATGGCCACGGGTTTGGTACTTGGATTTTTGAGAGATGCACTCGGGAAGCTGAAGGAGCGGACACTGGAACTGGCAATTCAGAGTGAAAGGCTCCAAAGCGAAATACGCCATCGAGAGCGCGTACAGATAAAACTCGCGGAGGCAAACAAGCAATTGGAATGCGATATTCTGAAGATCAGGAAGGCAGAGGAGGAAAAGGAGAAAATCATCATCGACCTCAAGGACGCGCTTGCCAATATCAGAACATTGAGGGGGCTGTTACCCATCTGCTCGCACTGCAAGAAAATACGTGACGACGAGGGTTACTGGCAGCAGATTGAATACTATATCCACGAACACTCGGGAACTCAATTCAGCCACGGGATATGCCCCGATTGCTTGCTCAAGTATTATTCGGATTGATCCGCCCGGGGGCAATGGCCTCGGTTGGGACGTGATAGCAGGCTCTGGAGAGTGCCCTGCGTAGGGACCTGCTCATGTGATGGTTTCCTTCCCCGCCCTCTACTCTGATTTTTTCCGGGGAGATGTCTCACACAGGTTGGCGCGGAGGGGGGAAGATGTTTCATTCAGACAGGCGCGGAGGGGGCAGGCAGTAAAAGCCAAACGGAGATTTGGCCCAAATAGACAAATGTGACAGTGCCCGGCGCCTTGTGGCACCGGGCACTGAAACGCTAACCGCCTAACAAATGCGGCATCGCATCACTTTATTTGCAGCACTTGTTCGCGATCTTTTGCTCCTGCGTGGTACCGGTCAGAGGCAAATTGGGGGTTGCGTCAGCCTGGGCGATGAGTTTATCCGCATCAGCCTGCCGCAGATACCGCTGCTTGACCATCTTAGCGGCAGCTTTGCGGAGCTTGCACATGTAGCCGCTGTGAAGACCATAGAGTTCCTGCAGCGAAGGTCGGGAGTCACCCGATACCAGACGCTCCTCCTTGGTTTTGGCGAACGGAATGTAACCGCCGACGAGTCCGGGAACCTGGTCCTTGAACCATGTGCTCGCATACATGTTCCATCCGGTATACGTTCCGAGCGGCACCTTGTGGAGGAGTGACGGCACGCCGGCTGTCTCATTGCCGGATTTGTCAACTCTTGGCACCAGGGCCGTGAGGACCTGCTTGACTTCCGGTGGTTGATTCGTGATGACACCCGAAAGGTCGTTGTAATTAAACGATGAGCCGTAATCGTAGTCGAGAAGGCCAATGGCCCTGCAGGTCGGGGTTGGAACATCCGGGATCTTGGGCCAGCCCATCGCCTTCGCGCGATTTCGTACCAATTCGCCACTGCTGATCGTCGGGTATTTTGACGCCGGCATTTCGGTACCGCTTACCACCCAATCCACCATTGCGGCTTGCAGCGCCTGCAAGGTCTGTGTCTCCGGGTTGGGGTTCGTCGCGAGCACGTAACTGCTTGAAGTCGACGGCTTGTGAGTAAAACCGCCCCCACCACCGCCGTGAGATGTCCCGGGGAAATAGTAGAAGCGGATGTTCTTGCGCAGAGGTATGTCTTTTTCGTCCGAGGTGTCGTGGAGCATGAACGAAAGCACGCGACCATAGAGTTCCGCCGAGCCGAAGGTTTCGACGACCTTGGGACATGTGTCGCTGGCGCGGCAACGGTCGTACAGGCTGGCTTTTTCACGACCGCGGGCGATGTCCTGGGCTTTGGCCCACCACTGTACGGCCTCGCTGCCGGGTTCGTACATGCTCAATCCACCGCTGAGGACCGCGAAACGAACGTTGATCGGGAGGACCGCCCCCGCAATGTGTGTGTTGACGGCGTCGTAGACTACCCGATTATTCTCATCCTGGTTGAAGCCGAGCTGCACGAACGTCTTTATCGCCCATCCAGCCTGGGAAACACCCTCCGCGAGAGCGTGCGTGATGCGTCCCGACAGCGGATTCGCGGTGCCTTTCGAGTCCGCGGTCTCGTAGCGGAAAAATGACGAGACGTCGCGCCATGCCGCCATGCCCACTCCCAGTACGTACGGGTCCTTCACTTCGTAGGACATCTCGTAGAGGTACATGGGATCGTAGCCGCCCTTCACGCAAAGCTTGCGGGGATCAGCCGTGCCGGGGAAGGGAACCGTGGAACAATCGGCGAACTCCCAGTCGGTAGCGGGAACCTCGACTATTGGTCCATTCTCGCCCGCGCGGGTCTCCCATACCTTCTTGCGGAGCGTTGCCTTGGTTTTATCCATCGAAGAATCGTAGGGAATGTTGCGCGTATAGATGTTAAGGGTCTGCGTTGTGGTGCCCTTCGTCATATCCGTCATTCGAGCCAGAGCGACTCCCTTGATGGAGGACCCGTCGGGATTCTTCGCGATCGGCACCGTGACCCGATTGACGGAATTTGTTGGAAGATCGCCCTGCCATCCGCTCAACAGGTACACGCCGCCGGTGAGATACGGCCAGCCCCCCATTGGATTACCCGATCCGCGGTTGGATGTCTCGTAGAAGAGCACACCACTCGCCTTGCTCATGTCGACCGGCTTGGCGATTGCGAAAGTCGCGGTGTAGCCGACCTTGCCGTTCGGATTCTTCACGGCGAGGTCGATATCCGTGATAATCGTATTGTGGGAATCGCTCGGGTCGATCTCTCCATCGGCGGTCCCGCGGATCAACTCATACGAACCCGCGGTACCGTAATCTCCGGTCAACGGTGTGGTTGATGTGATTGTTATGGCGGTTACTTTCGCCCATGCAACGCCACTCCACAGGAACATGGCTACCCCCAGCGCGAGGATCGACCCGGGTAGCACGCGCTTTTTACAGTTCGAGATTGAATTCGCAGACATGAAAAGCTCCTGATTTTATAAAAGCTGTGACTAACCTTTGACTCAGGCAAACGTAAGATCTTTCGGGTAACGTCATCCTTGCATGCATCTCCTTGCTGTGGAGCCCAATGCGATCACCAGTAACTGGAATCGATCTCTTGACAGACTCTCCCAAAGAGTGAAAACCTCACCTCCCTTCCTGAACTCGAGCTTGCTGACGGCCATTCTCCATCAGGCGGCAATGGTTAGGGTTATGTGACAAGGGGTCGAGCTTTCACATAAAGAGGGCCCCAATCGTATAGCCAACGACTGTAGCTACTCCGACACCAATCAGACCGGGTATCATGAAGCTGTGGTTGAGAAGATACTTACCTATGCGGGTTGTTCCGGTCCTGTCGAAACTGATGGCGGAAAGGTCACTCGGATAGAAACAAAAGAAGAAATAGGCGTAACAGGCCGGGATCATTCCCATCAGCAGGTTCTTCGGGATATTGAGCGCGATACCGACCGGAACCATGATAAGAAGTGTGGCGGCCTGGCTTTTCACGAAAGCGGAGACGGCGAACATCGAAAGTGCGAAAAGCCAGGAGTAGTGGCTTACCATTTCTTTCATATACTGCACCAGCAATGCTTTATTTGCGTCGATGAAGGTGTCGCTCATCCAGGCGATACCCATAATCGCGACTACAGCCGTCATGCCGGCCTTGAAGACTGATGAGGACGCTATCTCAGCGGGCTTGACTCTTGAGTAGAGCATCACGACAGCTCCCGTTGCCAGCATGACCATCTGGACTATCAGCGTCATCGACACGGGCTTCTTGTCTACTATCGGCGCCAGCTTGAAGGTGGCGACAAAAACGATTGCGGCCACGCCCAGGAAGAACAGCACAACAGAGAACTTGGCCTTCCATGAGATATTCTTGTCCAGGAGGGTAACCGTCTCACCCAGTTGAGCCCTGAATTCCGGGTCCTTCATCCGCTCCTGGAACTCCTCATCCTTGTCGAGGTCTTTGCCCCGTCTGAGGCTCCAAAGCGCGGCGAAGAAAATACCGATCGCGGTAGCGGGTATCGTTACGCTTAGAATGTTGAAAAGCGTAATGTTGTGTCCCGCCTTGAGGGCCATCGCAAGGTAGCTTGTCACGGCTGCCGCTATGGGGCTTGCGGTTATGCCCATCTGGGAGGCGATCGATGAGGCGGCCATGGCCCTCTCGGGGCGTATACCCGTCTTGTAGGCGACGTCGGCTATGATTGGTTGCAGCATATAGACGGCGTGTCCCGTGCCGACTGCCATCGTCAGAAAGTAACTGCAATAGGGCGCGAGGAAGACGATGTATTTCGGATGCTTCCGGAGGAGTCTTTCGGCGAGTTGAACCATGTAGACAAGTCCGCCGGCGGCGTGCAACGTGGCCGAAGCCGCGACGACAGCCACAATGATGAGCATGACATCTATGGGTGGATTCCCCGGATTCAAACCGAAAACAAAAGTGAAGATGGCGACGCCGGTGCCTCCTATAAGGCCAAGGCCGAGTCCACCCACGCGAATGCCGACGTAGATCGCCGACAACAGAACTGCAAATTGAATCCAGAACATCATTTCTTTCTTTCCTTCCTCTGTAGGTGTTCTTTTTCAGCGTTTCTTTATTACAGGGTTCTCCGGCCTCGCCTGAAGTTCGGATAGTTTCCCCTCCTTGAGATGCAGGCTATGGTAGAATTGTGAAGATGTAAATATTTGGAAAATTTAAATATTATTTGCATTAAAGATGATTTTGTTCATTTTGTTCACGAGGGGAAACCTGATCGGCGGCGCCGTGCCGCCGGTCTGAAGATCGGTGTGGGAATAATGTGGGTTGGAATGGGTTGTCGCCCGCCGGGGAGGCAGGGACGTTTTGAACGAGTTCTTCAATCATACCCGCGCGGGTTTGCGGGTGGATTCCACAAGACCGGCCAGTAGGGACGCATTTGTCAGGAATTGCGAAAGTAGCGCCGCTCGGGGCGGCCAACCACTCCATAGAGCTGGTCCGTAACCAGGAAACCCTCACTGACAAGGTATTCGAGATACCTGCGCGCCGTGGAACGGCTCAACCCAATCTGCTCGGCGACTTCCTCGGCGGTGAAGTTCTCCCCGGAATTTGATCCAAATACATGTTTGATCTTGCGCAGAGTCAGCTTGTCAATCCCTTTGGGCATTTCCAGGTCGTCGAATTGCCGGCCGAACGGTCGAAGCAGCCGATCGATGTCTTTCTGGTCTACGTCTCCGCCCGAGCCCAGGCTGCTGAAGTAATCGCGGTATCTGTTCATGGACTCCTGCAGGCGGCTGAGAACGACAGGTTTGATAATGTAGTCGAAAATGCCGCCGCGAATCGCCTCCTTGAGAGAGTTCATCTCCCGGGCCGCGGTGATCAGAATGGCGTCGGCCGGGACCGCCCGCGCTCGCAGCTTCCGGAGCAAATCCAATCCGTTTCCCACGGGAAAGAACAGGTCCAGCAGCACCAGGTCGGGAGCAAGGACCTCGGTCATCTCTTCCGCATCGGAGATCGTGTTGGCTATCCCCACCACCTCGAATCCCTTGATCTTCTCGGTGAAACGACAATGCAGCTCGGAGATGCGAATATCATCCTCAACGATCAACACTCGAATAGGAGTTCCATTTGCCATCAATTGGTTCCTTTTGGGGTCGCCGCGGGCTTCGAGGGGGCATTCCCGGAACGATTCTTCGGAATAGAGACCGTAAAAAGGGCTCCACCCAGCTCTCCCGTGGAGAAAGTAACAGAACCGCCAAGGGCATCAACGGCCCTTTGTACCAGGTAAAGCCCCATCCCGCGTCCCTGACCGCTGCTTGTGGTTACTCCCTTGTCAAACAATCTGTCCGCGATTTCCGGGGAGACGCCCGGACCGGAGTCTTCAACTTCGAGTATGAGATCAAGCCCCAGGTCGGTAAAGAAGAGCCGGACCTCGCAATTCTCGCCCGATGTGCGCACCGCCTCGAAGGCATTGTCGAGAAGATTGCCCAGTATGGTTACCAGCCTTCCCCGATCGAGCCCGGTGGGCAGATCGGCAAGGGAACTGTCGGGTTCGAGTTTGAGTTCGACCTTTAGCTCGCGCGCCCGGTTGAACTTCCCGAGGATGATGCCCGCGATCACCGGGTCCGGAACCGCCTCGGCGAGGGTTTTCACGAGGTCCTGATACCCGCTTGCCTCCGCGAGGATGATGTCGAGCGCTTCCTGGTACGCTCCGATCTGGATCAGACCCGCGATGGTGTGCAGCTTGTTGGAGTACTCGTGCGTTTGCGCTCGCAGCAACTCGGAGTATTCCTGCATGTGAAGGAGCTTGCGCGCGAGATTGTCGATCTCGTCTTTCGGGCGAAAACTCGCTACCGCGCCGAATGCGCGGCCGGACACCTTAATCGGAAGCACGTTGACGATCATTATACGTTCCGCGATTGAAACCTCCCGGTCGAGCGCCTTCTCACTTCTCAGAAGCGCCTGCTCCATCTCACTGCACGGGCAGAAATCGGTTAGAAGGCATCCCCGCAGGTTTTCGTCCGGAGGTTGTCCGAGATAGAGTCGCGCGGCCTTATTTGCCAATCTTAGGCGACCCGCGCCGTCAACAGCCACCACCCCCTCGCGTATGGCTTCGATGATTGCATTTCGCTCCTCGAACAAGGTCGCGATCTCATGCGGTTCAAGGCCAAAAATAGCGGATTTGAATCTCCTGGCTATAAATGCCGCGCCCAATGTTCCCAACAGCAGTACGGCGACAACATAAACCAGGATTTTCCTTTGCTGTTCCCGAACCTGTTTGTCAATTTCGGTCTTCAGGTACCCTACGGCCACAAAGCCGATTATCTCCGCCTGGTCCCCGGGCACGGGGACAAAAGCGCGCATCGCGGGTCCCAGCGTTCCGACTGACTCGGAAACGTAGGAGATCCCTTGCTCTATGGCAGGGCCAAAATCACCGCCGACAAAAGTCTTTCCTATTCTTCCGGGCGCTGGATGACTGTACCGGGTGCCTTCCCGGTCCCATACCACGATATACTCGGCTCCGGTCGTCCGGCGTATTTCCTCCACGGGTTCCTGAATCATAAATGAATTATTCGCTTGAAGACCTTCGCGGACAATCGGGTTACGGGCGACGGTCTGGGCGAGAACCAGTGCTCTTTGACCTATCTGGTTCAACAGGATGCCGCGTATTGAATCGGCCGAGAGCAGGCTGATCAGGCTTACCAGAACTACGAGAAGTGAAATGACAAGCAACGTGAGCCTGAGCTGAAGCCCGCGTGGAATTTTGCGAACCGTTTTTCCGTGTGCGGAATTCAACCGATTCCTCCAGAGGAATGAATGCTTGAAGAAAACGAGCCTGACCCGGGAACGTGGAGACGAAACATACCTTGTCCGGGTTGGCATGGCAAATCCAACCTGCCTCATGCCTCAAGGACCATGGTCACCCGTTTCAAAAACAAAAAGAATAACAGCCCATGCGCCTGATCGAATTTCCGGAACTGCATGTACACAACTCATACGGAATTGCGTTCAAGATCAACCCGCCCCGAGAGTGAAAATGCCGATAAAAATTGGCGCGTTCCGCCCTTCGGTACCTCTCAAGAGATAGCTTTTGAGAGTGAACAATTTCAATGACTTACGAAACTTGCTGCGTCATCGACTTTTCATCAATCCGGCGTATGCTGTTTTTTCTGCAACGCCTTGCCACGCGAATGCGGG
>JBDKTY010000194.1:0-3124 GCA_039679945.1 Syntrophobacter sp. | reverse complement strand
ATACCCCTGATTGTTGCTCCTGTCAGGACCCATGTTTACATTCCATTTCCTGGTCAGGGAGCAGAGGGTTTCATCCTTCTTCTCCGATAACGATATCGGCTCTATGCCTCCTTGAGGGAAAAATGACATGGCGGATGAAGCTTGCAGGCTGACCCGGCTGAACCCAGGGTTGGAGATTACCTATCTCAAGCCTGACAAAAGAGCGGGACTGGTGGTGGTGCTCACCGGGTATGGAAAAGGAAAGACATCTTCCGCGCTGGGCATGGTATTGCGGGCATGCGGGCATGGCATGAAAGTCTGCATGATCCAGTTCATGAAGGGCGATATTTTTACCGGCGAATGGGAAGCAGTCAAAAAATTGGACTGCGATGTGGAGATTATTCCCACGGGCATGGGGTTTTGCGGAATTCAGGGGAACCCCTACCCGCACCCGGTGCACCGGGACGCGGCACAGCGTGCCCTGTCGCTGGCGAAAGAACGTATTGATTCAGGCAAATACGATCTGATCGTGCTCGATGAGATCAACAACGCCATCCACCTGAAACTGGTGGATGGCGAACAGGTGCTGGAGCTTATCGGGAAGAAACCTCCCCTGCTGCACCTGGTGCTTACGGGCAGGGACGCACTTCCTGAAATAGTGGAGCTGGCGGATACGGTAAGCGAGGTGACGGAGATCAAGCATGCGTACCGCAAGGGAATTGAGCCGCAGCCGGGAATAGACTTCTAGTGCCGAGGCTCGCGGGTACAGCCGGCTATTGTCCCGCGAGCTTTCTGTTGGCCAATTCCACGGAGAAATCCAGAAGCTCCGAACTCTCCTTGTAAGCCCTTCCGCAGAAACTCCCCAGATGTTGGGCGCTGCGCTCGAAATCTTCCATGAAACCTTCCAGGTCCTCCGACTTGTAGAAGTTCTCGTAGAGGTCCAGCCCATCCCGCAACGCCTCGAATACCACCGAGGAATTGGGATTCATCTGGGTGATCGCGGCGTACAGCTCCGGGCTCTGGGCAAATATCCTCCCAACCAGGTTCATTTCGATCCGGTAGCTAGGACTGGTGTATTCCATGGTCTCGGCGATGTCTATATCGAGCTTTCGCAAGGTCCTTCCAATGAGCATGGTAGTCAGGTGGAAAAGGACCTGGATGATACTCATCATCCGGTCGTGCTCTTCCGGGGAGCAGATTTTTACGCGAATACCGCTGGCGACGAACAGGCCCCGGAGCCAGTTCCAGTCAGCCGGATCTATCCGGACCGGGCATGCCGCCAAGGTCTGTCCTGAAAAGGTCGATATACGCCCCCCGAACATTGGATGCAGACCGACCACGAAAGCCGGGGTCGCCAGCATCTCCCGGACCGGCGCTACTTTGAGACTGGTAAGGTCAAGTACGAGCTGGCCCCGGCGAAAGTATGGCGCCAGCTTGTGAATAATCCCGACTGTCTCGTGCAGTGGGACCGAGAGCACGACAATATCGGATTCCCGGACCGCCTGCTCCGCTGTGAGTGGTGTGTTCAGGTCGGCTATCCCTGGCTTGAATCCATGGCTTTCGAAAAACCTTGTGAACAGACGGCCCATTTCTCCCAGCCCGCCAATAATCGCAATGCCGGAAGCAGTGCTCCAGCGTGGAGTAACCGTGGTGGGGCCGGTAAAGTGGGGTGCATCCATTTTATCTTCCTTTCTCGCCGCGGTTGTCCCCCCGGCTTTAGCCGGGATGACGCGTTATCTTCATGATTACGGTCTTCGGTTATGACGTCGACCCCCCGGGCCGGTACACTACATGTGACGGCCGACCGCCTCGGCAACCCGACGGCACTCGACGAGCATATCCTGGAAGGCTTTTGGCCGGAGTGATTGGGGACCATCGCTAAAGGCTTCCTCCGGGCGCACGTGGACCTCGACCAGGAGCCCATCGGCCCCGGCGGCAATGGCCGCTTTCGAAACCGCCGGCACGAGATCGACTCTGCCCACGGCGTGGCTCGGATCGACGATCACCGGAAGGTGCGTCAGTTTCTTGAGCAAGGGTATGGCGCTGATATCAAGGGTGTTTCGGGTCTCCGTTTCGAAGGTCCGGATTCCCCGCTCGCACAGTATCACTTTCTCGTTCCCCTGAGCCATGATGTATTCGGCCGACATGAGGAATTCCTTGATAGTGGCGCAGAGTCCGCGCTTCAGGATGACCGGCTTGTCGACGTTTCCGACTTCGGTGAGCAAGCGGAAATTCTGCATGTTGCGAGTGCCTATCTGGATAATGTCCGCGTACTTACAGACCAGGACGGTGTCCCTCGGATCCATCAGTTCCGTTACGATCATCATTCCAAAGCGCTCCCGCGCCGCGGCGAGGAATTTGAGGCCCTTTTCTCCCCATCCCTGAAAGGCATAAGGGGAAGTGCGCGGTTTGAAGGCGCCGCCCCTGAGAAACGGTACGCCCATCGGCGCCAGCGACTCGGCGATTTCCTCGAGTACTTCCCTGCTCTCGACCGCGCAGGGGCCCGCAATGACCTGAATGCGGGGACCCCCGATTTCGGTACCGTTGATCTTGATCACGGTATTTTCCGGCTGCATTTCCCGGCTGACAAGCTTGTATGGCTTAAGTATCGGGAGTACCGATTCGACTCCCGGAAATGATTCCATCGGTAATTCAGCAATAAGGCGCTCATCGCCGATCGCACCGATTATTGTCCTGTGCTCGCCCTTGGAGATATGGGCCTGCAGACCCACATCTTCCAATCGCCGGACGATCCTGTGCAGGTCTTCTTCCTCATGGTCTGGCCGTAAAACGATGATCATTGCCTGGTTCCTCCATTTGTCTGGTGATAAGTACAACCGTGAAGCCCGGTGAAAACGATCAGTGAAAAAAAAAGCCGTGAGCGCTTCAGGCGCTCACGGCTTTGAAATCAAACCAATTTAAAGTCTAACTACAAGCAGCACATACCCGAGGCGTTCCCTCCCGAGGGGCAAAAGTAATAATAGTAATAATAACGCCAAGTATGCATGCGAGTCCTTCTGATACTAATTTGCGTTCAAGAGGATATACCCCCGTTCGCCCTGAGGTATCGAAGGGTAGAACGGGTCAATTCTGAACGGCATCTTCAATTTAGGGATAGACTCATCTTGAACGCAACTCCGTATGA
>JBDKTY010000193.1:0-10886 GCA_039679945.1 Syntrophobacter sp. | reverse complement strand
GTCCTCGGATACCGGAATGGGGCGTCCCCCACGCTCTTCCGCTATCTGCTTCAGTATCTGCAGGGGGCGCAACTCATCGACCATGTTCCTGTAAGCATCATTCATCGTCTGCGGCCAGTCCCGCTTTGCCTCGGGCGGGGTCTGGCGAATAAACGACATTACCTTAGCGACCGAGGGAGCCGCGGCATACTGCTGGAACGCCTGGCGGGTCCTGGTTACGAGTTCTGAGATTTCGTGATTTTGGTCGAGCAGGCCTTCAAATTTCTCATAAAAAGTTGGGGCTCGTTCAAACGCGATATCCGGCTGAGTCACATATACCCTGAAAAACTCAGCGAATCCCTCCTTGTCGATATCCTTGGCTCCCTCGTAGGCCATGGACCTAACTTCATCGGGCATTTCCTTGGGAAGGCCAATCATCAGTTCATGCATGTGGATCTTATGGCCTGCCTCGTGTGCCGCGACTTCGATATCATTGGCTCTTCTGAGCCGAACAACTCCTTCGCGTGGCTTGAAGATACCCTCGGCCTTTTGACGGAATCGTCCGATTCTTACCGGCAGGTTAAGGCTTTCCTCGATGTCTTTGATCATGCTCGAGCGCGAGGCCTCGGAAGGGATGGTTGCAAGTTCTTTACCTGGCACTGTCGGTAAGGGCGGGAAACTGGCCATCGGTAGCGAACCAGCCTTTTCGGGCCGAGAGAAAAGAGGGGCGTCGGGGTCGGCTTTGGGATCGGACTTGACACTTTCAGTATCGGGAGATAAGTTTTGATTGTTTCCGGGGAACGTTTCGGACGTGTGCGCGACGCCTTCTTCAGAAGTTGCACGTGGCGCCCCGGTTTTCCACATTGTTTTAGTGGCAAGCTCTTTTCTCCCAGTTCGCACTTCCTCCAAATAGTAAATCTCTCCATTGAAGGTTTTCGTATACTTTATGGTGTCCAGGCCGAGAGGGGATTTCCCTGCATTCTCAATTTTGTCTGGTGATTGAATTATTTCTGGGATTCTCGAAAGATCATCCCTGGTTATGGGTGCCTGTCCTCTACTTGCCTCTGTTGAACTTTGCCCATGCGTCTTAAGGATATGTCTCATTGAGAAATTATCTATCGTGTGGGCATATCCTTCGAGGCCATCAATGCCGGTATTATCCTTCAGGTTGGAAGCCTCGGCATCTTCAATCTTTCCAATAGTTACCGACTTCTTTGCTCCGCCTGGGTTATCTACGGTATAATCGTGCAATTCGGCTATTTTCAGGGCTTCATCGGAGGATTGTTGGACCTTCATGGCCGCAATGGAAGATTCAGCCGCTCTCACGGTCTCCGGCGTGAACTCCTCTCCGTCAATCAGCCACTCCGCAACACGATTCAAAACGTCAGGCTTGGCTTCGAATCCAGGGAAATCTTTAATGATGGCCTTCTTTAACTCCGAGACCGCTTCATCGTAAGTGAGTTCGCCACGTTCAAACAGCGGCAAAACTGATGTCCTGGTGAAATCCTGAAGTGCCTCTTTCAGGCCTATCTGCCCGGGCCCACCCATGGCGCCCAAGATCCCCATGGAACCGGCGCCCTTGACAATATCCCGGAATTCCCCTCCGCCCTCTGCCGCCTGCGCCCCGCCAATAGCAGCCATTACGCCGGCCCGATATGGCCTCGAAAGAGGGTGTGAGGCCTGCAGCACCTTACCCAACAGAACACGCTCCAGTGCCTTTTTGCCGGCATCGGTCAAGCCCCCCTCGGAATACCCTTCCAGTGCTGAAAAGACCGGTCCAAGGGTGAATTCCACAATCCCCGGTACGGCTCCGCCAGCCGCCGCGGTTATGGTCTCCGTAGCAAGGTCGCGGTTCTTTATCTTCTCATCCCACCACTTAGCGTTATCGCGGTACTCCGAGGCCAACTCCTTGAAGTATTCCTTGCCCTTTATGCCGGCATCCTGGATTACTTTGTCCAGGTTTAACACGCCTTCATCTTCCTTGGATTCCGGCTTTCTCAGCCCCATTTCTTCGAGGATCTTTTTCCGGCTGTCGGTTAGCTGCTCACCCTCCAGGAGACCGGAGATTTTTGAAAGCTTTTTGGCAAAGCTTTCCATGCTCAGATTGAGTTCCTTCGCGAAGCTCGAATAGGTATCGAGTGGAGCGTCCAGGAGTTGCTGACTGAACTCCTTGAGGCTCGGCATCCGAACGGCCTCAGCGGGTTGATTCTGCCTGAAATCGTATCCAGCGACACCGATATCATAGCCGACAGGATCCGGTTTCGGTGTGTCGAGGTCCTCAACAGCCTTCATTCCGGCCATCTGGTTCTGTACGAATCGACTTTCGGGAGTCTCGCGGATCGCTGGGACACGCTCGTCTTTTTTCGTATCCCAAACCTCTCCGGACAGGAGCGGAATGAAGCGGTTCGGGTGATCATCCGCCTTGAATTTGGAAGGCCAATGCCCGCCTGCTTCTGTTGGAGGCGTTACTCCGGCCATGAATGCGGCTCTGTAGTCGTATTTATGGGCCGGATCGTCCGGGTTGAGGTTCATATCCTCACGCTTGGCCCAATCTCCATACCATTTCTGAAACTTCTGTTCATTGGAGGGTGACAACCAGGTCCCTTGCGGTTCCCGATAGGGCGGGGCATTCGGGTTATCGATGGAAAGCGGGATACCCTCATCGCTGATAGTTGGAGTGTGTTCATCCCAGCCTTCGGGAGCGGCATTCAACTGCTGGCTTATTTCAGATTCGTCAACAGGCTCGAAGCCCTCGGGAATATCGAGCGGTTCAAATCCTTCAGGAAGATCCAGAGAGGTTTTCCCATTGTCCAGCCGCCGCTTCCATCGATCCATGGACATGCGAACGTGCTTGCGCGTCTCGGCATACGGAGGGACTCCACCATGCTTTTTGACTGCTTCCGGTCCCGCATTGTAGGCGGCAAGGGCAAGCTCGGGAGACCCGAACTTATTCAGTTGCTTTTTGAAGTATGAGACCCCTCCCCTGATGTTGCCGTCAATGTCCCATGGGTCAACGCCTTCCGCCTTGGCTGTATCTGGCATGAGCTGCATGGGACCGATCGCGCCGGCGGGACTCACGAAGTTATTGGGATCATATTCCTGACGATGGAGGGACACGGCGAGTTCGGCTTTCTCGGAAGAAAAACCCTGTCGCAGCGCTTCGGCACGCACCTTATCGTCATAGTGAGGAACTCCACCGAGCGGTTCCCAATCCCCTGACACCGCGAAAGCCGGAATCGGTTCGAAGCCCTCGGGAATGCCGGTTTGAGCGCTCATCGAACGGGCTCATATTGACCGGTGGAGGGATTGAGTTTTCTGACCTCGCCGGTAGTCTTATTGCGGATGTACTGGGGTTTACCCGACTGAGGCTGATTTACTCCGCGCGCCACTGGCATTCCCTGTAACACCGAACGGGAACCGGGTTGTGCTGCTGGAGCTGCTTCAGCATACGGCTTTAGCAAGCCAATTTCCCTATTCCAAGCCGCTGTAGATTTCTGGTAGGCGCTTTTTGTCTCCTCAATAAGCTGATCCGTGACTTTTTGACCCTCTAAAGCTGGGTTGTCTAGACTCTGAGCAATAAGTGAAGTTATCACCGTTCCCTTCTTAAGCTTATCGAGCGCACCGGCAATCTGGACCCTCTTTTGCTCTATGTCAGATATTCTCTGAGATGCCTTGAACGGGTCCATCTTGTTGACATCGCTCGCCGGAGCGGGGGCGCCTGGAGTCACATTCCCCAACAAGTCAGCATAACTCCAGCCGGTAGGAGAGTTGGGGTCCTGTACGTGCATGGGTGCCGTGCTCGCCTTTGGGGGTTCGGAAGCCGGGGCCTCGGCAATAGGAGTCATGGCCATACCGGTAGCTGGCGTTGTTACAACGGTTCTTTTGGTGTCTCCCTCCTGGAAAGTATGGAAGCTAGGAGTATTTAGCTGTGCGCGTTCCGTAGGCTTCAAATAAGCCTGATCCAATTTGTCTAGTATGGAATTGTATGCGTCAATGCCTCGCTCGTTCGCTATCTGTTGGAGGTCTATATCAAAAAAACTACTGGGAACCCCCAGGTTAGTCATATTGGCCACAAAAGCAGGCCATCTCTGGGGGTTATCTTTCAGGTAGGGGAACGATTCTCTGGCTAGACCTAGAGCCTTCTGTTGGATTTCGACGTTCTTTGCCTGAATCTCCGGGTTGCGTTTGTCCATTGCCGACTCGGCACCTATCACTTTCATTGCCATTTCGGGATTAACCTTTAGTAGATTTCCCATCATTTCCTGATTTACACCGCCGCCGGGAACATATCCGCCCATCGTCTGCTTGGTGGCTTCGGTTTCTTCCTGTTTCTTTTTGAGAAGGTTAGTCTGAGCCATATAGTGAGAAACAGCCGCCACCTTGCCCCAGTCAGGTCCGTAATCAGTCTTCAGCTCAGGAAGCCCCGCACTTAAGAGGTTGGCCATCCCGGTCGCTCCTTTACTTGTTGAGGATCTTCCACATCAGGAAATTATTGGCCAACGAGTTCAGCCCGCCCGTGATGGCATTAGCGCTGTTGATATCGCCGGCCGCCGCCGCATTCCCGCCATAGAGTAAGTTGTTGGCAACACTCTGACCGGTGGTAAGCAAATTATTGCTCATGCTCTGGCCGGTGCTTATGGCCTGATTACCGCTTTGGGCAGCGGCATTTTCGCCGAGGCTCGAGATACCGGAGAGCCGGTTGTAGTAGTTGGAGTACTCATCGGAGGCCAGACCCTGAGAGTAGCTGTCCAATTCCTTCAGCGTGGCCGGAGAAAGCAAATTCCCTTTCGCGGCCGCCGATCTCTGAATGGCTTTATTCCCTTCATCGAGCCGGAAGGTATAGCCTGGGCTGGTTGTGAAACTCTTGAGTGCATTTTGCTGTTTTGTCAGTCCCTTCAGCCCCATTAATTTTAATTGCTGGTTTAAGGACAAATTACCGCCAGTTCTGTAACTGGCTAGATCTTCCCGGGATATATTGAACATCTTTTCCAGCAGCGCATTGGCTTCTCTGGACATCTGGAGTTGCGTTTGACTAGCCTTCTCGGATGCCGCTACTTGTTTATCCGCGGCATCTCCAGCGGCATTGGAGCCGATAATAGAACTAATGATAGATGTGGGCATATTCATAGCTCCTTTAAGAAGTGAAACTCGATCTCGGAAAATCCCTTGTGGCTCATAACCCTGGCAAACTTCTCTCGAATATTGGAATTCATGCTCGCAATCAGCAGTATGGACGCTCCCTTCTCGCGCGCCCAGCTTTCCAATGCCGTTAGGAGATCAAAAGCCAGGAATGTACCCCTCGCCTCTTTGTCAATCCACCACCAGTTCTCGGTTACACACTTCACTTTTTTGTTCAGAAACCATCCGTGGAATATGCCGGAAATTGATCCGACAAGATGCCCCGGTTCTTTCTCCGCAACGAGCAGACAATGGTTCAAACGGAGCCACTCCATATGAGTGATGAAACTCTCGGGATCGAATTCCAAGAGTGGACTGCCAAAACCTGGATACTCGAAAAACTCCAAACCCATCCGGACAAGTTCGGTAATATCACTGGGCTGTACTTCGCGTATGAAAGCCTTCATTACGCTGTCCTTTCCCAGATGTACGCGGCCTTCCATGGGGGCAGATGCGAAACCGTATCCGAGTCAAATTCCGCTATGTTAACCGTGTGATGGTGATCATCCGATGGAACATCCAAAGTACCTGCCACATCCCCGCGCGCTTGCGTCGCACTCGGCCCCCCCGTATTACTGGGAGGGGGATTGATTTTATGAAGATGCGTCTTGGCCCCTCCGGTGGTACCGGCTGTTCCGAAATCCGGATCTCCGTCCTTCTGCCCTACGATGAATACTCCCTCGACTTGCACCCACGTCCCATGCGATGGCGGGTTCGGCTGCGAGGAGTAGAAAAAGGACCCTATCGGCCAAATGATATCGAGCAGCCTCGCGTCTCCATCATCGAGCTTATTGTCGAAATATGCCGCTCCGACCCTGGTCAGATTGCCTTTTGCGTCCACTATTGCCCCGCGCGGTTTTGAGTTTCCCGCCATCTGTTTCGTTACTCCAAAAAGGCCTTATGAATGATACATTCCACAGGATCGGATATCGTCACACGGTAGGATCTCCGGACAGCCCCGCCGAGCCTTCGCCAAGCCGCAACGATCTCGTATTCTCCGATCTTTCCAATGGACGCCGTTCTATTGCCCCTCCATGTCCTTTCACTATCATTTGACCATTGAAGTGTTATCAGGGGGTCGCTTCCCTGTACTCCTGAATCCAGCCCAACCCCGTATTTCATGTACAGGGTCAATCTATTGTGCGCAACGGGGTCTACACCTGAAGGGCTCTCCACCTCGGGAAGGGTTAGAATCCTCCGGATCTCCTCTCCGTCCTCGTCGTAAGTGAACGGGTCTATCTCGTATATCTTTCCGTTCTGGTAGTCTCCCACGAGGTTTTTACTGAAAGCCCGAAAGAAGCAATTGGCGCGGTGCCTCCCGAAATTACCGCTCATCCTGCGGTGCCATACTCCCGCGGAAACATCTAGGGCGAAGGTCCTGTCGGCTGTCGGAAAGGTTACCTGGTAGAATGAGCGTCCCCGCATCCGGTATGCAAACCCCACTGCATCATCAACTCGTGAGTATCGGGCAATCTCAAGCGAAAGGGCATCAGAGGAAACTATGGAGGGGGTGTATCCGCCGGCGACCTTCACGAATAGCCTCTGTGAGTTCATCCAGATCATGGATTCGTCAGTCTTGGCCACTGAGAGAGGCGCTCCGATCCCATCTTCCAAAAATGCTCCATCCAGTCTTTGGAATGGGAAACTTGAGGCGCCAGTGTCTTTCCATACCTCAGTGCTACGATCACCAAGGAGCCACAACTCCCTGTGATCCGACATTACCGCGGCTATATCGTCGGGCCAACCCTCCTTGAGGGCATAGTCGATGGAACTCCAGGTTAAGCCATCATAGAGATCCGAGATAAAAAACTGTCGGGTATTCGGTACCGATATTATGAAGTAGCCGTCTTGATAGGTCAGAGTGGATGCTCCAAGAAAATCAGTGTCCGTTATCCGCGCGAGCACTCCCGTTGAAAGCGTGTAGATGTAGCCATGTAAGCCGTCAATAAACATGATCTGCAGGCCGTTGCTCTCCATCTGGACGATTCCGGAACTGGTCAGGATGGTGCTTCCGTCAATGAGAGTCTCAACACCAGCCGAATTCAGCAAATAGAAGCCATTATCGGCTACCACATATGCGAACTCATCGACCTCGATCCCGCCTCTCACTTCCGAATTGGTACCGAGATCGGCGAATCGCTTAAGACCCGGCGTCCCCACCATGGATATCTCGGACTTGCCGGCATTGATCTGCGGGACCGGGTACCAGTTGCAATCCTCCCACGGCAAGGTGGGATCGGGACGCACTCCGATGAGAGGCAGTTCCATCAATCATCCCTTCCCGGTTCGAAGTAAACCACGGGGTCACCGTTATCCGGAGCGAACATATTCGCCTGGGCAAGAGTACTCTGAGCAAGAGCGGCTATGATCTTGAACCTATCACCGGTACACGTCGGATATTCCGGATAGAGATCAACAGCCAGGTTGAACTTGAGTGGCCGGAACCATTCCTGAGGGAAATCGGGCGGATCGGACCCGTCTAGCTCATCAAAGTCGTTCAAGATCCGGAGGTAGACCAGGGGAATGGTCATCGTCGTATCGCTCGGGATGCAATCCAGGTAGATCGTGCCCTCGGTTATTCCACGCTCGTAATAGAACCGTGAGGGCGTCCCGGTTACTGATTTATTGGGGATGGCCTGGTACTCGGCAAGGGACATGGGGGTAAGAATAAGGAGGTCTTCTCCGTCCGTATTGCGCAACGTTGCCGACAAGATCGATATCGGAGGGTCAATAAGCAGGTCCCCGGTTACAAGTTTGACCGAGAAACTGTTTTGCTCCAGAAGTGTGAGAGTGGTCCGTGTGCGCTGCCAGATCTTCAGCCCGGGAGCCAGGAGATTATTCGGTCCCATCCAGCTTTTGACGAGCAGGTTCAGCGCCTGCAACCCGTCCTGGAGTTCCTCCGGAGTAGCAGGTTCACCACTTGCCAGCGCCCCGAGCTCGCGCATGGCCGCCTCGACTATTTGCTTTCCGGTTACCGAGAGGTCCGCTGTTGCCATGTGCTATCTCCTCTCACCCAAAGCTCTCAATATGGCTTGCCACATATCTTCGGCAGAGATAAGGGCTTGGCACAGTGCCACACCTGTTTCCTCATCCTGTTTGCACGGATCGAATCCATAGTGGAGCTGATGACACGGATAGCAGGGGCAACCGTCCGGGATGAGCGCCTGACAGTTTGTCCAGTGCGCATAGAGATTCTTGATGGATGAATGCGACAGCGTCACGATCTTGGGGATAGGTCGCAGTCCCATGCCATACAGTATGCCGGTTTCCGGGCCGATGATGAGATCGGCCTCCGAGGCAAAGGAAAGAGTCTCCCGGACAGTCCACTTGCCGCTTTTGCGGATTACCCGCGGCTCACGCTCCCAGCCCTGCTCAAGCAGCACGCAATCGGGCTCGCCGGTCAGCACAACCTTAACGTCCGGCAGCCTTAGCATGATGCGGGCAATGATCTGATCCAGGTACGGCCATGATTTGTGCACTGATGATCCGGACAGCACCCACAGAATCACACGCCCGCCCAGCTTCCGTTTGCGTTTCTTGGCCCACCTGGCCTCATCGTCAGTTCTATAGAATCTGTACGATGGCTTAAACGGAACTCCGGCAATGGAGTGCGTGATCTCAATTATGTCGATGCTTCCCAGCCATAGCCGGCGGGCATCATGCGGCCAGTAATAGGCGGGCCTGCCTGGTGTCGGGTAGAGCGTTCCTTCAACGGATTCGGAGAGGTTGATAAACCGGTCGCACTTTTCCGCCATCCGCTTCCAGAACTCGCCAAGTTGCTCCTGGGGGACCGCTCCTCGCTCCTGGATGATCCAGTCGTCAACGTGCGGATCGTGCCGGAGCACGTCCTGCCCCTCGGGGATTGTGTTTACCACCACGCGATAGCCCTGCGCCTTAAGCCCCGGGAGCACCGAGGAGGCCTGAAACATATCCCCGATACCGCCGTATCTGACCACGACCGCCGTTTTCAACGGATTCTCCTTGCCGCCATACTCAACAGCCAGTCCGGATGATCCGGGTTCCGGATTGTGCCTTCCTCGTTATTGAACTCCAGAACCTCATAGCCCAGCACTTGGGCCATTTTCCTGAAAGACGGCCGTGAAAAGTAGTGCACATGCTCGGCCGGCCTGTAATGTCTCCATTCCGGAAGGAAAACGCTCGGGAGGGAGAGGGCGTCGGGGGCCGTGATGAATAGAAATTCAGGCCTCAGGCTGTCCACCAGCACCATTGGTTGGCCCACATGCTCCAAAGAGTCCCAAAACGTCACTCCCTCAGCCTGGAATTGCCCCAACATGGGGTTCTCAACGCCCGAATAGGGATTGATGTCGTACCCGATCACCCTAAAACACCCATTGGGATTGGTCTGCGCGAAGTGTCCGGCGCCGCATCCGTAATCGAGTAGCACGCCCTTGCTCATGTGACGACTCACCAGCTCCCACCGTGCCCGGCTGACCTGTTCCCCGAGTTCTGTGTTGGCATAACGGACGTACTTTTCGTGATATTCCTTGCCGTAGATCGAGGCATCTGGTCCGATATCGCTCGTGACCAGGGCGCAGGCGGGACACGCCCACAGATCGGCCGTCATATGCGCCATGATCTGGCCGCAGATAGTGCACGCCATCCCGGCTATCCTCATCCTTCAACCTCGAATTTGCTTCTGAGGGCGTTGAAATCGCTTTCCGGCTCAGAGACGGGTGCAAGGTCGGGTTGATCGTTTTCGATGACCGTAGGCGTGTAATCCGGGGCAGGGGAGGCAAATTTGGACCCGCCGAGAACGATGTCCACCAACTGCTTTTTGGTGAGCTTCATCAACTCTTCTCGTGCCTCTTGCTCTGTCTCGGGAGGCTTTCCGGAAAAAGCCGGAATCGGTTCAGGATCGGTAAGCAGTACATCTCCCTCATCGTTCACCTGCTGGCCGGCGGCGTTAAAAAGCCTGCCATCCTGCTCAAAGCTCGCTCCAATCTGGCCTGAGACAATCAAAAAATGCTTCTTGCGATCGAGCATGATCATAAAACACCGTCCTTTTCGTAGTAGGGCGCTACTGCTGGACTTATGGTCAGTTCAAAATTCCAGCGCCTGCAGTGCAAGATGAATGAACCGCTATCAGCGATCCCGCTGCCTAAACCCTGATCCGAGTCAATTATCAGCTCAAATCCTGGGGCAAGCGCCACATGGGTTTTAAGTTTCGGCGGGTTCTTGCTTGACTTGTCCATGTGGCGTCTCCCTGATACCGCGAAATGATCAGCTTACGATCGAATCCGGTGTGTTCTGATACTCGAATATTATGTGGGCCTTTCCTGCGGTATCGGCCTTGGATTTGACCGATACCTGGTCGAGCGACGCAAGGACCTCATCGAGCAACGTACTGCTGAGTTTGACTCCGGCGGCGCTGGTTCCAAGTGCCAGAGATCCGATGCTTGACGTGTTGTGATAAATGTCGAATGCGTGGCCGGCTACGGTCCCGGCCACAGTGACGACGGCATGTACTTTCTTGAGCTTGGACGCCATGAAGGTGCGGAACTTACAGTACTCGGTGGTTCCAGCCCCTCCCGCTTCTCCGGCGAAGAAGTCTCGCCGAATGTTGTTGGTCGGATGATCGTAGCAATATCCTGGCATTGTATTAACCCTCCTTGTCATTTTACCTGCCCCCTTGGATTCAAAGGGGCAGGATCATCAATTTATTACAGGGAAACCCACTTCACCATTCTGGCCTTGCTGGGCATGGCGCT
>JBDKTY010000192.1:0-4065 GCA_039679945.1 Syntrophobacter sp. | reverse complement strand
GCGAAATAAACCAGGAGCAGAAAAACAAAAGTCAGCGCGTGCAGGACGGTGGAAAGCGAAAGCGCCTTTTCGACTCCCATGCACGCCGGGACGGAAAAGAGCTTCTGCTCGCGGTCGAAATCGATATCCTGGCAGGCATAGAGAATATCGAAGCCCGCGATGTAACTCATAAGAGCGATCGAGAGCAGGAGCACCCGCGCATCGAGTGCGCCGCTCACCGCGATCCATGCCCCGGCGGGCGCGAGTCCGATGGCGAACCCCAGGAAGAGATGGGACATGGAGGTAAAGCGCTTGGTCAGCGAGTAGAAAAAGAGCACGGCCAGGACCGGAACGGACAAAACCAGGCACAGGCGCCCGAGATGCGCGGCGCACCCGATGAAAACGGCCGCCGAGATCAGGATGAACATCAGGACCGACCCCATGTCCACCTGGCCGTTGACATGCGGGCGCGTGGACGTGCGGGGGTTCAGGCGGTCATACCGGTAATCGGCGAAACGGTTGAACCCCATGGCGGCGGAACGGGCGGCGGCCATGGCGATGAGAATGAGCACCAGGGTCCAGAGGCTCACCGAGTGCTGCCGGTTGGCGAGGAGGACGGCACCGAGGGCGAACGGCAGGGCAAAGATGGTGTGGCTGAACTTAATCAGTCGCCCATAGGTGTGAATCTTCGCCAAAATGGCGCCACTCCCGCATGTATCGGTATCGCCGGTCACTCTGACTTTCTCCCGTATCCGTAACGGCCGGACGTCAAGTTGTTGAAATATCGGTGTCAATGCGGTGTGAACGCGGGGCCGGCTTCGCTCTACGCGAACAACCCCGGGAAGGTTACACCGCAATTATTCAGTATATTTTTATACCGGCTTTTCCACAACCTCAATGTCAAACTGGGACCGACCTCGACACTTTTTATGCATGCCGGCGCGAGGGTGGGCCGTAAATACCTGAAGTGAGGCCTGGCGCCGATCTTTTTGCGCAGATCCGCGTTTTGTTGCGCGTTGTGGCGCCTATCTGCATGTTTGAAGCGTTTTGTTGCGGTCTTACGGCGCGATATGGCGTTTTGCGGCACTCTTGCGGCAACTCCATGCGGCGTTTTGGGGTTCGGATACCGTGCCCATGCGGCATCCCTGTATGATGAGGGCAAAGGTCATAGTCGAGGATGTGCCACCGTCATTCCTTCGGGGATAAATTCTTCCAATTGCAAAATGCGTAAATCGGAATTTTCCTATCAAGAATTAAGCTACTTGCCGATGCCCGCCTTGACCTCAGGGTTATAGTATGGCCGGAATCGGCATCACCCATAATTTGCGTTTCATGAATTGAAAAATGTGCTCGTTGTGAGTGGAGATAAAGAACCGCTTGTGATGCAACGGAAGGACTGGCGTTCAGAATTTCGAAGAACGGGGCTCGTTCTTTTCAGCTTGGATAACCACATTGCCCCGAAGCCCGCGTCCAGTTATGCGATTTTCCTTCCCAATGCCAATATTCGTCCTGAAGAACTTCTCTGTGAACTGAATATCAAGTTGTTTTTGCAGGCCTGCCTGCTTCAACAAAGACTCCATTGAAATTCCGATCTCGAAGTGGCCAAGCATTGCCAATGCTTGTATGGCGATAGCATCGCCGGTGCAGTACAGTGCTTCACCAATGCTGCCGGCCCTGACCAGAGCCAATGCTTCCGCTTCGCCCTCGTGAAGTCCTTCGATGAAATTCCGGTCAAAATACCCGTTTATTGAAATCATCAGCTCGGATGTCGCTGCAATCTCCGTTACTCTTCCCTCGGAGATGAGTTTTCGAAGGTTGATTGCCTGAGGCAACTCTCCGCGGACGAAGAACAGGGCCTCTTCACGTGCGACAATGGATGAAACCACCAACTCCAACTTGTCGACAAGCACTTCCCACACGCCCTGGCTGTAGGCTTCGATAATGATATTGGCATCAAGCAACACGCACTTGGGTTTCGATTTTGGCTTTGTCATCACCCAGCCCGTATTCCCGCAGAAGATGGTTCAGATCAGCGATACTCGCGTCGAGAAGGGAAGCGAATTTGGCTTTGGATATCTTGCCCCTCGTGTAAGCCAGGAAACCGAGACGCACAAACCTTTCCGGGATCAAGGGAGGAACCGGGCGCCAGCAGGCGGCCATGGAGCATTTGTCCAGGCCTCGAAAAGCCGGGTCCGCCAACAGCTTGTCCACGGTTTGCCGCTTCAACTGTTTCAAGGTAAGAAGACGATAAGCCAGGGCTTCCGTTGAGACATGGAAACTCCTGGCCAAGTCAATCAGATCACCGTAGGAGAGTTGATTATCTGTTATGTACGTCCTGAGTTCGCCCAGCAAAGACTCGGCCGGAAGCAACAGGTGAGAGGCAAACGAATTGGCGAACCGTTCAATTTTGTCGCGGAGTTGCGGTTTACCTGAAAGGCGATCAGGGGGGATACTCTTCCAGGTAATAAGATGAAAAACCTCGTGAGCAAAATTGTAATTCCTGCGCCATGGAGCCTCGTTGGAGTTCATCAATATCGCGGGTCCGAATGGTCCCAAAACGGATGCCGCTGATCCCTCTTCCATCGGTGCGTACCAGATCTTGACTCCATATGTATCTTCGAGGATGCCCTCCAGGACAGCAGCCGGTTTGGTGCCAAGGCCAAACTGACGCGCGACCTCCTCCGCCAGTCTCTCAACCTGGTTGAAAGTCAGGTTCTCCGGATCAACGGCCTTTTGCGGGAAAGAATCGTGGCTTTCCTTTCCGGTCACTGACTCCAGAAAAGCATACTGATGGCATCGCTTCAGAAAAGCTGCCTCAAGCTTTTTATAGCCCATTCCGTGCTCCGCTCTCCATAGAACGGGAGAGATCGGATCAGTCTCCGGTTCGAGAAGATCCGGCATTTCGACCAGAAGGATTCTTGCCAGTTTTGAAAGTTCCCAGGCTTTGAGGTCTCTGCCGCCACGCTCAATCTGAGAGATTGTCTCCGCCGAATTGACCCCCAGTCTTTCCGCCAACTCTGCCTGATTTATCCCGAGGCGCTTGCGAAATTGTCTGATTCGCTGACCTATTCTGAGTTGAGGCTCGGTGGCCATAAGGGCTCCATTGATTGAAGATTTATTGAATTTACTCCAATATAATATTAAATTCTCAAAATAATTCAAGCTTTTCTTGAATTCACGACCGCACTATTTCCGCTGCCTTGCCGACTTCAAATGCCACCTCTTCGGCGGCGGGAAATGAGCTCGAACCGGATCGAACTATTCGGAAATTCCGAATAGTTCACCGAGACGGACAAAGAGACGTGGCCCGGTTGATCGAACACTACAACCTGGATGCCATTTTAGCCGTAGGCTACCTGGTTCGTTCCGAGCGCGGCACTCAGTTCCGCAGGTGGACTACGGAACGGTTACGGGAGTACCTGGTCAAGGGTTTCAAACTCGATGACCAGAGGCTCAAAAATCCACCTGTTGAAGGCTCCGGGGTTCCGGATCATTTCGATGAGCTTCTTGAACGTATTCGGGCATTCGGGCGAGCGAGCGCCTAATGTATCCGCGAGTCAAAGAGATATGTGCCCTTGCCGCGGATTACCGGCCTAAGGCGCCGGAATGCGCCAGGTTCTTCCAAACCATGAAGACCAGACTTCATTTCGCTGTGACCGGAAAAACGGCCGCCGAGTTGATTGCGAATCGGATCGGACCGAACTTTTTTCTTACGCTCAGAATACCAGTTCATCGAAGATAGTTGTTTCACCTTCTCCCTCACCCCTCCAGCCACAAACTGCCCAGATCGATTTTTATCTCCTGAAAAGGGTCGGCGCGGACTGTGTCGTTCTCCGCGAAGAAGCCGGCAACCACCCACTTGCCCGCTTCATGCCTGGAAATATCCAGGTTCCTGGCGACAGGATCGATAAGCCACGGATGACCCACGGCGTTTCGCCCGTAAAGGGGCATTTTCTTGACTCTATCAACGCGAAGCGTACCAGGTGAAAGCACCTCGCATACCCAATCCGGGCTCACGGAAATCCAGTTTGTCTCCTCCAACACCGGGAACCGCTCTTTTCTCCATCCGGCCAGATCGGGAACCAG
>JBDKTY010000191.1:0-4994 GCA_039679945.1 Syntrophobacter sp. | reverse complement strand
AGGTTCAAATCCTGCCGCCCCGACCATAACTACCCGCGATTTCATTCGCTTTTTATATCCTGTTTTGTTGGGGAGTTATTGGGGGATTCGGCATCTAGTTCTTTCATCACTTTATAGAATAATTTTTTACTGATTGACCTCATGCGCTGATAATCTGGACTCTCAGGATCATTGTTCGGGCCAACCCAATGGCGAGGGCTGACACCTAACGCCCTTTTCCATCTATTCCACGATTCTTTGTGCTGCCATTCTGCCGTCATAAACTTGCGCTCTTTACCATCAGCCAATCTCCTCAGTGCTATGGAATCGAATGTTGATAGTGCTTCGAGAGCCAACATCGACCAATAACACTCTTCGTGATTTGGCTTATTGCCGTCTTTTGCAGATTCGATTATCTCAAATAGCGTTCTCATCCTTCTTCCTCCTTCCTCTCAAATTGCACCACGTTATTCATGCCTTCCAGTATTGCCGTTATGCTGGCCTTTGACCTGTGGGCATACCTGGAGCGGGTCATCTGCACGCTAGAATGGCCCAGTACGTCACTCACTACCGAGTAGTCGTGTCCGGCGTCGAGGAGCTGGCTAGCCCGCGAGTGACGAACTCCATTGTAGAGCCTAATATGTAGGCCAATTCCACTACAGGCTTCTTTCCACAGGTCATTAAGATCGTTACCCCGATATGAAGTCCCTCTTCTGTTTTTAGCGAAGACAAAATCCGAAAAAGGCCATCTAGCCCTTGCTTCTTGAAGAACCCTTCTAGCTCGTTCTGTAATGCCGTAAGCTCTGGACTCTCCTGTCTTTGTCCTTTCGACAAGTTTGTTATCACTGTACGCCCTCCTTATCGTGATCGTGTCATCGGTTACGCAATCCCACTTCAACGCCCTGGCGTCCCCCGGCCTCAGCCCGTACTCTGCCATAAGCTCAAAGATGGGCCTGTGACGCTCTGGAATGGCCTCCAGCACCTTCGCCTGTTGTTTCTGCGATAGGTACGGTATCTCCTGCGGCAGCCCCATTGACAGCCTCGGGAACGGCGGCACCTTCTTGATTAGCTCGTCCTTGTACGCAGCCCTTAGCATCGTTTTCAATGCCGTCAGGACGTTGTAACGACCCTTTTCCGATAAATCCAAGTCGTTGTATAATTGTAAGAGTTTGGAATGAGTGATAGTCCTAATGTCGTGTTCTGGTCCGAGGTAAGAGATTGCCCTTCTGATTGATGATCGGTACACCCGCTTTGTATTGGTGCAAGCCTGACTAGCTGCCAGCCATTGCTTTGAATACGCAGCGAGTGAGAGGGGCGAATCCGGTAAATATGATCTTGGGTTGAAAACACCATCGTCTACCTCCCCCCTGATCTTTCCAAGTAGTTTGTCCGCCGTCTTTTCGTGCCATATCGGGTCGCCGTTGTAACGCCAGATCGTGAATTGCTTTTTCTGCCAATAAACAGAGATGAACCACCGCTTCGACTTCGCGTTGAAGTGTTTTGAACCTCCCATGAAACCCGGCCCTCCTTTCGGGTTATTCATAGGAGATATACTATGTCTCGCGTCAGGGTTCAACGGGATTCCTCGCCCTCAAACAGTTCATCAATCTGCTTATCGGTTAATTTCACCGCCCCGCAACCCTTCAGGAATATCCTTGCATTTGCCACCAGCCCCTCAAGCTCGGTGACGCGAGCGCGGAGTTTCGGCAGTGGATGTTCTGGACACTCTTCAATGTGTTTCTGCAATTCTTCCCATCCGTTAGGGGGCTGTGCCTCAAACCCACAGTAAGAACAGCATTGAGTGAAGTTCCCGTGCAGCATATCCATTGCTTTCTTGTGCCAATAATCTCTGTCTTTCTGGATATGCGATCTGGAATTTTGCTCCTTCAGCCTCTCCACCTCCTCCCGAAGCGCGGCGATGGTGGCGTCCTGCTCAATTTCAACATCAGTTGCCGGACCGCACGACCCATCTTGATAGACGACAACCTTAACGCCTGCCCTGTCCTCAATATGAAATTCGTTCATCTCTCCTCCTCCTGTTCGATCACCGCCTGGTTAAATACCATCTGCAAAGACGCCTTCTGAAACCTCGCCGCTACCATCAACACCCGAATCCCCCTCTTTCTCAGCTTCCGGGCCATGTCCGCGTTTTCGTCCTGGGCATCGGTGATGTAGTAGCCCATGGGATCAGTCGTGGAGCTTCCGATGTTGTGTCCCTCCAGCCTCAACTTTCGGATGATCTGCTGCACCCTGCGGGGCTTCAGGCCCGTTACCCTCTCGATCTCAGTGGAAGAGACAGCCGCACCCCGGCCATGACCTAAGCACCCGAGCACGGCTGTCTCGTCCGTCAAAAGGAGGGGGGAGTCAAAGTTTAGCAGGGATTGTTCCATTACGCGATGACCTGGAACCCCGTCGTTTCCTTCTGGAGCCACGTTTTGATTCTCTGCATGGCCTCAAGCTGCCAGGCCATACCGTCTGCCTCGAACAGAGCGCACGCCGGCTGCTGGCCGTTGCCCTGCTGCTTCATCCTGAAGATGAAAGACGACGCTGGCTGCTCGATCTCCATGAACGTCCTGAAAGGCTGAAGAGTGACCGGGGAAGGAAGGGCCACCTTCGTCACCATGGAGATCCCGGACTTCGCCGTTACCGCCTGGGTCCTGCCGTCGTCGTTGAAATTGGAAACCGTCTCGTCCTTGAGATTGCCGGCTACCTTGAGGATGGCCTCGGTCATTGCATCCGGTACAAACCCGGCCTGAAGGTTGATGATGAAGGTCTCCAGGTCCATCCAGGATCCGAAACGGAATGTCGGGTTGATGTGCTTTGCCTGGGCGAAGCAATCCCGCTTCATGAATTCCCCGGCGATGTGGCCCACGAGGTCCACGACGGTCGGGCTGAAAACATGAAGCATGGCCTTCTGCCCGTTGATGCTGTCGATGCCGTTGATGAAATCCACGAGGCCCGTGAGGGTATGGATCTCGAAGGCATCCGGGCTCGGATCGTGGACGGCTTCAAGGCGTTTTGTGGAATACGGCCTCTCATCCACCATGATGATCTCGGGCTTTGCCAGTTCACATATTTTTTCTACGAAACTTCTGTCGATCAAGGTTTCTCCCCTCCTTTCAGGATTTTGATGTTATCCCCCTTCTTCGGGAAGAGGTTCATCTGGTTGATGTCCATCTCGCAGGCCATGCCCTTGCCGGTTGCATCCGTGCCGAGGAATACCTGCGTCTTGAAGGCGGAGACCGGGGCCAGTTTCGGGTTCACGTCGATGCTCACCGCTCCCATTTCCCTGTTCTCCGTGGGTTTGAACGTGACTTTGAGGGTGACGCTCCGCTCCTTCCGGGCGTCCGTGTTCACGTCCAGGATGTTGTTGACCACCTGCTGCAGGGCGTGATCGAACCGCTCGATTGCCGCCCCGCCGCCTACCGTTGCCAAGCTGACTTTTTCTTGATCCACAAATACCTCCTTATTATTGGATTTCCTCAATGAATCTTGAAATCGGGCTTATCGTGGCCTGCTCTTGCATTTCTCCTGCTCACTGCACCCCACGCACCCGTTCAGTTTTCCCATGTACTTCTGGCGAACCCAACGCCTGCGGTAGACAGGGCAGGGGACGAGGCCGCTATCGTCCTTATCTTCTTTCGGCTTCTCCATCACACCCTCTTGCTCATCGCCTTGACCCCCGGCACGTTCAGCGTGCTCTTGAGGGCCGTTGCCATCTTGTTCAGGGCAGGGCAGGAGATAACCCCGGAAACCCTGTCCTTTTCCAGGCCCATGACATACTCGGTTGATGCCTTGCCATCGGCCACGGCCCGGCACAGGGCCTTGATGTCCACGACAGAGGCAAACCAGCGGGTTTGGAAAACCGGCCCTCCGGCAACCTTCGGCGTTGCCTTCGGGACCACCACCGGGGCAACGTATACGGGCTCGTTGATGATCTCCTCGGCCTCTTCCGCCGCCCCGGCCTGCTCAGCCTCGATGGCGGCGGCAAGGCGGGACTCTTCCTCGCGCTTCCGGGCCTCTTCCTGGAGGCGGCGTTGCTCGGCCTGACGGATGCGCTCCTGCTCGGCGTCGTAGGTTGACATGAGCGCCTTGGCGGCACGGACGGCCTTGTCTGCCGGATCGTAATACTTAGCCTTCTTGGCGATGGCGTCCTTGTGGAGCTTGTGAGCGGATTTAATCAGATCGTCGTATGCCTCGCTGACTTCATCGAGGATGGCCTTTCCGGCTTTCCACAAGTCATTCACCTGGAGATATTCGTCTGCCGTCTTGATCGGCGGGAGAGCGGCAATTTGATCGGAGTAGGTCAATGCCTTCTGGCCGACCTCTTCTGTTTTCGGCGTCATCAGTAGAACCTGGGATGCTTCCATTATCCTCTCCTTTTCTTTAATTCGTTGGCCTTCCACCAGTACACGGCAAGCGTTGCGTTCCAGACGCCGAAGTCCTGCCGGTCTGTATAGGTGTGCATTTTATAGGTGCCGTCGTCGTTGAGCTGCACGGCGGCGCGGCGGTAGATACCCTTGGCCTCACAGTAGGCGCAGAGCTGCAGGCGAACCCACGGGGACACGGTGCCGGTTTTCACATCGAGCACCGTCGTCTTTCCGTACAGCATGGCGATCTTGTCCGGCGTCCCTGCATACCGCCGAAGCGGGTCAACGATGGGTTGCTCGGATTCGATGATCTCAACCCCCGTGTCGGCCCTGAAACGCTTCCATGCCTCGACAAAGGGGGAGAGGACGGGGTCCAAAGATTCCTCGTCCAGTTCCCCCATGTCAAGGAGGTGGATGGCGAGATGTGCCAGCTTGCCGCGTTCCCTGCCGTAGTCGGTAAAAAAAGCCGTGTCGATGAAGTTCTCGGCCCGCAGGATCCCCGTGACGCTCGGGATCGGCCGGCCGTTCACCCTGTAGGTGTGGGTTGCTTCATCGAAGGTAAGGCTCATCCCGCCTGCTCCTTGCTCAATGCTTCGATCACCGTGGATGCCTGCCCCTTCGTCAGTTCCTTGAGGCTGTTCAGCA
>JBDKTY010000190.1:0-4689 GCA_039679945.1 Syntrophobacter sp. | reverse complement strand
CGGTACTCGATGAAATATCACCCGAGGAAATCGGCCAATACCTCCAGGTGTTGTTCAGGGACAGTCCCCTCATCGAGATGCTGATGGAGAATGGGAGACGGGCAATCAGTGGATGCACCCGGGAGAGGTATTCACAAGAGCTTCCCGGGTTATGCACGGCAGATGGTTTTTAGCACTTCCCTCCAGAGTCCCTGATCCAGCCGGTGTCAAAAGCGCAGTACCGGTTTAATAACAAGTCCCGAAAGGGAGTCGCTTACGGCCTCATTGATTCTTGAGGCGGGATACTGCCGCTCCAGCGCGTCCACGGGGAATTTACCGTTCCGAAAAGCTTCGATCAGAAATGGGATGAATTTTTGCGGGTTACTGTCCCCGGCGACGGTATAGAAGACTTTTTGGCCGGGGCCGGGTCTTTGAGGCGTGATCAACTCGTCTGGTGCGTCGGCGGAAATGCCGACCAGGGAAAGGTTTCCTTCAGGGCCGAGTGTCCGAATTGCCTGGTCTATTACCCTGGAATGGCCGGTAGTTTCCACGGCATGGTCCACTCCTTTCGGAGCGAGTTCCCTGATTCTTGCGAGGACATCCTCCCCGCGGGCATCCAGTGCGAGATGCGCACCCAGTTTTCGGGCAACTTCCAGGCGGAACGGAACAATATCAACGGCCACGATCAGGCCCGCTCCCGCCATTCTCGCGGCCATAAGCGCCGATAAACCGACTGCGCCCGTCCCGAATACAGCGACTGCATCGCCCGCTCCCGGCTTCAGTTCATTGAGAACCGTGCCGGCCCCGGTCTGCACGCCGCACCCGAAGGGCGCCAGCAGTGCCATTTCATCCTGACCTGCGTCCACCATGATCAGGTTTCGCTCACGGGTGAGCGCGTGGAATGCAAGTGAGGATTGGCCGAGAAAAAGGCCGGAAACCGGCCTTCCCCTGGCATCCCGGATCGATGGAGAGCCGTCGGGTCTCGCACCGTCAAAGTTCAATCCGTCGAAGGAGTCGCAATGCGACGGGCGGTCCGCGCGGCAGTGGGCGCAATATCCGCAGGAGCTGAACGAGAGCACGACCTTGTCTCCCGCGCGAACCTTCCTGACATCCGCCCCGACTATTTCAACTATCCCGGCGCCCTCATGGCCGAACACCGCCGGGAAATTCATTCCCAGGGAGCCGTCACGCGCGGCGATGTCCGTGTGGCATATGCCGCTGGCGATCATCCGCACGATCACCTCATCGGGCCGGGGATCGTCCAGTTCGATTTTCTCGAAAACAAAAGGGCCGCCCTGTTTTCGAACAACAGCGGCTTGAGTTTGAAAAGGCATGGTCGAATCTCCTCTTTCAAGACTCAGATGCGCGTCCCTGTTTCCCGGAGAAAGTCTTTGAGTTTGGGCAGATTCCCCCCGGTATCGAAGGGCGGGTCGAACGAATTACCTTTGTCTTGTTTGGCCGAGTCAAGGAGTGCACCCGAAACGGCAAGAAATTCGAGGTCCTTGGTATTCGAAATCCATGCAACCCTGACCCGGTCGGGGCTCCAGATCCCAATGGTTCCGAGCGCCGCATCGAGGGCTTCCCTGTCGGTTTTGAAGGCCAGCGGAATCCGTCCCTTTTCGGGGGCAACAGCCGTTACGCAGTTGGTCATGGTCGCGTTGAAATCGATCCTGCCCACAGCCTTGAGAGTGGTATAGTCGGCAAGTCCAATGCCCGTTGCGTTACCATTGGTGGCCTCCGAAAGGTCTCTTACGACGATGCGGGTTATTCGGGGTGTTTCACATTCCTTCTCATAGACATTCATGATCCGGCCAATCACCTTGGTATCCATGCCGGCGCCCGAAATCTCTTTCCCAATCTCATCGACGATCAGGACATCGAGTTCCTCGAAAGGCAGGACGGGTTTGTACCGCTTGGACTCCTCGAGGAGTTGGGGCTCCCTGGAAAACACTTCATCGGGCCGGAGCGCCTCCACCCGTCGAAGCTCGTTGAAGTGGTCCTCGAGAAGCGCTATGCCCCCAAGGATCTTGAGATTCTTGAAAAGGGAAGCCGCGATGAGGTGTATCGCCTTATGGTAAGTGAGGTTGACGGCGAGCTGGTGCATGGTTTCCGCGCCCAGTTGCCTGCCGAAACCAACCACGGCCATTTTCAGAATGCCGGATTCCGTTTCTCCGATGTACTCCGTGTGCTCTTTGACTCGGTTGATGATCAGGACATGGTCCGCGTCCACGACGGCCCTGTCGGCGTAGACGGGAACCGAGCCATGCACGCGGTCTATCTCGACCATCTCCAACCCTGCGTAAATCGGGGTCCCGATCGTGGATTCGTTTATCCCCAGGTGACGCAGCACGTCCACCTGGCCATCCGCGGTCCCGCCGCCATGACTTCCCATCGCGGGATAGACCAGGGGGACGCCGCCTCGCTGCCTGACGGCGGCGATGCACGTGCCGAGCACCTCATTCATGGATTTTATACCCCTGCTGCCGCAGGCAATGAGTACCCGGTCGCCCTTGCGAACCGGCTCGAGGAGGCTCGATTTTTCCAGTTCAACCGTCACAGCCTGTCGTGGATCGGGGTTGTTCGCCTTTGGAAACTGCTGCCTGATGAAACCGAATTTTGGATACTGCATCTGTTACCCTGCTGTCTGATGCGAATTTGCGTTCAAGAAGCTCTCATGCCCGGCCGTGCGAGCCGATGCGCGCAAATGTGAGCGGGTATGTTCGTCCCTCGGTATCTCGGGGCGAACATCAATCTTGAACGCAACTCGATATGGTTTCTCGATGCGGCCTGCCCGGAACCCCCGTGTGAATCTCCGCGCGATGAACCGCCGGCCGGTCAATCATGGGGCTTCGGAAATATGCTAATATCCCTCGTGTACCGCGGCTATTATCGCCTTCAGGTTCTCCAGCGGCGTGGCGAGGGGAACAGCGCATTCCGGAGCAATGAGATCGACTCCCGCCTCAATGGCATACCGGACCTGCTTGCGTACGTCCTCCGGAGTCCCCTGGAAAAGGGTTTGGGCATTGTTGATGTTGCCCAGCAGCGCCAGACGGTGTCCGACCCTTTCGACCGCTTTTCTGGAATCTACCTGCCATTCGAAATGGTACCCGTCGAAGCCCGCATCGGCGAAAAGCTCCAGCCTGTCCTCGCAATTGCCGCAGACGTGGAGAATGAGGGGACCTTCAATTTCGGCCGTGATTTCCTTATGGATGGGGAGCAGCAGTTCTTCGTAGTGATACGCTCCGACGAGGTTGCCGGTCGCATGGTCGGCCAGGACCACGATGTCGGCGCCCGCCGCGAACTGTGCCCTTGCAAAGGCTATGGTGACAGGCATGAGTTGGCGAAGCATGCGGGTTATCATCTCATATTCGCCAAGTCCTATCTGGAGGAGAAAGTTCTGCGTCCCGGCCATATGATAGGCAAGCGTCCACGGACCCATTACCTTGCCGATCACGGCCGCCTTGCCTCCGACGTGGCGCCTGAGCGTCGAGAGAGCATCCAGCACGACGCGCATCGAGGGCTTTTCAAGAAGATCATCGGGGATAGGGATCTCGGAGAAGTCCTCGTGCGGAAAGTTCTTGCTGTCGGGCATTCGGTCCGGAGCGCCCCAGTCGACTTCGCAGCCCAGGGCGGCGGCCTCCTGGTGAACGCTGTACTCCGGCATGACCGAGTCGAAACCTATGATCTCATGCCCCGCCAGCGCGAGTTCGGCCATGGCGTTGGCATCCGTGTGGGCGTGCGGAAAGGAAACGCCGGCCGCATCCATAAGGTCCCGGCATACGATCGATGTAGGATTGGCCGCCGGAGGGCGGTCTCCTTTCTTCCCTTTGTAAAGTGCTGACATTACCAGATTATATGGTGTTGATTTCATGAGAAAATCATCCCGTCGGATTGGCTCGGGACCCTTTTGGCTCCCGTATCGGTTTGTAAAACTCTTGATGGAAATCTCGAAATCAGTTGATGCCGATGAGCTGTTTCGCGAGTTGAACCGCGCCCGCCGCATCCTTGCCGTAGCCATCGGCCCCGATTTTTTCCGCAAATTTGGAATCAACGGGGGCTCCCCCGATCATGATTTTTACAGTGTCCTTCAGCCCCTGTTCCCCGACCATGTCGACAACCTTCTTCATCTCGGGCATGGTGGTGGTGAGCAGGGCAGAGAGGCCGAGCACGTCCGGTTTGAGCTCGCGCACCTTAGCCAGCACCTTTTCGACGCTCAGGTCCACACCGAGGTCTATCACTTTGAAGCCGGCGCCCTCGAGCATCATTATGACAATGTTTTTCCCTATGTCGTGAAGATCGCCCTTGACCGTACCCATGAGGATGGTCCCCTTGGGTTGGGAAGCCTCACCCTTGAGCAACGGTTTGATCAGTTCCAGCCCTTTCTTCATGGTGGCGGCGGCAACCAGCATCTCCGGCACAAATATTTCGCCCGCGCCGAACTTTTTCCCGACTATGTCCATGGCTCCAATCAGGCCGTCGTTAATGATCGCGTCGAGATCCAGGTTCTCGTCAATCGCCGTCCTGACAAGTCCTTCGATCTCCTTGTGCTTGCCGCTCACTACCACATCTCTAATCTGCTCGATTTTTCCGTTCATTGCATCCCCCAGAGGGTCGTCTGATCCAGCTCGAATAAGTATTTATTGTACATGGTTTCGGCATGGCAGTGTTTTAGTCGAGGCTCGCCCCCCCTCGGGGACGGTGTCTCGATAT
>JBDKTY010000189.1:0-2810 GCA_039679945.1 Syntrophobacter sp. | reverse complement strand
TTGTCGCTGAGCCGGGGCTTTGCGGATCGCGATCGGATGATTCCGATATAATGCCCGGCAAGCTCCGGAGGTCCGGTTCATTCCGGAGACCGCCGACGGGGCCGTGGCCCTGGAGATTATTCAAGGAGCATGTATTGACGAAGAAAATCGATGTGCTGGAACTGACTCGGGAACTGATCCGTCTCGATACGGTGAGCCCGCCCGGAAGCGAGGAACATTGCGCTCATTTGCTTGCCGGAATCCTAAAGGATGCGGGTTTTGATGTCCGTTTTCATGAATTCGCCCCCGGGCGGCCCAACCTGATTGCGCGCCTGGTAATGGGATCGGGAGGGATGCCGCTGTGCCTGAGCGGGCACATGGATACGGTGCCCCTGGGGGCCGTTGCCTGGAGTCGTGATCCTTACGGGGGGGAAACCGATTCGGGACGGATTTATGGCCGCGGGTCAAGTGACATGAAAAGCGGCATCGCCGCGATCGTGGCCGCCGCTGTGAATAGTGCACTGCAAAACAGGGGCAACGGGGAGCTGCTTCTCATCTTCACATCCGCCGAGGAGTCGGGAAATCTGGGTGCGCGCGGCCTCGCAAACGCCCGGGACCTGCTGCCTCCTGCCGGAATGATGATAGTGGCCGAGCCCACGTCCAATTATCCGCTCATCGGTCATAAGGGAGCCCTGTGGCTTTCGGCGACAACGCGCGGGGTGACCGCGCACGGATCGATGCCTGAGAAGGGCGTAAACGCCATTCACAAGGCCGCCGAGGCGGTAATGAAGCTCAAGGACTTCGACTTCGGGATAAAGCCGCATCCGGTCCTTGGCGGGCCCACGCTGAATGTCGGCACGATCTCGGGCGGGATCAATATCAACTCCGTGCCCGATCAGGCCCGGATCGGCATAGACATACGCACCGTGCCCGGTCTGGACCATGACGGGTTGATCGATTCACTGACCCGGCATCTCGGCCCCGAAGTGGAATTGAAGAGGATGATAGATGCCCGCTGGGTCTACTCCGACCCCGAAGATCCGCGCATCGGGGAGGTATTCACCATCGCGGGCGGAATACTGGGCGCTGAGATTGTCCCACGATCGGTGTCCTACTTCACGGATGGACCGGTGCTCGCTTCTTTCCTGGGCGACCCGGTGACCCTGATCCTGGGACCCGGTGAACCGGAACTTGCCCATCAGACGGACGAGTTCTGCTTCGTTGAAAGAATCGAGCAGGCGGTTCTCATTTACGAACAGATTATCAGAAAATGGTGGGGGCATTGATGGACATGAACACAATGAGCGCGGTGGATGCGGCGGCAAGGATCGCCCGCGGGGAGATCACTTGCGAGGCTTACGCGGCCGCGAACATCGAGCGGATACAGCGGAGGGAGGAAACGGTCGGGGCATGGGCATATTTTGATCCCGACAGGGTCATGGAGAAGGCACGGGAACTCGACCGAGTCCCCGCCATGGGACCGCTGCACGGTATCCCGGTTGGGATCAAGGACGTCCTGGATACCGCGGATTTGCCAACCGGCTACGGGTCCCCCATATATGAGGGCTACCGGCCGGTCTGGGACGCCTCCTGCGTAGCGATCATACGCGCGAGCGGCGGCATTATCATGGGGAAAACGGCGACAGCCGAACTGGCCACGTACTCTCCGGCAAGGACAACCAATCCTCGCAACCCCGCCCATACGCCGGGAGGGTCTTCGAGCGGTTCGGCCGCCGCCGTGGCCGACTTTATGGCGCCCCTGGCAATCGGCACCCAGACGGCCGGTTCGGTAATCCGTCCCGCTTCCTACTGCGGGGTAGTGGGATACAAGCCCTCGTTCGGCTGGATAAATCGTGTCGGGATGAAGGTGGTTTCGGAGACCCTGGATACCCTGGGACTGTTTGGCCGCGCGATGGAGGATGTGGCGCTTCTGGGTACGGTCCTGGCGGGGCGTCCGTTGGCCTTGGACCGAGGTTTCTTCGGGCGTCCGCCTCGGGTGGGTTTTTGCAAAACATTCGAATGGCCCTCGGCGGCCCCCGAGAGTATCTCGGCTTTTGAGAGTTCACGGGACAAACTGAAAAGCGCCGGTGCGCAGACACATGAGATAATCCTGCCGGATGCGTTCGGTAAGCTTGCCGTGATGCAAAAAGATATCATGTTTTATGAGGCGGCAAGATCACTCGCATTCGAATATAACACGCACAAGGGACTCCTGAGCGCCAATCTCCGGGATCTTATCGAAGCGGGAAAATCCATATCCGTCAAGACTTATGATTTGGCCCTGAAACATGCGGCCAAATGCCGAAGACTGCTTGGAAGGATCTTCAGGGATATCGACATCATCATCGCGCCGAGCGTGCCGGGAGAAGCGCCGGAAGGGCTTGCGTCAACCGGAGATCCCGTATTCAACCGGATATGGACCCTTCTCTACGTCCCTTGTGTGAATATCCCGTATTTCAGTGGTCCGAAAGGGCTTCCGGTGGGGATACAGGCGGTGGGCAGGTATGGCGATGACCGCCGGGTGCTGGCGGGGGCCGCATGGGTCATGAAAACCCTGGCTGGCTGAGGCATCGGAGGGTGGAATGGGCAGCAGCCTCGCGGAAAATATGTACCCCGTTCCTCTCTTCCCACCTTAACCGAGTCCGGGAGCCATTCCTTTTGCGGGGAGGTAAACAATAGACCAACCCACCGCGACGGCTATATCTGATACTAATTTGTGTTCAAGAGGATATACCCCCGTTCGCCCTGAGGTATCGAAGGGTAGAACGGGTCAATTCTGAACGGCATCTTCAATTTAGGGATAGACTCATCTTGAACGCAACTCCGTATGA
>JBDKTY010000188.1:0-25966 GCA_039679945.1 Syntrophobacter sp. | reverse complement strand
ACATCGGTTTCGAGAAGTTCTGGAACGTCAAGAGCCGCTACTCGGGCCTCAAGCCCAATGTCTCCGTACTCACCACAACCATCCGCGCCCTCAAGATGCACGGCGGCGGGCCCAAGGTCGTTGCGGGCCTGCCCCTCCCCGAGGAATATACCAGGGAAAACCTGCATCTTCTCGAACGCGGTATTCCCAACATGGTCCACCACATCAACACCATTCGCAAGGCGGGGATCAACCCGGTGGTGTGCATAAACGCATTCCATACGGACACAAAAGAAGAAGTCGCGATGGTGCGTAAACATGCCGAGGCCGCGGGCGCCCGGTGCGCTCTATCCGAGCACTGGGCAAGGGGAGGAGAAGGCGCCGAGGAATTCGCGGATGCCGTTGTCGAAGCATGCAACGAGCCGAATGATTTCCGGTTCCTCTACCCGCTGGAAATGAAGCTGAGGGACAGAGTGGCATTGGTGGCCAGGGAAGTATACGGCGCGGACGGAATCTCCTGGCTCCCCGAGGCCGAGGCAAAAGCGAAGATGCTGGAAGCCGACCCTAAATACGCCGACTACGCCACCATGATGGTCAAGACCCACCTCAGCCTCACCCATGACCCGGCAATCAAGGGCGTGCCCAAGGGCTGGACCCTTCCGATTCGCGATGTTCTCATCTACTCCGGGGCGAAGTTCCTGTGCCCCTGCGCCGGGACCATCAGCCTCATGCCCGGTACCTCTTCCGACCCCGCGTTCCGCAGAGTGGACGTCGACGTGGCAACCGGGAAAGTCATGGGATTGTTCTAACCGTCAGTCAATCGGTTTTGGGGTCAGGTCTCCGTTGGTCACGTCGGTCAGGCCAAACGCAGACTTGACCTCTTTGTCCATAGGAGGAAAATGATGCCAGCCAAATTGCTCAAGGGCGCCGAAGTGGCCAAGGAAATACGCGCCGAACTGAAAACAGAAGTCCAGGGATTGCAGGAAAAACACGGAGTGGCGCCGGGCCTTGTTACAATTCTTGTCGGTGAGAACCCGGCCTCGCAGAGCTACGTCAGGGCCAAGCAAAATACGGCCCACGAACTGGGTTTCCATTCCATCCAGGATAACCAGCCTGCCGATATAAGCGAGGATGCCCTGCTCCAACTGATAGACAAATACAACAAGGACCCGAAGATAGACGGGATTCTCGTTCAGTTGCCGCTCCCGAAACACGTGAACGATAACAGAGTCCTGCTTGCCATAGATCCCGGCAAGGATGTGGATGCGTTCCACCCCGTAAACGTCGGGAAGCTGATGATTGGGGAACCCGATTACCTGCCCTGCACCCCGGCCGGCATCCAGGAACTGCTGGTCCGTTCCGGAACCGAGATCGCGGGCGCCGAAGTGGTGGTGGTCGGAAGGTCCAACATCGTCGGCAAACCCATCGCGATGATGCTCCTCCAGAAAGCCAGGGGGGCGAACGCGACCGTCACGGTGGTCCACACCCGTACCAAGGATGCGAAGGCGCATGCCCAGAAGGCGGACATCCTTATCGTGGCCGCGGGTGTTCCCGAATATGTGAAGGGCGACTGGGTAAAACCGGGCGCCGTCGTAATCGACGTTGGTGTCAACGAAGTTGGCAGGACCGCCGACGGAAAGCGAATCCTCAAGGGCGATGTGGCTTTCGAGGAAGCCGCGGAAAGGGCGAGCGCGATCACGCCCGTCCCGGGCGGCGTGGGGCCGATGACAATCACGATGCTCATGAAAAATACCGTCCGCGCCTGCAAGGTGCATCACGGCATAAAAGACTGACCGGAGACGGCGGCTCCGCGGTATGACCGGCGAACGGCCGGGATGGGGGAAATACCCCTGCCCCGGCCGATTTTATTTCATTTTCCGGCACGGAACATTGTACTATATTATTTCCTAAGGCATTGCGGCAGGCTGAAGCACTTGGTGCGCAGACTGTATCGGGCCGGCAGCCACGGAGGCATTGGTGATGCTGCTCGAATATATCCAGGCCGCCCTGCGCCGCGGGAAATATGAGATTTTGTCGGATGACAGCGGTTATTGCGGCGAAATCCCGGAGTGCAAAGGGGTTTATGCAAACGCCGATACTCTGGAAGACTGCAGAGAACAGATGCGGGAAGTTCTCGAGGAATGGGTGCTTTTCCGGGTTCACAGGAATCTCCGGCTCCCTGCCATTGTCGGGATCGAGTTGGTAATTAGAGAAGCCGCATGACCCCTCCCTTTGGCCCGGTCAAGAGAAAGGATCTGGTCCGATATCTTCGGCAATCAGGTATTGAAGGTCCGTTTTCCGGGGGTAGGCATCAGTTAGTGGTCAAAGGCGATGTGACCGGTCGGAATTGCCAATCCCCACCAAGCCGAGATCGGCATAATTTAGTTTATGATGGCACAAGAAACCTTCCGGTGTCGGAATTCCCAATCCTCATCAAGCCGAGATCGGCGGGGAACTCCTCGCAAGAATCCTGAAACAGGCCGGAATCGACAAAGAACAATGGAAGAAGCTGTAAAACGGGAGAAACGCATGCTCAAGGGCTACACGCTGCCGCGCACACCGAAAGGAACATCGAGTCTCGCCCCCGCACCTCCGTGGCATTACGCGGGCTCCTGCCTCGCCGTCGAGTACGAAGCCGAACCCGAAGCCGTCCGGTCTTTCCTTCCACCGGGACTCGATTTCCACTCCGCCCGGTGCGCGGCCTATTTTGTCGAATGGCAATACACCAGCGAATCCGGGGAAGAATTCCTTGACCCGGTGCGCAGTCAATACAAGGAAACCATCATCCTCATTTCCGCCGCCTGGCAAGGGACACCCTGCGCCTATTGCCCCTTCATATGGGTGGACCAGGATGTGTCGCTCATGCGCGGATTGACTCAGGGGTGGCCCAAGCAGATCGGCTCCACCTGGATCACCCGATCCTACGACCTGCCCTCGAAGGCTGCCTCGGCAAACGGGCCGGGGGGCAGATTCGGAGCGACCCTGGCGGCTAAGGACCGCCGCCTTGTCGAAGCGGTCGTCACCCTGCGGGAAGAGTCTCCCGACCTGCCGACCCCCAATTTCGCGCGGGCCGTCAACACCCGTCACTTTCCGGAACTGGTTGCCGGACTGCATGACCGGCCCGCGGTACATGAACTCGTGCAGTTGAAATCGCGCGACGTTCACATCTCAAAAATATGGAAAGGAGACGCAACCCTGCGGATTTTTGACAACCCTTTCCTGGAACTGGCCGACCTGCGTCCGTCGAAGGTCATGGCGGGCTATCGTTTCTCATGCTGCCTGACAGTGGATGATCTTATTCCCCTGAAAGATTTGAGAACGGATGATACGGAATTACGTTCAAGATGAACTTGCCCCGAGAGTGAAGATGCCGATGAAAATTGGCCCGTTCTACCCTTCGATTCCTTGGGCGAACGGGGGATGCATCATCTTGAACGCGAAACAGTATGATGCGCCGGTTGCCGCGCCGGCGCGGAGGTGAACCCGGAATCCAGCCTGGCGCGTTCCCGGCTGGAACAGGGACAAGGGTGACAACAGCACACCAATGTCCCGGCCGAACCGCGGGATAGCGCGGCACCGCCCGGATTCGATCCGAACCGACGCCCTGCCGGCGCGTTTCCCGGCCCGATGCGGTATGGGACATGTATCTCACTCTATCTCAATGGAGGAAAACAGGAGTATGGGCTATTTGCTGATGATAACGGTTATAGGATTGCTCATCCTGGTTCATGAACTGGGACACCTGGCCGCCGCGAAATATACGGGCATCCCCATTGAACGCTTTTCGGTGGGTTTTGGTCCGAGACTGTGGGGTTTTCGTAAGAACGAGACGGAGTACCAGGTATCGGCCATTCCGCTCGGAGGCTATGTCCTGCCGAAAATAGAGGATATCGAGGAGTACGCCCGGTTGCCCCTTCTCACACAGGTTCTGTTCAGTTTCGGCGGTCCCGCGGCCAATATGATAGCCGCCCTGCTCTGCATTTCCGTCGGGAGCGTCGTCCACTCCGGGCTCTCGCTTTCATCGATTCTGACCGGCCCCGTGGAGGAACTGTTCAGGACAGCCCATCAAATCGTATCGGCGATCCCAATCTTTTTCGATCATCCGGAAAAGCTCTCCGGAATCATAGGGATCGTGGCCTTCGGGGGCCAGCATGCCGGGCTGGACGCATCCAGGCTGCTTGCCTACTCGGTCCTCCTGAACGTCAATCTCGCGATATTTAACCTGCTGCCCCTCCCGCCGCTCGATGGCGGCAAGATAGTCTTCTCCATTCTACAACGCATTTACAGGCCCCTTACCCGTTTACAGGTACCGGTAGCCATCGCGGGCTGGGCATGCATGGCCGCGCTTACGCTCTATACCAGTGCGATTGACATTGGACGCCTGTGGGCAGGGTGGATGAGCGCTTAATTTTCGCCCGTTCCGGCCGGAAGGTTTGCGTCCTGCCAGACGGTCCAGCCGTTTACCAGAACACGCACGTGAGCGTATCCCTTGCCCGCGAGGTTTTGGGCGAGTTCCTTGCTGAGGGTGCAGGACTCGCCGTCGCAATAGGTGATGATCAGCGAATCGGGGGGGACTTCCGCCATTACGGTCTGGAAGAGCTGGTCGAAATTATCCGCCGGCAGGTTGATCGCTCCCCGTATGTGGCCGGCAAAATAGGCTTCGTTGCCCCGCGCATCGATAAAGACCGCGCCCTGGGTCAGGAAAAGCGCCCGCGCTTCCTCCAGGGAAACCACCGGTTCCTCGACTGTTTTCAGCTCACTTAGCTGCGCCTTCGGGGACCAGTCCCCCACGAGAGGCAGACCATTTCCACGAAGCTGGTTTACCCCGAGCGCGATCATGACTGCGAGTGCCGAGATGGCGAAACTCTGCCAGACGACATCAAAAAGACGTGGTCTCAAGTATGTGAATCCCCCGATAATAGGAAGTCTCGTTAATAAAGCTATTATACCCGTGTTGGCGCTGAGCGAAATAACCCCGCATCAACGTGGCTCAGTACGAGCCGCCACTTAATGGCTTGCGGACCCAATGTCTATTCCCGCCGCATTGGAATGCTTCACCGAGAACTCTTGCTTGCGCAGTGCCATGGAATCCTCCATTCGGTCATTGGGAGTACCTGGCCAGTGCGGATACGTCATTATATTCATTCTCTCAAGCGGGATGCCCCTGATGGGCTCACCAATGTCGCCGACGTTATCCTGGACCACGCTCTAACAACGGACACTGGGTGCCAGTGGTATCTCGGTCTTTTCTGGCCAGACATTCCCATCATAATAAAGCATAAGCACATGGTGTGGCTACAATGCGGTTTCTTGGCTACGTCCTGCCACGCAAACGCGAGCTATACTCCTTCTCAATGAACAGCTTTTGAGAGTAAGCAATTCCAATTACTTGCATCACTCACTTTGTCATCAACCCTTCATCGCGCCGCGACGACGCCCGCCTCCCATTCGCTCTGAGCCTGTCGAAGGGTAGAACGGACCAGAATTGAGCGCACACAGTTCAACCTGGCTGCCGTTTGCTCGCTCATTTCCGGCAACCTCAGCTCATGACACCGCACCCGGCTGATCTCGACTTCGGTTTATAGAGGCACAGGGGCTCCTCGGCCAGGTAATTGCCGGTCGCCTCGTAAGCCCGGGCGCGGCATCCTCCGCAAACCCGTATATACTCGCAGGCGCCGCACTTGCCTTCGTATTTTTTCAAATCACGAAGATCGCGAAAAACCGGGGAGTTTTCCCAGATCTCCTTGAAGGACTTTTCCCGCACGTTTCCGCAGTCGAGTTCGAGATATCCACAGGGTTGCACCTGTCCGAGATGGGAAATGAAGGCGAATCCGGTCCCTCCGAGGCAGCCCCGCGTCACGGCGTCCAGTCCAAAGGTGTCGAAATCGATCGACTTGCCTTCCGACCGTGCCCTCTGGCGCAGAATCCGGTAGTAGTGCGGAGCGCAGGTAGCCTTGAGTTGGAGCGGCGCTATGTCCTTTTGTTCATAAAACCAGTGGAGCGCCTTTTCATAATCTTCCGGACCAATCCCCTCTTCATGAAGGTCCCTGCCCCTCCCCATGGGAACCAGCATGAAGATATGGTGCGCGACCGCCCCGAGCGACACGACCAACTCGTGTATCCTGGGAAATTCATCCAGGTTGGCATGCGTGATGGTGGTATTCACCTGAAAATCGAGGCCCGCCTCCCTTGCCGCCGAGATCCCGCGCAGCGCGCCCTCAAAAGCGCCGGGCACCTTCCGGAATGCATCGTGGGATTCGGCGCTGGCCCCGTCTATGCTGATGCTGATGCGTTGAATGCCGGATTCCAGCATCTTCTCCACCATCCCGGGGGTGAGCAGGGTCCCGTTCGTGGCCATCGTCATGCGAAAGCCCTTATCATTTCCGTACTTGGCGAGCTCGAATACATCCGATCGCAGGAGGGGCTCCCCACCGGTCAAAATGATGATCGGCAGCGCCACTTCCGCTATTTCGTCCATTACACGTTTGCACTCGGCCGTGGTGAGTTCGCCCTCATAGGGCCGGTCCAGCGCGGCGGCCCGGCAGTGAACGCAGGCCAGGTTGCAGGAGCGGGTGAGTTCCCAGGCGACCAGGCGGAGGTTCGCCGGAAGTCCGGCGCCCGCCGGGACCGCGTGTGGGTGCTGTGAATCCATGGGAGCGGAATGTTTCGGCATCATCTATGGGCAATCTTTTCCGTAATCGGCGGTCTTTTCCGGTTCTATGCGCTCCGGCCCTGGATCAACCGGGCCGCGTCCTTCGCGAAATAGGTCAGAACGAGATCGGCTCCGGCCCGTACGATCGACGTCAGGATCTCCATCATGATCCGATCGCCGTCAATCCATCCATTGGCCGCCGCGGCCTTGACCATGGCATATTCGCCGCTGACGTTGTAGGCCGCGACCGGTCGGTCGAACTCCTGTTTGACCCTCCAGATTATATCAAGATAGGACATGGCGGGTTTTACCATCACCATATCGGCGCCCTCCTCGATGTCCAGTTCAACCTCCCGCAGCGCTTCATCGGTGTTGCAGACATCCATCTGGTAGGCACGCCTGTCGCCGAACCGGGGTGCTGAATCCGCGGCATCCCGAAACGGCCCGTAAAACCCCGAGCAGTACTTGGCGGAATAGGCGAGGACCCCCACCTTGTCAAACCCGTTTTCATCGAGGGCATCGCGTATGGCGGCCACCCTGCCGTCCATCATGTCCGAGGGCGCGATAAGGTCGGCCCCCGCCCTGGCGTGAGAAAGAGCGACCTCCGCCAGTACTTCCAGGGTCAGATCGTTGTGCACCTCATCGCCTTCCAGGAGCCCGCAATGACCGTGGCTGGTATATTCGCAAAGGCAGACATCCGTTATGACCACCAGGTCGGGATAGGCATCCTTGATTGCCCGCACGGCCTGCTGCACTGGGGCGTCATCAGCATAGGCCTGGCTCCCGCGCTCGTCCTTCGTCGAGGGAAGCCCGAACAGGAGCACCCCGGGGATATTCAGCTCCTTCACACCGCGCACTTCTTCCAGAAGCCGGTCCACCGAAAACTGGAAGACCCCCGGCATGGAGGCGACCGGGTTTTGCACGCCGGTACCGGGCACCGCGAAGAGGGGGTAAATGAGCTGGTCCACGCTCAAACGCGTTTCGCGAACCATGCGACGAAGGTTCTCGGTACGTCTGAACCTTCTCGGTCTGTAAACGGGAAAATACATGGAGACTCCTTTGGATAAATGACTGAGCGAAGTAAACCCCGCTTTCGCGTGGCGGGGCGTGGATGATAAAACAACGCACATCCGCCCCCGATGCGTCGCCCCGGTGAAGATCGGGGGCCAGGTTCACTCCTGCGAACGGTCAGCGCAGCCCTGGATTACCGGCGCCTGCCCCGGCTTTGATCCGGAGTCCGCCGAAATGACGGCATGCATGATGCTGGCCCAATGTAACTCGTTGATATTGCTAACCCCCTAAAGCTGTTCGTTCAGCGCGGAATAAACCTCGCATTTGCCTGGTAAGCGGTATCGAACCCACTCTCCAGTGAGGGTGAAACCCCGCGCCCCCATTATAAAGTCAGAAAAATCAGACTTTCAGTCCGGATTATATACTAATTTTCCGGATTCACATATTTCCCTGATCAAAGAAACCGGTCTCCCGGCTTAACGCCGGCGGCGGATGCCCAGTCAACAGAATCCATTTTCCCGCCGGAAGCGGGGCGGACTTTCGTCACCAGGATACTTCCCCCGGCGACCGCGATGCTCAGGCCTTTTTCATCCATGCCGGCGATCACACCGGGGCGCGCGCCGGTATCGGCATCGCGAAAAGAGGCGGCGTAGAACCGCACCCTCGTTTCCCTGAATCCCGCATAAGCCCCGGGCTGGGGGTCGCAGCCGCGGATGAGATTGTAAACCTCCCTGCCGCTTTTGTCCCAGTCAATCGCCGCAACCCGATCGTCGCAGGGGGGCTCATACGTCGCCCCGGCGCTCTCCTGAGGTGTTTTCGGCGCCCTTCCCTCCCTGATCAACGCGACGGATTCAGCGAGGGCCTCGATTCCCATCGGGAAGAGACGGTTGAAGTAGAGAGATCCGGCAGTATCGTCCGGGGCAATCGGCGCCTCCTTCCGGAGCAGCACGGGGCCGGTATCGATTCCCGCATCCGGCCAGAAGATGGAAAGCCCGGTGCGGGTATCTCCCATGATTATGGCCCAGTTGATGGCGCTCGCCCCGCGGTGCCTCGGGAGCAGCGAAGGATGATAGCAGATGGCTCCCCGTGTGGCAGCTTTGAAATAGCGCGAAGGGATTATCGCCGTGACGAAGGCAAGGACGAGCAGGTCCGGCCCGAGCCTGGCGAACTCATCGAAAACCGCATCGGATCTGTACGTCTCGGGCTGGAAGGCCCGCACATGGCTTTTGAGCGCCGCTTCCTTGAGAGGATCAAACTTTGAACCCGGCTTGTCCGGAGGCGTATAAACCGCAACGACATCCTCGCCCGCCGCCTGCAGGGCTTCCAAAGTTTTTGCCCCAAAGGGCGCTTGTCCGATAATGATGATTCGCATTGTCCCTCCTTATGACTTGGATGTGCATGGGGAAAGATCTTTTTGCGGTCGATCGCTCACTATTCGGATTACCTGTACTGATCAAGCCTCGCGGCGCATGCTCGAGGACCCGGCGGAGCCCCGGGCGCTACATGGAGCACCGATCCTCGTTCTTGGACCGGAGGCGCAGTTCTCTTCTCCGCCTTGCCTCGCAGTTCCTGCGCATTTCATCGTCGGTTTCCGGAACAATCGGCGGGACCGGCAATGGGCTCCCGTTTTTGTCCAAAGCCACATAGGTCAGGTAAGCGGAAGCCGTTCTCCGGATCTTTCCTGTCATGAGGTCCTCGGCCTCTACCCTGACGCCTATCTCCATGGATGTTTTGCCGGTAAAGTTAACGGAAGCCTTGAAGGTAACCAGGTCGCCGACGAAGATGGGACTGAGAAAATCCAGGCGGTCAATCGAGGCGGTCACGACATTTACACGGGCATGGCGGTGTGCCGCGACCCCCGCCGCCGTGTCGATAAGACGCATGATTACGCCCCCATGAACGTTTCCGGCTGGGTTGGCATCCAGGGGATTCATCTGCTGGGCCATCACAATACTACTCTCGCAAACTTTCTTTCCTTCCATGGCTCGGTCTCCCGGAGTGTTTTTTCGGATGAGGCATTCACTGATCTATCGGGGAAGTCTAGGACAGATGTCCGGCGCGCGCAAGAGCCGAACAACCGGGGATGAGCACCTCGACGCTCATTGGGGAGAACTGTTTTTGATACGGAGTTGCGTTCAAGATGAGTCTATCTCTAAATTGAAGATGCCGTTCAGAATTGTCCCGTTCTACCCTTCGATACCTCAGGGCGAACGGGGGTATATCCTCTTGAACGCAAATTAGTATGAGAGCGTGGCAAGCTCCCCCTTCGTATGGCATGGCTTGGCAAGAGGACAACACGCACCGGCCGCACCGGAATGACGAAAAGCGGATGCCCCATCCAATGGCGTAACTCATTGATATCGCTAACCCTAAAGAGTTGTTTCCGGAAGGGCATCGAGGCATCGGCAGATCTTCGCGCCGTGAGCGAAGTCGTTTCTTCCGGCGCCCCGCCGGGCGCACAAATAGAAAAGCCGCCCCTTGAGGGGGGCGGCTCCCTGCGCAATCAGCACTCATCCGGATAGAAGCGGGGGGCCCCTCCGGATTCGTCGATGACTGAAATAGCGATCAGTACGCCAGTTGCGTGACGTAGGCTTTCTTGCCGGCGACTTTCACTACCCCGACTCGTGTCACTCCCGTGAGATTGTGACGTACATTGTAAGTGAAAGTCCCACTGCCGCTGGTGGTGCTCTGGGACACGAACCGCAACCAGCGGTACCGTGTTGTGGTTGTCCAGTCGCATCCGCTGTCGGCTGTAACAGAGACGGTTATATTTTTTCCCGCCGCCCCAACGGTTTTGTTGTTCTTGGAAAGGGAATAGGTACAAATGGTGGGCGTGCTGGAGGGACCGATGCTCTTGAAACCCTCATAAGCCATCGTATACCAGCCGAAATACACTCTATTGTCTAATTGGGTGTAGGCAATCCTGAAATATCCGGACTCCCCCCAGTTCGTTCCCCAACTGTTTTTCACGATAAAGCACTGGTTGGTATCATCATAGCCGACGATGAGAACCGCATGACCGCCTTCATAGGTTTTTGAGACAGCCTTGTAAACGCCGCTTATGTAGTTGTAGAAATCGTCATAGACGTCCATGGTGGTAACAAGCGGGCCGTAGGAATTGAGCGCGGCTTTGATAGCGTCCACCGTCGGATTGTACGTTGTAACCCAATGCCACCCGGTGATGCTGTAGGTGCCGTCAGTTCTCCAACTGGGACAGGTGGCGTTGCTGCATGAGGTATTTTGCGCCGTGTAGGAAAAGCAGTCCTCGAGGGGCAATCCGGTGTCGCGTATAAAATTGGAAGCCCCATCAACGTAGCCTCCGTCACAATCGCCCACCGACGACTTGCCACCGCAGGAAACGAGCACCTGTTCGGAGAGATCGACCAGCGAGGAGGTTTTCATGGCTGTCTGGGACTCCAGCGCCGCGGTGGTGGCAAACGCCCAGCAACTCCCACAGTCGCCCTGGTCTCGCACGGGCGTTACAAAGTTGGAGTCTCGCCAGTCCAGGGTGGAAGAAATAGCACCCAAACCGGTAAGGGGAGGCGATGCGACAACGGGCGATGACGCATGGGCCGCATGAAGGGCGCCTATGTCCAGGCCCAGAAGCCTTTTTCTTTTCACCTCCGGCATCTGTGAGACCGACGTTTCACCGGCTTCCCATTGTGCTCCATTGGCCCGGATAGCTTCTCTCAGGCTCTGCAGCTGGGTCGCGGCAAGGGCTGGAACACTGGACAGCAGCACTGAGACACAGAGCAGGATGAGCAAAAGGGCGCTTTTGTTTTTCCCCTGAAATTTGCCGGACATTTCAAAAATCCTTTCAAATATGGTTCATGCGATAATGATTTCCGAAAAATCAGAATAGTGCTGACAAATCATGAGTCAATCGCGCGGTATTTCGTAAATGTAATCTGAATTACTTCCAAAACTGTAACCGGTAAGTAATTTGATCATCGAGTTCCCGGAGGAGCACCGCTCGTCCCGAGGGCTAACCAGAGCGGAGGAGCCGCCGTCCGGTTACCCCCCCGCCCCGTTTATACTCGACAACGGAAGCGATACAGTTATCAACATTGACTCATTAGATCAAAACCGGAGCAAGAAACGTACAAGGGAATGCATTATCCGCGAGCTATCCTCCAAAAAAACACATTCTCGCCCCCACCCTCCGGACCCGGGACATGCCCGCATGCCATGCGTTCTCACGGGCCGCAAAAAAGTAAGCTTGAAACACCACCTTTGGTGATATATATGCCTAAGCTCAAATCTAACCTCAGGAAGGACCCGAAGACAACCATGAGCATCGTCAGAAACCGCCTGAAGTCTATGATCAGGGACGCAGTTCTGCTTCTTTTGGACTACAGGACCGGGGCGGAATTCAACATAGAGCTTGAAATTCCACAATTCGCCCAACATGGAGACTATGCGACCAACGTCGCATTCGGGCTGACAAAGCTTCTCAAGCGCAGTCCGAAAGAAATCGCCTCCCGCATAATCGCCAACCTGAAGGACCCGGATCAGATACTACAAAAAGTGGAAGTAGCGGGCCCAGGGTTCATCAACTTCTTCATGGAACCCAAAGCTTTAATCGGCGTTATCGGGGCGATCCTTGATCATCCCGATTCATACGGGCGTCAGGATCTCGGCGGGGGGAAGAAGATCCAGGTCGAATTTGTCAGCGCCAACCCGACGGGGCCGCTCCATATCGGCCACGGCCGTGGGGCCGCCATAGGAGACGTCCTCGCGAACATACTCCATGCCACGGGCTACGACGTCCAACGCGAGTACTATATCAACGACGCCGGGAACCAGATGGAGACCCTGGGCCGCAGCCTCTATTATCGCTACAGGCAGGAACTGGGCGAGGATATTGAATTCCCCGACAAGCATTACCGCGGCGAGTACATGCGCGACCTTGCCCGTGACTTCATAAAGGAGAACGGGACCGGGTTCCGGGGCCTGCCGATTGAGCAAGCACTGCCGAACTTCACCGCCTACGCCGCCAACCACATTCTCGACGGAATAAAAGAGGACCTGGACATTTTCGGCGTTCACTTCGAAAACTGGTTCAGCGAGCAGGAACTCCACAACCGGGGAGCCATCGGGGAGGCGCTCGCGTTTCTGAGGGAGCGCGGCTTCATCTTTGAGGAAGAAGGGGCCGTGTGGTTCAAAAGCACGGCCTTCGGCGATGAAAAAGACAGGGTGGTTATCCGGGCAAACGGCGCGAGCACGTACTTCGCGGCTGACATCGCCTACCACTGGAACAAGTTCCAGCGGGGATTCGAAACCATCGTCGATGTCTGGGGAGCGGACCACCACGGGTACATCGAGCGCATGCGCGCGGGGGTCCAGGCCATGGGACGCGACAAGGACTCCCTGCGGGTGATCCTGGTCCAGCTCGTCAACCTGCTGCGTGGCGGACAGCCTGTTGCCATGAGTACCCGCGGGGGCGAATTCGTGACTCTACGCGAAGTGATAGACGAAGTCGGAAAGGACGCCACCCGTTTCCTTTTCCTCACCAGGCGCACCGACACGCCTCTCGATTTCGACCTCGAAGTGGCGAAGGCGCAAAGCAACGATAACCCGGTCTTTTACGTGCAGTATGCCCATGCCAGGTTGTGCAGCGTTTTTGACGTCGCCCGCGAGCGGGGCATGGAATTCGACTGGAAGGCGATCAAGGCCGAGACCCTCGATCTGCTGCGGGTTCCGCGCGAGTTCGAGCTGCTCAAGCTGCTCGGGGAATACCCGGAAGTTCTCGCGAACTGTTCAAAAACTCTCGAGCCGCATTACATACCCTATTACCTGCACGAGTTGGTGTCGCTTTTCCATAGCTACTACCACGACAACAGGATACTCGGAGATGACCCGGAACTCACGCGCGCCCGGCTTTGCCTGGCCGCTGCCATACGGGAGGTGATCCGGAACGCCCTCGAACTGCTCGGGGTCGCCGCTCCCGAAAAGATGTAGACGAAAGGACGCAAGCCCATGACTCGTCCAAAGCTGGTGGTCCTTCATTCCGAGCCGGAACAGTCACGCGGCCAGAAGGATGTGAAAAAGTACCGCTTCGAGCTGAGTAGAAGGAAACTGGTCTTCTATGCGCTGAGCCTCGCGACCGCCCTGTGCTGGATGTTCATACTCGGGCTGCTGGTCGGCCGGGGAATATCCCTGGTGAACTCCGAGGATATTTCCCTCCGGGCGGAGTTCATGCGGTTTCTCGGCCTTGGACAACAGACGGGCCAGCCTGTTCCCAAAGCGGCGGAGACTTGGGGCGACCCCAAGAAGATGATGGAATCGCTCAACTACTATGAGGACCTGACGGGTAAGGGGACACCCGCCGCGACTGCACCGCCTGTTGCCGGCTCGCCGGAAGACCCCGCCGCCGCCGATCCCACGACCGAAGCGGTGAAGGGACACTCCTCCAAGCGCGCTCACGCCGGCTCTCCGGCACAGCCTGAACCGGAGCGGCAGGCCCCCGCCGAATCGAAAACAACCAAAGCGGCCCCGCCTCCGCCTTCCATCGGCTCATCCGAACAGTTCACCCTTCTTGTCGCCTCGCTGAAGGACCCCGAGAACGCCCAACGGCTGATGGATCAGCTCAAAGCCAAGGGCTATTCGCCGCGCCTCGAAGCGCTCGATCTTAACGGCGGCGGCAGATGGAACCGCGTGCTCGTCGGGTCTTTCCAGACACGAGATACCGCATTGAAATTCGCGGCCGAGTTCAACAAAAAAGAAAGCATGGAGGGCCTCGTCATCCGAGAGGCCAATTAGGATTTTCCTTCCCCGTTATCCATGTAGTGTTCACCAGCGTCCCGCCTCTCCCGGTCCGCAATCGCTTTCCGTTTGCGCGGTCGTTCCTGTGCGTTTCCGTGCGTGAAACTGCCGCTCACACTATTTCAGCCACCTTTGCCATCGACAGCCTCTCTATATCTGCCTCAGCGGGAGATCATGGTTCCATATCGCCCTCTGGGCAGGTGAGCGTGGATTACGGTGCGAACCGGACATTTACGATCACTCCTGATCCACAGTATCACATCGTGGCAGTATCGGTTGACGGGGCCTCCGTTGGCGCCGTAACGAGCTATAGCTTTACCAATGTCACGGCTGCTCACGGCATCTCGGCTACTTTTGCCATCGATACCTTATCTATAACCACCGCTATCGAGGGCGGATCTGGAGGGACGATCACTCCCCGTTTCCCCGACCTTACAGTATGGCGCAAGTCAGACATTCACGATAACCCCAGCCTCGAACTATTGTCTCGCTAATGTGAAAATAGACGGGGTCTCCCAGGGGACGATCACCAGCTATACATTCACCAATGTCACGACAAACCACACCACATCGGCGCTTTTCAACGCCCCGGTCAGAAACGTTACCCGGAGCGCCTCGTATGAGACCATCCAGGCTGCCTATGACGCAGCTTCCACGGGGGACCTGATTAAGGTCCGAGACATTCAGCTTGTAGGAAGCCTGACTGCAAATAGGAACCTATGCGATACTGAAAATACTCAAGAAACGCCATGAAACTGTCCATGAGGAGATTGGACGGAAAATCGACTTGTCAAAATACAGCAGGGAGACCGTCAGTCAGGACTTCCGGGGACGAGCAGACGTGGAAGTCAGAGGGAAAAAGCTCGTGGAAGTGGTGGCGGATGCCCGGATCGTGCTAGACGAAACAAAGGACAGCAAAGACGAACCCCTTCGAAAACAGGCGCGGATGCTGAAAAGAATCCTGGGAGAACAAACCTCTGTAGATCTCGAGGGAAACGTAAAAGAGAGGAAATACAAAGATAGGCCACAAAACCAACTGGTCTCCCCGGTCGACCCCGATGCACGCCATGGCGCAAAGTCAGACAAGAAGAGGTTCACCGGCTACAAGGCAAATATCACGGAGACCGTGGAAAGTCGCTTCATTACCGGCATCAAGGCAATGCCGGGGAATCGACCGGATGGCGAAATCACCGAGTCTCTCGTTCAGGAACAAAAACGAGTCGGCCTCGAGCCGCCCAGGCTCATAGGGGATACCGCATACGGCCATGGCGCTCACCCGCATTATTCATGCATTGCGGTCCGCGCCCGTAAAGCCCAATAAGGATGCGATGCTCAGGGATTGAGGCGATTTTCGGCCGATAACAACACTGCCGGTCGAAGTTGAGGTGGGAAATCCAGCTAACACATGGTCTATACAGGACTTTTTTACGCTTCTTTTCAGAAAGCCATGAATAATGCGGGCTAACACCCCGTAGCGTTTCTTTCGCTGAATTTCCCGCCCCTCAGGGCTTTCCGCCCCGCAAGATTGCGGTCCCCGGAAAAAGCCTTACTTTGAACTCCAATCTGGACAGCACCGCTGGGAGGGGACACGCCCGGGTACTCATGCCCCCGCCGGCATGCAGGCCCCGGGTGAGGTTATGGCATCAGAGAATTCCCGCGAGCGGGGCGAAAAGAGGCGCCATCTTCCCGAACCCCTGTTGGAGGAGAAGATGGGCGCGTTGAGCCATCTCCTCCTGGCGCCCTTCCACGACGGGGGAAAGCCGGCTGAAAAGATGGGCCGGGCGCCTTCCTGAAGTCCAGCTTGGAAACCATGAAGAAAAGCAACCCTCTGCCGGGCTACCCCGGAGGAGCCGCGTGTCCTGCCCGATTGCATGTTGCGCGACAACGCGGTATACGAACAGGACCATGAGGAGAACAACCGGCCGGAGCGGCCGATTATTCCGCTTCGGGGAATCCGTCACCTCCCGGACGATACCGACGAGACTCGGAACGAGGAGCGAGGAAAAGATGGAAAATTCAAATGTGAGCCACTTCAGCCTGATCACCGAGCACGATACTTACCTGTTCAAGCAGGGCAACCATTTCAGGCTTTATGAGAAGCTTGGATCACACCTTGCCGTCGTCGACGGGGTCGCGGGAACATATTTTGCCGTATGGGCGCCGAATGCGGAACGGGTTTCCGTCATCGGCGATTTCAACGGCTGGAACCGCGATTCGCACATGTTGTCCGTCCGCTGGGACGGATCGGGAATCTTCGAGGGATTCATCCCCGGGCTCGGGAACGGCACTGTCTACAAGTATCACATAGTCTCTCGCGAGAACGGGTACAGAGTTGACAAGGGCGACCCGTTCGCCGTGCACTGGGAAACGCCGCCCAGGACAGCCTCGATCGTGTGGGACATCCAGTACGACTGGAACGATCAAGGGTGGATGTCGAGCCGCGCCGAGGCCAACTCGCTCAAGGCCCCCTACTCTATTTATGAGCTGCACATCGGGTCATGGAGAAGAGTGCCCGATGAAGGCAACCGGCCGATGAGTTTCCGGGAAATGGCGGAATATCTGCCGGAGTACCTGCTGGAGATGGGATTCACGCACGTCGAGTTCCTACCCATAATGGAGCACCCTTTCTATGGCTCCTGGGGCTACCAGACAGTGGGCTACTTCGCGCCTTCTTCCCGCTATGGAACACCCCAGGATTTCATGCACCTCATAGAAGTGCTGCATCAGAATGGAATCGGTGTCATCCTGGACTGGGTGCCATCGCATTTCCCGAGCGACGAGCACGGTCTGACCTTCTTTGACGGCACCCACCTTTTCGAACACCTCGACCCGCAGAAGGGCTTCCATCCCGAATGGAACAGCTACATTTTCAATCACGGGCGCTACGAGGTCAGGGCATTCCTGATCAGCAGCGCCCTCTTCTGGCTGGACAAGTACCACGCCGACGGGATCAGGGTGGATGCCGTGGCCTCGATGCTCTACCTCGACTACGCCAGGAACGAAGGGGAGTGGATCCCCAATGTCCACGGCGGGAGGGAGAACCTGGAAGCCATCGAATTTATCAAGAGATTCAATGAAATGGTCTACCGGGAATACCCCGACGTACAGACGATCGCCGAGGAATCCACCTCCTGGCCGATGGTATCCAGGCCCGCCTACGTCGGCGGACTCGGGTTCGGGATGAAATGGAACATGGGCTGGATGCACGACACCCTCGAGTATATGTCCCATGAACCCGTACATCGCAAGTTCCACCAGAACCAGCTCACTTTCAATATCTGGTACGCATTTTTCGAAAACTTCGTTCTGCCCCTGTCCCATGACGAGGTGGTGTACGGGAAAGGGTCTCTTCTGCGCAAGATGCCGGGAGACGACTGGCAGAAGTTCGCCAACCTGCGTCTGCTCCTCGGCTACATGTTCGGAGAGCCCGGCAAGAAGCTCCTTTTCATGGGCAGTGAGTTCGGACAGTGGTCGGAATGGTACCATGAAAGCAGCCTCGACTGGCATCTGCTCGAAGAGCCGTTAAACCTCGGGGTACAGAAATGGGTACAGGACCTCAACAGACTTTACCGGAGCGAACCATCCCTGCACGAACTGGATTTCAGCGGCCAGGGATTCGAATGGGTTGATTTTCGCGATGCCGAGTCAAGCGTGATCGCTTTCCTGCGAAAGCCCGAGTCCAATGGCGATATCATTCTGGTTGCCGCGAATTTTACCCCTGTCCCCCGGACGAACTACAGGTTCGGGGTCCCGAGAGGCGGCGTCTGGAAAGAGATGCTGAACAGCGATGCCAAATTGTACGGCGGCAGCGGACACGGCAACTTTGGAGGTGTCGAAGCGGTGGCCATCCCGTCACACGGGAGGCATGCCTCGATTTCACTGGTTCTTCCTCCGCTGGGCATCGTTTTCCTGAAAAGCGAGGGACGGGGGTGAGATTGAAAAATCCTGAGATCCCGACGGATTAGGAGTAAAGCCCCCGGCCGGACGGGTCCCATTTCACCCTCGCCGGCGCGCATTGGCGACTGAGTGGGCACAGCGTCGGCAACCGGGCATATTTGCCCCGAAAATCAGAAATACCATGCTGTCTTTGGAATTTCCTTGCATTTCCTGACGCATTCTATAAAAATCTCTGAACCTGCCGCAAGCAGGGACTTCAGGGGCAAAGTCGCGGCATTCGGCGTCGCCGGAATCCTGTTACACGATCGCCCTCATTCGGATTTCCACAAAACAGTACCGGCTCAGGAGATATCATGGAAGTAAAATTGCTCAATATCGGCTTCGGCAACACCGTCATAGCGAACCGGGTGGTTGCCATTGTATCCCCGGCCTCTGCTCCCATGAAAAGGCTCAAAGAGGATGCCAGGAACGGAAACAAACTCATCGATGCCACGATGGGCCGCCGCACTCGCTCGATTATCGTAACGGACAGCGACCACGTTATCCTCTCGGGCGTCCAGGCCGAGACCATCGCGCAACGGTTGTTGATCGATGGCAACAGCAAAGAGGCCAATCTTCTCAAGACGCTCAAAGAATGATCATCACATGCACCCGCCTTCCTATTCCGGGCAACTTTTCATCATTTCCGCGCCCTCGGGCGTAGGCAAGTCCACCCTCATCCGGAGTATACTCGAGGAATACCCGAAACTGAGGTTCTCCGTGTCCTGCACGACCAGGGCGCCGCGGCCCGAGGAGGTTGACGGGAAGGACTATGTTTTCATCGGCAGGGAGGATTTCCTCAAGGGAATAGCCTCCGGGCGATTTCTGGAGTGGGCGGAAGTCCACGGCAACTACTACGGAACGGACATCAACCCCATCGAGAAATGGCTGAGGGCCGGAGAGCACGTGCTGCTGGACATCGACGTCCAGGGCGCGCGCATGGTGCGCTGCATCTATCCCGTCGCGCATACCATCTTCATACTGCCGCCATCCCTGAATGTACTCGAGGAGAGGCTCCGGAGCCGCTCAACCGAATCGGCCGAACAGATCGAAATCCGCCTCACGGCCGCCCGCCGCGAACTCATGGAAGCCCCCTGGTACGACTACATCGTGATCAACGACAACCTGCGGGAAGCGATCGTCGATTTGAAATCGGTGCTGCTGGCCGGCCGGTGCAGCCGACTGGCGCGTGCATCGATGCTCAAGACATTTCTGATGCCGCTGGTCAACGATTGAGGATCACCATCCCCGGTTCCCCCCGTAAAGAACGATCCTGGAGGACTACAACGGCCCCTAAAGAAAAAGGTATCTGGATTTCCGGAATAAACCCGGTGAGGGAGGCGTTGCGCTCGGAGAGCCAGAATCCCGAGGAACTGGTCCTTGCGCGCACCGATCCGAGGGGGAGGGAACTCGAAGAGCTGGCCCTCCCGAGAGGTATCCCGGTGCGCAGGGGTACGCGCGAACAGGTATCCGCGCTCGCGGGCCACGCCCACCACCAGGGCGCCGTCCTGAAAATCAGGGAGTATCCCTACACCGACATCGACACGCTCCTCCAGGAGCCTCTCGCCCGAAGAGAGCCTCTTGTGGCCCTCGACAGTATCCAGGACCCTCAGAACCTGGGGGCGATCCTTCGCTCGGCATGCTTTCTGGGTATTCAGGGAGTAATCATCCCCAGGGACAGGTCCGCCCCGGTAAGCGCGGCCGTGATAAAAATCGCCGCCGGCGCCACCTCCTATATACCCGTCGTCCAGATCACAAACCTGTCCCGCGCGTTGAAGCAGTTGAAAGAAGCGGGCTACTGGGTTGCGGGGCTGGATGTCTCGGGGGCCAAGACCCTCTACGAGGCCGACCTGACAGCGCCTCTATGCCTTCTGGTGGGTAATGAGCAAAAGGGGATACGGCCGCTCGTCAAAAGTGAATGTGACATGCTGGTCAAAATCCCCGCAATCGGTCCGCTCCAGTCGCTCAATGCCGCCACCGCCGCCGCCATAGGCATGGCAGAAATTGTGCGCCAGAGACAAAGAAAGTCATAGGACCACGATCGAATCAAGCTGATCCGAAGCTATCCGGCTTAAACCTTCCACCCGCGACATCCGCGCCGGTGTGATGCTTGCTGGCGATCCAACAATCCCAACCGTGACAACCGCTCCCGCGCTTTCGCATTGAACGGGAAAAGCCAGGTTATCACAAGCCGGGGCCGATATCCGGTCACACCGAGTTGCGTTCAAAATTAGCGTCTGCCCTGTTATATCAAAGGGAAACACCCGGATCACGCATCGGCCCGTTCTGCCTTCGATGCTCAGCACGAACGGGGGTGATATCATCTTGACCACAAATTAGATTACACCCGATTTGGCCCTGCTTCCGAAAAGGGCCGTGCCGATTCTCACCAGGGTCGCCCCTTCTTCGATCGCCACCTCGAAATCCCCGCTCATTCCCATCGAGAGTTCGGAAAGCTGTTCGGGGGCGGAGCATTCCTGCTTCAGCCTGTCCAGGAGTTCGCGCATCCGTCTGAAATAGGGCCGCGCCCGCTCGGGCTGGTCAAAAAACGGGGGAAGGGCCATGAGCCCGCGAATCTCGAGGTTCTCAAATTGCGACGCCGTCTTGAAAAACGGGGACAGGTCCTCGGGAGTGATCCCGCTCTTGCTGGATTCCCCGCCGATGTTCACCTGGATAAGCGCCGTGATCTTACGGCCGACCCTGGCCGCCTGCCGGTCCAGCTCACGGGCGAGACTCTCCCGGTCAAGCGTTTCGATCCAGTCGCAGCATTCAACGGCGTATTTTGCCTTGTTGGTTTGCAGATGCCCTATGCAGTGCCAGGAGACGGGCAGATCCGCCAGGGCCTCTTTTTTCCGGAGAGCCTCCTGGATGTAGTTTTCACCGAGGATCGAAATACCGGCGCCGATCCCCTCCCTGATTCTTTCCACCGGAACGGTTTTCGTCACCCCCACGAGCCTTACGCCCGTCGGGGCACGCCCTGCCCTCGCGCAGGCCGCTTCGATCCTCTCTCGTATTCCAGCCAGATTTTCGGCGACGGAATCCATCTCCAGACAACCCTTTCACGGGAATTCCCCGTTAAGACAAGGCGCGACACCGCGACCGGCCCGACCATTTCTTCCGCCACCCGGTCCGGCCGGACCTCCCGACCGGGCTCATGCCGGTTGCACCGGAACTCGCGGTCGCCCTCGACTCGGCATTCATTCGGGTTCTTGGCGCCGGCGGTTCCTAAATATATGCCGCATTGCACCGAGTGTCCAATTTCTATCCGCCACCGACCAGCCGTATGATTTCAAAGGAGTCACCCGGCTCCACGGGCTCGGATTCCATTTCACTCCTGCCGAGGATTTTCAGGTTGCGTTCGACGGCAACCGATTTCGGGCTGACCCCGAGGAATCGCAGGAGATCTCCCAGCGTGGCCTCTCCCTCATACTCGCGGCTCTCGCCGTTTATCGAGATTTTCATGGTCTTGCGCCCCTCATTGCTTGCCCGTTCCACCCTTCGATGCATCAAAGCGAACGGGGAGTGCACACCGGCGAAAGCCGGGGGCCGGTCTTATGCTTGCGATGCGCTGGAAAAGCCCTGGATTTCCGCGTTCGCGGAAATGACGGCATGGACGATAATGGCCCATGTAAGTGTTTAATATTGCTTACTCTTAAAAGCTGTTCGTCGAAAGGCATCCCCGCCTCAGGATGCCAGGAACGCCTCGTCCCAATCCTTCCAGACGGGCTCGTACCCCTTCCGGCGAATTACCTCAGCCACCGTCGAAGGTGTACGATGGTCGGCAATTTCAAACTGCGCCTCCGCCCCGTTATCCAGCGTGTACCCGCCGGGATCGGTCCGGGAGCCCGCGCTCATCGACGTGATGCCGAGCGGGATCAGGCTATCGCGAAAGGAGGCGGTTACCCTCGTCGAAAGCGTCAGTCCGGCGTCCGGCAGAAAGAGCCTCAGCGCCATGATGAGTTGCACAAGGTCCTGGTCCGAGACGAGGTGGAGCGGCTGGAACTGCCCGGCGGCCGGTCTCAACCTCGGGAATGAGATGGAAACCTGCGATTTCCAGAATTTTCGCATCAGGTAGCGGCTGTGCAGCCCCAGGAAGGCGCCCTCCACGCGCCAGTCTCCCAGTCCGAGAAGGGCGCCGAGTCCGATGCGCCGGAACCCGGCCTCACCGCCCCTGTCCGGCGCTTCAAGCCTCCAGCGGAAATTTCGTTTCTTTCCTCCCAGGTGGACCTCCGCGTAAAGCCCCTCGTTATAGGTTTCCTGAAAGACCGTGAGACCGTCCACACCATGCGCGATCAACGCCCTGTAATCATCCGTGGGCATGGGATAGATTTCCACGGAGATGGAAGAAAAGAGCGGTCGCAGTCTGTCGGAGATCTCCGTGAAATACTCCACGGGAACGATCTTGGGGGCTTCCCCGCTAACCAGCAGCAGGTGACGGAAGCCGAGCCCGTTTATGAACTCGCCCTCCCTGACCGTTTGCTCCGGTGTAAGGGTCAGCCGGGCAACCGGGTTCCCCGCGTTGAAACCGCAATAGGCGCACCTGTTGATGCAAACGTTGGAGACGTAGAGCGGCGCGAAAAGGGATACAGTCTTTCCGAAACGCTGTTGAGTGAGGAGATGGGCGCGTTGGGCCATCTCCTCCAGGCGCTTTTCCGCGGCGGGGGAAAGCAGGCTGAAAAGATGATCCAGGTTAAGGGTCCTCGCATGGAGGGCGGCATCCACGTCCGCGACGCTTCGGCCGTGGATTTCCTTCTCGATATCCGCCCAGTCTATCCGTTTCAACTCATCATAAAAACTCATTGGATTACCTCAGAAAGCCGGTGAGCGGACTCGATGCTTCAGCGGTAGTCAGCGTCCGCCCCAATCCGGCGAGAAAAGCATCCCTTCCGGCCTCGACCCCTTTTCTGAACGCCGCGGCCATGGATTCCGGATCACCCGATACCGCTATGGCGGTATTCACGAGAACGGCATCGGCTCCCATCTCCAGGGCTTCCGCCGCATGTGAGGGGGCGCCGAGACCGGCATCCACCACGACCGGAACGGTGGCCCTTTCGATTATGATCTCGATGGCGTCTCGAGTCCTTATCCCACGGTTCGATCCGATCGGCGAACCGAGAGGCATGACCGTTGCCGTGCCCAGCTCTTCCAGCCGCTTGGCCAATATGGGGTCCGCCTGTATGTAGGGCAGGACGATAAAACCGTCCTTTACCAGGATCTCGGCGGCCTTGAGGGTCTCCATCGGGTCGGGGAGGAGATACTGGGGATCGGGAATGACCTCGAGCTTGATCCAGGGTTCGCATCCGGCCGCGCGCGCGAGTCTCGCCAACCGCACGGCCTCCTCGGCATCCCTGGCTCCGGAGGTATTCGGCAGGAGCAGGTACCGACTCGTGTCAATGGCGCCGAGGATGCTGTCCTTCGGGTTTTCCAGCTCGACCCGCCTCAGGGCCACCGTCACGATCTCTGTTCCCGACGCCTCGATTGCCTTTGTCATAATCTCCGGGGACGAAAACTTCCCCGTGCCCATGAGAAGACGCGAATGAAACGTACGTCCCGCGATAACCAGCGGCTGATCCATCTTTTCTCACCTTTCCGTGCCGGATGCGGTTCCCCGCGAATCGCATACTTTGCATCTTCGATCCGTCGGCAGCCGGACTTCCCTGAAGGTCATCCTCAGTGCATCCCAGGTGAGAAGCCTCCCCACCAGGAGCCCGTCGATTCCAAGTATTGATTTGAGAGCCTCGGTCGCCTGAATGGCGCCCATCACTCCCGCGACACTTCCCAGAACGCCCGTGCGATCAGGCGTATCGTACGTTCCCGGCCTGGGGACCTCTTCGAAAATGCACCGGAAACACGGTCCCTCGCCCGGAACAATCGTCATCGCCTGCCCGTAGCCGCCAAGGACCCCGGCATGAGAGAACGGTATCCCGAGCCGAACGCAGGTGTCGTTTACGAGAAATTTCGATTCGAAATTATCCGTGGCCTCCACGACAAAGTCATAAGGCGCGACGATATCCCGTGCGTTTTCGTTGCCGAGAAAGGTTTTCCAGGCACGAACCCTCGTATCCGGGTTCAGCCGGGATATCGTGCCGGCGGCCGAATCGATCTTATCCTTGCCGACATCTCCCCTGCCGTGAAGAATCTGACGTTGAAGATTGGACAGTGACACGCTGTCGGCATCCACTATCCCTATCTCCCCCACCCCGGCGGCGGCGAGATAGAATGCGGCCGGGCTGCCCAGCCCGCCGAGACCCACGACGAGGACACGGGCCGCGAGCAGCTTTGACTGGCCCGATTCACCGATTTCGGGAAGGAGGATATTGCGGTGGTAGATTTCTTTTTCGGTTTGGCTGAGGTCGCGTGGTATTCCGGGCATAAAGAAACCGCTCCCCAAGAGGGAAACGGTCAGAAGAAAGCGAGTATCCTTTTTTCTAGCCATTTCCCTACGCTGGCATTGTCCAGATCAGGTATTAAGGGTTTCGTCTCAGCCTGTTTTACAGGCACCCCTAACGGCTGTTAGCGTCAATATTATCTTCTGGCTGTTTGATTGTCAAACAGCATTATTAGAGCGGTTGCCGCTCTCCCCGCTTATCGCTTTTCTTCCAGGCATCAAGCCGGACACCATTTCCCGGGCCATTGGCAACACGGACATTGCACAACCCCGCTTTCCTTTTTTGAACTGGAGAGCATTCAGCGGCTTTTCATCCGCCATAACAACTGCGACGGGATTGTGCTTGGGTCCAACTGCCCTGGCGAATTGGCTTCCATCAGTTGATCGTTTCCTTTCGAAGCCCGCAACTATACCGGTACATGAAAAGAAGTATCACCATACCCGTCCGCCAAGTCTCCAGAATAAAGGCAGAAAAGTTCATGACTCTCACCGATATTATTCCTGTTTGCAAAGAAGTCCGGTATTGGTTAAGGCGGGAAGAAGACACAGGAAAGCGGCTGCGTTGAACTCTGTTTCTATTGAGATGCGTTGCGATCTTTTCGTGGGTTTTGCATGGGATTCGGTCGATCTCGCGACAGGTTCGGCGCTTTCCGGACGAGACTCAAAATAGGCGGAAAAGGTCTCAACGATAAACATCTTTTCGCTGTCCCACTTTAACCGCGAATACAACCAATTCCTGATCTATGATGGAATATACTACTCTGTATCGGCCTTTTCGTAGCCGATACCTTTCCTGGCCCGAGAGTTTCTCACTACCGTGCGGACGTGGATTTTCAGCAAGCGCTTCAATCAATGAGACAATGGATTGACGGTCGCGTTTGGAGCCGATTGATTCGATTTCCTTTACAGCAGACGACTTGATGAGAATACTATATTTTGGCACGCTGTCTCAGGTCTTTAAGAACGTCCTCAAATCGCATATTTGGCTCATGCGCCCGATCCTCAAACGCAGCCAAGTCTTCGAAATCTTCGGCAAGTTTTGATCTCACGGCCTCGTTGACAAGCGCCGAAATAGAACAATCCGACTCTGCCGCCTTCAGCCTGAGAGCCCGGTGCAGTTCGGTATCCAGATAGATTGTTGCCCGTTTTTGATTCGCCTTCATGATAAAAATATAACGTTTCGACGCCAAAACGTCAACTACTCAGATTACATCTCCCATGATTTTGCCCGCTGG
>JBDKTY010000187.1:0-102083 GCA_039679945.1 Syntrophobacter sp. | reverse complement strand
GGCTATACTGGCTCATGCGTTTATAGCTATAGCCTTCTCGTTCATGGCTTTGGTCAAGCCGTTGCCCCATTTTCACGAACCTTTTATCCGTGTCTATCTTACCAGTGAAGAGCGGACGGGGCACAGTTCCGGCGATACGACCGGTTCCTCGTCAGATGACATGCGCGACAACACGGAAAAATCGGAAAAGCCTGTCTCACACCAAGCTCAGCCTGTTCCGGATGATCCGAAGGTGCCAAAACCGGATAGTCGGGAAATGACGAAGCCCGCGGCGACATCCATCCCGAAATCACCGGAGGTCAAGAAAACAGCAAAGCGGTCCGCCACAAGGCATGAACCACGCCATGAAACCTCCCGGGCCGATGCCCGCCAGGATACAGCGGCGACTGAAGAAACAATCCAGCCGGATGCTGGAGCCGGCTCCCCGAGTGAGCGACAGGGGAAGGCTATTGGAGGCGAACATGAAACCGGTGAAAGCCCTGGTGTTTCGAGAGGGGCCGGACCACCTGCCGGAAGCGGAATCTCGGGTGAATTCGACATATCCAGGGTAGACCAGGTCCCACGAGTTCTCAAAAAAATCGAGCCCGTCTATCCCGGTCGAGCACGGACCCTGGAGATTTGCGGTAAGGTAGTGGTAAGATTTCTTGTAGAACCCGACGGCCGTGTCTCGAAACCCTCTGTTGTCGAAGCCCATCCCGCGGGTTATTTCGAACAGAGCACCCTGGACGCCATACGTCAATGGCGATTCAAACCCGGATCTTTCCGGGGACATACCGTTGCTACCTGGGTTACTTTGCCCGTCCAGTTTCGGCTAACCGGCCAGGACTAACCGGGCTGGATTTGAACCTGCGAGGTTTTCAAGAATGTTCAGCAACCATCAGTGGCCGACCCGCCGAAGACTTTTCACGGTGTTCATAATGCTCATGCTCTGTTTGCTCAATACCCGAGATAGTGAAGGGAAGGTTGCCCGTGATCAGTTGGGCCGGACAGTCTCCGTCCCCGACCATCCTGTTCGGATTGTGTCGTTGGCTCCCAGCATTACGGAGATAGTTTTTGCGCTTGGAGAGGGAAACCGTCTCAAGGGAGTCACGCAGCACTGTGATTTTCCCGCGGAAGCCCGGGCGCTCCCACAGGTGGGCTCATACGTCCACCTCGACCTGGAAAGGATCGTCGCGCTCAAGCCGGATCTTTGTATCGCGGTTCGTGACGGCAATCCACGCCACGTGGTGGATAAGCTTGAAGAGTTGGGAATTCCGGTTTATGCCGTCGATCCCCGAAATCTGGACACGGCAGTGAATACGGTGCTCGAACTGGGGCAACTCCTCGGCGCAACGCCCAGGGCCGAAGCTTTGGCGGACTCCATGCGCTCCCGGATCGAACGGGTTAAGATGAGCGCCGCGAGAGCGGATCAACGTCCACGGGTCTTCTTCCAGATAGGAATTGCCCCCATAGTCTCCGCCGGAGACAACACCGTTATCCACGAACTGATCACGATGGCTGGAGGAAACAATCTTGCCGCCGGCTCACTGCCCTATCCCAGGTTCAGCCGGGAACAGGTTGTGGCGCTGCGGCCGGAGGTCCTTATAATCACCTCCATGACCAAAGAGCAGGATCTCGATCAGGTGAGGAACGCATGGCAACAATATGACAGTCTGCCGGCGGTCCGAAACGGACGCATCTTTGTCGTGGACGCGAATCTATTCGATCGACCGACTCCACGCCTCATAGACGGCCTGGAGACTCTTGCCGCAATCATCCACCCCGAGTTGTTCTGATGCCGGCGACTACTTCCCTTGCCCAGCCCGTGTTGAGAAGAATCCTGACCGTATCGCTTCTTATGGGATCTCTTCTCATTCTCAGCGCCTTTCTCGGAGTCTCGATAGGGTCAACGGACCATAGCCTTTCGCGGGTACTGGCCCTGCTTTTCAGCCTGACCGATGCAGATCCGACCCTGTCAAGTATCGTCTGGCGAATCCGCTTGCCGAGAGTATTGCTGGCCGCGCTCGTGGGATCTACCCTCTCGCTGGGTGGTCTCGTCTTCCAGGCGCTGTTGCGAAATCCCCTCGCCGAACCCTATATCCTGGGGGTTTCCGGAGGGTCCGCGGTTGGGGCCATTGCCGGCATTTTACTCGGCCTGTCCCCTTTTCCGGGCGTGGCGTTCCTGGCATTCGCCGGAAGCATGGCCACTTTGTTCCTCGTACTCGTCATCGCATCCGCCAGAGCCGCAATGAAGAAAGATACCCTGATTCTGGCCGGAGTGATGGTCAATGCATTCTGTTCCTCCGTCATCATGTTCCTCATCTCCCTTACTCAGGACTCTCGACTGCACAATATCCTTTTCTGGCTAATGGGGGACCTTTCGATGTCCGATACAAATCGGACGCTTTTCCTTCTAATCGCCCTTCTGCCCTGCTTCGCCTCCCTCTTCCTGCTGGCCCGTCCCATGAACGTCCTTCTCATGGGCGAGGAAATGGCCGCTAATATGGGAGTAAACGTTCGCGTAATGTCAGTGGCACTTCTTTTGGTCACTTCATTTATGGTAAGCGCTGTTGTCTGCCAGGCGGGACTTTTGGGATTTGTGGGGCTGGTGGTTCCGCACCTCCTGAGACTTCTGTTGGGTCCGGATCACAGGGTCCTGATCCCCGCGTGCATTTTGGGCGGCGCTTCCTACCTGGTTCTGTGTGACCTTCTTGCACGATCACTTCCGGCGCAGGGAGAGATGCCGGTGGGAGTCATTACCGCAATGCTCGGCGCACCGCTTTTCATCATCCTGTTGCAAAGATCGAGACGATGAAGACCGCTTTGGCGATAAAAGACCTGACTCATGGTTATGGGCGACAGCCCGTTGTAAATGGCGTTACTTTTTCCATATCCGAAGGGGAATTCTTCATCATCATCGGACCGAACGGATCAGGAAAGACCACCCTTGTCAGGGCCATCTCCGGGGCGATAAAGCCTCAAACGGGGCAAGTGCAAATCCTCGGCCGGCCCTTGCAGACCTTCTCGCGAAAGGGGCTGGCCCGCAATATCGCGCTGGTGCCGCAGGCTGCGCCGGCGGACGTTCCTTTCACCGTGGCGGACGTAGTGCTCATGGGGCGTTCGCCTCATCTCAATCTGCTGGCGATTGAAAAACAGGAAGATCTTGAGTTGGCGGAGCGCGCGATGGCATTTACTCATGTGCGCCATCTCGCGCAGCGCAGACTTGACCAACTCAGTGCCGGCGAGCGGCAACGAGTGCTTATCGCGCGCGCCATTTGCCAGCAACCCCGCATCATGGTCCTCGATGAACCCACCGCGCCGCTCGATCTGGCCCATCAGGTTCATATCATGGACCTCCTGGAGAGGCTCAGGACGGAAGAAAACATTACTATCGTCATGGTTTCCCACGACCTCAACCTCGCGGCAATGTATGCCGATCGCTTGCTGCTCCTGAAAGACGGCATTCTTATCAGCCTCGGGCAACCCTCTGAAGTTCTCACTTTCGAGACTCTTGAGCGCGCCTACGGGTGTGTTTTACTGGTAGATGAAAACCCGGTCAAGAAGGTTCCGCGTGTCACTCTGGTACCAAACTCGATCCTGAGTGCCCGTTTCCGGGAAGCAGAAGCCGGATGTTCGGAGAAGTGATCCCAATCAGAGTGCGGCGGATGATTTATCCAATCGGGGCCGAGCCGGCCAAAGCTTTCCGGCTTTATTCCTTACACTGATTCATACGGAGTTGCGTTCAAGATGAGTCTATCCCTAAATTGAAGATGCCGTTCAGAATTGACCCGTTCCACCCTTCGATACCTCATGGCGAACGGGGGTATATCCTCTTGAGCGCAAATTACTATCAGATATATAATATTTTGCAGGCTGATGCTTCATGCCGCGGCATTCGCTCGTAATCGAATTTGAGAGCCTTTTTAGATAATAGCTAATAATTGCCAACAGTTAAACCATTGGGAGAGTTACCTCGAATGCAGCATTAAAGCCCTTCAAGGCTGGCCGGTCCAACCGGCCGGTTTGTTCTTTTATTCTTCCATTTATCGCGCACTGAATGGTAATATATAGCGTTACACCATGCGTCAGCGCTTTCGGGCGGCATGTTTGCGAGAGCGAATGACCGGATCACAACTGAGGTTTTCAGGCTCATCGTATTCTCTTGCGTCAAACTCCTGGATGACCAGTGACATTTTTCTCATTAAAAACGTCCGAATTTCAGAAATGGGTCATCCATGGCATTTTCTTTCTTGCATCAATCTTATTTTACCACTAACATAAGATTGGCCGTAATATGAGGGCCCTTAACAACACAACAAACAGAAGGAATTCAAAGAAGATGGCAGAAGGTATTGTAAAGTGGTTTAACGACCAGAAGGGGTATGGCTTCATCTCCGGTGAAGACGGTGGGAAAGACTATTTTGTCCATCATAGCGCGATCGAAGGCCAGGGTTTCAAGAGCCTTCAGGAAGGCCAGCGCGTCAGCTTCGATATCGAGCAGGGCGCCAAGGGTCCTCAAGCGGCACGAGTAAAGAAGCTCTAAACGCACTAATACTCATGTATGACCCAGGGTCGGAGAGACATCTCCGGCCCTGTTCGTTTTTCTCGGCTTTCCGTCCAGTCGGTCCTTCCCCGGTAGTCTCCAGATTACAATCCTTATTGACCCTCTCACGCAAACCTGCTACACATCAAGATGAAGGGCTGAAACGGCGTGTGAGTAAATTCAGCGGCTTAGACCGGGAATCATGGAGAGGACATCATGAGTAAGAGTACCGATACCAAAAAAGAGACAAAGAAAAAACCGGCGAAGACAATGAAGGAAAAGCGGGCCGAGAAGAAGTCGAAGAAAGAAAGCAAATCCTGAGCAATACCGCCCGGAACCGACACAATCCCGTGATCTTCCGGGACACGACTCATCAATGAGTATCCGTGCTATCGTCTCGGGTACCTGGTTCCATGTTCGAAGGCCGCCATGCTCCATACCCGGAATGGCGGCCGATCTTATCATCCTGCCTGACATACCTTCGGTATCCCCCTGTTCCCACCCATGGCCCTGTCCTTTCACGGGCCACTCACAAACGCGCGCCAGGACCGCCGAGCGGGCAACTCCGTCTATTGAGACCGCCCCATGGTCGTCTCGCACTTGCAACCAGCATCACAAGAGGGTCCATAATACTCGCCTCGCGACTCGCGGGGGTGGCGCCGCCGGCTACGGAGGCAGCCTGAGGCTCAGATTGTGCTATATGGCACATTCTTGTTGTGCGAACTGATATTTGTGAAATAGTGTTGTGCACATGACGATAAGTCATTATGGACAGGTATTCAGTAAAAGTATTGTTGTTAAAGGCTTTATGGATAACGATCAAATAATTTTTTTGCACTTTTCTCATAAAATTATTGACAGTTCCATGGCGTTGTGGTTTTCTTGATACCGAAGAGGCATAAATGCCACCGGATCATTAAAATATCCGAGTTCCCGCATTTTCAGTTCCTGATCCCGATGTGCATCTCTTCAGGGTGGTCCATCCGTCAAATAAACCGGTGAGCCCGCTGCTCGCCGCACGATCTATCTGTTTCAGAGTCAAAATCTACAGATTAGCCATACATATTTGCCCATTTAACGGTTGTGCGTTTGTGGTTGAATTTTGCGGGGATTTCCCGTTTTTGATATGGGCTGAAAAGCGGTCGTCATTGCACCGGCCTGTTGCCCGACGGGTGCGGCTACCCGGAGTTCCGGTTTGATGACTGGCCAGTGCATTGTGTCCTGCTGTCGGCATGGGCAACGCCGCGGCCGCTATCTCAAGGAGTTTCGATCGACAACATCGGGATTTCCACCAGCGAGGGAAGTGCAATTGCGGCGGTATGCCGGTTTCTGGTTTCTCTCGCCGTCTTGACTCCGTTTCCAGTCCCGGGATTCCCCTGTTTTCCCGGGGTTAAAGGCTAGGTGTGTGCCTGTCGCCAGTGTTGTGAAAAGTACACCAAGATGAGTTTTGCACAATAGTGCAAAACTCTTGTGCAAAAGTCCCAATCCAGGCGGCGGGGCAGGTCATGGTGTCGACGCAAATAACAGGAACGAAGGAGGGGAACGAAATGGCCGATCCGGCAAAGACAAAAGGCACTATCAAGTTTCTAGTCTGGGGGATTCTGGCAGTCGCCCTGGTGTATTACACATGGCACAGCTACAGCTCGGGGCAGATGATCACCTGGTACTATTGGGAGGCCAACCAGGACGGTTACGCGATCAATGCGGACACCTTCAGGAACGCGACAAAGGAAAAGCCGGCTGTATTGGAGATCGGATCGTTCGCGGCAATCAGCGGACTGCAGGCAGTCAAGGTCAAGAAGGGCGATCGCCTGCCGCAAAACTGCAATGGGATCATCAGCGAGAAGATAATCAAGGAGGGTAAGAGGGCCACCCTCGATGGCAATAGCCTCAAGGTGACCGTTCCGACTGAAACCAAGGAAGCAAAAGGCTTCAAGTATAAGGACTCCTTCAAGCACAAGGGTATCCATACCAATCCCTGGTCAGGCGTGCAGAACCTCTTCATGGTAATCGGCATGGGGCTCACGCTCGGCTATATGGCGGAGGGATTTACCGACATGATGGGTATCAAGCTGCAGAAAATTAAACACTACGAAGGCGCCCACTGAGCCTGGAGGAGGAGACGATGTTTGATTTCGCAATAGCCGGTATACATGCCCCACTCTTTCTACTTATGCTGACGGGGTTTACGGTCGGTATCGTCGGAGGTTTCATCGGAGTTGGAGGCGGGTACATGGTCACGCCCGCTCTCATCGTGTTCGGTTTTCCAGGATATATGGCCTCGGGTATCGACATGACGCATATCGCCGGTAAAGCCGTGATCGCAACGGTTCGGCACCGGCAGCTCGGCAATATCGACTGGACGCTCGGCCTGGCGATGGTCGGCGGCACTATGCTGGGCGTGGAAATGGGTGTCAGACTGCTCAGTTATACCAAAGCACTGGGGCTATCCGGGGTCGTGCTTCTCATGGCCTCGGTTGCCATCATGATCGGCCTTTTTCTCTATACACAGATCGAGACACACAGGGCTCAGAAAAAAATCAATCAGCTTTCCTCCGAAGGCAAGACCGTAGGCCGTGAACTGAGCACAAGCAGTCTCCCCAAGTTATTCCAGTCCATCAAGCTCTATCCCATCGTGCGGTGTCGCACGGCCAGGCTTGTTATTTCCATGTGGGTCATCGTCCTGGTCGGGATCTCGACCGGCGTACTCGCCGGCTTCTTTGGCGTGGGCGGCGGCTTCATCCGGGTGCCCGCCCTGGTTTACATAGTTGGAGCGACGACGCATATCGCGGTCGGCACGGACCTGCTTGAAATAGTGGTATCGGGTGGTTACGGCGCGCTGAGGCAGTCTATGATGGGCAACGTGGATATGATCGCGGTGCTTTTCATGATTGTTGGCGCCATGTTCGGCGCGCAGTTCGGAAGTATCGCGACCTCGTATGTGCGCGGACCCGCGATTCGCTATATCCTGAGCTACTCGCTCATTCTCGCCACCGTCGGCGCCTTCCTGAGACTCGTCTACATCTTATCGGGAGCCAAGTTCGAGGTCCTCAACTTCGCGGCGGTTGTGTTCACGCTAGGAGAGATGATCTTCCTCTGCTTCTTTATAGTCTCACTTGTCGTATTCGCTGTCCGGTTTCGACAGGGGAAATGGGTGCCGCCCTGGATTCCTTCACTGGTCGTATCGGCATAGCTCCTCGCTCGGCACGATCGGCTCGAGTCCCCCTTCACCGGGTTTTTCGCGATCGGCAAGGTGGAGGAAAGATTAACTCAGAGAAAGGATGCAACAATGAAGGCACTGATAGAATCGATGTTGGGCTACTGGATACTTCTGCTGGCCATATCGCTTGGACTGGCATCTCTGATATACGTCTTCTGGCTGCGCGAAGCACTGCTCTCTTAACTAAGGAGAATTCATTATGCAGATCCTTGCAAATATTGTCCTGTATGGATTTCTTGCCTGGCAGCTCTACGAGTGCACCATCGTGCAGTGGGACCCCTGGATGCTCTTTGTCGTGGGTTTCGTTATTGGGTGCGCTGTCCTTCTTACTCTGACGCCTAGCCTCCATGCGGCGTCAACTTCACCCGGGTCTTATCCGTATGACGACTGATGTTGACTCAATAAGGCGCGGAATTGCAAAGCTCTTCGTTGACCGCACGGTGGGGGACGTTACGGAACGCGCCTTCCAGCGTCAAATAGCGGAAAGAACGGTAGACCTTTACCGTGCGGTCATCGAACGCAAACTTGCGGAGGGTGAGGGTCTGATTGCCGAGCACCACACTATCAGTTCACACTTCAAGGTAACGCAGTCGCTGCTCAAGGAACCCGAGCAGCAGGCGACCAGTGTGTTCCTGACAGATCAGCGCCTTCTGCAGTTAGAGTCCACCGTACTGCCGGGACAGCCCCCGACCGCCGACAAGCGCGATGCAACCGTCGTGAGTCAAATGAAGCTCGACCGGATCGGCAATCTGCGGTCGAGGCGGCAGTACCGGATGGGTGAGGCGGCAGTGGGCGCCGTACTCTGCGCTACCGCGGTGCTCTTCTTTGATTGGCTTTCGTTTACGGCTCCCGTGCTTGTCGGGCTTGGGACCCTGGGTATTTTGCATGCTTTGTTGCTGCCTACCCGCTGGGTCGAGGTCTGGCCGGCCGGAGCCTCGCCGAGTGATAACCCGATATTGATACATACCGTTCGAAAGAGGAGTGCTCGCAAACTGATACGGCTGCTCAAGGAGAGAGCGAGACTATAATGATGACCGATCGGATCAAGGTCCTCCTCGCGGATGACGAGGTCGAATTTACGGTATATCTCTCCAGGGTTCTCTCTCGCCGAGGCTATGAAGTGGAATGCGTGGAAGACGGGCTGTCGGCGCTTTCAATGATGGATGGGGAGCATTTCGATGTAGTCGTCCTTGATATAAAGATGCCGGGCATGAGCGGTATTCAGGTCCTTGGCGAGATAAAGCGCTTTGCTCCCTCGACGCAAGTGATTCTGCTTACCGGACATTTCTCCATTACTGACGAGGAGGACACACTCAAATCGGGAGCCTACGCTTATCTTCTCAAACCCTTCCCTATTCTCAAACTGGTAGATGTTATCGCCGCCGCCGCGTGTTGCAGTGCAGGAAGGCCCGAACAGGACCGCTCATTCTGCCCCTTATGACCAGTATGGGGAACCGGTTCGCTAAATTGTCAACCACATAGGCCAATCGAGTTGGCGAAATGGATCAACGCGATCCTTCGAGTAATGAACACACTCAAGAGGCTGCACTATTCAAACGAGTGATCAGCCGGTTGTCCCGGTACGTCCTTTATTTCCTGGACGCGATCGGGCTCTGGTCCGATACGTCGGTGGACCAGTCCATGCAGATTTCGCGTCTCAAGGTCTACCATGCCGAGTTTCGAAAACTCCTCTCGGCCAACAATAGTTTTTTGGAATCCCTGGGCGATCTCGAGAACAAGCGTCTGGGACTCGAATTCTTTGACCGTGACTTCATCACGCGCAGAGTCATTCGGGCCATAGCCGATATTTATTCCATGGTCGAAAGCCTCAATGCCATATCCGGAAACAGGTACCCCGTCCTTCGGGATCGATTGACCCTCATCTCCTCGACCCTGACCGCGGCGATGGAGGAACCTTATGACGCGGTTCCCGCATCCAGGCTGGTCATGAATCTGGACGATGTATCATGCATCCATGCGGACCTGGTCGGAGGCAAAATGGCAAATCTGGGTGAGTTGCGAACGAAGCTTGGCTTGCCCATACCGCACGGCATGGTTGTAACAACGCAAGGATATCGGCTGCTCGTTGAAAGTGGAGGACTGCACTCCTGGATTCAGGATAAGCATCTTGAGTTGAACACCGTCGAGAGCGCTCCGGAATTGAGTTCGCAATTGCAGGAGCAGATTCTTCAACTCAAGCTGCCACCCGAACTCGAAAGCGCTATTCTTGATGGATACTCCAGGTTCTGCTCCCGTGAAGACGGTGGCGCCAACCCGGTTGCCGTACGTTCCAGCGCGGTGGGGGAGGATAGTGAGTATTCCTTTGCCGGTCAGTTCCTTTCGCTTCTGAATGTCTCACGGGAAAACCTCCGCCAGGCCTATCTTCGAGTCCTCGCCAGCCTCTATTCCCCCGAAGCGGTTCACTACAGGATTCTTCATGAGATTGCGGGAGAATCAGCGGAGATGGCGGTTGGCTGTATCGCCATGATAGATGCCGAAGCGAGCGGAGTCATCTATACGAAAGATCCGAACCACCCCGATTCCGGAATGATGCTCATACAGGCGGTGAAGGGACTGGGGCTCCCCCTCGTGGACGGCCGCATTTCACCGGAGGTTTTATTTGTCCCGCGCGGCGGTGGGAAATCGGAGCTTTCTCGTATGCAATCGCGCCAGGAGTTTCGCTCCGGTCTCGCTGAAGCTGACGGAGTGGTGGAGGAAGAACTCTCTCCCGCCGAAGCCGCGGAGCCGACGCTGAGTGATGATGAGGCCCTCGAGCTTGCACGCCATGCATTGAGAATTGAAACCCATTTCGGAACTCCGCGGGACATCGAATGGGCAATCGATAAGAATCGCCGCCTCACGATACTGCAGTCCCGCCCGCTGCGTCTGACCGGGCATCATGCCGGCACCGGAGCACCCCTGCCCGGAGCACATCTGCTGCTGGGCGCCGGAGAGACCGCATGTCCCGGTGTGGGCGTGGGCCCGGTTGCGCATGCGGATTCGGATGGCGACCTCGATTCTTTTCCCGAGGGCGCGGTGCTGGTGGCACGCCGCTCTTCGCCGAAGTTCGTGCGGCTGATGTCCAAGGCTCGTGCCATTGTGACCGACGTTGGCAGCACCACGGGCCACATGGCATCCCTGACCAGGGAATTTCGCGTGCCAACGCTTGTAAACACGGGAGTAGCCACGCGCGAACTTCCAGCCGGCCGGATCGTGACTGTCGACGCCAACAGTGGCTTTGTATATGGGGGAGAAGTACCCGAACTGATCGCGAAAGACGAAGACAACGGTGAAGGGCTTAGCGGCGCCCCGGGCAAACTGCTCAGCCCGGAGTCCAATCTGCTTGAGCTGGTTCTTAAACACGTTGCCCCCCTCAATCTGACAGATCCGGGATCAAATGCCTTCTCGGCCGCCAACTGCGCCACACTGCATGATATTGCCAGGTTTGTACACGAAATGTCATACCGCGAAATGTTCATGTTGGGGGAAAATGTGGGTGACCTTAGGGGCGTGAGTTTTCAACTCGACGTCTTCCTGCCCATTGACCTCTACATCGTGGATTTGGGCGGCGGACTCCGGGGAACAACCGAAAAGCGAAAAGTCAGGCCCTCCCATATTGCGTCCGCCCCCTTCCGCGCCCTTATCAAGGGAATGCTGCACGAGAAGATACCACGCTTCGGCCCGAGGCCCATGGACATGAAAGGCTTTTTTTCCGTAATGATGCGCCATGCCATGACCAGTCCGGAAAATGAGCAGTCATTCCGCGAGCCCTGCTATGCCATAATCTCGGACAACTATGTGAACTACTCGGCCAGGGTCGGGTACCACTTCAGCGTGGTGGACACTTACTGTGGCAACTTATCCAACAAGAATTACATAAGCATACTGTTCAGGGGGGGCGCGGCGGATTACCTCCGCAGAAACCGCAGAACACGGGCAATAGGCGCGATTCTCAAGGAATACGGTTTTTCCGTGCTGGTTAGCCACGACATGGTAACCGCGCGGCTGAGCAAGGCGGCCAAAGAGGAAATGATCACACAACTGGAGATGGTCGGTTCGCTTTTTCAGTTTTTCAGGCAGATGGATGCGGCAATGGCGGATGAAGAATCCGTTTCTTTGCTCAAGGATGCCTTCCTGAGTGGTGATTACGGCCTGGAGAGATTGTCCGGGAATGGGAAGTGAGACATGGTGAGTTATCCCAGGCATTTAAATCACCGGAACCGGGAGGTGCCATGCTCTATGTAAGACCGTTGGCCACGGAAGAATACCAGGAACTCAGAGAAATGAAGCGGCGGGAGATCGGGCGCGTGAGCCAGCGCGCTCACATGGTACTCCTTTCCGCGAAGCAATGGGCCGTGCCAAGAATTGCCGCGCTTTTCGAGGTCAGTCCGGCAACGGTGCGCGCGTGGATACGAAAATTCGAAGCGGAAGGTCCCAAGGGGCTTTATGACGAGGGCCGAACCGGGAGACCGCGGACGGCGCCCGAGGTCGCCGGCCATATGGAGATGACTCGCAGACGGTTTGAACCATTCGAGGATTGATACTTCACCAGCCTTATCCGACCGGTCCCGGAGAGCCGGTTTCACGGGGGGGCGAGGATTCAGCTCTTCTGCGAGAGTTCAGAGGCGATAATCCGCCGCTCATGAACATTTTCAATGGTGGATATCAATGTGTCAACAGGACAGGGCTTCAGCAGTAATTCATCTATCCCTTCTTTTAGAGCATGCGAAACCTGCTTCACATCGGAGTGACCCGTCAGGAGGATGACCGGCATCAAAGGTTCGCGCTCCCGAATTGCTTTCAGTGTTGCCAAACCATCCATCCCGGGCATGCGCATATCCAGCACAACCACATCAAACAGGTCATCCCCGCGCACAGAGATCATCTCCACGGCCTCGGCGCCGTTTCCGGCGCCATGAACCCGAAGCCCGCGCTTTTTCAGGATCAGTGCGAGGTTCTTGACAAAAAGCTCCTCATCATCAACAAGCAATACGTGGATGGGTTTAGACATCATGTAAACCTTTTGGCTGCCTGAAAGGCATCATTTGCTCCATGCGGGCGGCCCGCCCCGTTCGCTTCGTGATCGATTCCGTCCGGGAAGGCCTGATTGTTTGCCGCGCAACTTCTACAATGGAAGATCGAGAAAAAGCCACGGACCGCGTCACGATCGACCGGTCAGGGCTCGTACAATCACGAGCTTTTCAAACAAGTCCCTCCTGCTTTTCCCGCAGCAGCTTTCTCTGAAACGCTTTCGAGATTCTTTCAGTGAGTTCGTTCAGGTCAAAGGGTTTCATGGCGTAATCGAAGGCCCCGCTCCCTACTCCCTCGATAGCAGTATCCACGCTCCCGTGTCCCGTCAGAATAATCACCTCGATCCGCGGGTTTCGCTTCTTAATTCTCTTGAGTGTCTCGATACCGTCAATCCCCGGCATCTTGAGATCGAGCAGGACAACGTCCACGTCCTTTTCCTCGATAACCCGCATGGCGGCAAGTCCATCATTGACGGCCGTAACCTCATGCCCTCTTTTTGACAGCAATAGCGACAGGTTTTTCGTGAACGCAACCTCGTCGTCAACCAGCAGAACTCGAGTAGCCCTCATCTAAACACCCCGTTCGTACGAGCTCCCCGCCAGAGTCTCGGGTGGTGTGAAGGGAAGAAAGATTATAAACTCCGTGCCCTCGCCTACACTGCTCTGTACCCGGATTTCCCCACCCAGGTTCTTAATGATGTTGTAGGAAATGGATAACCCCAGGCCGGTTCCCTTGCCGACGGGTTTGGTCGTAAAGAAAGGATCGAACATCCTCTCCAGGACATGGCCGGGGATGCCGCTGCCGGTATCACTTATGGCGATCTCAACTCCCCCTTTTCTTCCGTCCGCGCGGGTGGTTACGTGGATAGCACCGTAAGGCTTTCCCTCGTGCGCATCAATGGCATTTGCGAACAGATTTACGAACACCTGCTGAAGCTGCGAGGCATCGGTGCGAACCTGAGGCAGCTTTTCATCGAAATTCCGATGAAAGGTCACACCGCTCGACTTAGCCCTCTTCTCCATGAGTTCGATGACTTCACCCACACAGTTGTTGAGGTTCACCTGTTCGATAATCGATTTGCTGCGCCTGGCAAAACGAAGGAGGTTATGGGTGATCATGTTGCAGCGAAGCACCTGACCATCAGCCTGCGCCAGGCATTCGTACAACTGGCTTCTAAATTCCGCTTCCAGGTCAGTTTGTTCATCGGCCAGGTCCCTGACGACCTGGTTTCCCGTGAGTATTATCGCCAATGGATTGTTTATCTCGTGAGCGACTCCCGCCGCCAGTTCGCCAAGCGATGCGAGTTTACTGGTTTGCACCAGTTGCCTGTTGAGTTCGTCCGCTTCCTCATCCCTGTCCTTTACGACCTGGATCATGTGTTTCGTCGTTATGATCGACACGATAAGTATGGCGATGATGCTGATGTGGAGGAAAATGAGCATGGCCTGGTTGGCGCGATTTACCTGCTGAAAAACTTCCGAGTAGTCCTGCTTTACGACAAGCATCCACTTGGGATCATTGAGCCAGGTGTATGCAACGATTTGCCTGGGCACAGTGCGACCGTCGTCGTTCGTGGTGGCATCCAGAATGCGGATTCCACTCCGGTCGGTAAACGCCCCCATCGGCAGATCGATCTTATCCAGGATTTTTCCGCCGAATCGCGGAGTGGTTTGCAGAATGCCATGTGTATTGACCAGGTATACTTCACCGGTTTCTCCCATCTTGACGTCCTCGAGCAGGGACCGGAAAGAATCCGTATAGATGGTAGCCCGCAGTATCCACTTCTGGCCGGCTTCCGAGTTGGTTACGGCGACGATGACATGCGGGACTTTGCGGTATCCCAGGAACATGTCACTGATGCAGACGTCTCGCGCCATGACCTCCTTGAACCAGAAAGTCTGCGAGTAGTCCTTATCGATGAGGTCAAACGGGCCGACGTAGGCAAGGTGCTTTCCCTGATCGTTCTGAACGCCCACATCCTCGAAAAACGATCCATCGCGATTCATGATATCGAAAATGCGTTGAAGGTTTTTCTGCTCTTTCAGTTGTTCAAGCGACTGGCTGTACGCGATCAGTTGCAGGTCCGAGACCCTCTCCTTGAAAAACAGCTCTATGATACGCTCATGATGTTGGACCTGGCTCTGAAAGTACTCGACCATACGTTCGGAGGCGAACTCCGAATAATAAACGTAGATGCCCCACCCGACGAGGAGGAGCGGCAGGACGGAGCATATCAGGGTTAAAAGGATAAACCTGACATAAAGGCTGGCATAATGCTTCTTGCGCCAGTGAGCGGGCTCATGGTGAGTGGTACTATGGGGAACCGCTATTTCCATAAGGTTGGCCGTTTCCTGAGTTGTTTATCTCGCCAGTTCCACCCTCTCGCTTTCTTGCCCGGTGATTTGATGGTTGCCGCTCCCGCTCGGAGGCGATCTGTGCTTTTTCCCCGACCCCGCCACCATTGTTCCGAGATTAGCTCACGATCCAGACTGTTCTGTCCTTCGCCAGTTGTATCACTTTATTGCTGACGCGTCCCATCAGGAATTCCTCAACGCGGGAAATGCCTCTGCGCCCCACGACGATGGTATCGAAACCAAGCTTTTCGGCTTCTTCAATTATGACATTGGCGCTGTTCCCCGTGCCCTGGACGATCTTGCGGCTGATTCTTTCGGGGGCGATTCCCGCCGCCACCAGTTCCGCAGTCGCCTTCTCAAATGAAGGCTCCAAAAGGGATGCCGCGGCCTTAAGCTCTTTCTCCAGTTCCTGGATGGCTTGCTGATCCTTCTCCGACGTGAAAACGCCATGAATCAGTTTCCTGAGTCCGCCCGCCCCTCGAACAACATGGAAAAGAACGACATCGGGCCCCCCGGCGGGAAGGACAGCGCCGGCGTGCTTCACGGCAAGCATTGCTCCTTCCGAGTTATCCAGGCACACGAGTACCTTCCGGGCGCCCCCCGATCCTCCAACGATCCACACTGGGATGGGAGCAAGCTCCAGGATTTTATGGGCAATGCTTCCGAGCATGAAGTCCTTGAAGTCGCTCATTCCTTTTCGGCCGACGATTGCGGCCATATAGCCGTTACGGGCTTCCGCCGCTATATCACGCGCGATGCCGACAGTTCTTTCCGCGATCCTGGCCGTGACGCATTCATCCGGGAAGCCTGCGCCAACGAGAACCTCCCGCGCGGTTACCATGAATTCCTGAATGGTCTTTTCCTGTTGATTCTCCCACGCATCCACATTGACAAGCCGATAATGATAGGCCGGCATCTTTTCGAGGTCGATAAATGATTCCGGAACTCTGGTCAGCACGTGGAACAATACAATTTCGAATCGGAGTGGATCGAGCAGTGACGCCGCATATTTGACAGCATCCATGGCTTGCGCGGATCCGTCAACCGCGACTAAAATTTTCTGTCGTTCTGGGACTCCCATCGGGTTTCCTTCAACTAAAAGATTGACTGATATATAAGTCCCGCCATGCGGACCGCAACAACCATAATCCGACCTGTAAGCCGGTCATCGATAAGCCGTAGCGCATGCGAGAGTCTTACTCCTGGACCACGGGTCCGGAATCTAACGGGCTCTCAAGGATAACGGTCGCAATGTCCCCCAGCAGCTTGGTCTTATGATGCCGGCAGGAAGCATCGTTGGACATGACCATGTCGAGCTGGCGTGTGTGGATAATGAGATATCCGAGTATTTCGAGTTTTTCCTTCATCAACTCCTCATCAAATCCCTCGATCCGCGCCATTACGCCGTCATCGTTCAGTTCACAGCGGAAATCGAACTCTTCCAGAATCTCGGCGACGAAGCGGGCTCTCCGTGTCCTCCTGGCGGCATCGGCCGCGCCCCCCTTAAAGCCGAAGCTTATGTAATTCTCGTTGGCCCTTTCTCCCACCAGGGCCTCTATCGTTGAAAAGTGGAAACCGAATCGCGAACTAAGGCTGCAGAAGTTTCGCGAGATCATGAAATAATTTCGGTTTCCGTAGGGAGAAGGCATCGATGGGTCAAGCGCGGGGTTTGAACTCGCTTCGAGCAAGATCGACATGAAACCCTTGGAATCCACGGGTGGGGGACCTTCCCAGGGAACAGCGATGATACCCTTCCACAGAGCAAGCATTGGAATACTGGCAATGTTATCCAAATGCACGAACTTGCCGGCGACATCCTCCCTGAATCCATCGTCCAGATTGAGCACCCACCATTGCATCGGAATTTCGCAAACAAGCTGTTTGCTGGCTTTTTCCGAGAAATGGTGATCCTTCCCGAAGGAAAACATCTCCTTGACGGAGTTCTCGTGGCACAGACGTGTTATATCATGAAAGGTCCGGCACCGCAGAGGCCTGAAATCGGTGGAATCCGGATCAATCAGGTGCAGCGGGACAATTTTTTCGGAAACCTTCTTGAGGGTTTCAAAAACGGGACTGCCCTCCATGAGGCTCCTTCGGTCATCGGACTCCGAGAGCAGCGAATCGATCCTTCCCTCATAGATACGCAATCCGTCAGCATCAACCGTCACGGTCCTTCCGGTTTCGAGCAGTTCCAGAGCATTCCCCACACCGAAAAGCGCGGGGACGCGAAATTCCCGCGCGACATTTGCGAGGTGCCCCGCCGATGTACCCTGGTCGGCTATCAGGGCTGCCGCGCGGCTGAGCAGGGCGGCCCAACGCGGCAACGCCTGCTTCACAACCAGAACCGCCCCCCTCGGGAAAAGCAGGGAATCACTCTCTTTGCGGACAACGAAAATCGGTCCGCAACCCGCACCGGCGCTGGCCGCCATCCCTCCCGAGAATAGCACCTCACCGGCGGGAAGCCGCGCGGAGAGATGCCCGTTCTTCGAAGTGGCGTCCGTCTGCCTGAGCGGTCGGCATTGAAGTATGAACATATTCCCATTTTCATCTAGCGCCCATTCAATGTCCTGGGGACCGTTGTAATGGTCCTCGATCCGGAGGGCGATTTCCGCGAGCTCCAGGGCGGCTGCATCCGATAAGGAGGCAGTGGAGCTCACCTCACCGGTTATTTCGAGCCGGCAGACTCCCTCATCCGGATAGCAGACGAATTTCTGACTCTTTTCCGAAATATGTCTTTCGACAACCTGGTGAGGCTCGGAGCGGGAGACGGCAAACAGGTCGGCGGACACGCTGCCGTCCACGACCGATTTAGGAAGCCCCCAGACGGAATGTATAAAAACGCGGTCGTCTCTCACGTTGAGGGGGTTTTTTGAATAGACAACCCCTCCGGCCACCGCGTTCACCATCGACATGCAACCGACGCACATATCGATATTCTCGTCGGGAATGCCCTTGTTCAGCCTGTAAATGATGGCCTGAAGGCTGTATTTGCTCGCCGCGACTTCCTTGTAGGCTTCGATGATATTTTCGGCGCTCACGTTGAGTTCAGAACGATACTGGCCCGCAAAGGAGGTATCCGATGAATCCTCGCCCAGCGCGCTGCTCCGCATTGAAATCTTGACCCCCTGCCCCTCCATCTCTTCCAGGCGCCGGTAGGCGCTCCGGATTGCCTCCTCCAACTCCTCGGGGATGGGCGAGCGGATGATCAGTTGCTGAATTTGACCACTCAGGGAGAAGAGCTGATCCATTTCCTCGGCCGGTGAGGATTGAAGCAGGCGATCGATTTCCGTCTGAAGATCCCCCGCGCGCATGAACTCGCGATAAGCGTGAGATGTGACCGTAAAGCCGCATGGGACGCGCAGCCCCAGCCTGTTGCGGATTTCCCCGAGATTGGCCATTTTGTTTCCGGCCTCATCAGCGTGCGTCTTATCCATGCTGCCAAGATCCAGAACAAAAGGCCCGGTTTCAGGCTCTCTCTCACGAGAAAGCTCCTCCGTAATCGATGCCTGGATCTCCCGAAACCTTTCGAAAAGATCCTTGTACCTGCCGGGAGCGAGATCGTCCATGCACTTGACCATTCGGAATACATTCACCGAGACGGCGGTGCAGTTGGCCCGAATAAATGACATGCCGAAAGGCCGGTTGCCTTTCAACGCGTCCTCAAGTTCGGACATAATCTGGAGGGCTTTATTATTTGCACTCAGTAGCAGCTTGAAATTGTGATATCGCGCCTGAAAAGCCGTGCGCAGGGATTCGGGGTCGGAGGGAGCGGACCTTTCTCCTTTTCCAATCCCGAGTTTGTCGAGGCATCTTCTTATAAACGACATGGCGGAGCGGAGGGGGATGGATCGTTATGGACAATGATCACCCCGTAATATTCAGGAGGACCTTCCCTATGTGTCGCGAGCCCGTTACTCATTTCGAAGCGCCCTTTGTTTCCTCGAGAGCGGACTTTTCGTTGAGGCATTTGCGCTTATATGCATCCTGGATCTTGTAGAGGAGATCATCTATATCGGTTGGTTTCATGAGGTAGTCGAAAGCCCCGAGATCCATCCCCTCCATGGCAACCTCCATGTTAGCATGGCCGGTAAGCATTATGACCTCAATAAGCGGGTACGCACGCTTGATCTCGCGCAGCGTTTCCAAACCACCCATTCCCGGCATCTTCACATCCAGAACTACAATATCCACGGGGATTTCCTTCAGGCTCCGAAGCGCTGATTCTCCACCAGTCACCCCCTCGACCTTTATCTTACGTTTCCGGAGCCTCTTTACCAGGGTCTCCAGAAATTCAACTTCATCATCCACGATCAGAACGCTGAAATTGTCCACAAGGTTTGTCTCCCCAGAAATGACCGAACCGCGATTGCCGAGCGTTAACAGGAAAGCTCAAAAAGTCACAATCTTTATTATCATCAATCAGTATCTTTTTTTAAAGCAAAATTCCGGGGTCATTCCCAAATGAGCCTGGGACAGGGTTTGGGAGTCATCACTCCAAACCTGGATTCCGTTACATGCGTTCAACTCCCGGGGACTCGGGATCGGGCATCCGAGCGCTCGCGCCACCCGAGGCCACGCAACGATTCGTCCCTCGCGGACGTTCTCATTGAACTCGGTCCGCTGGTGGGCGAACGCAGGTATCGAAGACCTGTCAGATCCCCTCGGGGTAAAACCTTTTCAGCATATCCGCCACCGCGGACTTAAGGTGGTCAATGTTGCCGCTCTTTTCAATATAAATCTCGGTCTCGCCCATGGCGGCACGTTCGGACTCTTCAGTCAGGAATGTGTGTACGATGACGGGGATGGGTGGGTTGTGGGACTGGGTCTTACCAAAAACCCGGGCACTGTCCATACCGGGGATTTCCAGGTCGAGTATCAGCAGATCAGGCGGATCCTCTCCGGCTATTATCTCCAGCACAAATGTGGCATCCTTCGCGGAGGTTGTCTCGTAACCTTCCGCCGAAAGCTCTCTCATAAGAAAGTCTCGGACGTTCCGGTTCTTATCCGCGACAAGGATTCTGAATTTTCTATCCATGGATGAGCTGTCCACTGTTTTGATTCATGGCCACGGAGAAAAGCCGGTCAATGCATTCAAAACGCAAGATAAGCGAATTCTTTTCGGGAGCCGGGGTTCAACCGCCAAGCCTTCGCGAATAAACCCCGGCTCCAAATTTCGTGGTGCACCCTCGCAATGAGAACGCTCGGGCAACGATGTCTTATCGGACTGTTATCGGGCGGCCGGTCTCACCAGGTAAACCGAACACGGGCTGTATTTCGCCACCTGGCTAGCCACGCTGCCCATCTTGAACCTGGATGAGGTGGTAAGTCCCCTGCTGCCCATTACTATCAAGTCTATGGCCTCGGCTTCGGCGAAATCAATAATGGCATCCGGCACCGAAATGGAACTCGTTATCGTTTGCAATGACTGCGCCAGCACGTTTTCAGCGCCCAGAAGATCACGAGCCTTCTTCACGGCCTCATCCGCAATCTGCTCTATTTTTCCCATGGCCCGCTCTCTTCTGCCAGGCGAGATCTCATGGTCTTCCATCCCGCCGACAAATGGGACCACGCTGATAACAAATATTGCGGCGCCTCTGGTTTTGGCGAAATCGGCCGCGACTTTCAGTGCTTCCATGGAGTGTGTCGAACCATCGACCGGTACGAGAACTTTCATCTTCGCCTCCTAAACCTCTTTCTTCACTTTTGCCTTTTTCATGCTAAGCCCGATGCCGTCGAACATGTAGAAAATGGCATAGCCCCACCACATTGTGTAAATGACGTAAAAAACGAGCAGGCTAATCATGAGCAAGGCCTTACTGGAGACACTCTCGGCCGCGACGCCGTAGAAATTATAGGCCGGTTCTATTCCCTTCTTCAATACCTGATCAGTGGCCGTGGCCTGTTCAATCTTCTTTTGCACCTGCAGATCGAAAATCATCGTGTTCAGTATTTCCCACCATGTCTTCAGGGCCTTCTTCGCCGAAGAGTCGGCCTCCCCGGTGAAACCGTAGCGTGCCGTCAGTTCACTCCCCTTGTTGTGGTACATCGACTCGGAGTCGATCAACACTGCCGCCAGGAGCTTCCCCAGGTCTCCGGTAACCTTCAGCCTGGTATCATCACGCCCGACCTGTGCTCCCGCCGTCATCAGCATTTTGACCGCCAGGTCCGGATTTGCCGTTTTGACGGATGCGGTAAATGACTGCCCCTCAAAGGGCAGCGTATTTTTCCGCACATCAGGAATGAAAAAAGACGACCCCTTGGACAGCTTATTGAATAGATCGTCGGAAAACTCCAATCCGTTCTTGCCCTCTCCGAATATGGGAGAGAAGATAACGGACAGAATCACCAGGAATGTGACCCCGAACAGGGCGCCCATGGAAAATGTCTTTTTGTGTCTGACAAGCATCTTATTCCTCCTCTCTGAGCTGGCCAAGATTTGAGAAGAACTTGGCAAAAATCCACAGCCCGAAGATTGCTACCACAATCCAGAAGGCCCAGTCCCCCACAAGCTGAATACCGCTTGAAATGGAATCGGGGACGTTGATGACCTTGAGTTCGGTGAATTTTTTCGGCAGGGTAGCCGCCCTGTTCAGGAATCCGGCAATGATCGAAACAGCGTAGAACCCTCTTATGTGGATACCTTTTACGACTTTAGTGGTAAGGGCTCCGACCTGGATGCCCAGCAATGAACCGATCAGCATTCCCATGGCCAGGGTATAGAATACGTAGCCATAGATTGCATACTGCCCGATGGCGGCAAGTCCCGCCGTGAAGATAATCTGCAGGATATCGGTGCCAACGGTTGTCATCGAGGAGACACCGAATATATACACGAACATCGGGAAGGTAATGAATCCTCCCCCGACACCCATTATCGCGGCCATGATCCCGACGATCACCCCGCCGCAAGCGATGATTACGCCGGAGAGCTTCTTCCCGCCGGGGACAAAGTCCTCATCGAAAGTGATCATCGGAGGAATGTTCAGGTTTTGGAGCTTTATAGCCATGGAAGGCGCACCGGAAGAACTTCCGCCATGAGCGTCAACGGGGCCTGCCTGCTTGCTGGACCGCCAGAAGTCGATAAAGGCGTAGAAACCCAGAAAACCGAGCAGGATCGCGTAGACAGCGCTGATGAAGGCCTCACTGAGCAAAGGGTCGGTGTTGTAGAGCCCCTTGTTTATCGCCCCCCCGATGAAGGTCCCGATTCCGGAACCTACAAGGAAGGCGACCGCCAGCTTGCCCGATACATTACCGAGTTTTTTGTGCACCGCCGTTCCCATTATCGCCTTGGCGAAGATGTGGAACAGGTCGGTGCCGACAGCGAGAATGCCTTTGACGCCGGCTGCCATGAGGGCCGGCGTAATGATAAACCCGCCTCCCGCGCCGATGCATCCCGTGATCAGACCAGCGGCGAGCCCTATCGCTATGGACACCACGAAAATGGTCGTGCTGTAATGCGCCGGGGCATAGGCTGTCTTTCCGCCTACCAGGTCCGCCGCCTCCAGAAAACCCACCATGAGAATCGGGAGTGAGAGCAGGAAGAGCACCAGCAGTTTCTTCCTGTTCCTGATGATGGACATCGATACTTCATAGTCCCAGCGGGCATGCGCAATGGATGCGGCTTTCATGAACTCAAAAATTTTCCTCGGGCCACTCATTTTGGGGGGACCTCCTCTTTGGTGAAGAATCGTGACAAAACTGCGGAAAACCAGGACCGTAAGGGAACAAACGAACCAACCAGGAATTGCTTGAACAGGACATATGGCAACATATGTGCCATATGGAACAAGTAGTGATTAAAGGTAAAATGACGTGTGATTACGTAATATTGACACTTTCATAGTTGACTCGGCCGCGCCGATGCGAGGGTGTGGAGTGTCGGATCTTTTAACGAAGTGTAAAAGAACCTGATAGCGTAATAATCATGATTTTCCGATCACTATTCCGGACTTTCAGGGGAATATGACTACAGATTCATCGATGTGCAGCAGCGTGCTCGGAGAAACCAACCCGAATCAGGTCTCACCTCATGGGATTACCAGGTCCTGAACAAGGAAGTCGCGAAGCAGGGACTCTTCACATTCATGGATTCGGCTGAAATATCTAAATAGCCGCGACGAATTCAAGTCGTATAACATTGAGGCACACCGGAATCCACTTTTGGCGGTGTCGGGCGCGTCAGCCATACTAATTGCCATAGTAATGGCGCGGTGTGAGTATAAACCCGAGAGGCGGGAATACCGGGGCGGCACAGAGAGCGGGTAGCCTTCACTCCTCGCTTATCACCGAGGTTTCAAACCGTATCCGGTGTTTCTCGATTTTTGCGATGAGTGTCGGACGCGACAGCCCCAGCAGTGTGGCGGCGCGGGTAGGGTTTCGCGACGTAATGTTGCGTGCCTCCGTTATGAGCATGGCACTGAACTGGTCCATGGCCGAATCGAATACATCACCGTTGCCGCCGGATGCGAGTATGCGCCGGACCCATGTTCGCACTGTTTCCTCGGGAACTTCTATTTTCGTTCCTTTCTCACCGGGCTCGATTCCGCACGCGCGCGCGATTTCATCCCGGGAAACGGGACCTCCGCGATTGAAAATGAGTGCTTTCTGAAGGGCGTTTGCCAACTCCCGGACGTTCCCGGGCCAGGAATACCCGGAAAGAAGCCGCAGCGCATCTTCGTTTATTCCGGGATTGGCCGTCCCCATCCGTTGGGAGAAACGCATCAGGAAGTAGTTGCAGAGGAGCGGGATATCGCCCTCCCTTTCCCTAAGGGGCGGAAGTGTTATCGTTACGACTTTCAGCCTGTAATAGAGGTCCTCCCTGAACGTTCCCTCGGCAAGCGCCGCTTCGAGGTTCCGGTTGGTTGCCGCAAGGATGCGAACATCCACGGGAATCGGTTCACGCCCACCGAGACGTTCGATACTCCTTTCCTGGAGCAGGCGAAGTATCTTTGCCTGGACTCCGAAGGGCATATCCCCTATCTCGTCCAGGAAGACAGTTCCGCCATTGGCTTGCTCTATGCGGCCAACCCTGCGATTTGCCGCACCGGTGAAAGCTCCTTTTTCATAGCCGAACAATTCGCTTTCCAGAAGAGTCTCCGGAATGGCGACACAGTTTATTACGAGAAACGGCCTGTCGGAACGGGCGCTATGCTGGTAAAGCGCACGGGCAACGAGTTCCTTGCCGGTGCCCGATTCCCCGCGAATGAGCACCGTTGCGTCCGTGGATGCGACCCGGCCGATTGACTTATATACTTCGTGCATGGGGCGGCTTCGCCCTATAATGGCCTCGTCACAGGCGGTCTCGGGAATGACGTCGAGTTCGACCCGCGAGCGCATGAAACGCCCCGCCTCTACCGCCTTTCCGATAAGTGTCAGCATCTCGGGAATATTGAACGGCTTCAGAACATAGTCGTAGGCGCCCATCTTGGTGGCCTCGATGGCCGTTTCAGTAGTCCCGAAGGCCGTCATGATAATAACCGGCAGAAGTGGCTGTCTGGCGCGAATTGCCTTGAACGTTTCCAGCCCGTTCATACCGGGAAGCCGCACATCCATGATCACCAGGTCGAAATCAAGCGAAAACACGAGCGGGAGAGCAGCCTCGCCGCTCGCCGCCGTTTTCACGGAATGCTCTTCCTGGGTCAGAAGCTTATCGAAGCTCTGCCGCAGATGAAGATCGTCGTCTACGATCAGGATCGAAGCCACGCGTCATTTCCCTGGCAGGGTAGAGTGATTATGAAAGAGGTCCCCTTATTCTGACGACATTTCACATTGAGGCAGCCTTTGTGGTCCTCTATTATGCGGGCGGCTATGCTGAGGCCAAGACCGGTGCCCTCCTCTTTCGTCGTGAAGAAAGGCTGGAATATCTTTTCCCGCAGTCCCTCCGGAATACCGGGACCATTGTCGCTCAATCGTATAACCACAACGCGGCCCATGGGGTCGGTTACCCCCTCCTCCTCGCTGATGAGTATCCGGCCGCCATCGCCCATCGCCTCGCAGGCGTTGACAATAAGATTGACGAAGACTTCCTTCAACTGCTCCGGGTCCGCGTCTATCTCGGGAAGCGTGCGCTGTCTCATGAGCTCTACCGTTACTCCATAGGATTCAATGCGGTGCCGAAGAAGCTGGATGGCCATATCCACGACGTCTGAAGGGCTTACCTTTTGAATCTTGAGCTTTGGAGGGCGGGAGAATTCCAGGAAATTGCGGACTATCGTATCAATGTGACGAATCTCCTCGGATATTACTTCAAAATCTTCCTTTTGCGTGGAGGAAAGCGACAGGGTGCGTTCCATGGTAAAAAGGCGCATTTTTACGGACGTCAAGGGGTTCCTTATGCTGTGGGCGACCCCGGCGGCAAGTTTGCCTATCTGCGCAAGCTTCTCGGACTGGAGCAGGTGCTCACGGCTCTCCCGGAGTTGAGTGCGTGTCAGGTCGACACTCTCTATGAGCCCGCTGATCTTGTTTCCCAGTGCCTTCACCTCGTCGGGTTCATCAAGTGCCTGGTCCTCCAGGCTGCCCGCCGCCCGAACGAGAAGCCTGATCGGGACGAGCACACGGTGCAGCAAAAGCATGGTCAGGGAGATTCCCAGTATGGCGGCGAATACCATCGCCACCGAAGCCGACACATCGAAAAATAGCACCTGTGAATGCATGGATTCGGTGAGTGAAGCAATACCTTCATATTGCGCCTTCTTGTACTGCTCGCACAGGTCCTTGATCGAAAAGAAAGGATTGCGCACCTCTTTCTGAACCTTGTAACCCTCTTCCCGGTTTCCGGAACGGTAGAGTTCAATCACGCTCTCGCGCATATTGGTGAAGCGGATATAGCGCGACTCGATGTTGTTGAGTATCTCCCTTTCCGAATCCGTTCCCGTTACGTCACGCGCTTTTTTCAGCCAATCTTCAAAAGCGAAGCGGTGCTGGTCCAGTTGCGTAAGCCATTCGGAATTGCCGTCTATGAAATAGTAACTCATAAGCCCTCTTTGCATCGCCAGGGAGCTTTCCATTTCCTGTGCAATGTTGAGGGCCGCTACCTTGGATTTCACAACAGACGATAGCGCGCTATCCATGCGGTGCACCATCCAGATGGTGGTTGCTCCTCCCGAGAGGGCAATGATCACCAGTACCGCAAGGGCGAGCATGATCCTGGTCCGCAGGCTCATACGCCGGAACCGGTTAAGCATGGCATTGCCTCGCATCCGAAAATAAGGATTCAGTCTCTTCTGGTTGGAAACAGGAGCAGAACTCCGTCATAAGCGGTTGATATCCCCGATACCAGGTCATAGGCCCATAGCGCTCCCAGGCCCGCCAGTCCGCGCGTTGCCATTGCGACAATATCCGCATTCTTCTCCCGCGCCGCGCCGACCACGGCGGCGACCGCCTCGCCGCGCTCAACGCTCCCGCTGCAGTCAATAGCATTGGACAAGAGATCCTGAACTTCGGCCTTCAGCAGACGGGCTGTTTCCTCTGCTTCCAGGTCAAGCAACAGGCGGGCCGTATGCGGGACAAGCCTCATACCTGGCGCATCCCTGTTGCTTACCGTACCCGCGGTAGGAACAACATACAGAAGGTGCAGTTGAGCATCGGATATTTTCGCTAATTCCGAGCACGCGGTCAAGACCGGTACACTCTCCGGAGTTGTGTCGCGAAGCGCAAGAATTTTCGCGGGACCGAATGACGGCGGCCGTCCGCGCTCGTCAGCCTTAACCAGTACAACCGGAGTCCGGCCATGGGTCAATACCTGCTCGGCATTGCTTCCGAAAACGAACCTCCTCACGCCGCTGCTCCCATGAGTGCAAAGGACGATGAGATCCTGGTCCAGTTCCTCGGCATGCTCGGCAATGCACCTGGGGATGTCCCCCTGCGGTACGGTATGCACGTGACTGGATACAGGCAGGCCCCAGTCCCCAACCTGTTCCGCTATCGCGGCCATATAACGCTCGGCCCCGGCAACGTCCTGCAGATGCGTGTCGCCATGGATGCTGCTTGGCGGCCTCTTTTCGATAACATGAAGAAGCATGACCGAGCACGACATCAACTCCGAGAGCTTTCTCACTATCGGAAGCACCGATTCGGCGAGTTGCGATCCATCCAGGGGTACGAGGAGATTCGTAAACATAAGCACTCCGGTCATCCTTAAGGGTGTCTGATCATTGTCACTCCGCACCGAAGGCCAGACTGAGCAGAAGATATATATTAAGTACGACGATCAATATCGCGGCGGCGCCCGCAAGTACAGTGGTGATTGGTTTGTTGACAAGTGGTCCCATTATTTCCTTCTTCCTGGTGAAAAGCACAAGCGGAATTACGGCGAACGGAAGTCCGAAGCTCAATACCACCTGGCTGATGACGAGCGTTCCCGTCGGGTCCAGGCCAAGACCCAGAACCGCGAGCGCGGGGAGGATCGTAACGAGCCTCCTCACCCAGATAGGAATATTGAAATGGATGAACCCCTGCATCACGATCTGGCCCGACATCGTTCCCACGGCCGAAGAAGATAGTCCGGCCGCGAGAAGTGAAATAGCGAAAACATTGCTCGCCGCTCGCCCCAGGAACGGCGTCAGGGTGCGGTAGGCTTCCTCTATGGTGCCTATTTCATACATTCCGCGGCTATAAAAGGTGGCGGCGGCCATGATGAGCATGGCCGCATTCACGGCCCCGGCGATGGACATTGCAATCACCACGTCCGCAACTTCGTAGTGGAAAAGTTTGCGCAGTTTGTCGGGTTGCGTGACGACAATGCGGCCCTGGGTCAATGCCGAGTGGAGAAATATGACGTGCGGCATAACGGTTGCGCCCAGAATCCCGGCGGCGAGCACGATACTCTCCCTCCCCGCGAACCGGGGAATAAAGGCTGCTTCAAGAATCCGCACCGGGTCGGGTCTGACAAGGAAAAGCTCAATGAGGTAGCTGGCCGCGACCACTCCTATCAACAATGCAATAACCGCTTCAATCGGACGAAAGCCATACCGTTGAAGCCCCAGGACAAGGAATGTGATGACCGCCGTCAACAACCCGGCCCACAGCAGAGGAATATGGAAGAGCAGAAACAGGCCAATGGCGGCCCCGACAAACTCGGCCAGGTCCGTCGCTATTGCGACCACTTCCATTATGACCCACATCAGCCATACAACGGGTCGCGGGAACTTCTCCCTGCACAGTTCCGCGAGATTCAGCCCCGTGGCGATGCCGAGCTTTGCCGAAAGAATTTGGAGGAGCATGGCTATGAGGTTGCTGGCTATTATCACCCAGAGAAGAGTGTAGCCGAACTTCGCGCCGCCTTGAATGTTGGTCGCGAAGTTTCCCGGATCGATGTAGGCCACGGCCGCGACGAAAGCCGGCCCCAAAAATGGGAGCAGCCGACGATACCAGGGAATGGTCCTGGCTTCGCCGAGCGCTCTCTCTGCGGCTTCAAGGGTTCCGGAATCAAAATGGCGAGCTTTTGCACCGATCTCCGAGTCCGCCACGGCAGGCCTTTCCCTTTGGAAAAGTGGTTATTATGAAAAAAGGATTCAGGAAGCGGCTGCCCCCAGGTTCGCGCCAAGTGAAGTGTACTCCGCATTCGCGTGGCAAGGTGTAGTCAGCAACCGGCATTGCGGCCGTGCATCCCCGGCCCGTTCGCCCCCCCGATACCTCAATGCGAACACTATCTCGAACACAATCCCGGTGTGATACGGCACCTGGAGACACAGTCACAATTAAGCATCCCGAAGGCGACATGCCAGATTCCAACAACCGGACAAATTGTCGGGGAGAACAAAATGATTCTGCTTTCTCTCCTCAAAAGCGGTTTTTCCGATATAATGCTGCTTCAAAAAGAGCAAAGGGCGATATTCAGATGCTGAGCAGGATTAATTCCATTATCCAAAGAATCAGAGGACGGGGAACGACAGTATCTCATGATACCCTTACGGATGTATTCCGCCTCAAGTACGAACGGTTCAAGGAATTACTGGACTCCAATTCCGAACTTTCAAAGATAATTTCCGAAATGGAGGAAAAACTCCGCGGAGATGAAGTGTTCGGGATGACCTATATCAGATCTCAATCCGCCCGTGCCATCTTCCATACCCTCCGGATGATTACCAGTTTCAATGCCCTCTCCAACGACAAGTACACTGCGCTCACGGATATATTTCAGCACTTGAGCTCCGAGATCAGTAAAGAGCTGGAGATCAGAAAATCTGCTCCTCCTGAGTTGGTCCTGCCCTACTCGCGCGTCACCAAAGAAATAATGGACTGGGTGGGAGGCAAGAATGCGAATCTCGGTGAGATGAAAAACCGGGCGCATCTGCCCGTGCCTGAAGGCTTTGCTGTTACCACGCGTGCTTTCGAGCTGTTTCTCTCCGACAATGATCTTACTGACCAGATTGCAATGAAAAAGATGTCCCTGGACCTGAACGACGCCGAATCGCTGAATGGGGTCAGCGAAGAGATCCAGCGGTTGATAATAACCTCACCCGTCCCCGATCTGCTGGGTGAGGCAATCCTGTCTGCCTATGACGAAATGAGCGCGAATCTTCGCGATGAGGTGTCTTCAACCCTTCCGCGAATCTCGATGCGCAGCAGCGCTCTTGGCGAGGACAGCGATCTGTCGTTCGCGGGCCAGTATCTCTCGGTGCTCAATGTGACGCGTGAGCAGATCCTGAAAACCTATACCTTTATCATCGCCAGCCTCTTCACCCCGAGGGCAATGTCCTATCGCATCATGAAGGGGATACCGGATGAACACGTCGCAATGAGTGTGGCTTGTATCCGGATGGTGGACTCGGTTGCCAGCGGCGTGATCTATTCGCGGCACCCCTTCGATCCCAAGGATAACAACGTCATCATCTCGGCCGTATGGGGGCTTGGCCCCTATGCCGTCGACGGAGCCGTCACCCCCGATAAATACACGGTAAGCAAGCAATCCGGGCTCCCGATCCTCGAAAAGGCAGTCAGCAATAAACCGGTAAAGCTCGTGAGCAACCTCGATGGAGGACTCCGGGAAGTTGCCGTGCAGGAATGTGAAAAGGAATTTGCGTGCCTCACCGATCAGCAGATAAAGGTCCTCGCCGGATATGCCATCACCCTCGAGAAACACTACGGAGTAGCGCAGGACATAGAATGGGCGCTCGACCGGAACGGAGCTTTCTTTATTCTCCAGACCCGGCCGCTGTGCGGCCCACCGGATTGCCAAACCACAGGCATCGTTATCCCTGAAACGCACGATTACCCCGTGCTGATCAGTGGCGGCTCGACAGCTTTTCCCGGCGTGGGCGGCGGTAAGGCTTACCACGTTCGCTCGGATGAAGATCTCGTGAACTTTCCGGACGGAGCCGTACTCATTGCATCCCAGCCCTCTCCCAAATACATGCTGGTGATGCGCAAGGCCAGCGCCATTGTGACTGATTTTGGCAGCATAACCGGGCATATGGCTTCACTGGCACGGGAGTTCGCCGTACCGGCGCTTTTGGATACAAGAACCGCCACATCGACAATACCCGGCGGGGCCGAGATTACCGTGGACACCTATTCCCGCAGGATCTATGACGGTATCGTTCCGGAACTCACCGCACTGCAGGGCACCAGGGAACCGCGGATGAAGGGAACCCCGGTATATGAAACCCTCACGCGAATCGCGGCGCTCATTACTCCCCTGCGCATGCTCGATCCCAAGTCTCCCGAGTTCGCCGCCGCGAACTGCCGCTCCTTGCATGACCTGATGCGCTTTATCCATGAGCTGTCTTACTCCGAGATGTTTCGGATCAGCGACCTGGTATCGGAACGCGCTGGATTCGCGCTGAAACTCATTGCACCCATTCCGCTCGATCTCCATGTGATAGATCTGGGCGGAGGTATCGCGGAAGGTGGCAGAAAATCGCGCAGCGTCAGGCATGAGGCAATCGTCTCCGTCCCCTTTCGAGCCGTGCTGAATGGCATGCTCCACGAGGACCTTCTCCACTTCCGGCCGCGGCCCGTGGAACTGAGCGGGTTCCTCTCGGTTCTGAGTGAGCAGATGTTCCAGGATCATCTCGGTTCCGAGCGGTTCGGCAACAGAAGCTACGCGATTATATCCGATAAGTACCTCAACTTCAGCTCGCGGGTGGGATACCATTACGGCGTCCTCGACACCTACTGCGGCTACACGCTGAGCAAGAACTACATCGCTTTTTCCTTCAAGGGCGGCGCCGCAGACGATATACGGCGAAACAGGCGGGCTCGTTCCATCGCCCTCATTCTCGAATCGCTCGGGATGACCGTGGAGGTCACCGGTGACCGGGTGAGCGCGCGCGTGCAAAAGCTTGAAGCCCAAATACTCGTCGAGAAGCTGGACATGATCGGAAGGCTCCTCCAGTTCACGCGGCAACTCGATATGCTTATGAAGAGCGAGGCAAGCGTGGGTGCCATTGCCAAGGCTTTTCTGGATGGCAAGTACCAGATTTGATCGTCGATGACAAGTGAGGTAACCAGCGGGACGATTCTTGATGCAATAACTCGGGGATAGAGGAAGCGCTACACCCTCTTTACGAAGTATCCAGGCCTTACACTGCTGAGGGGGCTCACCCTGACGGAGGCATCCTTTTCCGAAACGGATTCCACCGAAACCTCCTCAACGACTTTCCCGGACGGGTCCATCAGCACGAGCCTGTCACCCTGCTTCAAACCGTTTCTTTCCCCCAGCCCGAAATAGACGGAGAAACCCGGTTCGTCCGCCACGACGTGATAAACTTCCGCCTCGCCATTCTCGGCCATGAGCATGTCCCTCTTTCCGGAAATGAAATACAGGCACACACAGCAAAGTACTACCAGCGCGAAGAAAGCACCCGTGAATTCCCAGGGCGAAACCCCCGTATTTCTCAGGAAAAGCGATTTGGAATCGGCAAGGTAAGAAGTCCTGTCGGCATAAACCAGGACCTGGAAAACATTCGAACCTACCTTCTTTTGGTCCTCTTTCCCAAAAACCGATACGACATACCGGCCCGGCTCAATTCGAGGATCAAGCCTGAGAGTTCCCCGCCACATCTTCCCGCCGAGCCAGAAGCCTGAAATGATCTCTTCAATCGAGATGGTCAGGGAATGGGAATCGCTCTCGATAGTCATCTGATCGGGCGAAGATGCCCCTGGTGCGAGAGGCCCCGTCAAACTGTAGGTATCACCGGGGAACAGTCGTAGCGTATTGAACGGTTCACGCAGATAGGAAACGCCGCCGTCTATCACGCAAATCACTGCAAATACGCAGAATGCGGCCGCCAGTAGAGCAATCCGATTCTTCCAGCGGGAAATGAATTCCAGGCTCATCGTCTTAGATGGATTCTCCCGATCCAAGCCTTTTTATGAAGACCTTGGCAAGGATCAACGTTGGAACCAGCATGGAAAAGAAATATTTAAAAAAAAGCGGAGTAAAATTGTCGATATCCTTATTTGAAATATACAGGCTCAGGCACAGTTCGGCAAGCACCGCGACGTCCACGATACCGATGGCAATCTTTTGTTGCGAGTTCATCTTTGGCTCACTTCCCTTCTGGCGACCGCTTCCCTGAGTTTCCGATTATTTATACCCTGCATTACATGGTCAACAGAATAATTCGCCCCCGGTTGGAATCGGCCGGGGGCGAATCTGGCTTATACCCAATGAAGACCTTAGCAGGGCTACTTCTTGAAGATATCGGTCTTGCTGACGTTCATCAGCCGCAAGGCTTTTCCGTCTTCCTTATAGTAGATCCGTACCTCGTCTCCGGCATCCCAGGTGGATTCCGACAGACTGAAGTACTCCTCGGGCAGCGAAAATGTGGTCAGGATCTTTTGCCTGCCGGAGTAAATGGTAATGGTCTTTTTGTCTTTGTCGACAGCCGGGAATTTCTTTGACTTCTTTTGCGATGCGTCCCAAACCGCCGGATCTTCCTTGGCGACATTTTCTTTCTGATCGATCAACGTGTACGGGATTGTCTTAAATTTCTGGGAAGCCGGATCATAGATTGTGATCTCGTTTTTCTTTGTATCCAGCTTCATCCGCAGACCCGCTTTGGGCTCGGCGCCCATCTCATGGGGGTCTTTGGGTATTGTGTATGCAATAGCCGGAAGATGAGTGTAATCCGGGTTTTGAGAATCGTTGTTCACATCGCGAATCAGGGTAACCACGCCCTTGTCCTTATCCATCTTCACGACTCTCCCCTGGTCCACTTTCCCGTATTCGCATCCGCTGATGAATGCAATCGGCAGAATCAGGAGTATTGCAATTATCAGTTTCTGATACCTTGGCATTATATGTCTCCCTCTCATTCAGGTCACAGTGGTTCGAGATCAGCCGGACTGACGGGCCATCTGGGCCTTTTTTAAGGCCACTTCCTGTTTGGCCCCCTGGACCATTTTGACAAAGATATAGAGTGCAAGCGCGCTAACGACTACAAGAACAACCACAGTCGCCGCGTCGTCGCAGAACCCCTTTATGTAAGGAATGTACATCGGCACCAGTTTAAGAAGAACCGAAGCGGCACAGCCGATGACCGCGCAACCGAAAGCAATGCGGATTCCGTAGCCCTTGATGTACTTGGTTGCAACAGTACCTACCTGAGCGCCGATAGCGGCGCCAACGAGCATGATCAGGGCCGCCACGAGTTCCGTACGTCCCTTGTAAGTGTACGTGGCCGCACCGTAAAGGCCGGAGATCATGACTTCAAAAAGGTCGCTCCCAACCGCGACGTGGGTCGGACAACCCACTATGTAGATGAGCGAGGGCATACGGATAAGACCGCCGCCGATCCCGAGGATTCCGGCGAGCCAACCGGTGAAGAAACTGACCATGATGGGGAGCCATGCTGAACAATAAATACCCGCGACATTGAGATGGATCATCGGGGGGATCTTGATTTTGTGAAAAGTCTTGTGCCACTCGAGACCCGTTGCGAGCTTATCGAGTTCCTTGCCTGCCGCAGCGGCTTCTCTTTCCTTCTTTTTTCTTTTCATCACATCGGAGAAAACCATATAGGTGATGAACATGAGTAGAATGATGTAGAGCCAGCGCACGACCAGGTCAACGCTGCCGATACGCTCGAGCCACATGATCATCTGGGCACCGATCTCGAATCCGATAATGGTGCCGAACAGCATGATAAAACCGAGTTTATAATCGACGTTTCCGAACTTGCCATGCCGCATGGTGGAAATGAGGGATTTTCCAGCCATGTGGGCAATGTCGGTCCCGATCGCGAAGGCCATGGGGAAACCGAGGATATTAAGACCCGGTGTAACCATCCATGCGCCGCCCATTCCAAAAAAGCCGCCGATAACACCAACACCGATTCCCAGAATTATCAGTCCGGGCCAGAAAATCTTCACCCCGGCGATAGGCATCAGAATATATAGCCAATCCATGAAAAACCTCCTAAGATGTCATAAATGTGAAAGCTCTTCCCGAGAGATCGTTTTTAGTGCTCGGCCAGATCCCTGTGTTTCAGATCGATGCCTATCCAGGTCATGACGATATCGGCGATAATCCCGAAGATAACGCCGACAACCGGTATGATTATGACCGTGAGAAGTGTGAACTCGGCATGGCTCTCATTATACATGTTTGCCCACCAGGCCATGATGCCGGTGAGTTTCCTCGTGTCCGCCACGAGTACCATGGGGGCCATCGCTCCGCCGCCGGCCGCCCAGGTCAGCGCTGGAAGGAGCAAGGAGACAATTGATGTGAAGCTGAACCACTTCAGGAACCTACTCATGTTCGTTTACCTCCGGAAGAATGTTATAAATTCAGTAAGATTTCCGTCTTGCCTAAATCTGTTCCATCACCTCCTGTTTTGATCCGATTTATATAACCGTCAACGCAAAGCGTTCACAAACCGCAGTTTGAATCATCACAAACTTCCGTGTGGCAATTTGCATGCCACGGATGAAGTTGTACCGCGAACACTATTTATTATGTATTATTAACAGGATAGGATTAGAGAGAGAGAAACGGCTCAGATAAGCGCGGGTAAAGTGAAACAGACAGGTGACAAAGTGTCACCTCAAGATGACAGGTTTTCCAAGATCTTCTTCCTGGGCGTTATTGCTGAAATCATCTATGAGCTTGCGCAGCGCCGATACCTTTACAGGCTTGATAAAATAGCCGGTAGCGCCCCGCTTCAGGCTTTTTACAATGTCTTCTTTTTGGTTCAGGTAGGCATCCACGATGACCCTCGTTCCCAAAGGCATCTCGCGAATCGTGTCAAGAAGGAGGAAATGATCCTGTTCGAGAATCGACAAATCGGCCAGGAGAAACGAGAATGATATTTCACTCAGAAGACTTCTCGCCTCCTGACATGTTTTCACCCAATAACACTTGCAACCGTTGGAATAAGTCTCCAGTGCCCTCGTAAAGAGTTCCGCCGTATCCTGTTCAGGATCGAGTATGAGAATATTTATGCGGTTTTTCTCGTCCATCATGAATTCTCTATAGCCAGAAACCTCAACAAGTCCCCACTCGCTCAAACCGGCGCGATGACACAACATTCAGGTTTTCACCAGGAAAACGTCAAATCTTCGGTGGTCGGTTAAACCAGGGATTTGATCGCGTCGCGCGGCCCAGAACGGGGCACACACATACGTTCCCGCCGGACCTCCACCATCATCCGCACTTGTAGAGGCTGATCAACCTCTTTTTGAGGACACTACTTACAAGCTTTGTGCCAATTAGCCAATGACTATTTATACCCCGGCTGAAGAAAAACCTCTCCGGGTGTCGCTCAATATGGCAGGTATCCCCGCGCCGAAATGCCGCCGCATAAAGCTGAACGACTCAGACAAGGCAAAACCGCGAGCGTGGGGCCGGTCCTCGCGCTTTTACGCTGTCGGCGGCTCGCGGTGCCCCCCGCGCCATTTCGAAGGAAGTGGTCTTGATCACGCACCCGCCCACCATCGCGGCTCAAACGCCCCCTTATGGCATCGGAGGAGGTCTCCCCCCTCGATCTCACTCCTCCTCGCTTATTGCCTCCTTGCTGAAGGGCAGCATAATAGTGAAAGTAGTTCCGCACACGCCGGGAGCTTCATCCTCGCACACGCTTTCGCATTCGATGGTACCGCCATACCGCGTTATGATTCCATAGCTCACGGAGAGTCCCAGTCCGGTTCCCTCTCCGACCTTCTTTGTCGTGAAGAAGGGGTCGAAAATCCTGGGCAGATACTCACGCTGTATCCCGCATCCCGTATCCCCTATAAGGATTTCCACCATTCCCTGTACTCTTGTTCCGTTGCGTGTCACGATGGAGAGAACGCCCTTGCCGTTCATGGCGTAAACCGCATTATTGATGAGATTGAGCAGTACCTGTTGGAACCCCCTCGAATCTCCGCGCACCTGCCGTACATTTTCGCCAAGCGACAGTACCAGTTTGATGCTGTTCATGTCGAGCGTATGCTGTACAACCGATACAATGGAACGTATCCCGGCATTGATGTCACACGCTTGCTCCGTCTCCTCGCTGATCCGGGCAAAGCTCAACAGCCTTTCAACTATGCTCTTGCATTGCAGGCCCTGCCTTTCGATTGTCTTGAGATCATTGTACTCCATCGTGTCCGGGTTTATTCTCTCCAGCAACAGTTCGCAAAATCCGAGCATTATTCCGATCGGGTTATTGATTTCATGAGCGACTCCGGCAGCCATGGTCCCGAGTGACGCCAGTTTTTCCGTATTTATGAGCTGGCGCTCTATGGTCTTTCTTTCGGTTATGTCGCGCGCAATCCCGATTGCGTGATCATCGCCGCCATCCTCCCCCTTCACGGGAATATACTGGATATTGAACCAGAGATTTCCCTTCGGCACTTTCAGAAGCGTCTCGAGTTTTTGCCCTTTGCCGGATTGCAGGGTCTTTCGGATAACCTTGAGCTGTTCGTAAGCCTGCTCGCGCGGAAGAAACCGGTAGAGACTCTGCCCCGGGAGTTCTTCGGGATCGGCGCCGAAAACCCGTGACATATGCTGGTTGGCCGTCTTGACGATCCCATTGCCGTCAACGGAGAAGATCAGGTCTTCCGCGGTCTCCACGAGGGATCTGTACTTTGTTTCTGAACGCTCCAGTTCGGATGCGTATTTTCGTATGCTGTCGGTCTTGACCGCTACTTCATGCTCCAGAAGCGTTGACCACCGCAGCTCATAGAGAACGACCACAAGACTTCCCATGCTGATAATGAAAACGATCAGTGCCTGAAGCAGAAACTGCCGGCTGTATACCGTATCGATAAACGACTCGATCTCGCGGGCGGGAGCAACAACCGCAACCGACATGGAATAGTTCACGTACGGACCCTGAACACTGACCGGGGCGTACGCGATCAGCTTTTCCATGGGTTCGATCACGTCCCGGTGCCATCCGGAGATGTAGGAACCTGTTCCTTCCTTGCCTCGCAGCATCTCATCGCGCTGGATATCGTTTATTTTGGCGAATGAAAGACTGGGGTTTTTATTGGTGCGCGCATCGAACGCATTCTCCCCTATAAATCCTCCCTCCGGGTGATAGACAAAGTTTCCGAATGAATCGAGCACCCACGCGTAGCCGCTCTTTCCGGATCGTATGAGCGGGATCATGTCCTGCAGCAGGTGGTACATATCCAGAGTGACTTTCAGGTATCCCGAAAATCCCCGCGAAGGATGAGGATGCTCCTCATTGGTTGCGTCCTCATAGGTCGGAACAATGAGGTCGATTACGAGGAATTTTCGTTCCTTAGCGCGGTCCCGGGGGTGAAGGGGTGTTCCCATTGTTTTCCCCCGATTGGTGGGATCAGAGGCCCAGGATATGTAGGCGCTCGCCTCTTCCTGCAACCTGCCCAGTTGCTGTACGGCAATGCCCTGCTCATTCGCGGCGAAAATGAGTTGGCCATCCCGTCCGACTCTGCGTATGTCGATAATGTTGTTGCTGTTAAGAACGGGCAGCGTGGAAAGCAGCAGCACCTCGTAACTGCCTGGTTCCGCGTATTGAATGGCGGGAAGCGAGTTGAGAAGCAACAGGTCGGCGATCGCGTCCTGGATGAGCGTTTCTACGCGGTGGGCCGTGGTTTTCGCGAGCACGAGCTGTTGTTCGTTGAACTGCTCCCTCAAGATATCTTTCATGTACCTGGCCGTGGATATCGCAAGCCAGGATGCGCCGGCTACCAGAACGAGGGTTATTATGCCAAGAATTCTCAGAATCTTTGGGCGGTCGATCCTGCTCTTTGTGTCCATCGCGAAGTCCTCGAAGATTAATCGGCTCTGCATCGTCCGGCAGATCACCTGAAACTTCTAGATGACATTTTGATTGACTTACAGTCAATAGTCGAGTCAAATTCCTCAATGGATTGAATCATTCCGCGAAGGGAATATGATGTCTGCCATTCTCGTAATAGATGACGAGCGGGATATGCTGGCTCTTCTGCAGCGGATCATTTCCGACGGCACGGACTATGAAGTCGACGTAATCAACGAGCCTTTGAAGGTTTCCGAGCAACTCAACCGCAAAAGCTATGATGTCGTCTTCACTGATCTCAAAATGCCCGGGAAAAACGGTATCGAAGTCCTGGAGGAAGTGAAGCGGAAGAGTCCGGGGACAGCGGTCATCATCATGACCGCCTACGGCACTATAGATTCGGCGATAGACGCTACCCGGAAGGGTGCTTTCGACTATATTACCAAGCCGTTCCGCAAGGAGAGGATACTGCACCTGATCGAACAGGTGGTCCATTTGCAGCGGCTTCAGAGCGAGAATGAACTTCTTCGCCGCCAACTCGAGGAACAATCGGGGTTCTCGAAACTGGTAGGGTCCAGCCTGCCCCTGCGCTCCATTCTCACCCAGATCGAGAAGGTGGCCAACACTTCCGCCACGGTTCTCATAACCGGCGAAAGCGGAACCGGAAAAGAACTCGTGGCCCGCGCCCTTCACTCCTTCAGCGCGCGAAAGGACCAGCAGTTCATCCCGATCGACTGCAGCACAATCCCCGAAACAATCATCGAGAGCGAACTGTTCGGCCATCTCAGAGGCTCATTTACCGGAGCGGTTCGGGACAAAAAGGGCATGGTCGAAGAGGCGAACGGGGGAACCCTGTTCCTCGATGAGATCGGGGATCTGTCTCCCGCCATGCAGGTAAAGCTCCTGCGCCTGCTTCAGGAAGGCGAATACAAGGTCGTCGGGGCCAACACGATCCGTAAGGCCGACATCCGGTTTATCGCCGCCACCAACCAGAATCTGGCCGAAAAGATCAAGGATGGTCGTTTTCGAGAGGATCTGTTCTATCGTTTGAATGTCATTAATATCCAACTCCCGCCGCTTCGGGACAGACGAGACGATATTCCTCTCCTGGCCAGCCACTTCCTCGCCAAGTACAATGCCCAGTACGAGAAGAGCGTGAAACGGATCTCCGCCGAGACGATGCAGGGTCTTCAGGAAAGAACGTGGCCGGGCAATGTACGTGAGTTGGAAAACATGATCGAAAGGGGTGTGATCATGGCTTCCGGGGAGTCTCTCGAGCCCGCGGACATTGGCGTGCTCGAACTGGATGATGCTTCCACCGCACCCACTGCCGAACCCGCGGGCGAACTTTATTCGCTTCCCTTCAAAGAAGCAAAGGACAGGCTCATCGAGAAATTTCAATCCGAGTACATCGCCAAGGTCCTCACGCGCAGCGATGGGAATGTCTCCCGGGCGGCGCGTGAATCAGGCCTCAAACGCCAATACCTGCACCGCCTTATGCGCGAGACGAGCATTGCCTCGAAATCCTTCAAGAAGCCTCATGAGGATTAGTTGCCGCTTTTTGTCTCTTGTCTCTTGCCGCCTTTCTCTCCCAGGCCGATTCGATCTTTCCCACCAATTCATCAATGGGGCATGGTTTCAGGAGGTATTCATATCCCCCCAGCTTCATAATCTCGACGGCGGCATCGACCGAGGCGTGACCGGTGAGGATTATGACCTCGACGGAAGGATGATCTCGCTTAATCCTGCCCAGGGCTTCGATTCCGTCGATTTCGGGCATTTTTACATCCAGAAGGATTACATCATAGGAGGCCTTTTCCAGTTCTGAAAAGGCCTCCATGGCGCTTCCAACATCCCTCGCCTCGATCTCCCGCACCGTCAGCAGTTTCCTCAGGGTTGTCCTGTATCGTTCTTCGTCATCGACAATGAGCACTCTCGGTTTCGCGGACATAACTAATCTTTCTTTTGAGCATTGTGGAAAATGGGAAGCCTGACGGCAAAGCTTGTGCCTTTTCCGGGTTCGCTGTCCACCGCGATCCGTCCCCCCAGGCGCACTATGATACTGTGGCAGATGGAAAGGCCCAGGCCGGTGCCTTTACCAGGGGGCTTCGTGGTGAAAAACGGATTGAAAATCTTATCCAGATCTTCCTTCCTTATCCCGACTCCAGTGTCGCTTATTACCATTTCCACCTGGCCGCTTTCAGGAATGCGGGTCCTGATGGTGATCGCGCCATTCTGCTGGATGGCATAGACTGCATTATTGAGCAGGTTCAATATTACCTGGCGCAGCAGGGGGGGATCCGTGAAAATCGGCGGGAGATCCGTCCGGTAGTCTCTTATTATCGGAATCCCTTTTTGTGAACTCTCCTTTTCGACCAGCTTCGCCATATCTTCTATGAGCTTATTCAAATCCGCTCCCTGAATAAGCGGGTCCCTTTTTCTCGCAAAATCGAGCAGTTTGTGCGTGATTTCCCGGCACCGTTCCACCTGGACGGCGATTTCATTGAGGGAATCCCTTGCCTCCTCCAACCCGGGACTATCAGAGGTCACGCCGTCGAATTGAAGCCGCGCCCACTCGATTTCCTGAGCAATTATAGCAAGAGGATTGTTGATTTCGTGGGCGATACCGGCGGAAAGCTCCCCAATGGCAGCCAGTTTTTGAGACTGGATGAGCTGTTCGTCCAGAAAACACTCCTGCGCGCGAGCAGTAGCCACCTGCTTCATGAGCGAGCGGATTGCCACGAAACATGCCCCGGCAACCGGCAGTACCAGGAGTGCTGCCTCGGGCCCGGCAAAAACCCATAAAGGCGCCCCGAGGAGCAGAACCATCGCCGGCACGGCACAAAGGCATATTCTTCGGATAGAGTAGGAGGAAATCTTCAACATGGCCCTATATGTGCGCGAGGGCGCCTGGTCGCGCCAAGGCAGGCCTGATCCGGCCTCATTCAGCAGTTCCCCTGATTCTTGCCTCGTGCAGCGCTTTTCTCTCCGTGGCCTGGCTCACCTTCTCCATCAACTCGTCAAAATCCGCGGGCTTTACAACGTAGTCGAAGGCGCCGAACTGCATCCCCTGCACACCGGATTCAACCGACGCATGGCCGGTCAGCATGATAACTTCCGTAAGAGGGCTTTTCCTCTTTATCTCCTTCAGAGTCTCTATACCGTCCATTCCCGGCATCCTCACATCGAGAATGACAACATCAAATGACTGAGTCTTAAGAACCTCAAGCGCCTCTTCCCCGCTCCCGGCGCCGGTTGCATCGACCTGCCGCTTCAGCAGGCGTTTGACTATCGTTTCCAGAAAATCAGGTTCATCATCTACAATCAACACCCTGAAACTAGCCATTCCGTATTACCTTTTGCAAAACGTGGGTTTCCTCTGGAAAGGCGTCGAAACCGTTCGAGCGAGTCAAATCTTTTCGTGAGCAACCAGAGGTAAATAGATAGTGAATGTGGTTCCCTTTCCAACCTGACTTGCCACCGTAAGCCTGCCACCCAGTTTCTCGACTATGCTGTAGCTGATCGAAAGCCCGAGGCCCGTTCCCATGCCATATTCCTTAGTCGTGAAAAATGGATCGAAAATTTTTCCCAGGACGTCATTCGGGATGCCCGGACCATTATCGGTTATCCCGATTGCCAATTCTCGCTCACTCTCCTTGAAACTCGTCGCGAGTCTTATCGATCCGGATTTCTGAATGGCATCAATGGCATTGTTCACAATATTAAGTATCACCTGCTGGATTTGGGATGAGTCGCTGATAGTTACGGGAAGATTCGGATCGAACTCGGTACTGATTTCTATATTTCTATAATGAGCTTCGTTTTCCAAAAATTCTATAGTGTCCGACAGCAGCTTGTTTAGATCCACCTGTTCCCGGATCGGCTCCATCCTGCGCGCAAAACCGAGCAGCCGATGCGTCACTTTCTTCGCGCGATCAACATGATGGTCGATCTTTCGGACCGCATCCTCGAATTCACGGTAGTTTTCGCTGCCGGCAATATCCTCCTCGGCCAGCAGGTCCCGAATCCACCCCACCTTCTCCTTGATCACGGCGAGTGGGTTGTTGACCTCATGTGCTATCCCGGCGGCAAGCTTGCCTAGAGCGGCCATTTTGCTCGATTGAAGCAGACTGGCATCGAGAGCCGCTTTCTCCCGTCCGGTTTGTACAAGCTGCCTTACCATCCCTCGCGCGATGAAAAGAGCACCCAGGAAAATCACGCAGACCCCCACCGCGACAAGGGTAATCGCAAAAAACCGCGCACGAAAGAGCGGAACAAGATCCTGCCATGGCTCCTCCTTAATGATCAGGAGCCATTCCTTGCTCTTCAGCCATGTGAGGGCCACGAGGGCTTTTTCACCGCCCAGGTCCATTTCGCTGACCTGAGTACCAGAAAACCGGGAGAACTCCGGGTAAGGCACCTTGCTAAGCAGTTCGCCACCGAGTTTGGGCGTGGTCTGCAAAACATTTTGCCGGTTCACCACGAATGCATCGCCGCGCTGTCCTATCTGCGCGGCCCTGACCAAACCATCGAAGATATCCGTGTCTATCGTTGCTCGAAATATCCAGCTGCGGTCACCTTCCCGTCTCATGATCGCGATGATGAAATGAGGAAATTTCCTGAATCCCGTGAAAACATCGCTGATGTAGGTCCCGCGAAGCATCGTCTCATGGAACCATTCTTCATTCTTGTAGTTCAGACCCTTGAGCTGATATGGGCCCACATAAGCAACATGATTTCCGTCCCTGTCGATGATTCCGATATCTATGTAAGACCTTGAACGCAGTTGAAGGATGGTAAACACCTGGTTCAGATAGTCCTCATCCTTCAGTTGTTCGAAAGACTGGGTGTACACCAGGGTGCTCAACTGAGATACACGCTCGTCCAGGAAAAGGTCGATGGAGCTTTTGCGGTTTTCCGCCCGTGACCTGAGGCTCTCCATCGTCCTGGCTTTGTAAATATCGGAAAACTGGTAATAGATTCCGAAGCAGGCTGCAAATAGCGGAATAAGAGCGAAACAGAGGGTTGTAATGACAATTCTGCGGTGGAGCTTTACATAGCTGCTGGGATCTTCCATCAGTTCATCCTGAAGTCACCGTGCCAATAGCCAAAGGAAAAATGTGCGGATATGCACATGCGCCCTATTATCGGTGTTACCAGCGGGAATTTCCAACAGTATTTTTAATCACGGCGCGATCGACAGGTAAATCGTACACGTAAACCGGGATTTTCAGCACTCCTGCGTGAAACCGTTGAGCAGTCCAAGAGAGACCAGCGCGTCGAAGGCGGCTTCATATTCTTCCTCCGTCGTCTTGCGGTCCAGAGGCGGATGGGAGGGACCCTTATGCGCGGGAAAGTACTGGTTCATGAGACTTACCCAGACATCGGGCCCAATCTCACTGGCAAGGTAGGAAAGACTTTCCTGGGTTCCGGCAAGCCCCCCGGGCAACACAAGGTGGCGCACGATCATTCCCTTGCGGGCAATCCCGCGAGAATCGACGACAAGGGACCCCACCTGGCGCCACATCTCCAGGAGAGCCCGCCGGTTGTGCTCAGTATAGTCCGCGGCTCCGGAAAGCCTGAGTGCCGTCCGCGAGCAGGAGTACTTGATGTCCGGCAGATAGATATCCACCACCCCTTCCAGGATCGCGAGCGTTTCAAGTGATTCGTACCCGCTCGAATTGTAAACGATGGGGATTTTCAAACCTTTTCCAGCGGCAATCGCAAGCGCGCGAACGAAGGAGGCCATCTGGTGGGCGGACGTCACCAGGTTGATATTGTGCGCTCCCTTTTCCTGAAGGGCCAGCATGCTCCCGGCCAGATCCTCGGCGCTCATCTCTCTACCGACCCCGAGTTGGCTTATGGGATAATTCTGACAGAAGATGCATCCCAGCGTGCAGCCGGAAAAAAAGATGGTCCCCGACCCGCCGGTCCCCGAGATGGGAGGCTCCTCCCACGGATGCAGATTAATGGCGGCAATCTTCAGACGGTTATCCACTCTACAGTAGCCCGTCTTCCCGCTGTTTCGATCAACCCCGCACCGGCGTGGACAAAGGTCGCAATGGCTGAGTTTTTCTTCGAGCATCCCGGCCCGGCGCAGGAGTTCGCCGTGACCAAGGATCTCCAGATATGAGGGGGAGTCAGGTCCGGAAGAGGAAATATTGCACTGGAGCCCCGGCACATTGACCGTCGTCGGGTATCCCGAGGCCGCTTCGGATTCCTTTTCCCGACGGGCATCGCGGTCTTCCGCAATCCGAGAGTTGGAACCAGCTTGTGATGAGATGCCGGATATTTCACACTCCCTGCCGTGGATATCAGTTCTCAACGCTCTCAGTCCACTCTTTCCCATTCCAAACGCCCATTACCCTGCCGGATTCGGACGCGTCATATCCGCCCATCGATGCCACCATTTGCCTGAATGAAACCGAGCCTATTACCTCCCGCAGATGCTCCATCTTGAAATCGTTCCAGGCGCTTTCCGGAACAACCAGATCATAGCGTTCCCGACCGATGGGAATAAAATCAAGATCAAGGGCCCTGGCCGAAGCATGGATGGCCATCCCCGCATCGGCCCTGCCGCTCAGGACGCTCACCGCCACGGCCATGTGAGTGAATTCCTCCTGCTCATATCCGGCAATGGCATCAGAAGAAATACTCTCCTTCCGGAGACAATAGTCGAAGAGAACCCTTGTTCCGGACCCTGCCTGCCTGTTCATGAACGTCACATCGCGACGCGTGAGGTCGCCTATTTCCCGGATTCCTTTCGGATTGTGCTTTTGCACGAGCAGTCCCTGTTCCCGCATCGCGAGCTTAACAAGCCGCACCGGGATTCCCTTGAGGAAGCGCTCGATATAGGAGTAGTTATACTGGCCGGTTTCCGTATCGAGGAGGTGGCTGCCCGCGAAATGGGCCTGCCCGCGCCGAACGGCCATAAGGCCGCCGAGGCTGCCGACATTGCTGCTGGAAAGATGCAAACGGCTGTCTCGCGCCTTGAGTTCATTGGCGAGGACATCAATGGTGTTGTCGTGGCTGCCGATCATGATGAGCGTGTAATCAAGCAATTCCCGGGGCCTGAGCAGCCGGATCGCTACTTCGGTCCCCTGCTCCATTCCTTCCTGCTCCTGCGGGATTTGCAGTATGCCATCCGCGCGCGTCAGGGAAGTGATAATCCCCGCGCCCCTCTGGAGTGGCATGGCGACTAGCTTTCCCTCCACCTTTCCAAGGATGACCCTGACAAATTCTTCCAGCCCAAGCTTCGAGGGCATCTTTCGCCCAAGGATCGCGGGAACCATCTCATGGGCGGGATCATCCATCCCTTGCAGCCAGTGGAGAAGCGGTCTGACAAACTGTTCGAATGCCATTATCGCGGAGACGGGATATCCCGGAAGTCCAACCACGGGCTTTCCACCCACGATGCCGAGGATGACCGGCTTACCGGGCATCATGGTCACGCCATGGACAAGGACCTCGCCAAGCTCTCCGATGATCGATGCCGTGAAGTCCTCCGAGCCCGCCGACGAGCCGGCATTGAGCAACACTACATCGGCGGCCGACTCTACCGCGTCACTCAGGGCGAGCTTTATGCTTTCATAATCATCCGGGATGATCGCGCGCAGTTCGGGCTCACCTCGGCATTCCTCAACCATGGCGGCAAGGACCGTGCCGTTGAATTCCACAATCTGGCCGGGTTGAGCCTCACGCGCCCTGGACGCGGGTATGAGTTCGGTACCGGTCGGCTGAATGCGGACCCTGGGTTTGGAGAATACCGTTACCTCGTGGGAACCGGCGGCGAGCATGGCGCCAAGATCCGCCGGCCGCAGTCTGTGCAGTTGCGGCAGAAGCAGTTCCCCGGCCACGATGTCTTCTCCGACCTTTCGTACATGCTGCCAGGGAAAAGCCGAGGACCTGATCTCGATCTCGGACTCGGATACCTGCTCAACCTGCTCGATCATGATGACGGCATCGGTGGCCGGCGGGAGAGCATCCCCCGTATCAACGGGAAACGCCGCGCTCCCGATTTCGAGGGTAAGCGGGTTCATATCGCTGGCCCCGAATGTGTTTCTCGCTGAAACCGCAAAACCGTCCATTGCCGATCCATGGTAATGAGGCACGGATCGCTCGGCCGCTATTGGCCGGGAAGTGGTGCGGCCAAGTCCGGAGGCCGTGGGGAGCGTTTCCTCCGCGGTTCGCAGTGCCGCAATTCTATCCGCCCATATTGCGCGCGCTTCCCCCAGGGTTTTCATCTGAAGATAGATATTGCGTTTCGGCTCGCCCATGGTTTACGACCGCCTTTTAAATCCGAACCGGTTGAAATACTCTCCTCGCAGACGCCGGGTCGTGGAAAGATTTACCTCCCCGATATATACCTGCTCAAGCTCATCGAGCTCAAACTGGACCCAACTCGAGACATCGTCCAGTCCCCTTACCCATCGCTGGAAATCGCTCCTGTCGAGCATCTTCGGCGGCTGTATTATGAAGCTTCCACCCCCATGCTGATGGAGCCGCTTTTCACCGAAAAGCGCATTATAGTCGGCTGTGTTGACCCCGACTATGGGGGTGAAGTTGTCGAAGGCCCGGACCATCGCGCCTGTTTTCCAGTGGCCGCGAAGTATGGGGAATATGGCGATGTTGAAGATGATGTCCACGCCCTGATCGCAAAGCTGTCGCGCCGATTCCGGCTGCCCCCACAGGTCGATGCACACCGGCATGCCGATCTTTCCGAAGTCGGTGGTGAAGGCGCGAAAAACGCCGTCCCCGGGGGATATGCCGAGGTTGTCACGTTCAAGCACACCCACATTGAACTTGCGCTGCCGGCCCACAATGCGCCCGGCGCGGCTGAAAAGGGTCGCGGTATTGTACTGCTTGCCCCCTTCCGATTCGATCATTCCCGCTATCACATAGCTGTTGAAGTTGCGGGCGGCGGCGCCGATTTCCCTGTCTCCAATCGTTGGGAAGTATTCAGGGAATACGATCACATCGAGCTGCTCGCTCCGGCATTTCTCCATTAACTGCAGGGCATGTCCGATGTTTCTGGGATCGTCGAATGACGGGTATGGTTTCGGTTGGATTATGGCTATACGTATCGTGTCCTTCATTACGTTTCCTGTCGTTCCGTGAGTCTACGCCCAGTCCAGCCGGGTCAGGTATGGGAAATGGTCCGAGGGATACCTCGCGCCTGGAGCATGATCGTGTATCACCCGCGCATCGAAAACCTTAAAATGGGGACTCGCCAGTATCCAGTCCATCCTGAACACCTGTGGAGTGCCCGTGAATCTATGGTACGTCATACTACTCTCATTCTCCGGCTTTCGCAAAGCTTCCCAGGTGTCGAGCATTCCAGAGTCAGGTGAAGTAAGCACTTTATGAGCAGCCGAACCCGGGCGATCGTTGAAATCTCCCATGAGAACAACGGGACTGCCTTGACGGATGACAAATTCCCGTATAATTTCAGCCTGCCGAATCCTTGCCTCGCTTCCCATATGGTCGAGGTGTGTCACTCCGGCCAAGAAAATCCTGTCGTTTTTCAGTTCTTGAAAGACCCCGTAGCTTATCATGCGCGGGTAGGCGCTATCCCATCCGCCGCTCCTGTGGACGTGAGGCGTCAAGGAAAGCCAGAACTCGCCGCCTGAAACCGGACGCACCTCGTCGCGCCGGAAATAGAGCGAACAGTATTGGCAGTCTTTTTCCCAGAATCTGCCGGGAGCCAGCAACTCGTAGTCTTCCAGGCTGTCCGCCAGATAGCTGAGTTGCCCCGTGGTGCCCTCCTGGGTGCCGAGTATGGTGGGACTGTGATTTCGTACGAGGTCCAGTACGATTTCCTTGCGGAAATGCCAGGCATTGTCACCGTCCTGGTCGTTATCGAAACGGAGATTCAAAGTCATGAATGTCAGCATCAGGTATCCTCGTCGGGATGGAGGTGTATGTGTCTGGGCTAATCTCCGGTGCTACTTTTATCCTCAAAGGGCGAATGGAATCAATACCGTAATCTTTTTGTCGCACAACCAGGCTTATTATGTGAATAATTTCTTATTTGTGAGTATGCGGAAGTGCACGCAATTCAGTAATCATTCGCCATATTTGCTTCTTTTTTTCACTTGACAAGAGTTTGGAGAAACGATTAAGTGGTCGCACATTTTGTGAAAAATTACTTTTAGATGCACGCTTCACCTTGTTCTTTTCGTCACTTGAGGGAATGCTCAATTTTGCATAACGAGCATGACTTCTTTAAGTCCCAACTATTCCAATCTTGAGGGGATTACCGAGGCTGTCCTATGAATGAAGAGAAAAAAAGCGGTTCCGGAAAGGCTCTGGGGATGGTTTTCTTTTTGCTGGGCTTCATTGGCGCCCTGGTCCTGGGGTGGGTAGTCTTCCCCAATCTGCTCTATTCTCAGAAAGCCCAGCCCATCAACTTCAGCCATGTCGCCCACCAGGACAATGACTGCGAATCCTGCCATTCATTTCGTCCCGACGGCACCTACACGGGGATTCCAACTCTCGACAAGTGCGTGGAATGCCATGAGACGGCCCAGGGCAACACCGAGTCCGAGAAGACCCTGGTTGAGCATTACATCGCCAAGAAGATCGAAGTTCCCTGGAAGTCGTATTCATGGCAACCCGACAATGTTTTCTTTTCGCATGCACCCCACAAGGGCCAGGGGCTCAAGTGCGTGAGTTGCCACAGGGATGTGTCCAAGGAAGAAAAGGTTCCGCTTGTCCGGGAGAACCGTATTACCGGGTACAGCATATCCACCATGAAGATGACCGAATGCGAGGAATGCCATGCCCAAAAGGGCGCCTCGAACAATTGTGAGATTTGCCACAAGTAGTGCCGCGGTTCCAAAGGCATGGGAAGCTTTAGAGCTTAATCATAATATGTGTCTCATGAGAGGGTGGACGGAATGAAATTTGGTCGGAGAGCTTTCTTACAAATTGCTGCTGGAGCGGTCGGTGGCACGCTGCTCACGCCATTGCCATGGAAATTGGCCGATGATTCGGCCATCTGGTCGCAGAACTGGTCATGGCGGCCTTCCCCGGAACGGGGAGAGGTAACGAAGGCGCCTGCCATCTGCACGTTCTGCGAAGGAGGATGCGGCCTACAGGCCCGCCTCGTAAACGGAAACCGCGCGATTTTGCTGGAAGGAAACCCGGCGAACCCGGTGAACGAGGGTGGAATCTGCCCTCTTGGAGCCGCGGGACTCCAGTTTCTCTACGCGCCCTATCGTATCACACAGCCCCTAAAACAGACAAAGAGGCGCGGCGACCCTTCCGGCTTGCAGCCCATCTCCTGGGAGGAAGCTCAGTCCGAACTCGGGAAAAAGCTTTCGACGATACGGAGTGACGGCAAGGCGCACACCGTGGCCTGCATAACCGCCGCGAGGCAGAGCAGCATGGACGACCTGCTGGTCCAATTCTTTGCCGCGTACGGGTCCCCGAATCTTTTCAAAATGCCGTCCCAGACCGACGGGATGAAGACGGCCGCTTTTCTGACCACGGGCAGTTCCGGGCCGTTTGCATTTGACCTGGAAAATGCCGCCTACATCCTGAGCTTCGGGGCCAATCTGCTCGATGGCGGCACCGCTCCGAATCGCGCCTTCGCGGCGCTGCGCCGGCTTAATAAGACTCCGGGACAGGCCAGGATCGTGCAGGTTGAATCTCGCTGTTCGATCACCGCATCCAAAGCCGGCCAGTGGGTTCCGGTAAATCCCGGAACCGAGGCCGCCCTCGCCCTGGGTATTGCCCATCTCATGGTAACTGGCGGCGCTTTTGATTCCGAGTTCGTGAACGCCAACGTATTCGGTTTTGATGACTGGACGGATGCCGCGGGCAAGAAGCGCCAGGGATTCAAGAGTTTTATCACCTCGAATGCTTTCGCGCCCGACGAGACCGCCAAGAAGACTGGCCTCGATGCAGCAAAAATACGTGACCTGGCAAAGGAATTCGCATCGCAGGCAAAAGCCGTCGCGGTTTGGGGAATCGGTCAGCCGGACAATCCCAATAATACGTACCATGATCTCGCGTTTGTCGCATTGAATGCACTCAAGGGGAACCTCAAGGCCGACGGTTTGCTCTCGATTGCCCCCGATCTTCCCCTTGCGGATCTTCCTCCCGGCCAGAAAGACATTTTTGCGGAAAGGGCAGTTGAGCAGAAACGCCTCGATCTCACCAAGTCAAAGTGCCCCTGTCCGCAAAACGGGCTATATGGGTTTTTCGATGCGCTTGTTTCCGGACCGCAATATCCGATTCAGGTGCTGATGGTTCACGAGGCCAATCCGGCCCACAGTCTACCCGAGACTAAACTCGTGCAGTCCGCGCTCGACAAAGTCGGCACACTGGTCTGTTTTTCCTCCTTCATGGATGAGACGGCCGCCCAGGCGGACCTGATCCTTCCCAATCACACCTCGCTTGAGAGATATGACGATGCGAAGGGGATACCAGGTGCACCCTACGGCTATTATGCCCTTGGGGCCCCCATTCTCAAGCCCCTCCTGAAAACGAAACACACGGGCGAAGTAGTACTCGCCCTGGCCAGGGACATGGCTGGCAGCGTTGCCGCATCACTGCCCTGGAAGACCTATGAGGAATATCTGAAATTTCGGGTTGATGGACTGGCCAAGGCCCAGAAGGGCGCGGTCGCCGACAAGAGCGGGGTCGTTCTGGCCACTCTCAAGGCTGGTGAGTCCCCCAAGCCAAACTTTACCGATGGAGCCGATTTGTGGAAGAAACTCAAGGCAGGCGCCTGCTGGTATGATGCACCAGCGGGGGCTTCTTTCACCAAGACGGCTTCGGGCAAGTTCGAACTGGCCGTCCAGGCCGTCCAGGGAAAAGGCGCCGCCCCGGCGGAAGACCAGATGTTTCTGCCGCATTTCAGACCGCTGATGCCCTCGGGGAAAGAAGCCGAGCTGCCGCTTCTGCTGGTGAGCTACGCAACCCCGTTTATCGCCAGTGGATACCTGGCCAACCCGCCGTTTATGAATAAGCTGGTTCCGGACTACATGCTGAACGGGCAGGATGTCTTTGTGGATATCAACCCCGAGACGGCGAAAACCCTTGGTTTTGCCCGGGGGGACCTGGTCACGCTGAAAACCAGCCAGGCCGAGACGGCTGTGCGGATCAACATCAGCCCCGCGGCGCGTCCCGGTGTTGTCTACATACCCAGAGGGCTTGGCCACAAGGCCTATGACGAGTATATCCAGAATAAGGGAGTGAATGCGAACAGTCTGATGGAAGTCCAACTCGATCCCATTAGCGGAAACGGGACAGTCTGGGCTACCCGCGCTCAACTGCGTCGCGCGTAAGGGGGTAATCTGTGAGCGAAAAAGGACATGCGCAAAGCGGTGTTCGTTACGGAATGGTGATCGATCTGGACAAGTGCACCGGCTGCGGCGCTTGCAGTGTGGCGTGCCAGGCGGAAAACAATATCTCGTTCAGGCCGGATGAGTCCATGAAGCTGCGCTCCATTACATGGATGGAGATATATCCGATGAACAACGGCAAGGATTATCCGGACTACCGGTTTTCCTATCTGCCTCGTCCATGTATGCATTGCGATTCGGACCACCATTCCCCCTGCACTTTCGTCTGCCCGGTCAACGCCACGACGCGCGACGAAAATAACGGCCTGGTGACACACATTTATCCGCGCTGCATCGGATGCCGGTACTGCATGGTGGCCTGCCCCTACCATGCCAGGGACTTTAACTGGTGGGACCCCACCTGGCCCAAGCAGATGGAGTCGATGCTGAGCCCCGAGGTGAGCACCCGGATGCGGGGTGTGGTCGAAAAGTGCACTTTCTGCCATCACAGGCTTCTTAAGGCCAGGTCAAAGGCCTATGTGGACGGAGCCGACCCCAACAAGGTCACGTATACTCCGGCCTGCGCGGATGCCTGCCCGACCCGCGCGATATCCTTCGGAAACCTGATGGACGCCAGCTCCGAAGTTGGCAAGCTCTCCAAGGATCCTCGCGCCTTCCGGATCCTGGAAAAGCTCGGGACCAAACCGAAGGTCTATTATCTCAGCAGGCACGACTGGATTAAGAATCTCGCGGACAATGCCATCAAGTAGAGATTTGGCGTAGTGAGCGAGTCGAATTTGCTATCCTTGTTTACGAGGGGTCTAGAATGGATAGAGCATTGATTCCAGATGGGTTGAAGCGCTGCCCGCTTCCCGTTTTCGCGCTCTGGACACTGATTCTGGTCGGGGTGATCGGCTGGGGCGTGATGGCCGGAGCGATGGTGCTCGTAAAGGCCTTGAACCTTACCGGTCTAAATGACTATTTCGGATTCGGGGCCTACATCACCGCCGACCTGGCGATCATAGCCCTCGGAGCGGGAGCGTTTTTCTCGGGCTTCCTGTACTATGGGCTATCCCGGTTCTTCCCTGCTCTGAAGGAACTCGGTAAGATCATCAACCTCGCGGTTGTCGTGGGGTTCGTCTGCTATACCGGCGCACTGGCCGTCCTCCTGCTTGAAATCGGCCAACCGCTCCGGGGTTGGTTCGGCTACTGGCATGCCAACGTGCACTCGATGCTGACGGAAGTTATCTTCTGCATCACCTGCTACGCGATTGTGCTGGTCATCGAATACATCCCGCTCATCCTCGAGAATCGCAAAATCAGCGAAGTCAAGTCTCTGAGAGTGCTCGGCCACAGCATGCACGACGTCATGGCGATATTCGCCCTCACCGGCACCTTCCTCAGCTTCTTCCATCAAGGCTCGCTCGGTGGTGTCGCCGGCGTTCTGTTCGCCAGGCCGTTTGCTTTCCGCGAAGGACTTTTCATCTGGCCATGGACCTTCTTTCTTTTCATCCTGTCAGCGATCGCTTCCGGACCCGCCTTCACCGCCCTCATTTGCAGGAGTCTGGAAAAAGTCAGCGGCAAGAAGCTTGTCGATCGCAGCGTATATGATCTCATAGGCAAGATCGAAGGCGGTCTGCTCGGCGCCTACATGATTCTCAAGATTGCCGACACCGCTTACTGGGCATTCGGCCTCGCGCCGAGGTTCGGGTTCAAGCTCGGCGATTTTTACTGGGGTCCATATGGAATATGGCTTCTGATCGCTGAAATCGGCATTTGCGGAGTCCTTCCGGCATTGATCCTGCTCTCGCCGGCGGGCAGGAGGAGCAATTTCCTGCTCTTCGGCGCATTCCTGCTCGATATCATCGGGGTCTCCATCAACCGGTTCGTAATGACCATTCAGGCGATCGCCGCGCCGGTCATGCCGTTCGACAGTTGGCAGATCTACGTTCCGACGGTGTACGAGTGGGCGCCAATCCTGGCGATGCTCGCCTATTGCATCCTCGTGATATCGCTCTCTTACCGGTATCTGCCCCTGTTCCCCCGCGAGAAGGAACTCAACCGCACCTAGCTGCCGGTACCGACATTGTCCTAAAGCCCCACGGGTCAAGACCCTGTGGGGCTTTTTGCATCCGGGCGGGCAAGAGGCCCGCGGGGCAATTTCAATTGACTCTCCCGGATGGGGAATGTTAGCCTTCCAGAATGAACGTTACTTGCACCCCCGCATTGTTTTTCAGCGGGCCTCAACTGTCATGACACTGGATCGAAGCGGTCTTATCCATGGCGCACGATTTGCGATTGTCCGAACTTTTTGAAGGCGGGAAATCCCCCAAAACCGTATTGGCGGTAAGCGTTATCCTCGTACTGGTCCTTGAACTCGCGATATATGTTGCGGTCTTGAGCCAATCGGGGCTAAAGTCCCGCGTGGTGGTAGCCGATCAGAATGGTACGAAACTATACGAAAGCTCCGGTACAGCCCTTACTACCTATGAGAAAATGGTTTTCGAAAACAATTTTGGGCCGATTCGCAATTATCGCACCCATATCGAATCCGAGTTGGTGCCGTTTCCACTCCGGACATGGATTCTGCTGGCCATTGGGCTCCCGATGGGTCTCGTACTGCTGCTTTCTTTCGTGGTGCAGGTATGGCTTCTCCTGCTGAATGGCGGTTCGAGGGAGAGTACAACACAGAACGGCCCGGAACCGGGCAAGACGCGATTCCAGTCGTTTCTCAGCGCTTCGCGCCATTTTTCGGTTTTGCACGTTGGTTTCGTAATTGTTTTGGCGATGCTTATCATGTGGTTGATACCCTCTTTTCTGGGTGATGTCGCCAATTCGTGTTTTACCGCGGTGAAGGAGTACCAGTGGTTTTTCCTGGGACTGGCCGTCTTTGTGGCGGGCTTGCTTACCTGGGTCATCTATCTGCGATACAGACTATCGAGGCTGATGCTCGAAAATCAGCTCGAGATTGAAAAATACCGGATCAATACGCAGTTGCTTGCGCGGGATATTCCACCTCACATGCTGCCTGGGGGTGGAGAGGAGCAGAAAGAAATCGCGGCGCAGGTCCTGCAAAGAGGGGAATCCTGAAAAATGTGGTTCAGCCGTCTATTCAAAAGACGAAATAACCAGCCCGAACCCGCACCCGCGCCGGAACCCGCCACCGAGAAGCGTGAATCCTCGGTAAGCCAGGGTATATATTATCTCTACATGATCGTGGGTCTCCAGGTGGTCCTCGTTTTCGGGATCCTCGGCGTGATCATGTTCATAGGCAAAGTGATCTCCACGCCCGGCTGGGTCTTCCTGTTCATCCTGCTCCTCTTCGCCGGCTCTCTCTACTATATCTACCGGAAGGCAAAGAGGCAGTTCCGCAAACTGCGCGATACTTTCAGCCAGGCCGGGATGTCGGACAAGAATTACGAAATCAGCATCATGGGCGGGATGCTCACCATGAGAATCGAGCAGAACCCAAATGCGCCGAAGCTTCTCCAGGCGCCGGCGGGCCCTTCCGAACCCATTATTGATGCCGAAACGATAGAACCGTCGGCGGACCATAAGCAGGCTCATCTGTCCTGAACGGCACGGATGAAAAGAACTCCTCCGCCGGATTCTTGGACACTATGGTGTCCTTGACCCGGTCCGCTCCGTCTTTCTGGGGATGATCCACATTGAAGTGAAGCCCCCGGCTCTCCTTCCTCTGCACCGCGCACCGGATGATCAACTCCGCAACGAGCGCGAGTCCCTGCAATTCCACAAGGTCGCTGTTGATCGGGATCTTGGGCATGTGTTCCACGATCTCCATTCGGATGTGCGCGATGTGATTGAGTGCCAGGTTTAGCCGCTTGTCGGTTCGCACTATTCCCACGTAATTCCACATGAGCCGCCTGATGATATCCCAGTTATGGGCGACCAGGACCATCTCATTGTTGGCCTCGGAGCCGCTTTGATTGACCTTGGCGGAGCAGTCCGGCACCTCCGGCAGCATTCGGTTGCGCCACTGCCCGATATTCTGGCCGCAGTGGCCCGCAGCGGTGTGCCCAAAAACCATTGCTTCCAGAAGTGAGTTGCTGGCCAGGCGGTTCGCGCCGTGCAATCCGGTGCACGCGCACTCGCCTATCGCGTAGAGATTCTGGATGGTGGTCTGCCCCATCGCATTGGTGACGATTCCACCGCACATGTAGTGTGCCGCCGGCACAACCGGCATGGGATCGCGGGTAATGTCTATGCCGAGGGAAAGACATTTCTGGAGAATGTTCGGGAAGCGCTGCTTCAGGAAATCCGAGTCCTTGTGGCTGATATCCAGGAAGACACAGTCATCTCCCGTGGTTTTCATCTCCGTATCTATGGCGCGGGCCACGATGTCACGGAAGGCAAGGTCTTTCATGGGGTGGTATTTTTCCATGAAGGCGCGGCCGCGCTTGTCGATAAGCCGCCCGCCTTCCCCCCGGACCGCTTCGGAAATAAGGAAGTTTTTGGCCAGCGGATGATAGAGGCATGTGGGATGGAATTGCACGAATTCCAGATTCGCCAGCCGAGCGCCGGCCCGGTAGGCTATGGCGAGGCCGTCTCCCGTCGCGACGTCGGGATTGCTCGTATACAGGTAGACCTTACCGGCGCCTCCCGTGCACAGCAGCACGGCGTTGGCGACAAAGGTGTGAACCTCGTTTCCGGAGATGTCCAGCACGTAAGCGCCCCTGCATATGTCCTGCTGGTAAAGGTTCAGCGACCCGCTGCGCAGCGAGTGGTGCTGAATGACCAGATCGAGTACCAGGTGATTTTCGAATATGACGATATTTGGATTTGCCTCGACCGCGGCCATGAGGACTTCTTCAACCGCCCGGCCCGTCAGGTCCTGCGCGTGCAGGATGCGGTTGCGGCTATGGCCTCCTTCCCTTCCCAGGTCGAAGCCGTCTCCGCCGCAATCCGTGCGATTGAACGGAACACCCAGTTCGATCAGATCCTTTATCCGTTCAGGACCCGATCTGACCACGAGGTCGACAATCTCGGGATGGCACAGCCCATCGCCCGCACTGAGCGTATCCTCTATGTGAAGCTGAAAGGAATCATCACCGCCAAAAACGGAAGCGATGCCGCCCTGGGCATAATTGGTACTGGTTTCCAGTTTGTCCTTTTTTGTTACAATAGCAACTGATCCGCTCCTGGCTGCTTTCAGCGCGAACGAGAGTCCAGCTATACCGCTTCCGATGACCAGATAATCGAATTGATTTTTCATTCTCGATTCCCATATAAAAGAAGCCGGAATAAACACGGGGCAACCTGTTACCACGTGTTTGTAGCTCCGGCACATTTGGATTATATTACTATATTACCATGTCATTGGCTGGTAATGTATTCCATAAGCCCCCGCATGTAAAGGTTTTCAGTGTCTTCAAACGCGGGAAATACCGGAAGGATGGATCATCTGGATGCAAATTGACGGTCAAAATGGAAAATACGGCGCGTTGCTTTCCAAACTAAAGAATTTGAAGGTGATAGCGCTTGATTGTGACGGTGTCCTGTTCGATTCGCGGCAGGCCAACATTCTATTCTACACCCACATCATGGAGGTCGTGGGACGCCCTCCGGTCCGCGCCGATCAGCACGAGTATATTCACATGCACCCCGTCCGCCAGTCGCTGCTCTACCTGATCGGGAACGACGGCGAGGATTTCGAGCGCGCCTACGCCTATTTCAAGACCATCGACTTCGAACCATTTAACGGTCATCTTCAGCAGGAGCCCGGCCTGACCGAATTCCTGAGTCTCGCGAAAAAGCATTACCGGATCGCGCTGGCCACGAACCGGACCGTATCGACACTGGAACTGCTCAAGCGTTACAATATCAGCCAGTATTTCGACCTCGTGGTCAGCGCGTCTGATGTCACGAACCCCAAGCCGCACCCCGAGATAATGCAGCGCATATTAACGGCCTTCGGCGCCTCACCCGGTGAGGTTCTTTATGTCGGCGACTCCAAGGTGGACGAGGATTTTGCGCGGGCCACCGGAGTGCCCTTCGTGGGCTACAAGAACCCTCTTCTGAACGCGGATTTTCATGTTGCTCATTTCAGGGAACTTCATTTCCTTTTTTCGGAAAATGTCCCCGAGCCCGTGAATCCCTGATCGCAACGCAAGAGGCAGCGCGCCGAAGGAACAGTTCCCGAAAACGTGGCTCATTGCCGTGCAAACTTCCGGTCTCATTCTTCTCGGTACCGTGCATTCCGACCCCAGCGGATACGCGCGTACGCGGTTCCTCCTTTCGGAGATCCAGCCTGACCTCGTTTTTGTGGAACTGAGCCCGTATGCCCTGCACTACAGAAAGGAGCACGCGCCCCGACTGCTTCGTGAGCTGTCGCAAAATCTCCAACATGCGGCACACCGAATCGGGTTATCCTTCAAGGATGCTCTCATGCATCCCCAAGTCAGGGCGATACGCCACCAGATCGCGCTTCCATTTGAGTACCGTGCTTCCGAAGCTTACGCCTCCCATGCGACCGGCGTCACAATACTCGCCGTGGACTGGTCGGAGTTCAGTCGGCAGTGGATAGAGACCTGGGGAGAACTCATCAGCGCGGAGAACCTGGAATCACTCCTGCGCCTGGAGAGGATGCAAATTCCGGTTCACGTGCAGTACGATCGGGCTGCGCGCCAGATCACGAGCGGATCGCCGGTCCTCGATCCCTGGACCGGAAATGACTTTTCGCCGTGGCGGAGCCGCGAAGAACACATTGCCGCGCGCATCCGCCTTGAACTTGCGCACCGGAGCCCCCGGCTGCCGATCTACATCGGCGGCTGGCGCCATCTTCTTCGCGGCGGCGCCTTCAAGACCCTGCGCGACATTCTCGGCATAACCCTTTCACGATGTTTTCTCCCGGACCGGGGGGCGATAGGGCGCGACGCATGAAGTGTTACCGCGTCCAGTCGTCAGATTTCGAGGGATTGCAATCCCGGGATGGAAATGTTAGTATGAAAGCTCAAGTTTGAAACGATCTTGGTCGTGCTAGACGGGGAGCTAGCGGTGCCCTGTAGCCCGAGATCCGCTTTAGCGGGGTCGAATCCCCTTTGAAGGGCCCTCGCCGAGCTGATCGTATTAATTCCTGTGCCGGTTGGACACTACGCAACAGACGACTACGAACCCCGTCAGGTCCGGAAGGAAGCAGCGGTAAGTATCATCGGCTGTGTCGTAGTTACATCTGATCTGGTTGCAGGAAGGTGTGCGGTCTGCCTTGGCCGGTTCGACAAAGGGTGCACGGCCAAGTTCTTTTTTCCCTCCCGCTTCACATTTCACTCGCCTTGCCTTAACTTCATCCTGACTCCGCATCGAATCACTGTCTGCCAGTCTACCCTTAACCCCGGAGGAACCACGATGAAGTATGAGCACTTGTCGATTGCCATGTTATTTCTTGCAGCCATCATCCTCTGCATCCCCACGACGGGTCTGGCGCAAACTCAGCCGCAATCAAAGGGAGTATCCTACTCGGAAATTGCCCCCATTTTACAGAACCGATGCCTGAACTGCCACAGCGGCGCGAAGGCCGCCAAGGGCCTCCATCTGGACACCTACGAAAACATTATAAAAGGCAGCAATGATGAAAAGGTGGTGGTCCCCGGACAACCCGCCAAGAGTTCCCTGCTGCTCAGACTCACCGGCGCCAAAACCCCTCGCATGCCGCGCAACGGTCCTCCCTGGGTCTCCAATGAGGATATAGCCCTGATCGAAAAGTGGATCGCGAGCGGGGCGCCTCGGTAGCGGATATCGCCAACGATTCCATGCAATGAGGGGGGACCGGGGCACATCGCGTCCCTCCCTGTATTTCCCGCATCCCATCATGAAAATATGCCGCGCGCGATGAGGTTATCACAGTCCCCGGGACCCATTCCGGGGACCGTGGGGTCGTGGTTCGCGACGGGTAATGATCGTCAGCCACAAAAATGTCTTCCACCCAGCCCACTTTTCCTACCCTTCGGCACGAATATTGATCATCATCCGGCGGACGATAGCGGAAAGATTTATCAATTAACTGTTTGGTAAACACAATGAGGACGGAATGAGACTTCATTATCTTCAACACGTGGAATTCGAGGGACCCGCAAACATTGGAAGCTGGGCAAAAGAGAACGGGCATGAAATATCTTCCACACATTTGTACCGATGGGAGAAGCTCCCCTCCCTGGACAGCTTTGACTGGCTTGTAGTGCTGGGAGGCCCCATGAATATTTATGAAGACAGGGAATATCCCTGGCTGAATGCCGAGAAAAAGTTCATCCGCGAGGCTGTGGCGAGCAACAAAATTGTTCTGGGCATTTGCCTGGGCGCTCAACTGCTCTCCGATGTACTGGGAGGTCAGGTAGTCAGCAACCCGTACAAGGAAATCGGCTGGTATCCCGTAAGGTTATTGCCGGGGGCATCGGGTTCCGGCCCCTTCCGAGGATTTCCCAAGGAGTTCATGGCACTTCACTGGCATGGAGATACATTTTCGCTCCCCAAGGGCGCCATTATGCTGGCGGAGAGCGAAGCCTGTCCCGCGCAGGCATTTTCTTACAACGGAGGGCGCGTTGTCGCCCTCCAGTTCCACATCGAATTCTCGCACGAGATCGTTCTTTCCCTGGTTCAAAATTGTGCCGACGAGATGGTGGACGGGCAGTATATCCAAAGGCCGGATGCCATCCTTGCACGAAAGGAGTATTTCGAGGACATCCATGGCAAGATGCTTCTTCTGCTTCGGAACATAAAAAGTATCGAGGAATCCGGTGTCAGTGTGGCGGCAAGCTGAGAGTCATCTTTCTAGCCGAAGGCGGAGCGACGTGCGGGATGCGTATATTCGCGCCGAGGGGAAACGGCTATGCTCGCCATTCGCCTCCCCGAGGAAATTGAGAAACCACTGGATGAACTGCCAAGGGTTTACGGGACGAGCCAAGACCTTTTGTGCCCGTCAGGCAATCCTCGATCATCTCGATGACCTCGAAGATATCTATATTGCGGAGCAGCGCCCGGAGAAGATCCGGGCAGGCCGCGCAAAGCCCCTCTCCCTTGAGAAAGTAATGAAGCGCCAGGGCGTGGAAGATTGAGTTGGCCCCCGCCGCGCGGCGGGACTCAGATCTCCTCCGATGTCACCTTGGCCGCAACTCTACTGGCCCTTTTCACCCTTCCGCCTCCTCCCCGAACTCTTCTCATAATATGGCAGCAAAGCGCGTGCGGTCAGCGATACCGCCCGCGCCTTCTTTACGATTTCCTCGGGAGCGCCCCGGGCCACGATCCTGCCACCGGCCTCCCCACTGCCCGGTCCGACGTCTATCACATAATCGCTCGCCCAGACAAAGTCTGTATTGTGCTCGATGACCAGCACGGTGTGACCGTGATCGGTGAGCGCCCGCAGAACATCCAACAGCCGTTTGATGTCGGCCCGGTGCAACCCGGTGGTCGGCTCGTCGAGAATATAGATGGTGGAGTTCCTGCTGTTGCCGAGTTCACCCGCCAGCTTTATCCGCTGTGCCTCGCCTCCGGAGAGCGTGGGACTGGGCTGCCCAAGCTTCAGGTATCCAAGCCCCAGATCACTCAGAATACGCAGCGGACGGGATATGCGCGTGACAGGGGAGAAGAGATCCACCGACTCGTCGATCGTCATCTCCAGCACGTCGGCGATGGTTTTTTCCCGGTACTTCACCGTCAGTGTCTCCGGATTGAATCGACCGCCCGAGCAGGACTCACATGGTACAAAAACGTCGGGCAGGAAGTTCATCTCCACTTTCACCCTTCCCTGGCCCTTGCATTCCTCGCACCGCCCCCCCTTCACATTGAAGGAAAAACGTCCCGGACCATATCCTCGCGCCCTGGATTCCGGAAGCAGCGCGAAGAGTTTCCGGATCTCATCCCACACCCCGATGTAAGTCGCCGGAATGGAGCGCGGGGTACGACCTATGGGGTTGTGGTCCACCTCCATCACACGGTACACTTTTTCACAGCCCGATGTCCCGGTGCAGACCGATCGCGCCCCCCGGCCCAGAACGGCGGTCAGCTCGTTATGGATCACTTCGTGTACAAGAGTGCTTTTCCCGGCCCCGGACACCCCTGTCACACTCACCAGCAGACCGATCGGGACCCTCGCGTCGATGTTTTTGAGATTGCGGACACTGGCGCCGTTGAATTCCAGCCATCCCAGGCTGCCCGCCTTTTTCCTGGCCGGGATGTCGAAAAGATCGCTCAGCGGTTTGCCAAACCATTGACCCGTAAGTGTCTCCGATCTATTGCAAAGCTCGTCGAAGCTCCCTTCCGCGACCACTTTCCCGCCGTTCGCTCCCGCCAGCGGGCCGAGTTCAATGAGCACGTCCGCTTTCTTCATGGTTTCCGGATCATGCTCCACGACGATAACCGTATTGCCTTTTTCCCGCAGCCGTTCCAGGCTCTCCAGAAGCTTGAGATTGTCCGCGGGATGCAGGCCGATGGTGGGCTCGTCGAGAATGTAGCACACGCCCTGCAGATTCGAGCCGAGTTGCGCTGCGAGGCGTATCCGCTGGGTTTCCCCTCCGGACATGGTCTCCCCGGACCGGTCGAGCGAGAGGTAGCCGAGGCCAACTTTATCCAGGAACGATAGCCTCTCCCCTATCTCCTTCGCTATGGGTCCGGCGATGGGCTTTTCACGGGCCGTGAACCGGAAGCTTTTCCACACTTCCTGGAACCGGTCAACGCTCAACCCCGCGAGCCCCGGAATGTTCCAGCCCCGAAACAGAACCGATCGTGCCTGCCGGTTCAACCTGCTCCCCTCGCACTCGGGGCACGGCAGCTCATCAAATAGCGGCCGAAGGTTCTTCCAGACTTCTTCCTGCTCCGTTACCTGGCCGATTATCGTGCTAAGTCCGGGAAATTTGCCTTTCATCCCGTTGAGGATCGATTCCCAGGCCGATAGTGTCAGGCTGGATCGAGGCTTTGAGGTATCGATCCCGAGATGCCGCACCCAGAGACGTTCGAGCTTTTCGCCTTCTCTCTTCCCGAAGCCTCTCCAGAGCGTACTTCGCAGAAAAGAGATCATGCCGTCCTTGAGAGCCACATCGGGTGGTCCGGCAAGCCGCTCCGTATTCAAGCGGCGCACCATCCCTATACCCGTGCAGGCCGGGCAATAACCCTGGCGGCTGTTGAAGGAGAACAGCCGAGGGTCGAGTGGAGCCAGCCCCTGGTCGCAATCCGGACAATAGAGATTGCTGCTGAAAACCCTTGCCTCTTTCTGCCCCGGGAGTTCAAGATGCACGATACCCCCTCCCATGGCCAGACCTCGCCGTACTCCTTCCGCTATGCGTTCCACCGAGAGACCGGTCCGGTCAAGACCCGGCAGAAGCGCCAGGATATCGTGCTCCTTGTGCCGCGCGAGATCGGGGACCGGGTCCAGGGCCATCAGCCTGCCGTCAATCCGAACCCGTTCGAAACCCATGCGTTTGAGACGCAGGAAAAGGTCCCTGTAGATTCCCTTGCGCCCATGAACCAGCGGAGTAAAAAGCGCCACGGGGCCATTTCCCACCTCATCACGTATCCTCGAGAGGATGCCGTCAAAGGACAGGCGTTCGAGCTTCTTGCCGCAGTCCGGGCAGTGCTGCTCGCCGAGCTTGGAGAAAAACAGGCGAAGGAAGTGATAAATCTCGGTTATCGTGCCGACCGTCGAACGTCTGCCGAACTGGCTCGTTCGCTGTTCGATCGCTATCGTGGGAGGAAGCCCCTCGATCTGATCCACCTCGGGTTTTTCCATTATCTTGAAATACTGCCGCACGTAGGAAGAGAGGCACTCCAGGTAGCGACGTTGTCCCTCGGCAAAAAGAACGTCAAAGGCAAGGGTCGATTTCCCGGAACCGCTCAGACCCGTGAGCACGGTCATCTTGCCGCGGGGAATCCGTATTTCATCGAGCTTCAGGTTGTGTTCGCGCGCCCCCCGGATGACAATGTCCCGGTCGGCCGGTCGCTTGATTCGGCTTCGAAATTCGAGCACTCGCGCCCCGCGCACGGTTCCTCCGGTCGATGCGGATTTTGCGGGCGATTTCTTTTCGACATCGCTTTCGCGCGGGAATCCCCCCCCGGCGGAAGATGCAAGGGAACGGGCAAAAGACGCCTGCGGCTCCGCCGCTTCCGGCATGGCCACGCCCAGGCTCCCGGAGTCAGCTCCCTCCAGGCGCTCTTTAAGATATCTGCCGGTTATGCTTTCGGGAAAGGCCGCGACCTGTTCCGGGTCTCCCTGGCACACAATGCTCCCGCCCTTTTCGCCCCCTTCCGGACCGAGGTCGATAATCCAGTCGCATGCGGCTAGAAATTCAAGGTTATGCTCCACCACCAGGACCGAATGGCCTATCGCCACAAGCTTGTGAAGGACTCGGATGAGCTTGGCGATATCATGTGGGTGCAGGCCCGTGGTCGGTTCGTCCAGGATGAAGAGGTTGCCGTTGCTCTCCCGCTCGAAGGTCCGGCCGTTGCTGGACTGCAGGTAATGAACGAGCTTCAACCGCTGGGCCTCTCCGCCCGACAGGGTGCTGAGGGGTTGTCCCATCCGCAGGTAATCCAGGCCAATGGCTATCACCGGTTCCAGGCAGCGGGCAAGCTGCTCGCTTTCCGGGAAGAGGTCCAGGATCTCGCGGGCCGTCATTTCCAGCATATCGCCTATCGAGACGCCCCGAACCTTGATTTCGAGGACTTCATCCCGAAACCGGCGACCGTTGCACTGCGGGCATTTTAGTAAAACGTCCGCCAGGAACTGCATCTCGACGCGTTCGAAACCGTCGCCATTGCAGGTTTCGCATCTTCCCCCGGGAACGTTGAAAGAAAAATGGCGCGTCGAAAATCCTTTTGCAATCGCCTCCTGGGTTGCCGCGAGCATCTTGCGCAAGGGATCGAGAGCATGCGTGTAGGTCAGGAGATTGGCCCTCGGCGTGCGCCCGACCGGCTGCTGATCGACGAGGATAATCTCCTCTATCCTGCCATCCCCCTCCAGCCCATCGCAAAGACCCGGGGTCTCCGCGGGGCGGCCTCTTTTCCTGAGCCAACCGTTATAGAGCGTCTTTTCAACAAGCGTGCTTTTTCCGGACCCCGACACGCCGCTGATCCCGACAAGCATTCCCAGGGGAAAGAGTACGTCGATTCCCTTGAGGTTGTTCTCCCGAGCCCTTCTGATGATGATTTCCCGACCCGGTACCAGCGTGCGCCGTTCCATGTATCCGGGGACAACGGACTTGCGCCCGGAAAGATAGGCGCCCGTGAGGCTTTGCTTCGAATTAGCGAGGTCCGCCGGACGTCCCTGAAAGACGACCTGGCCTCCTTTTTCACCGCCGGCCGGCCCCATATCGATGACATGGTCACAAAAACGTATCATGCCGGGATCGTGTTCGACCATGACCACGGAGTTGCCCATCGCGACGAGGCGCTCAAGCTGATCCATGAGGCGCTTCTGGTCCCGGGCGTGCAGTCCCACGCTCGGTTCATCCAGCACGTAGAGGACGTTCACCAGGGAAGACCCGAGAGCGCGGGTCAGGTGCACCCTCTGCACCTCGCCACCGGAAAGGGTCCGCGACTGCCTGTCGAGGGTGAGATACTCGAGCCCCACGGCCTTGAGGAAGTTCAGCCTGCCGCGTATCTCGGACACGAGCACCTGGGCGGCGGGATCGCCGGCAATCTCCGGCCACTGCCCGGAAAAGAAATGGCAGCATCTTTCGATGCTCCAGGCCGCGACCTCCGCTATGTGGGCCCCTTTCAACCGGTAGAGCAGCGCGGCCGGCTGGAAGCGCGATCCCCCGCAGGCGGCGCACGCCGTATAGGCGCGGTAGCGAGAGAGAAAAACGCGCACGTGCATCTTGTATGTCTTGGTCTCAAGCCATTCGAAGAATCCTTTTACTCCGTAGTACGATTTCGTTCCGCGCAGGATTTTGCGGCGCGATGCTTCATCCAGCTCGCTGAAGGGTTGGTCTGTCGGTATGCCCTGCTTACGGCAGAAATCCAGAAGCTCCAGATATTCGTCCCGCTCCACGCCCCAGGGTTTGATCGCACCCTGCGCGATGGAGAGTCTCCGGTCCGGGATGACGAGGTCCATGTCCACCCCGATGGTGCGCCCAAAACCTCGACACTCGGGACATGCCCCAATAGGACTGTTGAATGAAAACAAATTGGGCGTCGCCGGAGGGATCGATATGCCGCCCTGGCAATCGGGGCAGCTCAGCTCGGAGCTGAACTTCCTGACCCGGTCCGGCATGACGATTATGCTCACGCGTCCTTCACCCATCCGGTAGGCCGTCGCTATGGAATCCGCCACGCGGCCGCGTTCTGTCTTCCCCCAGAGAAGCCGATCCACAACGACAAGGATTTCACCGCCTTCAAGGGATTTCGCTTCGGTCTTGTCAAGCCCATCGAGGTCCAGCACCCTGTCGCCGGAAAAGACTCGCAGGAATCCTTCGGATATGAGACGCTGGGCCCACTGTCCCGCCGGTTCGGCCCTGGAAGGGAACGCAATCAGCAACCTGTCGTTCTCGCCCAGGTCGGAAAGGCCGTCCAGGATCGTCTCCGGAGTGTCGCAACGCACGGGCTTGCCGCACGTCGGACAATAAGGAACGGCGAGCCGCGCGAAAAGGAGCTTCAGGTAGTCATTTATTTCCGTGATTGTTCCCACCGTGGAGCGCGAACTCCGCACCGCGGTACCGGATTCGATCGCGATGCTGGGCGGAATGCCCTCGATGAGATCGGCCTCGGGCGGGTCCATCCGCTCGAGAAACTGCCTCGCATAAGGCGAGAAAGTCTCTATATAGCGCCGCTGCCCCTCGGCATAGAGGGTATGCAGCGCAAGACTGGATTTTCCCGAACCGCTCACCCCGGTAAGGGCCACAAGGCTGTGCAACGGAATGTCTATGTCGATATTTTTCAGATTGTGCTGGCGGACGCCTCTCAGGCGTATAAAATCGTGAAGCGGCAATGCGGAATCCCCCCAAAACAAAACAACCGTCGGCACGACGGTATAGTTCCCGGTCACGCGGACTTGGGATTTTACTCTGACAACCAGGCCGAATTGAAACTAAATGTTGATCTTGGACCCACAATAAATGAAAATCCTCAGTCCGCGATAATATATCTATTATAACTCCTTTTTGATCGTTATCCGGTATTTCTTTGCGCGGCGCCGGGGCTGTCACCGCACGGCGGCTTCTCGCTGGTACCCGCCGGATTGGAGCTGGGAAGCAGATGAACACCATAACCCCCATGATGCAGCAGTACCTGGAGGTCAAGGCCAAATACCCCGAGGCGCTGCTGCTCTACAGGATGGGAGATTTTTACGAGATGTTCATGGAGGATGCGGTCACCGCCTCCCGCGTGCTGGAGATTGCTCTCACCTCGCGCGACCGGCAGGCGGAAAACCCCATTCCCATGTGCGGAGTACCCTATCACGCCGCTGAAGGCTACATAGCCAAACTCATCTCCGCCGGTTTCAAGGTGGCCGTCTGCGACCAGGTCGAAGATCCGAAAAAAGCCAAGGGGCTGGTAAAACGCGAAGTTACACGGGTCATGACCCCCGGGCTGATTCTCGACAATCAGAACCTCACATCGAACCAGTCCAACTACCTTGCCGCCGTCGCATCTTCCGGGCGCGGACGCGGAGTGGGACTCGCATACCTGGACATCTCCACGGCGGAGTTCCGGGTTACGCAACTCGATACAGAAGAGCTTCTGGTAGATGAGCTTCTTCGGATCAATCCCAGCGAGCTGTTGCTGCCCGAGGGCGAAGAGCCGGAGTGGATAAAACCCTTCTCGATCCGGTGCGAATCGGTCATCACCCACATCGACCCCGTCCATTTCGACAGACGCCGGGCCTTCGAGCTGCTCACCTCCCACTTCCGCGTGCATTCACTGGAGGGTTTCGGCATCGGTTCGGAGGCTCCGACCGTTCCCGCCGCCGGGGCCGTACTCGCTTATTCCAGGGAAAATCTTTTCGGCTCCTGCGATCATATCGGAAAACTCATCCCCTACAGCCGGTCCGAGTTTATGCTGCTGGATGACGCCACGGTGAGAAACCTGGAGATATTCCAATCGGCAAGCTTCCAGGGCCGTAAGGGTTCCCTGCTCGGCACGATCGACCAGACCAGGACCGCCATGGGCGGCAGACGCCTTCAACAGTGGCTGCGCTATCCCCTTCTAGACCTCCCCGCACTCGAAAAGCGGCAGGAAGCCGTGGCCGAACTGGTGGAGCAAAGCGTGATACGGGCTGAAATTCTCTCCGCCCTTGAGAACATCAACGATATCGAACGGCTTAACGGACGGAACAGCACGGGGATCTCCACCCCGCGCGACCTCATCGGCCTGAAAAGATCCTTTCAGATCCTGCCCCGCATCGGAGAACTCCTCACTTCCCGCGGGAGTGCCCTTCTGGCTGGGCTCGCCGCTGAATGGGATACCCTGGACGAGCTCACCGCCACACTGGAAGCGGCACTCACCGATCCTCCTCCCGCCGCGCTTTCCTCCGGCGGGGCAATCAATCACGGCTTCAATTCCGAATTGGATCACTATATCCGTCTCAGCCGTGATGCCAAAGGCTGGATGGCGGAGTACGAGGCGCGCCAGCGCAAGGAGACCGGGATCTCCTCTCTCAAGGTCCGATTCAATAAAGTCTTCGGTTACTATATAGAAGTCTCGCGGTCGAATCTCTCTTCTATCCCGGACACGTATTTCAGGAAGCAGACGCTCGTTAACGCGGAACGCTTCATCACCGAGGAACTGAAAGAATTCGAGGTCCAGGTTTTGGAAGCCGACGAGAAGCGGCTCGAACTGGAACAGCGGATCTTTCTGGAAATGCGCCAACTCGTTGCCGCCAACAGTACCCGTATCCAGGAGATGGCCGACAAGACGGCAACCCTTGACTGCATCGCTTCCTTTGCCGAAGTCGCCGCCCGGTTCGACTACTGCCGCCCTTCGCTTGATTCCGGTGACTCCATTCACATCAGCGACGGCCGCCACCCCGTTGTCGAACGGTTCCTGGATGACGGAACCTTCGTGCCAAACGATCTGGAGCTGGACCAGGAAGGACAGGAAGTCCTTATCATTACCGGTCCCAACATGGCCGGAAAGTCCACTATCCTGCGACAGGCCGCGCTCATTGTGCTGCTCGCCCAGATAGGATGCTTCGTTCCCGCGGCCTCGGCGCGCATAGGTCTGGTCGACCGCATCTTTACGCGCGTGGGCGCATCGGATGACCTCGCCCGCGGCCGCTCCACTTTCATGGTCGAGATGCAGGAAACCGCCAATATCCTGCACCAGGCAACGCCACGCAGCCTTGTCATTCTCGATGAAATCGGCAGGGGGACCAGCACATTCGATGGTATGAGCATTGCCTGGGCGGTGGCTGAGTTCTTGCATGATTTCGAGGAAAAGGGGATCAAGACGCTTTTCGCGACGCATTATCACGAATTGACCGAACTGGCAAAGAGCCGGCCACGCGTTCGGAATTTCAATGTTGCAATCCGCGAGTGGCAGCAGGAGATCCTCTTTTTTCACAAGCTGACACCCGGGAGTTCGAACAGGAGCTACGGAATCCAGGTGGCGCGGCTGGCCGGCCTGCCTGACCAGATCACGGGGCGAGCCAACGAGATCCTTCTGCAGCTTGAGGGTGGACAGACAAGTACTCTGCCGGGACCGGGCCCCAAGGCGAAACAATATCGATCCGCCACGGAACTGGAGCCGGGAGTTCAGCTTTCGATGTTTCAGAGTTCATCCGACAGGGTAAGAGAGCGTATCGCGGCGGCTGCCATCGACCGGATGACCCCGCTGGAGGCCCTCCAACTGCTCCACTCCCTCAAGGAGGAGATACTTCGCGGCGGGGGGGAAAGCCGCGGACCAGCCAGGAAAGGGGCTTCGGCACGCAGGAGATAGCGTTGCGTTGCGCGGCCTTTCTTGCTTTTCAAGCATTTGAGCATGCTTTAGATTGCGGAAGTCGGTCCGAAATCTTTCAGGTTAATTCATTTTTACTTCTCATTCCGGGTCCGCATGATTTCGGATTCGCCTTTATCCGGTAGAAAAAGACGGTAACTGTATGGAGAGCTGTTCATGAACCGGCCCGAGCCTCACGATATTCTGCCCGGGACCGTGCTCGAATTCTATGGATCCAAGGAAATCCTTTGCGGTGTAGTGCTCGCGGTCAAGGACGGCCGCTTCCATGTACTCTCCGAGAAAAACAGGGAAATAACTCTCGCGCGTTCCAGGGCTATTCACTCGGGAACATACCTTATGGACCCGAAACGCGGCCGGGACGAGCTCGTCAGGGAGCTTTCGGAAATATCGGCTGTAAGGAAAAGACTCACGGAACAAATAGACCTTGAAGAGGTCTGGTCGCTCCTGGAAAGCGACGACGGCGAGTTTCACCCGTATGAAATCGCCGAGTTCATTTTCACCACCCCCGTACCCGATAATAGCGCGGCCGCCGTCAACCGGGCGCTGCTACAGGACAGGCTCTATTTTCTCTCCAGGGATGCCAGGTTCTCCCCGCGTTCAGCCGAGGCGGTGGATCAGCGCCGGGTAGAACTCGAAAAAGAAGCGGAATTGGAGAGGAAACTCGCGGAGGGCGCCTCGTGGCTTGAGGCCCTGTGGAACAGAAAAACCGTTCCCTCCCTTGCTTTCCGGGACGAACTCATCGCGGCTTTGAAGGAGTACTCTCTATTTGCCCAGGAGGCGAAGGAGAGCGCCCTGATAAAAGAAATTCTCAAGCGCGCCGGCCTGGCGCCGCAGCCGCAGACCGCGTTTCGCGCACTTGTAAAGCTCGGGATTTGGAGCGAGGACGAGAACCTCCTTCTGCATGAGCACGGAATCACCCCGGCCTTCCCCGCCCCGATCATGGAGTGCGCCGGGCAAATCGCCGCGACAAACCGGCTCTCGGCCTCGAAGACAACCAGAGAGGACCTGACGGATCTAGCCGCCTTCACCGTGGACAGTAGCCTTACACGTGACTACGACGATGCCCTGAGTATCCGGGAACTCGGAGACGGGGTTCTGGAGGTCGGCATCCATATCGCCGACGCGGCCGAATTCGTTTCACGCGACGACCCTTTGGACCGGGAAGCGGAGCAGAGGGTCAGTTCCATTTACTTGCCCGACGACCGCATCTCCATGTTCCCGGCGGCTTTATCGGAAGGGGCATTCAGCCTGAAAGCCGGAGAGGACAGGCTCGCCCTCAGTTTTATTTTGAAGATGGATTCAGACGCCAATATCCTGGAACGACGAATTGTACCGACCGTGGTTCGCATACGGGACCAGCTTACCTACCACGATGTCGATTCACGTCTTTCCGCGGACAGCGGACTGAGCACCCTTTTTGAACTGGCCCGGAAAATGAGGCAAAAGCGTCTGGAGCGCGGCGCTATCATCCTTCCTCTTCCCGAGATCAATGTGTATGTGAACGACGTCGGAATGATCCAGGTCACGCGCTATGACAAGGAAACCCCAAGCCAGATCCTGGTTTCCGAATGGATGATAGCGGCCAATGCGACAGCGGCCGATTACCTGGCCGATAACGGCATCCCCGCCATTTTCCGCGGCCAGGCCGAGTGCAGGCCCGAGACCGAATTCGTACAGAGTGATCATGAGCTTTTTGCCGTTTACCGCCAGAGACGGTTGTTCTCGCGGGCGGAACTGGCCGCCGTTCCCAAGCCGCATTGCAGCCTCGCCCTCACCAACTACACGACCGTGACATCCCCCATCCGGCGCTATGCCGACCTCGTGGTGCAGCGGCAGCTCAAGTCCGTGCTGGCCGGAAACCGGGGAGTATACACCATAGGAGAAGTCGAGCAGCTCATCTCCAAGCTTTCCGCCGCGCAGGGCCGGGTTTTCACCATTCAACGCAAGTGGACCCGCTATTGGCTGCTCAAATACATCGAGCAGGAAGATCTTGAAACACTGAACGCGCTCGTGCTCGACAAGAACGCGCGGTTTGCCCACCTGCTTATTCCGGAACTCTTCCTTGAGATCAACGCGCCCATTCCCGAGAACTCCAAATTTCGTCAGGGAGAAATGGTGCGGCTCCGAATCGATAAGGTCAATCCGAGAGAGGACATGCTTAAAAGCACAATATTGGACTCGCCCGCTCGGTGAGTGCCGCTGTACTCCATATTGTGTTCAACACGGCATGGAGGGATGCTTTCTAAAAGAGCATGGGAGCTGCGTCCCCCTTTGCCGCCAGGCGGCTCACCATGCTCTGTCCACGGTGACGGGCCGGCCACACGCGCTTGCGCGTGTGGCCGAAATCCTGCGTGGTGCGGCGGATTCATTCCGCTCTTGAGTTGGATTCCAACGTATTTCGTGAGATGCCTCAAGCCTGACCGGCTAGAACGTGTAGCCTACCTCGCCGTGAAGCTCGCGGTCGCAGCCCGTGGTTTCGGTTTCTTCGTCCATTCTCAATCCGATCGTCTTATCCAGGATGATCGCTATGATGTAAGTCACTATAAAGGCATAAACGCCGGTCGCTCCCACTCCTATTACCTGTTTCATGAACTGCGCGCCGCCCCCGTAAAGAAGACCGGTTCCACCGATGGAAGCGAATATACCGGTGCAGATTGCGCCGAAAGCTCCACCCACACCATGCACCCCGACAACGTCCAGTGCATCGTCAAATCCCAGTTTCATCTTGATGCGCACGCCATAGTAGCAGACCACTCCACCGGCCAGGCCCATTATCAGGGACCATGCGGGCGTTACGTAGCCGGCCGCCGGGGTGATCACAACCAGTCCCGCGAGAAGTCCGGACGCAAGACCCAGGGCGCTTGGCCGTTTGTGGAACACCCACTCCATCATCATCCAGGAAGTGGCCGCCCCGGCAGTCGCGGTCATTGTGGTGCAGAAGGCAAGCCCGCCTATCCCGTTGGCGGCAAGCGCGCTTCCGGAATTGAAGCCGAACCACCCGAACCACAGCAATGCCGCGCCCAGGAGCGTCATGGTCATATTATGGGGGATAAAGGCCTCTCCCGGAAATCCAAGTCGTTTACCAAGGACGAGTGCCATTGCCAGGGCAGATACACCGGAGGAAAGATGGACAACCGTGCCGCCGGCGAAATCCAGGGCGCCCATTGTCTGCAGCCAGCCGCCGCCCCATACCCAGTGCGCCGTGGGATCGTATACGAAGGTGGCCCAGAGCAGAATGAAAAGAACGTAAGCACTGAACTTCATCCTCTCCGCAATTGCCCCGCTGATAAGCGCCGGCGTAATGATGGCGAACATTCCCTGGAACCACATATAGACGTAGGCCGGTATCGTACCGTTAAGGGTATCCGGAGTCATGCCCATAAGAAGAAACTGACTTAAATCCCCTATGAATGAGTTGCCCGTGCCGAATGAAAGAGTATAGCCGTACACCATCCACTGAACACCGATTACCGCGAGTGCGACAAAAGAATGCATGCATGAGCTGAGGACATTCTTCTTACGAACCATTCCGGCGTAGAAGAATGCCAGGCCTGGAGTCATTATCATCACGAGTGCCGTGGATGCCAGCACCCAGGCGGTGTCACCCGAATTCAGGGTGGCAGCCGGCGCCGCATCGTCCGCAAAAGCACTGCCTCTTGCGAGCAGCATGAGTGTCACGAACCCGAGCGCTCCGACCGGACAGAGTAGTCGAACGAGCGCGGAATATACGGAACCCCAAAAACGTCTTACAGCTAAAACCATCGAAGTCTCCTTGAACGGATATGCGGACCCTAGAGCGCGTCGCTTCCAGTCTCCTTTGTTCGAATACGAACCGCCTCACTGATAGCCGAAAGAAAGATCTTGCCGTCACCAATCTTGCCGGTAAACGCGGCCTTCTGAATCGCCTCAACCGCCTTGTCCGCCAGATCATCCGGAACGACCGTCATGATCAGAAGCTTAGGAACAAAATTGACGACGTATTCAGCGCCCCTGTAGAGTTCCACATGCCCCTTCTGACGTCCGAAACCCTTGACTTCACTTACTGTCATACCCTGAATTCCCAGGGTCGTGAGGGCTTCCTGGACCTCATTGAGCCGAAATGGTTTTATGACTGCTTCTATTTTGATCATTTCCGAGCACCTCCACCTGTAGTTGAGTGTCTTTGAGCTTTAGCCCCTGTTTCTTCTCCCCTCGGGTTTCACAATGAAAAGCGATGTGCGTCACGTGCGACGGGAAGCCTTAAGTCCAAAGCACATGCCAAACAGGTACCCTTCTCGGAGCATATCTCTAAGGCATTGAATGTATTATGTAATTTTAGGTACTAAAAGCGAAGGGGTGCATGTCGGCGGAGTGCCAAACTAGACAAGTTTGTAGAGGATTTTACTTTGGCAAGAAAAAAGGAAACAATTTTGTTACAGAGCGTGCACTCCGTGGGAAAACGGAAGAATTGATTCCATAATTTTCGCCAAAATAACTACAGCAAATTAAAGTATTTGGCGAAAAATATCAGGAACAGGCCAAGCGCTATCCGGTAGGATACGAAGACAAACGTGCTGTGGGTTTTCAAGAACTTCAGCAGGAACGCGATGGTGGCATAGCCGCTAACCGCCGCGGCCGCCGTACCAGCAAAGAGTATCATCAGGTCCTGGGACGGCATCAGGTGCAGGCTCTCCTTGAACTCCAGCAGTCCGCTCGCAAAGACGGCGGGCATGCTCAGAAGAAATGAGAAGCGCGCCGCACTCTCCCGAGTCATTCCCAGGAATAGACCCGCCGTGATGGTCGTGCCGGATCGCGACGACCCCGGAATGAGCGCAAGCGCCTGCGCGAATCCAATGAGAACCGCGTCGAGTATTGACATCTTCCTGAGGTCTTTCCTGAAGCGTCCGGTCACTTCGGCGATCGCGAGAAAGACCGCGAGCACGATCAGTGTGATGGATATGAGTGTAAGACTCTTCGTGAGGTGACCCTCGATGGCTTTTTTGAACGCAAGGCCTATAACCGCGATGGGTATGGAACCCAGGATCACATACCACCCGAGCTTTGCCTGTAGGCTCTGGTGTTGGAACCTGGTTCGGCTGACAATATTTTCGGCGACAAAGGAGACGGTGATCTCCAGCACATCCCGGAGAAAATAGACAAGAACGGCAATAAGAGTACCGAGTTGTATCACCGCGATAAAGGCGGTCCAACTTTCCGGGCGGTTGGGATCGATCAGGCCGAGCCATTTCCCTGCAATAGTCAAATGTGCCGTGCTGCTGATCGGCAAAAACTCGGTCAATCCCTGTATAATTCCCAGGAGAATTCCTTCAAGCAGTCCCATTGTCTTCTTCCAGTCAGAATCAAGTGTACAATTTCGTGGCCATCGCCCTCGTGACCATTGTTGCCCCGCCGCTCCCCGGGCAATATACGGCGCCCACGCCATGCGGTATGCCGCTCACCCGACAAGTTCGGCAGGTAAATATCACCTTGGAACATCGTTTCCAACTGTTTTGTGAGCCCCGAAGACACTGTTTGGTCACGCGATCCAGTCCATAAGCTCGGGCGAAACCAACACACGATATTCTTTGTCCGCCCCATCTTTTGGATGAAAGCGAAGACAGTCGGATCGGATCTTATCATGTATCGGTCCAGCCCCAACTATATTTCCCGGCTCTCCTCTCCAGCACGATCGCACATAATTGTCGCTTCTTACGAAAACGCGGGCATCAATCAGACCGCATGCCGCGATAATTCATGTCAATTTTGAATGAATGCCAGCCCCGGATGAGATTTGTATACGCTTATTGTAACGCGCATACTGATTTTTGATTCCATCCAGTACAAAAACGTCCCAGCTAACCCGATTCTCCACGATCAAAAAACAAAATTGTGCTGAATCCTGGGTTCCAAATTTTGCGTATGAGCTAAATATCAATTAATTCCATATGGTTGCATAATCGAGTCCAATGGTATGCAGCTTGCTCCCGCCGGAGTGCCTGTTCATCCATCCATATCCCAACAATTTATTATCTGGAGAATTACATGTCGTTTGCCGGTATATTCAGGAAGTCTTCGGTCCGTCTCCTCTTTACCCTCACCGTGGTTTTATCGTCGCTTTTCCGCGCATCCGACGTCGTCCGGGCGGCCGATGCGGCGGTAATGAATCCCGCCGATACTGCATGGGTAATGGTTTCTTCAGCCATGGTGATGCTCATGCTGCCGGGTCTTGCCCTCTTCTACGGCGGCATGGTTCAGCGCAAAAACGTGCTCAATTCTCTCATGCATTCATTCGTTGCCCTCGGCGTTCTTGCGCTCCAGTGGATCGTGTTCGGATACTCCCTGTCCTTTGGTCCCGGAAATGCTTTTATCGGCGACTTGAGCCAATTCATGCTGCTGGGAATGGGCGTGGATTCCCTGACGGGCACAATCCCGACCTATGCGTTCGTGATGTTCCAGGGGATGTTCGCGATTATCACGCCGGCCCTGATCAGCGGGGCCATCGCGGAACGCATGAAATTCAGCACCTATGTCGTTTTTATCCTTCTGTGGGCGTTCCTCATTTATGATCCGCTCACGCATTGGATCTGGGGTGGCGGGTGGCTCCAGAAAATGGGGGTGCTCGACTTCGCGGGAGGTCTGGTGGTCCATCTTTCCGCTGGAGTGTCCGCTCTCGCCGTGGCCATGCTAATCAGAAAGCGCAAGGGATTTCCAAGCGAGATGTTTGTGCCGCACAATCTCACACTCACGCTGCTGGGGGTTGGGCTCCTGTGGTTCGGATGGTTTGGATTCAATGCCGGCAGCGCCCTCGCCGCCAACTCGACCGCCGTTCTTGCCTTCACCACAACCATGGTTGCCGCCGCCGCGGGATCGTGCTCATGGATGGTGATGGAATGGGTGGTAGTGAAAAAGCCGAGCGCGCTCGGCTTTGCATCCGGCGTCGTTGCCGGACTGGGATCGGTTACCCCGGCTTCGGGATTTATCACTCCGGGATGGGCGATCGTCATCGGGCTCGTTGCGGGGGTTATCTGCTTCTATGGCGTGAGGATGAAGTTCAGATTCGACTATGACGATTCGCTGGACGTCGTTGGAGTCCATGGGATCGGGGGTGTCTGGGGCACCCTGGGCGCGGGTCTTTTCGCAACGGTGGGAGGGGCCGGTCTGATTACCGGCAACTCTGGACAATTCATGGTTCAGTTGATCGGGGTCCTCGCGACGGCCCTCTACTGCTTCCTGGGCACCTATGCGATTTGCCGGATTCTGGATATGACGATGGGGCTCAGGGTCGGTGTGGAGGAGGAACACATGGGCCTGGATAAGGAGCTTCACGGCGAGGTAGGCTACAATCTCTAACCCGCATTATTCGTGAATTGCACGCCAGGACCATCAAGCCCAATGCGGATGCGGCGCTCAGGGCCTGAGGCGATTATGGGCTGATAACACACTGTCGGTCGATGTTGCGGCAAGAAATCCAGGTAACCAGTGGTAAATACTATAGTTTATGCGCTTCCGCCTGGAAGGCCATGAATAATGCGGGCTACTCGCCCTAATGCCGCTTCGACAAGGCATACCGCCGCGGTGAAGCGCAGAAGTATACCGGTGGCAGGGCACGGCCTGTATGGCCAAAGACGCTCCGACAAGGCATGGCGCGGAATCGAATGGCTTATTAAGTGCGAGGAAAGACGAGTTTCCCACACCTCCTTCGCCGACACGCAACTCGTTATGGCATTGCGGACACCGGGCGATCAGACGGCCGCGGATTGCGCGCGTGGCGCAATCCCAGGGGAGGGTGAGGGAATTATGCCCCCGCCTTTTTGAGCCCGCAAAGCAATATCTTCAGAACCAACCAGTCTGCGTGGTACCAGCCACGCCCATGACCCGGAAGTACGCTCAAGGCTCGCCAGGGCAACGCCGCTGCCCTGAATCACATGGCCGCGACCTGCCGTCCCCGCAGGCTGAGACCCAAAAGCCCCGCCACCAGGGGCATGAAGATGAGCAGGTGGATGGCAAGGTTGATGCCCGCGTACTCCACAACCAGTCCCATCACGCTGACCCCCAGACCGCCAATGCCGATTCCAAAGCCAAGCATGAGTCCCGCCGCCATTGCGGCATTCTTCGATATGACTTCCTGGGCGACTACGACCGTGACGGAAAAGGAAGCCAGAAGAGTTGCGCCGGCGGCGGCCAGGAGCACATAGCTCAAGGGGCCGTCCGTATGCAGGAAGAAATAGAACAGAGGCGTGGCCAGCACCAGCGACCCCACGATGACCGACTTTCTTCCGAACAGGTCCGAGAGATAGCCTCCCACGAGTCCGCCCATGGCTCCCATGAAGAGCATAAGAAAAAGAAGGCGGCTTCCACTGATAAGCGTGACTCCCTGCTTCTGAAAGTAGAGCGGCAGGAAAGTAACAAGGCTGAAATAAGCCAGCGACCGGAACGCTACCACTGCCACTATCTTGGTCAAATCGACCCAGACCGGCTTTATTGTGCTCCAGAGAGGAGGTTGCGGCCCCTTCTTCTTTTGTTCCGGTTGCCTTGGCACCGTGAAACGAAGCAGCAGGGCTATTACGATTCCTGGCACCGCGAACACCGGCGTGAGTTCCATTCCGTACTTTTGCACAAACGGTACCGCAATGAGGGGAGTAAGCGCCCAGCCGATATTTCCGGAGGTCACGAAGAGTGCCTGAAAAAGTCCCTTTTTCGTGCCGCTGACAGCCGTCACCATGGCGGACGCCTGCGGGTGAAACGCCGCCGTTCCAATTCCCGCCAGCGCGACGACAACAATGGCAAGTGGATAGTTCGTGAGAATGCCCAAAAGGCTTAAAAGCACCGCCATCCAAAGGGTTCCGACGTATACCAGCCACTTTTGGCTTTTCTGATCGACAAGGTAACCGGTGAGAGGCTGGAGAATCGATGATGTGATCGTGAACGCGGAGACCAGAAAGGCTCCCTTGCTTACAGCAAGCCCCCCCGCCACCATGAAGGGCAGGAGAGTCTGGATGTAGTTCATGTACCAGTCATTTGTGAGATGAGCGAGCGAGATGGGGAGAACTCTCCAGGTGCTCGGCGTGTTCTGATTCGTCATAATAGAATCCCGTATGGCAATTATTCCGTGGCTGAGTCAGTGTGAACAATCCGTCGATGCGGGCAGGTAAATAACACCTTCCGCGGCTTTTGCACACGGAAAAAGGCTATGGCGTGATCAGCACCTGGCTATCCGCGGACCCGTCCCCTTTGTTTCACCGAATACCAGTTTCCTTCAGCCTCGCTCCCCGAGCCTCACTGGTGGATCTTTTCCGACCGCCGCGCAGCCATGGCACGATATGCGGGATTGATCCTTGGGGCTGTTATCAGAAATAAATGCCGGGGCGCTCGCGGTTCGCCGAAATTTGGGTTGACCTCCGGCACTGACTGGTCTTAAGAAAATACTAGCTCACCAGCACCGATCATTTCTTTTAGTCTCAGCCGGGAAGAGGTCCACATGGGTTTTAAGTTTCCGAGGGAAATTCCTCCCAAAATAGTGCACGAAGCCCTAAAAGCCTTGGGGGTTCTGGTTCTCCTCCTGGTGCTCATGATGTGGCTCTCCGGTGTTTTCCACAAAAAGATACAGCCCGGCCCACCCATTGAAAAAAACGGGCCGGCGGCCCTCAAAACCTGGAAAGCCCAAAAAGCGGCCTATCCGCTCATCCTTGAGCATGCGGGATCGGTCCGCGCGCGCCTCGAAGCTCAGATAGCCAGCCGAATCACCGCCCAGGTGAAGGAAGTGCTCGCGCGCGAGGGCGATGTTATCGCTGGCGGAGACGGAGCCTCCACCCCTACCCTGCTTGCCATATTGGATGACCGTGAAATCAAGGCCCGTCTGCGCCAGGCCGAGACCCAACTGTCCGCGGCCGAGCGGGGCATTGAAACCGCCAGGGCCCGGCTTGCTTCCACCCGGGCGCAAACTGAAAGCGCCCGGGCAAACAGTGTCAAGGCGTCATCGGATTTCCACCGCATCCGCAACCTCGCGGACCAAAGTGTGGCGACACCCCAGCAACTCGATCACATACGGGCTCAGAAAGAAGTGAGTGACGCCCAGCTCAAGGCTGTCTCGGAAGATGCACAGGCCGCCAAAAGCGAGATCGAGAGAATGGAGGCTCAGAGAGAGACTGCAAGGGCCGCAATGGAAGAGGTCAAAACGATGCTGACCTACACGCGCATACATGCCCCATTCAGCGGCAGACTCATAAAGAAGCTGACGAATGCGGGCGATATGGCCCTGCCCGGCCAATCCCTCTTCCTTGTTGAGACCAGTCTGCAGCCAGAGTTCCATGCTTCCATCCCCGAGTCTCTCCTCGTTTATCTTCACCGGGGGCAGCAACTCGAAGTCGAAATCGATGCTTTGCACAGATCCTTTACAGGGATCCTGCGCGAAATCGTGCCACAATCCGATCCGGGCACGCGGACCTTCCTCGTGAAGATCGGTCTTTCTCCCGATCCACAACTCGTTAATGGCCTGTTCGGGAGGCTCAGGGTCCCGCATGGCGAATACCATGCCCTGTCAGTTCCCGGGGAGGCCGTCCAAGAGACCGGACAGCTCTATTTCCTGTACGTTCTTGACGGAGACGGACATTCACGACGCCGATTCGTCACACTGGGCAGGCGGCATGAATCCACCGTGGAAATACTCTCGGGCCTTTCGGAGGGCGAGGAGGTTGTGGTCCCATGAGCGGAACCCACAACTGGATGACCCGCATTGTCCGTGCTTTCCTGAAGGGGAACCTCTCCGTTTTGCTGATACTCATCAGCTTTATCGCTGGGACTGTCGCACTGCTTGTAACACCGCGCGAGGAAGATCCTCAAATTGTTGTCCCGATAGCCGACGTGATAATCTCCATGCCGGGCGCATCGGCGCGGGAGGTCGAACGCCAGGTCTCGACCCGACTCGAGAAGCTCCTCTACCAGATAGATGGCGTGGAGTACATCTATTCCACCAGCCATCCCTCGCAGGCAGTGGTCACGGTACGCTTTTACGTCGGAGAGGACCGCGAGCGGAGTTGGGTAAAACTTCACAACAAGATCCAGGCCAATACCGACCTTGTTCCGCCCGGAGTCACCGGCTGGATAATCAAACCCGTCGAAATCGATGAGGTCCCGATCACCAGTCTCACCTTGTACAGTAGTCGCTACAGCGACTTTGAACTGCGACGGCTTGCCGAAGAACTGGAGATCCAACTTCAGGCCGTAAAGAATGCCGGGCGTACTTTCCTGGTCGGCGGCCGGCCCCGTCAGATCTCGATAACGCTTTCGCCCCAGCGCATGGCCGGTCGGGGAATCAGCCTCGATGAAATCAGGGATGCTCTCCGCGCCGCAAATGTAGTCTTTCCATCCGGCAGTCTTGTCGCCGGTAATGAAGAAGCGCGGCTCGATACCGGGAGGTTCTTTCAATCCGCGGATGAGATTGAAAACCTGATTATTAAAACCGACGCCATGCGCCCGGTTTATCTGAAGGAAGTCGCCTCCGTCACGGACGGTCCCGCGGAAGCAGAGAGTTATACCCGCATCGTTTTTGGCGAGAAGGCGGGTACGCACCTTGACCCGGCTTCGGACGGAAAACCGCTCGACCCTTCAATCGAGCGACTCAGGGACTATCCGTCCGTAACCGTTGCGGTTGCCAAGCGCAAGGGCACAAACGCCGTGCGCGTGTCCGAGGAAGTACGCGCGGAGGGCGAAAGGTTTGCCCGCGAGGTGCTGCCCGAGGGGGTGTGGCTCAGGATAACCAGAGACTTCGGCAGAACGGCGGATGAAAAAGTAAATGAACTGGTTGAAGCACTCGTCGTGGCGATCGCCATCGTCGTAATTCTCCTTGCATATACCCTCGGGTGGCGCGAGGGCCTCATAATCGCGCTCGCCGTACCGGTCACTTTCAGCTTCACCCTGCTGCTGAATATGCTGCTCGGCTATACTATCAATCGCGTCACGCTCTTCGCGCTTATCCTGTCTCTCGGACTTGTGGTGGACGATCCGATCGTTGACGTTGAAAACATCCACCGTCATTTCGAAATGCGCGAGGAACCGCCGGAAGATGCCGTTGTCAGCGCCGTAAACGAGGTCCGTCCTCCGATCATCCTCGCCACGCTCGCCGTCATCATCTCCTTCATCCCGATGTTCTTTATAACGGGAATGATGGGCCCCTACATGGCGCCCATGGCCCTCAACGTTCCCGTTGCAATGCTGATGAGCCTGCTCGTGGCTTTCACCATCACTCCGTGGCTCTCATTGCACGTGTTGAAAGGCGTCTATACCCATCCCTCCGTGGGACATTTCAGACTTGAAGAGACGACACTTTACCGCATCTACCGCAGGATAATGGAAAACATATTCCACCGGCGCAATCTTCAGTGGACCATCATAGGCGGCGTCATCCTGCTGCTGCTCTTCGCCGTATGGCTTGTGCTGTCCAAGCGCGTTCCGCTCAAGATGCTTCCTTTCGACAACAAGAACGAACTCCAGGTGGTAATCGATATGCCGAGAGGGACAACTCTCGAGAGCACCGAGGCCGCTGCCCATGCAATCGCGGACTTCCTCGCCCGCGTCCCGGAAGTTACCGATGTAACCCTCTACACCGGGACCTCCAGCCCGATGGATTTCAATGGACTCGTTCGTCATTACTACCTGAGGCAGGGCTCATACGTGGCCGACCTCCGGATTAACCTTGTCGGCAAGAAACAGCGCGCCCAGCAAAGCCACGCCATAGCCCTCCGACTGCGAAACGATCTCACGGAAATTGCATCCCGATTCGGGGCAAATATAAAGATTGTCGAGAGCCCTCCCGGCCCCCCGGTCATCTCCACCCTGGTTGCCGAAGTTTACGGGAATATCGGTCAACCCTATTCACGGCAGGCCGCGGCGGCGAAAAAAGTGCGCGCCCACTTCGAAGCAACACCGGGGGTCGTGGATGTCGACGATATCCTGGTTGCGGCCCAGCGCAAGACGGTATTTCGGACAGACCGCGACAAGGCGGCCTTCCATGGAATACACGACCAGGTAATCGCGGACACTCTGCAGGGAATGGTCCTGGGGAATATGCCCGGTTCCCTACGTCTCGACAACCAGGTTCTGCCGGTGCGGTTCAAACTGCAACTACCCAGGGAGGAACGGGCGTTTGAGGCAGGCCTTAACCAGTTGCTCGTCAAGGGGAAGGACGGACAGGGGGTCTTTCTTTCCGAGCTCGGCGGCTTTGAACGGGAGATCATCGATCAGCCCATTTACCACAAAAACCTGAAGCCGGTTGTGTATGTTTTCGGCGAAACAGCCGGGCTGCCTCCACCGGAAGCGATATTGACACTACAGGACAGGACGGCCGACGATCCGGATTTGAGGAACTTCGACGTTGTCTGGTCCGGGGAGGGCGAGTGGGATATCACCCTGAGAGTCTTCAGGGACCTCGGCATGGCATTCGGCGTGGCAGTCCTCGGAATCTATATTCTTCTTCTATACCAGACACAGAGCTACCTGCTTCCGGCTATTCAGTTGATAGCCTTGCCGCTTTCGGTAATCGGTATTCTGCCCGGCTTTTGGGTCCTCAATATGATGTCCGGACCAAAAATCGGAGGCTGGGATAATCCAATCTACTTCACGGCCACCGCCATGATCGGAATGATAGCCCTTGCTGGAATCGCGACGAGAAATTCGATCCTGCTGATCGAGTTTCTGGAGGAACGGAAAAAGGAGGGGAAACCTATCGAACGCTCCATAATAGAGGCCGGCGCGCTCAGGACCCGCCCCATATTCCTGACCTCGCTAGCCGCCATGCTTGCGGCCTGGCCCATCACTCTGGACCCGATCTTCTCCGGACTGGCCTGGGCTCTCATATTCGGCATAACGGTCTCCACACTGTTCACCCTCATTGTTGTTCCGCTTGTTTATTATATGGCCTATGGACAACGGACAATCACGCCAACCAGCTAATTTGCACGATGTTTGTGCCTGAGTATGCAAGTCACAAAAGCGTGAACAGCCCTATAAGCGCTTTTTCCAGAAGCGATGCAGACTTACACGGGTTCGAAACACCTCGGATGTAATAACGAAAATCAACAACACTTCGGCAATGCACGAGGAAGGAAAATCCATTGATAACTATTTGCGCGTTAAGACGTATCGCCCGCAACATTTTAGTTCAGTCCCCGCGTTAATTTCCGATCTTCATAGTATCCCCTCATGATTCAGAGTGTCGGTAATTTTTTGTATTGGAGAGCATAATTGGGAAAGAATGGCCTCGACTATTGGGTGAATCGTCTCTCTTTCGAAAGCATGCCCGTTTTCGCGCATGCCGCTCAAAGAGTTGCGGGCACCGCCAGCAATGAGAACAGCACGTTCGCCGATTTAGCCTGGACAATCCTCCAGGACCCCGCGCTTACCGCACAGGTACTGAAAGTCTCGAACAGCATCTACTATAACCCCGTTTCAAAACCGATCACCACGGTCAGTCGCGCTGTCATGAGGCTGGGCTTTGACGCGGTGAGAACCATGTGCCTGACCGCATCCCTGATAGAGGCTGTATTGTCCAAACTGGGCCGCAAGAGAGTCGCCCTTGAGGTCGCCCGCGCTTTCCACGCCGCTGTTCAGGCAAAGATGATGGCCGGCAGGTGCAAATTCGTTCAACCCGAGGAGGTGTTCGTAGCCGCGCTTCTATCCCGTATCGGCCACATTGCGTTCTGGTGCTTTGCCGGCGAGACCGGCAACAGGCTCGAGGTGGCCCTGGACAGTGCCGAGCAATCCGAGAGTCGGGTTGAATTTCAGGTACTCGGTTTCAGGCTTGAAGAACTCACCCTGAGACTTGCGCATGAGTGGAAGTTGTCCGGACTTCTGGAAACCGTGATTCGCGGTTTGGACACCAACGACCCGCGAACTCAGGCAATAAAGTTGGGAAGCTCACTGTCTCAGTTTGCCGAAAAGGCATGGGACAGCCCACACACCAAGAAAACCGTGAAGGCCATCGGTGATTTTCTGAAGATCCCGGAAATGGAGGCATTCCGGCTTGTTCACGGCGCGGCAAAAGACGCCGCCGAGATCGCGGAGTCCTACGGAGCCAAAGCGAGCAGCCGCCTTATTCCGATTCCTCCCGAGTTCGGGCAGGCAATCCCCGAGGAACAAGTCGAAACGGAACGCGAATATCCCAAAACCGATCATGCCGTTCAGCTTGCTTCCCTGCGTGACCTGTCGGCAATCGTGCATTCGCGCAACGGCAATGTAAACTCTGTCATGTCCGTCATGCTAGAGGGGATCCACCGCGGCATAGGGATGGATCGCGTCTTCCTTGCATTGCTGACACCCGATCGGCACGCCGTGAAAGCAAAGTATGGCCTGGGATGGCTGCCCGAGGAAGAGGTCGAGAATTTCCATGTCAGTATGAATCCATCGACATCGAATAATATAGTCAAACAGGTGATGGAGACTCAGCAGCCGATTTGGGTGACCGAAGAGCCCGCGCAGGAGATTCTGGCGCTCCTCACCAAGGAAATGTCTCAGTTTATCGGAAACGGCCCCTTTTTCATCATGCCGGTATGTATGAAAGGAAGAGCGATCGGGATAGTCTATGCAGATAGGACCCCGAGCGGCAGGGAACTCGATAACGAGAGTTTCGAGAGTTTCACCTTCTTTGGCCAGCAGGCCAATGTGGGTCTCGCCACTCTCGTGTAATCGCGGTGATTCGTCTGGTACGGTGCTGCGTTCAAGATGAATCTACCCTGAATATGAAGATGCCGATCAAAATTGACCCGTTCATGCTTCGGCGCCTCTCTCAAGAAACAGCTTTTGAGAGTTAGTAATATCGACGACTTACGTAACCGGTTGAGATCCGGGTCACGCCATTTCGGAACAGGAACTTCCCCACGTTCGCCCTGAGCGTGTCGAAGGGTGGAACGGGCCGGAAACGAGCAAACACAGCGCTGTTTCCTGGCTACGCCTTGCCACGCGAATGCGTGGTTTACTCCCGCCCGGCACGAACGGGAGTAAATGTCCTGTCTTGAGTACGAATCGATCTGGGAAGGACTGTCGGAGGGTGGTTGAAGCGAAGGCCGCCAAACAGCACGGCCCACCGGCTCGCGCTGAAGTATGGCAGCTTGAGCGGGTGGGCTCGCTCCGTGCGTAAAGCTATTATTTTATCGGAGATCACATCGAAAGCGGCTTGACTGGTGATACCAACCTGTTTTTCATGAACTCCAGACACTTTGAATATCTGTCCAAGGCCTCTTCCACGGCGTCATCCGTCGCGCTCCACTCCGGGGCAAATATCGTAAACCAGAAACTTGGCTCAAAGCAGCTCATTTTCCTTGTAAAAGACAGGGCTTTCTTTCGTTTTGATCGACCGGGTTTACCGCAAACCCACACAGCGCTTCTGTTGTCGAGGTCATACTCGTGCGCAAGGTGGACACAATTCTTACAGCTCTCTCCATAGATACGGCGTTTTGGGTGTATGATGCCTTTAACGTCAACGGCACCACGTCCACATGAATAGAGGTCAGCGACAGAATTAGACCCACCGCTCGTATTTCCATTTTCAGGCCGGGCTATTTCGTGCGTCGTGCTATCCATAAAACCAGGCTCCTTCAAAGTAATCCTCTCTCGAGATATCCTCTTGCTAATTGGCTCCGGAACAACCGTTGATTCCTCGCCACGAAAACAACCGGCCACGAAAGCCTTTGGACCGGTTTGTATAAGGCAATCATGCCGGCATCGGGCATAGAGCATAACCCGTGCCATGGCCTTAAAGGATTACTGTAGGCCCATCTACGGCCAGAGGAGACATTGCGCGCGCATTACGATTACATTAATTGCACGTACACGTGCAATTTTTTGCACTTTTACTCCGTACTCCAAAAGTCCAGGGAGGTAAAATGCGCTGATTTCAGATCGTTTTTCGATTCTTGTCATATCCGCGATAGCGTGGGCAGGAGCGTGCAGAAAAAGGAGCAACAGGCGCGGGCTTCGATAGTTCTCGGCAAACGGCTTGCGGTGGGAGCCAGGGCGCCCGGAGCGAAGAGCTTTCTCCCGAGAGGGCGCGACATCAAAATGGAACGGGCGGGGCAGCTATGAGAAAGAGCCAGGAGGGCAGGGATTCTCTCCTGGCTCATTGGAGAGGGGAATCTGGTGTGAAGCTAACATCGGTTGGTTACAAAAAGGTTACAGTTCCCCTGTCGGAGAAAAGAGAATCGGGAAAACCACCACCGATTTTGTCGGAGGTGGTTTTCCCGTCCCGCAGGCAAATTCGTATTAATTGCCGCAAATTTCCTTTGCGGTCTTTTCCGCCAGGCCCATCACGTCTGCCTGGTTTACGACTTCGCCGGGGGCTCCGACGCCAAAGGCCCGGATCAGGCGCGTGTCGGTAAAGCCGTAGGCCCGGAAGAAATGATCGAATTTGGGGAAGATATCGGTAAAGGTGTTCCTGTCGGGATTGTTCTGGGCAAGGATGAAGACCAGTTTCTTTCCCGGCTTCAGGCGGGACGGCTGCGAACTGGTAGCAAAATTGGGCACCAGGAAGGAAAAGGTTCTGTCCAGAAACGTTTTCATCTGCGCCGATACGTCCCAGAAGTAGACCGGAGAGGCCAGGACCAGTACATCCGCATCGCGGATGGCATCCAGCACAGCGGTCAGGTCATCGTCAACGGCGCACCTGTCGAGTTTGGTCTTACAGGCCATGCACCCCTGGCATCCCTTGTAGTCGAGCTTATTCAGGACAAATGTCCGGACCTCTCCTCCAAGCTTCTCAGCCGTGGCGCAAAAACGATCGGCAATAGTGGCGCTGTTACCTTTTTCCCGCGGGCTCCCCTGTAAGCACACAATTTTCATTTCAATCTCCATAGTAGCTTGGCAACGAGCATAATTTCGACACGAACAGCGGCGGAGAGCAAACTCGTCGCCTGCAATTATCCGCCGAGCCATACCGACAACGAGGCGCCGGGCATCGCGCCCGATTGCGAGGTTCAACCCGGCTCGATATTCTCACAAATTGGGATGCGGCAATCAATGGAAATCTAAAATGCGGTATCAGACGCGGATGCCTTTTTGCGGATTTGCACCCCGCGCCATCATTTCCAGGAATTCCTCAAACAGAAGGGCATTAGCCTGCTTCATCTCTCTGCGGATTTGTACCGTATCGATTTTCTTGATAAACTTCAACGATTCCTGATTTTCGCACAATATCATCCCTTTGAAGAAGAGTCTTGCCTCGAGTATCGGCGTTTTTTTCGAAGAGAGACTTTTCTCCAGCGACAGGTATTCATCGACGATCTCTTTCAACCCCCTGTGAACACGAACCTCTTTGCGTTCAAACAGCCCGTTTATTCGGGAATGGCTCGGAAGCCACGCAACAGCGAGATCGTGGTCGCCTCCATAAATGAAAAGCAGTTCCTCCTTCAACTCATGAAGATCTTTGTCCCGCAGGCGATGCCAGTCGATGGCGGCAGGATCGATGGCAAATCCCTCCCTGTAGCATTGCCTCGCCACTCGCGAATTTCCGCGCTGCCAGTACGCATCTCCAAGATAGCCGTAGAGAGCGGCATTATCCGGTGATTGCGCTATGCCGGCTTGAAGCTCGCGGATCGCCTCCTCGTACTTCCCGGATTGCAGGAGAACATAACCATACGGAATGTCCGCCGGTAACACCGCCTCTTCCGCGAGGCATGCGGTAATTGCCTCGTCCACCTTACTGAAGAATGCTTTTTCCAGCTCCGTGATCAACGTCTCTCCACCGGCAATTTCCGATATCACACGACTTTCAAAAGACTTCCAGAAGCCGCACAGATAACCGGGAAGCTCCCGCGGGTCGCTCGGTGCCCCCCGCATGCCATGCTGCATACATTCGGCGGCGGACAGCCTGGAGTCAATATTGTACCCCTTCGGGTACAGATCCCGGTGTTTTCGAAACAGCTCGACGGCCTCTTCCAGCTCCAGCCTTCGGAAAGCTTGAATGCCCCGGTTGGCCAGGCTCATATCATTCTGCTCGAACAGGGAAGGCTGCCTTACCCTCGGGCGGGCCGATTCATCGGGAGTACTCCGGGTGCCGGCATGGCTTTGCCTGCTCCTCGCGTCCCTGGCCCTGCGCCGTTCAACATCCCGGATCTGAATGGGCTCAAGCCTGAGGAAGCGCAGAGCCTTACCGCTGTCTCCGAATCCTTCCCGCAACCGGCCTACCCATTCCTCAAAATCCCTCGTGACTGAAACACCAGGCTCACCCCAGGGAGGAGGGACCTCCTGTTTTCCATGCTCGGAACACTGGACTATTGGCAGCCGGGCATGGAGGTACGTCTCCATATGGCAGGTATCCAGGTGTCTCCAGGTCATCAGGGATGAATACCCGACGACGGGAAGATACTTGTGGCAGCAAGGGCACGGAAACTCGGCCGTTTCACTGCAGGCAAGAGAGACATTCACCCTGTCTCTCGCCTCCTCGTGGGCGACCTCCGTCACGGTCCAGAGCCGGCCGACGCCAGTCAGGCGCGCATAAAGATCCCGAGATTCCATGTGCACGAACCTTTGGTCCCATCCAGGGGCGCGCGTTGTGAATCTCGCCCGATTGTGGACGGAAAGCAGGGCTTACAGAACATCCCTATGGAAGTGCGCGTAATGTTCCTTGAGAATGTCTTCTCCCCAATCGTTCCGGAAATCACGCCAAACTGTATGGATGTGGTTTGCATCATTTTGAACGTTGTCATATTCGATCAGGAAGCCGGGACCGTGCAGCCTGTAATAATGGGGTTTTCCGCTTTCAATGGGCCCGGCCCATGCGAAATGAATGTTTCCCATGCCGTCGTTGTCCATTTTCTCCCAATAGGCATCGGACATTTCGGGCGGCATGCGGGAGGTGTAGACCCGCAGCAGCCGCAGCAGCAGCTTGCCCTGTTCCTCATTCATTCGGCTAAGAGGAAGTCCGGTTGGCGCGTCCGGTTCCACTCGCGGTTGCCATTTGGTGAGCACATCGAGCGGAGCGCTGTCGCCTATGAGCACCAATGAACGCCTCAGGGGATCGAGCGAGAGGAGGAGTTGCCTGGCGCGGTCTTCTTCCGCCGCGAGTACCCGGAATCCAGACGCCGGCCCTTCGAGGATGCAAGCGGGATTTGCACCCAGGAAATTGGGTGTGACCGCGATATCACCATCCACCATAAGGCAGTTGACGGATATATGATGTCCTTCGAATCTCCAGGCCCAGGGATTCGGGCCCGTCGGAGAGCCGAATATTGTTATGAAATAGTACTCAGAGTTAAACCTGTCCAATCGCAGAGTCTCTCTGAGAATATTTTCAAGACTCATAATTGCAAGCGCCTGTATGTTGGCGCGCCGGCTCAATCCACTTGCAAGAAGAGCCAGCGCCAGTTTCCGCTGGTTCCCCTTCATATTTCTCAGAGCAAGTCCAGCTCTTTCCCCCGGCAGATAGCTCCACTGCATACGCTCAATGCTCCATGCCGGGTAAGCTATCCTGCTTTTTTGCTCTTCGGAGAGCGAGGCCAACAGCATGGAAGCAGCCTCCCTCATCATTGCGGACGTCTCCGAGACAAGCTCAACCCCATCGATTCTCTCGGTTTGTCGTTGAAATTGCATCAAAAACCCCCAGGCGGTTCGAAAGGATATCACCTCAGTGCAGGTGCAATGTCAATTCGAAAGAAGAACTCCTCCCTCATTCCGCCGTCTTTGACCCGTTCTCCCGGATTGCGGGCAGCTGCCGGGATGAACTCGAAGTCCGATCTCAATGGTTTGTTGCCCGCAACCGATTTTAATAAGCTCCGTTGTCCATTGCCCCGAGCAGCTTTATGCGCCTATCCGGTATAGCTCCCGTGCTTCCTCCGGAAACAGCCTGCCACCTTGTGCCCTGTTTCGCCCATGAGACCGCGATCCACCCCTGATTAGGGCCAGTCTGTCCGGATGGGAGCGCCGCTTCGGTACAGCCGATGTCATGCCACTCGAACCGGCTCGGGTCAAAGTCCTTCGAGATTGGATTTCACGGCCATGCCTGTACTTTCAAATATAAGCGTTTTTGTCGATTTCGGAAAACATCCGGCCCCGGTGAAAATTCCGCTCGCCGTGTTTCAGCTCAGGAATCGCTCCCTATCTGGCCTGCTTCCAGCCTGGTGAGAGCGTGTTTGGCCAAGATCACCTTTTTGAAATACCTGAGCAGTTTTTCAGAGTTGCCCGCCAATACGGCTTTGAGAATATCCCCCTCAAGTTCAGCTACCTCAAGGCGATCGTAGTAATCCAGGGTCTCTTTAAGATGGGCGAGGACTATTTTTCCAGTCAGAATCGGATGGTTGTTGGTCACGTTAGCATCCGGATAACGCGTCCCATGCTCGAGCTCGACTTCAAGACCGCGCCGAAAGCTCTCGACAGGGATCTCCAGCCCGCCCGGGTCTATTTCGCCCAGGATGGTCCGAGCTTCTTCAGAAAGAACCACGGCCTCGACAAGGCTCGTCCAGTCTCTGATCTTTATCGCGCCGCAAACCCTTTGAACCTCTTCGACTGTCACGTATACCGGCAAATCCATCATTTTCTCCTATCCAAGCTGCCCAATCTGTTTCTTCCTCAATATTCCCAATGCCATACCGATCAAAGTTCCACGAACATCCCGACACCAGCCCTCTCGTAATTACTCCTGGTTCACGGAAGGCCAGATCAACGCGGACCGGTTCAGTCTATAGGACGAGCTGTTATCCAGCAAGGGAAAGTACTCGACTGCCCTAACTCAGGCAGCCGTCTCCGGAACCGGCGATATTTTGAAGGAAAGCCTCCCGAATGGCCGAGCGCGCCAAAACGGACCTTTCGCCCTGCCCCGGGAACGGATGATTAGCCGCCGTAAATTTTATACTATTATTCACAAGAGAACATGTTTGCCGTGGGCAACCCGATTTCCCCGATTGACCTGAACGGTGAAGCTCCTTATCATCAAGCCGGTTGATTGACATGCAATTCCCTTTACGAGTGAGGAGGAACATAATGATTGTCGAGGAATACAAAAAGATCCTTTCAATGGCCGTTGGAAACGAAATAGCCGCGTACAATTTCTATAAAGGAGTCTGCGACAAAACGCAGGATGCCAATCTGAGAAGCCTCTTCCGCGACATGGCCGAAGAGGAGAAGAAACACAAAATCTTTCTGGAAGATTGTATATCAGGCGCACGGCCGCTCAAGTTCGCTGAAGTGACGGATTATAAGGTCGCGGAAATAGTCGATAAGCCGCAACTCTCCCTCGACATGAAGCCCGCGGATGCAATAGCCCTGGCAATGAAGGAAGAAGAAGAGGCTATGCGGATGTATCAAGGATTAGCCGGTTCCAGTGGCAGCCCTGAGCAAAAAGAGATGTTTCTGGCTTTGGCCAATATGGAAAAAGGTCACAAGGTTAAACTCGAGGAACTGTATACCTCGATGGCTTTTCCGGAAGTCTGGTAGATACCGGGTGTACGGTTCGTGGACACGGTTTCATCCTTGTGAAGCAGTCTGAGGTTTCACGCAATCAGGGGCTGTCGCCTCCAGTATTCTCTCGGCAGGCGCGGGGCATCACCCGGTGCGGGATGCCTGATCCGAGAGGACTTCTTTGGGAAACCTCCAAAATCATGCATGGTCCGGGGATCGGTCATTGCAGTCATCATTGTGGCCTGAAGCCGCCAATGGGCGGACATGGCAATGATCGTCCCGGGCCGTTTACCGCGTACGACGCCCCGGGGCAATCATGCCCTCTTTCCACGGGCTAAGCCGAAGAGGCTCACGGGAGTGCCACGCCCGCTAGTATGGCGGGTCCGGATTTCACCTCGGAGGTTGCCGCCGCTCCTCTTCCCTGAACACGGAGTTTATCGCTTTCCGCCGGTAGTTTGGGTTTCGACCCATGCGGCAAATGCATCTATGTATTTTGCGACGAAGTCCCTGATTGAATCATTGCTAAGATCGCCATTCTCGTCGAAGAGATTCGCGGCGCCTCCTACGTAGGCCTCCGGTTGCTGCATGGCGGGAACATTAAGGAACACCAGTGACTGACGCAGATGGTGGTTCGCGCCGAATCCGCCTATTGCGCCTGGAGAAACGCTCATCACCGCTCCCGGTTTGCCGTCCCACACGCTTTTTCCATAGGGACGCGAGCCCACGTCAATGGCGTTTTTGAGGACGCCGGGAACCGACCGGTTGTATTCGGGCGTGACAAACAGAACGCCGTCGAAAGTCTTCACCAACTCTCTGAATTCAGTCCACTCCACGGGCGGGTTACCATCGTCATCATATTCCTGGTTATAGAGCGGAAGTCCGCCGATCTCGACGATTTCAAGTTTCAGTGATTTGGGTGCGAGTGCCGCCAGCGCCTTTGCCATTTTCCGATTTAAGGATTCCTTGCGAAGACTTCCTACAAAGACCGCAATTTTTTTCATAGTTTCTCTCCCGATAATGTTTCTCTGACTTCCCGTTCCATCCCAGCCTGCTTCAGAATCACGCGGTGAATGTAGCCATGGCTGGACCGCATCGCAACCCGCCGGTCGATCACGGTTTGTTCGTCACCCGGCCAACGGGCGATCGCGATCACGAATGCCGAGATCTTGCCGTGTCCAGCGGGCTGAAGTGCAGAGCCATGGAACGACAAAGGCGCCTGACGAATGTCAGCGCGCCTTTGTTTCAGTTCTCCGGGGCCACCGAGGGAATCGGTGGTGGTTTATTCCTGTACTGTTTCAAGCACCTTCAGTCCATAGCGGTCCACAACCGTGGTCTTTACCTGAAGAAGTTCATACGACCGCTTGAACGCTCCGAAAAACACCACCACCATCAGCGCCATGATAAAAATGGAGAGTACCGCCAGCAGGTATTCACTTTTTGGCAGATAATTGTACGCGATATTCTCATAGCCGGCCCATAGCGTGATAATTGTCATGAAGAGCCCGGGGATGCCGGTGATCCAGGCATAGCGGGCTTTGCCGATCCTTATGATTATGGTGGTACCGATGATGAGGCCGCAAGAAGCAAGCAGTTGGTTACTCATTCCGAACAGAGGCCAGATGGTTGTAATATCACCGGTATAGACCAGGTACCCCCACGCGAAAGTGAAGATGAAGCTGGTTGTTAAGATTCCCGGGACCCAGCCTTTTTCCATGAACTTTGGAAACACCCGCCCTATCATTTCCTGGAGGAAGAACCTCCCAACCCTTGTGCCGGTATCAACGGCAGTCAGGATGAAGACCGCCTCGAACATGATGGCGAAGTGATACCAGTAGGCCATAAGCCCTTTCATGGCCGGAATCGCCGAGAAGATGTAGGCCATGCCGACTGCCAGGGAGACTGCGCCGCCAGGTCTTCCCTGGACCTGCTCTCCGACCTCCCGGGAGAGTTCGGCCAGATTGACGGGTACCATTCCAAGTTTCGCGAATACCGCCGGTGCTGTGTTGATCGCGAAATAATCGGCCGGCACGAGCACGCAGGCCGCGACCAGGGCCATAATAGCCACGAAGCCTTCAACGAGCATTGCGCCGTACCCTATGAACAGCACATCCTTCTCATTGCCGATCATCTTCGGCGTCGTGCCGGTACCGATAATTGCGTGGAATCCCGACAATGCACCGCAGGCAATCGTGATAAAGACGAAAGGAACCACGGAACCCGGTATAATCGGCCCCCCGCCATGGATAAACTGAGTCGTCGGGGCCATCAGAAGAGTCGGCCTCAGGAAGAAGATGCCTGCTGCCAGCGTGGCTATGGTTCCGATTTTGAGATAAGTCGAAAGGTAGTCACGGGGGCACAAAAGCAGCCAAACGGGCAGAACCGAGGCCAGGAAGCCATAGATCGGGATGATGACCGAAATCTGCCTTTTGGAGAGATTAAAGATTGCGGAGAGTGTCGGACTGGCAACGATGTACGGCCCGGAGAAAACAGCCGCGGCCAGCAATACCACGCCGATTACGCTTGCTCCCTTAACGTCTCCTATACGCCACACATGCAGGTAAAGCCCCATTATTATGGCTATCGGGATTGTGGCGAAGACGATGAAGGTCCCCCACGCACTCGAGAACATTGCATTAACCACCGCGATGGACAATCCCGCCAGAGTCAGGATCAGGATGAACATAATTGCCACCGAGGCAACAGTTCCCGTGAATTTTCCGATCTCATTTTCGGCGATTTTGGCGAGCCCCTGCCCTTTATGCCGTACCGAGGCAAACAGCACGATCATGTCGTGCACCGCTCCAGCCATCACGGCGCCGATAAGAATCCAAAGCGCGCCGGGCAGATACCCGAATTGCGCGGCCAGGACCGGTCCTAAAAGTGGACCGGCCGCCGCGATTGCCGCGAAATGGTGTCCGAAGAGCACATATTTATTTGTTTTTACATAATCGATACCGTCAGCCATTTTAACCGCGGGGGTAGCCCTCTCCGTGTTCAACCCCAGTACTTTGTTGGCTATGAACAAGCCGTAGAATCTGTAGCCTAACGCAAAAACACACAATGATACGAAAACCAGGGTCAGGGCATTCATTTGAAATCTCCTTTTAACTGAGCCGGAATCTTCTGACTTGTTTCTCTATTCCGGTATCTTTGTTCGATTCGCGCCCATTGTTTCCCCACGCCGGACTGAATACCCTGAGGAGCATCACATGTGCCAACCTCATCGGCCGAAACCAGAAAAACCCGTGCGCGGCGGGATTGACGGTATTGATTGATTTCGCGGGGATGGATAGCGCCGGATCTATACCGGATTTATGGAAGAAGTACTGGCGAGGCGCCGGACCGAATAGCCAAATTTTCCTGCCAGGCAGGAAAATTCCAGCCGCACGGGAGTTTTCCTGCCGGACAGGATTTGGGCGGGGTAATCTGAAGCAGTTGCCTTCAAGATATTGGTTTTTAAGCTCAAAAGAGCGGGTGAATGATTCCCCCGCCTATCACGAAGCTCTGCCATAACGAGCCGCATGGCGGCGAAAGGGGGGGCCGGGGGGCGTGGCTCCGCGCGTTTTTAGAAAGCATCTCTCGATACCATCTTGAACCCAACCTGGCATGAAACAACGGGTGGACCTGTCAGGACACGCGGATATTATACTTTTGCAGCAGCGCATAGAGACGGGATTGGGAGATTCCCGCGATACGGCAGGCTTCTTTTACATTTCCCTCGCAGAGCGTCATCAGGTCCTCCAGGTAGTGCTTCTCCGCCTGGACATAGGCCATTTCCCGAAAATCCTGTATCCTGGGTAAAGTCCCAGGCATGGGACCTGTTTCAGCGGCGTTCTCCACTGGCCCTTTGTGGACGACCACGGCCCGGGCCTTTCGGATCCGAATATCCAGGGGCAAGTGTTTCGGGAAAAGTGTCGCCTCGAAATGGGCCGCCGTGACAGCACGATCCAGTGCGTTGACGAGTTCTCGAACATTTCCCGGCCAATGGTAGGCCTTGAGGGTGTCGATAAATTCCGGGGAGAAACCCTTCGGCGTTAATCCATTCCTTTCGCAGAACCGGTCGATATGATACCTGGCAAGCTCCTTTATATCTTCGGTGCGCTCCCGCAAAGGCGGCACTTCGATCACGAACGTTTTTAATCGAAACAGCAGGTCCTCCCGGAACTGAATGTTTTGCGCCATTTGGTCAAGGTTGCGGTTTGTCGCGGCAATGAGCCTGAAATCACTTTCGATTTCTCTTCTGCTCCCAACAGGGCGAAAGCGATGTTCCTGAAGAACCCGCAGGAAAGCTTTTTGAGTGCTGAAAGGAAGTTCACCAACCTCGTCAAGGAATAGCGTTCCGCCTCCGGCCTGGCGGATGAGTCCCTCCTGAGCTTTCTCCGCTCCCGTGAATGATCCTTTTTCATGACCGAAGAGCACGCTTTCCACCAGGGTTTCCGGGAGGGTGGCGCAATCAACCACCACAAAGGCTCCCTCGGCCCGCGAACTGTTCCGGTGAATCGCGCGGGCGAAAAGTTCCTTGCCTGTACCGGTCTCGCCGGATATCAACACGTTGGCATCGGTTGCCGCCGCCTGCGCGAGCAAATCAAGACAAGCCCCCAGTTCAGGGCTGCCGCCTATGATTTCCTCGCGTTTGAGCGAGATTATGCTTTTAGCCGCCGCAACTTTCTTTTCCTTGCGGTACTCCAGCGCGCGAAGCAGAGGGAGGCTCATCTCCTTGCTGGAGCAGCCCTTTTCTATGTAGTCCCAGGCCCCGCTCTTGATCGCCATCTCCGCGCCGTCCGGATCACCAAAGCCGGTAATGATAATAACCTCCGGTGATGAGGGTCCGCCCCGCACCTTCGGCAGCGCCTCCAATCCGTTTCCGTCGGGCATTCGGACATCAAGGTAGACAACGTCGATATCCCCGCCGGCCGCCATATCCAGACCTTCCGAAATGGTGTTGGCGCAGGCCGCGGAGTGTCCCATGCGGCTGACGATACGCGAGAGCGCATAGCACATGGATTCGTCATCATCAATAATGAGAATTCTTGCCATTAATTGCTCTTTTGCGAGGCCTCTTCGTCCAGGATCGTTCGAATGACGCCGGCCAGTTCGACATTTCCGAATGGCTTCATCAGCACTTCCCGAATACCGATCTCCCGCGCTTCCTGGCGCGCGAAGCTCTCACCCGTATCCGGGCTGAATCCGCTGCAGAGAATTATTGGTATCCCGGGGCGGATATGCAACGCCTCCCGCGCCAATTCAGCGCCCGTCATGTGGGGCATGCTCTGGTCCGTGATAATCATATCAAACTGGTCCGGATGAGCGCGAAAAGCTTCAAGGGCTTCCATGCTGTTTTGAAACACCACGGGATCGTAGCCAAGCCGTTTCAATACCTTTCTCCCGGCATACACGAGATCTTCTTCATCATCCACAAACATGATCCGTTCGGTCCCCCTGGGAACAGCGGTCCCATTACGGGCTTCCGGCAATTCGCCGGACCGCTCGATAAGCGGCAGAAAGACTTCGAAGGTCGTTCCTCTTCCCGGCTCGCTGTAGACGTGAATGCCGCCCCCATGATTTGTCACGATTCCATGCACCACCGAAAGGCCCAGCCCCGTCCCCTCCCCACGTTTTTTTGTAGTAAAGAACGGGTCGAAAATCCTCTCCAAAGTCTTTTGGTCCATGCCGTGTCCCGTATCAGCGACCGCCAATCTCATGCATGGGCCTGTTACTCCATCCCGCGCGTATTCGGCCGAGGGATCGACGTTTACCTCGGACAGACTCACGTCCAATAAGCCGCCCTTATCTCGCATGGCATGCGCCGCGTTGGTGCACAGATTCATAATAACCTGATGGATCTGTGTTGGATCAGCCAGGATCATACCGGATTCGGCGGATATATTTTGCCGGATTTCCATGCTCGCGGGCAGAGAGGCCCGAAGAAATTTCAGGCATTCTTTAATCAGCGGTCCAATTTGGACAGGCTGACGCTCCTGCTCGCCGCGCCGGCTGAATGTCAGAATCTGCTTAATCAGGTTTTTGCCACGATAACTGGCCTTCAACACATGTTCCAGGTCTTCCCGAGTCGGACTCCCCTCAGGAGCATCCTCCAGCGCAAATTCCGTGCATGATATAATCGCACCCAGAATATTGTTGAAATCGTGCGCAATGCCTCCGGCAAGCGTCCCGAGGGCCTCCATCTTTTGCGACTGCCGCAGTTGCTTTTCAAGTCGTTCTTCCTGCGATACATCCCGGCTGACAAAAACATAGTTCGTTATGGTCCCGGCATTGTCCCGCAACGGTGAAACACTCATCTCGATTTCAAAAGACGAGCCGTTTCTTCCCACTCCCGCGGTGAAACGACCGCTCCACGCCGTGTGGCGGGCCATGGCATCCGCCATGCACGCGAAGATCTTTCCAGTATCGGGGTTCTTTCCCAATTCACGAACATTCCCGCCGGTTACCGTCTTTCGGTCGTATCCGCTGATACGCTCAAGCGTCAGATTGAGATACTGGATCGCACCCTCGTTATCCAACACGGCGACTCCCTCTTTGAGCTGTTCGCACGCGGTTGCAAGGAGCATACGTTCTTTCTCGCCCAGTTCGCGCTGAGCTTTGAGCCTCAGGGTCCTGATGCCGTATGACAGATCATCGGCCAGTTCCTTGAGCAGGTCGAGTTCCTCGGTATCGAAGGCATCGGGTTCTTCGGCATAGATTCCAAGCGCGCCAAATGTCCCGTCCTCATCGGAGAGCGGAAGAGAGACGGTTGAGGCGAAATTGTGACCGAGCGCCTCGGCGCGCCAGAACGTGTTTTCCGGATTTGTCATGATATTCTGCACAACGCACGGGACGCCGGTACGGATAGCCATGGCGGTGGGGCCTCTTCCACTTTCCGTGTCGGCCCATGACAGGATGAGCTTTTCGAGGTAGTCCTTTTCGTACCCCCACTGGGCCACGGGCTGGATAGTCTTTTGTTCGTCCCGCTCGGCAAATCCGACCCATGCAAGGCGGTAGCCGCCAATTTCAACTATCATGCGGCATACCTCCTCCATCAGTCCATGTTCGTCTTCCGCGCGAACGAGCGCCTGGTCGCAGCCTCTCAGCGTCCTGAGTGCCCGGCTCACCTTGCGCAGGGAGGATTTTGAATCGTCGATCACGCTGCAGTGACGATGCATGAGCCGGAAAAGAACACAGGCCGTCGCGAAAATGAACAGCAGGCCCTTGAGGCTCGCGACCCATCGGATCATTCGAGGGTCAGTAAACAATGCTGAAACCGCATAGTCTGAAAGCAGAATCCAGAGTCCGGCTATAATAGTGTAGAGAATACAAATCTTGATGGGACTAGGTGTAAGTCCGGAAAGTTCCTTTTCCATGATATACCCCCCACGGGCAAGGGATAGTATCTGATCTCGCTCCAGCTCCGGTTGCCGGGACTGGAAGTCTTGCCCTCAAACCCTCAAGAGCATCTATCATGCCAGAATCATAATGCCGGACATGCGCGATAAGCCAGCGAAAAGAAACGCCGCCAGACCCACCGATAATGGGAAAAAGGCCTGGTTATGTGTGGAAGACGTGCATCTTTTCTTCTACCAAAGTGCCTGGCGAACAAACACCCGGTCATCTCTCGCATTCTCCGGAAAAATCTTGACCTGACGCCAGATTATTGGTAGCGAGAAAGAAGTGACGAGCAAAATAGAGCATATCGAGAAGATGTGCGGGAAGATCCACGGAATACGCGGGCAGTACTTTTCTAACTTTTTCCACTATCCACTGTTGCCGAGAAGGCAAAAGAGCCATGCAGGCTCTGACACTCCGCGCGAAGCGGGGTGAAGGGGCGCATGGATTTTCGCCTGGCCGGCTTCAGGGCCTACCCCAAAAGTCATCCGGGCAAAATCCCCGTCTCAAGTAAAAACTCGATCTGTAGCACTTGTCCCAATTGAGTACACCGGGAGTCCATGGGGCAATTGCGCCGTAATGAGGGCGGCGGCTAAATCCCGAGGCTTGCCGGCGGCAAAAAATCCAAACTATAGCGACGGAAAGTGATGGGGAGCCATCCTAACGTGCCGGCCTCGTACTCTCCTCGCGTTCTTCAGGAACTCACAAATGAAACAAATCATCGTTACCGGCGGCGCCGGTTTTATTGGCAGTGCTTTCATATGGAAGTTGAACCAGGAAGGCATCAAGGACATCCTCGTCGTCGATTCGCTGAGTACAACAGAGAAGTGGCGAAACCTCATTGGCCTGGACTATTCCGATTATCTTGAAAAAAGCGCTTTTCTGCGACAGGTGACGACTGCCACGCTTTCGTTTAACCCGGACGCCGTAGTCCACATGGGGGCCTGTTCATCCACGACCGAGCGCGATGCCGACTACCTTATGGAGAACAATTACCGCTACACCCGAATCCTTGCGGAATGGGCAGTTGCGCGCAATATTCGGTTCCTTTACGCCAGTAGCGCCGCCACCTATGGGGACGGCGCTACCGGCTTCAGCGATGAAGTTGATCTTAACGGGCTTTCACCTTTGAACATGTACGGATATTCAAAGCATGTCTTTGACTTGCACGCCGAACGCACGGGTCTGCTTGATAAAATTGCCGGTCTGAAGTTTTTTAATGTCTTCGGTCCAAATGAATACCACAAGGCTGACATGTCCAGCGTAGTCTTCAAGGCATATCATCAGATAATCGAAACGGGCAGGGTGCGACTCTTCCGGTCCGCTCGTGAAGACTATGCGGACGGAGAACAGAAGCGCGACTTTATTTATGTGAAAGATTGTGTCGAGGTGATGTGGTGGCTTCTCGTTCACAGGGAGTTTAATGGTCTCTTCAATCTTGGCACGGGACAGGCCCGAACGTGGAATGACCTTGTAGCGGCAATCTTTGCGACCCTGAATCGACCGCTTTGCATTGAATATGTTCCCATGCCCGATGCATTGCGCGACAAATATCAGTACCTGACAGAAGCAGGTCTGGCTCGTCTGCGGCACAAGGGCTACCCGCTCAACTTTCACTCCCTGGAGGAATCCGTTCGAGACTACGTGGTAAACTACCTGGAGGCCCGCAACCCATTTCTGAGCTCAAAATGCACATGCTCCGGCTTTGCGTGGCGATAGGGGTGCGGGCATGGATCAAGGCATTAAGGAAAAATATGCCTGTCCCGGTTTTTAATTCTGGCTTTTCCCATCTTCCGCACTCGTGCCGACTTTCAGGCGCCCGAATTTCTTGATGAACTGGAGGAATGAGTGAAAAAGGCGGCTGTCATTGGACTTGGCAACATCACCCTCGGCGATCTCGGCGCGGGATGCTATGTAGTTGACGCGCTATTACAGGAACCATTGGGGGAGTATGTCGATGCCACTTACCTTGCCGAAGCTTCCTTCTATGCGGGGGCTTTCATCTGCGGCAGCGAATTTGCCGTTATAGTTCAGGCTGTGTGCATGGGCGGTACTCCGGGCAGCATCTACTGCTGGGACAACCCCACATTTCAACGGAACTTCCATTGGTTCGCCGACCAGTCTTTGTCAATAAGGTCTCTTGGCGGCGGGTTTGCCAGAGCCGGTCTTAGTGAGATTTTTCCTGACGATTTAATGTTCTTGTGGATCGAGCCGGCGGTAACCGAAGGTGTTGCAATCTCCTCACAGATGCGCAGCGCTATAAGAAAGGCAATCAATTTAATTAAGAAGACGTTGTTTCAGCGGGGTTTTCTACCCGAAAGCGCCCTTGAGCTTTCGTCGATTCACTACCTGGAAATCCTCGACGCAACGATCTGAACTATGGGAGTTCACACTGAAAAGCTGACATTGCGCCGAGAAATGGCTCTCGAAGCACCCCGCGCTGGATGCCGGCGTCGCCGATTGGCGACTTACTCAGGTTGCCTGCTATGATTAAGGACTTGTTCCAAAAGAGGCCTTTGGGGGATCGCACCCGAGTCTCAGGCTGATTTGGTCCCCTCCCGGTTGTCCGCAAACACTATTCTTACCAATTCATTCCGAAGCTTCAGGTTGTCTCTATGTACCACACGATACCGTGCAGGTGTTCTTTGACCAGCTTGACCACCAGATGCGGCAAAGGATCATGAACAACTCCGACAACCGTCACCGGTTCCGTGGACAAGGGCAGGAGAAGCTTGGTTGCCTTGGAATTCCCAACAGCCAGGGCCATGGCGGGGGTGATTTCCCCCATCATGGCATTGCTGACAAGTATGGAAATGGCGCCTATTATGACATCAACCTTTTCCACGGAGTAACAGACGGCGCTTT
>JBDKTY010000186.1:0-7931 GCA_039679945.1 Syntrophobacter sp. | reverse complement strand
ACTCCTGCCCGCTCGAAAGTACTCGGGCGGCGGTCCTTATTCCGAAACCCTCCCTGAAAGCCCGCCGATCACCACTCCGGCATTTTATTGACATCCGGCAGTGAGCCGCATCGGGGTCTTAACTCGTCCTTGGTCGCGGCGCGCACTTCCTTTACGAGTATATCGAACTCGGCCCAGGTCCCGGCGCGCGGGTCGTTGAAATCAGCCACAACGACGTTATCTCGGACCTCCTTCACCAGGAACTGCACCAGGCACTTCTGCTTTCGCTCCCGGTATACCCTGCCGGGCGCAAGCCGCTCCTGCTTGTAGTCCTCGCGAGGCAACTCCCGGATAAGCTCTTCGTCATACGCCCCAAAAATCTCCTCGGGCGGCACGTAAACACGAACACGGTCACCAGCCCGCTTGTTCATAATCGCGGTTTCAACCGACGGGTACTGAACGTCCACGCCATAGACAAAACTGCAGCTCTGCAACGGCGAAGTCTTCCCCTCCGTACTCGGAGAACTCACCTTCATCGTGAACTCGATGGTCACCTTCGCCATTTCCTTGACTTGATCCTGTTCCATAATCAATCCCTTGTGAGAGCGATACTTTATTGCTTGCCTGAATCGACATTCTAACCACTCCCGAGCCAAAATGGGATATTTCTGTTTACTTGCAAAACTGTTTTCGATTAATACTTTACCAACAAATTAAGGGAATAAGAGGGTCCGTCAAACTCCAATATGTTGAAAAATAAAGCATTTCTCACATCCAAAATACTCTCCGGCGTCCCCGGCCTCGCACACGGATTTTTTACACGGCACGGCGGGGTGAGCGAGCCTCCATACCAAAGCCTGAACGTTTCCTGGACCAATGGCGACTCACCGGACCGAGTCCGCGAAAACCTCTCCCGCATGCGCGACCTGCTCGGCCTGGAGTGGCTCGTATCCAGCCGGCAGGTACACGCCGATACGGTAAACATCCTGGATGAGGCATCGCTGCCCGAGTTCGAAACCCGTCCGCCGCTCCGCGTGGCGCCTCCGGGAGATGCCCTGGCGACGAACCTGCGCGGCCACGGACTCCTTATCAGAATCGCGGACTGTCAGTCCGTCCTGCTCGTGGACCCCGAGGTCCGTGTCATCGCGAATGTCCATTGCGGCTGGCGCGGAAGCGTGCAAAATATTGTCGCCAAAGCCGTTGATACGCTACGAACACGCTTCGGATGCGACCCGGGAAGAATGGTCGCGGCCGTCGGGCCGTCTCTTGGCCCCTGCTGCGCGGAATTCAAGAACTTCCGCGATGAGATCCCGGAAGAGTTATGGCCATACCAGGTTCGGCCGCAATACTTCGACTTCTGGGCCATCACGCGCCGGCAGCTCACCTCCGCCGGGGTTCGAGAAGAGAATATCGATGTTATCGGAAGATGCACACGGTGCGGAACGGCCGACTTTTTCTCCTATCGGGGCGAGGGTCGGACCGGACGCATGGGCGCCGTTATTGGGTGGCTGTAACATTTGTGCGGTGGAATCCATGCGGCAGGTCGGAAAGACCCTGGATTCCGGCTTTCGAGACTGTGCCGCAATTCAATCCTTTGTGATTTTCTTTCATTGAAGTGGGTTTGGGTGTCCATTTTATGGCCTTAATCGGGTTCTTCATCTTCTACAATGCCCATGTTTTGTGGTCTCAAGTGGGAATTTTGAAACCCATTTTTGATTGTGACACAGTCTCTTTCGCCGGAATGACGCCGGTGGAGGGCACGGTCAGTTCCGAACATGTCAGATTCCGCTCATCCTCAAGAGCTGAATTTACACTCAAGCAAGTTATCTCCCGAGAGGTTCTGAATCGTGGAAAAGGTCAAGGAAAGTGCTCGCGTAATCTTCCATGAACAGGTTTCCGCGCGGATATTCCTGCTCCGGCTGGAATCCCCGCGGATCAGCGCCGCGGCGCGCGCGGGCCAGTTCGTGATGCTGAGGGTGCGCCGGGGAAACGATCCCCTTTTGCGTCGCCCCTTCTCCTTCTACCGCATCTACCCCGAACAGGGGGAGGTCGAGATCCTCTACCAGCTTGCCGGCCTCGGGACCCTCGTCCTGTCGCGGATCGCTCCCGGATCGACGCTAGACCTCATCGGGCCGCTGGGAAACGGCTTTCATCTTCCGGTGGACGCCTCCATTCCGCTCGCCCTTATCGCGGGCGGCATCGGAATAGCGCCGATGTGCGAACTGATCGCACAAATCGCATCGTTGCCGGGAACGCTTAACGCCCGGCTTTTCTACGGAGCCCGCACGGCCACGGAGCTTCTACCCGAACGGATAGTGCGCGACTTCGGCATTCCCGTTCACTTCGCGACGGATGATGGAAGCTTCGGCTACAACGGGCGCGTCACAAAGCTTTTCGAGGAATTCACACGGGACCGGAGGAATTCCTTTCAGCCCGGCGAAGTCTGCTCCTGCGGCCCCCTGGCAATGCAATACCATGTCGCGAAATGGGTAATAGCCCACGATACGCTCTCTCAACTGTCGCTCGAATCCCTCATGGCCTGCGGTATCGGCGCCTGCCTCGGCTGCGCCCTGCCTGCTTCCGGCCCAGACTCTGAACCTCAAGGCTTCGTTCATGTCTGTGAACATGGCCCCATATTTTCGGCAGGATCGATAAAATGGAATCAAATCATGGTCCAGCAAACACCGCCCCCGACCTATCTGTTCAGCTAGGACCGCTTAGCCTGAAAAATCCCGTGATGACGGCGTCCGGAACATTCGGCTACGGCCAGGAATACGAGGGGCTCACCGATCTACAAAGACTCGGCGCGATCGTGGTGAAGGGTATCTCGCTTGCCCCGCGCCCCGGGAACCCACCGCCGCGCCTGGTGGAAACCCCCGCTGGACTCATAAATGCCATCGGGCTCGAAAACGTCGGCGTCGACAGGTTCATCTCCGTCAAGATGCCCTACTTGCTGCCTTTGGGCGTTCCTGTGATCGTGAACATCTTCGGCAATACCATCGAGGAATACGCCCAACTCGCCGCCCGGCTCAACGGAGTACCTGGAATAGCCGCGGTCGAGATCAACGTGAGCTGCCCCAACGTGAAGAAGGGAGGAATGGTCTTCGGAACCGATCCGGAAATGACCGCCAGGGTGGTGGAGGCAGTCCGGCGCGAGACAACACTCCCGGTCATCACCAAGCTCACCCCGAACGTTACCTCCATTGCCGAGATAGCCAGGGCCGCTGAAAGCGCGGGAAGCGATATCCTCTCCTGCATCAACACCGTTGCCGCCATGGCGGTGGATATATTCTCGCGGCGTCCCCGCCTGGCCAACATATTCGGAGGCCTCTCCGGTCCGGCGGTCAAGCCGATCGCCCTGCGCTGCGTCTACGAAGTCACACGGGCAGTGAAGTGCCCGGTGATAGGCATCGGTGGCATAGCGAGCGCCGCGGACGCCCTTGAGTTTCTCCTGGTCGGCGCGCGCGCCGTGCAGGTCGGAACGGCCAATTTTGTGGACCCGGAAGTGACGGGCCAGATCATGGACGGGATCGAGCGGTTTCTTGAAGTGGAAGGGCTTTCAGCCATTTCGGACTACATCGGAACGCTCGACACCGGCTGCCTGTTTCCTTTCGCCGAGGATGCCTGCGCCACGATGGAGATTTGAATACCCTCACGAAACGAACCGCATGCCCGCTTTCCGGCACTCGTCGAGCGCGGTGGGATGGAGTCGGATGTCGCCCCTGGCATCTACTTCACGGAAGCATAGATCGCCCGCCCACTCAATTTCCAGGGCATCGAAGAAGTACCGCGCCGTCAGGATGGCACACTCAAACAGCCGCTTTCCCCGCGTCGCCCCCGCGCTCAAAAGAAAGCCCTTCCGATCACGCTCTGCACCCTCATGGGAAGTGACGCCGGCCTTTTTCGCGAGTTCGCGGCACATGAACGGCGCCTGCGATCGGTCCACCATCAGCTTCAACTGACCCGGCAGGCCGTAAAAATAGATGGGGGCCGCCATGGCGACCCGATCCGCGGAGTCCAGAACCGAGACCGCCTTCTCCATGTCATCTTTCTGGATGCATACCCCTTCCCTGTCGCAGTGTCCGCAACCGAGGCATCCCGAAATCCTGAGATCGCGGGCATACAACCGTTCCACCCGGACACCACTCGCGGATGAAGCCCCTTCCAGGAAGGTCTCCAACATTATATCCGTGTTTCCATTCTTGCGAGGAGAGCCGAAAATGGCGACCAGAAGCATTGAGCAACTCCATGTGACAGTCTTCACAATATTGTCATTAAATTAGAAAAGGTTGCATCCCACGCCGATCGGGATTATTAAAGAAATCAGGGGAGAACCGTATCCAGGGCTCACTCCCGGCTTTACAGGAGCTTGCTTCTCTGATACTTTTCGTGAGGATTTGCACTTTCTGTTCAAAAAGGTTTTCATGATTCCGCATGCTCATTTTCTGACTACTATTCGCGCTCCCAAGGAGAAAAGTAATGCCCGACTGCATTTTTTGCCAAATCATTCAGGGTAAACTTCCCTGTGCCAAAGTCTATGAAAACGATATCGTGATAAGCTTTCTCGACATAAACCCGGTTACAGCGGGCCATACCCTGGTAGTCCCCAAAATCCACTATGAGACCCTCTTCGACATTCCGGGAACCGAATTGCAGGCCTGCGCACTGGCCGCTAAACTCATAGCGAAGGCTGTCTTCAAAGGGACGAATGCATCCGGCCTGAACTTTTTCCAGAATAATTTCAGACCGGCCGGACAGCTCATCGATCACATCCACTTTCACCTCATACCACGCCATCCTCACGACCACTTTTTCACTTCGTGGCCCGGAAAACCCTACCAGCAGGGAGAACTCGACAGGACGCTGAAAAAGATCAGGGCGGAATGCGAACACCCGGAGTGAAGTTTCGTAAAAGCCTCGCAGCATACAGCATAATTGAGAAAACTCGAAACCCCGCCTGACCAGCCGGGGTTTCGATGCTTCGAGGCAACAGGTTTTCACCGCCACGCATTCATATTTGCCTGCCACATGCTCCGGGTACTATTTTTCGCTCTTTGGGGTGGTGAATAATCTTTCATCGATATTCCCGGCCTCGGGCCCGCCGCAATCGGGTGTATAGCAGGAAACGTTCACAAATTCGCATTTGTTTTTGCACGACGGGCAAATTTCGGGAGGTACCTCGGTGTTAATGGTGTTTCCACAGGTATCACATTTCCAGACAGACATGGCGTTCTCCTTTTTGTTCTGTGTCAGAACAGGGTTACCAAACCGACTTCGACTGCCCGCCCGGTGAATCACGTCAGGGCGCGGCCGCTTTCTCCATTGCATATTTTCGAAAAGCCGACGCTAATACCATGAAGCTGTAGGGCGATAAATTAATACTAGCCCGGACACTATGCCACTGGTAGAAAGAGCCTTTCAGCGGCCCGGAATGATTATTTTACGAAAAAGTTTTTCTGCCACGATCTCTTCCAGGAGAGGACACAGCCAAACGATGGTTCATTTTAATTCGATGCTGCTTTTCTTCATGCTGCTCTACGTCGGACAAACCGCTTTCAGGACATGGGTTGACGCTATAAACCTCCGGCATTCCATCGGAATATCAGGAATGGTTCCGCGTGGGTTTGAAGGTTTCGTGGACAAGGACAGGCTTGAGCGGATGAATGCCTACACCGTAGAGCGGGGACGGATCGGCATTTTCGAGGAAATCCTGTCCGATTCGGTTCTCCTGGTAATCCTCCTGTCCGGGTTGTTGCCGCTGCTTGCCAACTGGTTCTCTCGCGTCGGGATCACGGAGATCCCCGCCGCGCTTCTTTTCTTTTTCATCATTGGCGCAATACAGTTCTTCATTGAACTCCCATTCGGCTACCATCAAACATTCGTGATCGAAGAAAAATTCGGGTTCAACCGGTCAACACTGAAACTCTGGGCCTTGGACCTGGTGAAATCCGGATTGATTTCCATGGCGCTTTTCGCCGCGCTTCTTACAATCCTCCTTCTTCTCATCAGGGACTTTCCGCAACACTGGTGGTTCTGGGGCTTCCTGACCGTTGCCGCCGTACAGGTCCTTCTGGCCATACTTTTTCCGGTCGTGATCGCCCCGCTGTTCAATAAGTTCGAACCGGTAAGGGATGAAGATCTCGCCTCCAAAATCATGAGACTCATGTCTGAAAACGGGATCAGGGTCAGGAAGATCCTCCAGATGGATGCCGGGCTCAGGAGCCGGCACACCAACGCTTATTTCACGGGAATCGGGAAGACGAAGCAGATCGTGCTCTACGATACCCTGCTTGAATCCCACACACACGACGAGATCCTCTCGGTACTCGCCCACGAGGCCGGACACTTCAGGAAAAAGCACGTTCCGAAGCAACTCCTGCTGTTCGGGGCCTTCACCCTTGGAGCCTTCTACGTGACATATCTTTTCATAAACTGGCCTCTCCTCTATTCCACCTTCGGATTCAGCCCCTCCCTGCCCTACGCTGGGCTTTTCCTGGCTGGGATCATTCTTCAGAAGGCGGGTTTCTTTCTCCAGCCGCTCTACATGTGGCTCTCCAGGCGTTTTGAGGTAGAGGCGGACAGCTTCGCGGTAAACATGCTCGGGACCGCGGAGCCTCTGCTCACGGCCCTCAAGCGGCTCTCGGCGGATAACCTGTCAAATCTTAACCCACACCCTCTCTATGTCCGGTTTCACTATTCACATCCCCCAATCATCCTGAGAGCGGCCCGGCTGGAAGAGGTCGAACGGAACATGCCCGCTCGCCGCTCCCCCTCCCCGGAAAGGCTGGGCAGCGACATATGACGGGCACGGTCATCAATATGGCGGCGATTGCGGCGGGGAGTGCCGTGGGCGCATTCGCCGGGTCGAAACTGCCCACGAACATGCGTCAGACCGTCCTCTATGGGATTGGTCTCGTGACGATACTCATCGGCATCCAGATGTCCATGCAAACCCGGAACGTGCTTGTGGTGCTCGGAGCGATCCTTATAGGTGGAATCGCCGGTGAGGCGCTCAGGATCGAGGATCGCATCGCGAGTCTCGGAGAATTCATTCAGGAAAAGCTCGCGGGGAACTCGGGGAATTCATTCGCCGAGGGTTTCGTGACCGCCAGCATCGTATTCTGTGTCGGCCCGATGGCGATCCTGGGGTCGATTGCCGACGGTCTGAGCGGGGACTACCGGCTGCTCTCGATCAAGGCGATCATGGACTGCTTCGCCGCGATCGCTTTCTCGGCGAGCCTGGGATGGGGCGTTGCACTCTCCGCCGTGTCCATACTGATATATCAGGGGGCTATAACGCTTTTCGCGGGGAGCATCTCCGGACTTCTCACCGATCCCATGATCGCGGAGATGACGGCCACCGGAGGATTGATCATCATAGGCATCGGGATCAAGCTGTTGGACATCAAGCAACTTCGGCTGGCAAACATGGTCCCGGCAATCGGTTTTGCACCGCTGATCCAGGCCCTGGTTCCGATAGTGAGGGGTCTTTTCTGATGAGTTGCGGGGTTACTCCGGGACATCGCCCCTGGAATTTTCCTGACACCAGTTCCCACACGCTCAAGGTATCATAATACTTCGCGTTCAAGACGATACATCCCCCGTTCGCCCTGACCCGGATCTCCGCCGGTTATGCAAGCTTTCGATATTGCACTCTCTCATAATAATTTGCGTTCAAGAGGATATACCCCCGTTCGCCCTGAGCAACTGTGTTTGAAGTCAAGTCCTATTTACCGAAGTTGGGATTCCACGGAACAGAAACCCTGATGATAGCGTTGATTACTATCAAGAGTTTGTGAGCACAGGCAGTAATTGCAACCATCTATTCCTTCCCTGCAGCAATAAGACGCTGGTGGAAAGCTCTAATCACCGGATTGTGTCGGATGGCGGATAAAGTGGCCATATGCAAAGCAGATCGAACTGATCCCCTGCCACCCCAGATGGCGCGTTTT
>JBDKTY010000185.1:0-16357 GCA_039679945.1 Syntrophobacter sp. | reverse complement strand
CGAAGTCCTGGAAAGTCTCGCTCCAGCTCGAAGCGGTTTCACGGGACCTGGGGAAGGCCGCCGTGGAAAGCGCCACGAGGCTCATCGGTTCGCTCAAGGAAAAGGAGGCGGGGCGGCTTTTCAGATTACTTTCAGTCTGCGATGCACTGTCCATGAGGCCGGAGAGCTGGAAGCTGCAGACGCTCTATTTCGAGTTTGTGACAAAGGGGCTGGAAAAGCCGGAACTGTTCGGCAAGATCAGGAACAGCGCAAATCTGTTGAGTGAACTCGACCGATTGCTCGGGTGCCGCTTCCTGCGGTTGCACGATGAGTCTTCTCCCCGGTAGAGGCGCCGAAACGCGGGAGGGCAAGTTCGCCGGGCGGGTTTGCCACGCACTTGAGAAACGGGGGGCGGCCGCATTTGGTTTTTCCAGCCTGCCCAATAACCGGGCAGCACTCACAGCGCGCGGCCCGGTTCCTGATCACTCCCGCTTGGCATCCTCGCCGATGCCCGGTTTTACCGCGGTCCTTCGGAAGCAGTACCAGTCAATCTGCCTGCAGACTCCACGAATCAGCCTCACGTCCTGTCCGCGCAAATTCACCCTGCTGAAGAAACGCCTGATAGTCATCATCCAGTAGTCGGGGTTTTCAGGGTTAATGAAGTTGATTTTTGTGAGGGTCTCCTTGAGGTGGCCGTACATCCCCTCCAGTTCATTCCGGGTGGCGAGACGGGGCACAAGCGACGGTTTCTTCTCCGATGCGGCGGAAAAAAGTTCGTAGGCCATAATCATGACGGCCTGGGCAAGGTTTATCGACGTGAAATCGGCGGTGGGTATTGTAACGAGTGTGTCGCAGTACCTGATGTGCTCATTGGCGAGGCCGCGGCTCTCGGTCCCAAATAGGATCGCCACCTGGTTTTTTCGACTGATCTCAATCAGCTCCGCTGCAATTTGCCTGGGGTCCCGTGCCGTCTGCCGGTGCGAGCCGACTCTGGCCGTGGTGCCGACAACATACTGGAAGGGGGCGAGGGCCTCTTCGAGGCTGCCGAATACGTCCATTTCGGAAACAACGTCTTCGGCGTTGTGCGTCGCCATCCTCAGCACTCGCGAAAGATCGCAGTCGATCGGATTCACGAGAACAAGCCGGGTAATCCCCATATTCTTGGCGGCTCGAGCCGCGGCCCCGATGTTTTCCGAATAATGAGGTTCGTTGAGGACTATTGCAATTTTATCCAGGTCTATTTTCATGCTCCGCCGATTTCACGCTGTTTGGGTTTTGCTTTTTCTCGGATCCTTTTTGACGGGGAGTTATAGCGCGAAAGAGGCGAATATTCCAGGCCCCCGTGGGCGCCTTCGTGAAAGGAACCCGAATTGTATTTACAGTAAAATCAGGCGATTTGATTTTAATAGCAGGTAGCTGGTCTTAGCCCGACCGGTGGTTGTGACAGGTTGGACATTGTCTGCCGGCCCCGCCCTTCGAACATGGAAAATGAGAGGGCTGGTTGATCGGCCTCTAGAATTCCGGGCAGTACAACCGCGCTCTAAAAAGTTGTTTTTGGACTGGATCGGGGTTGGGTATGCTTTTTCCATCAAAATCGGAGAAATGCTTCTCAGAGGAAAGTTACCCTTGGATGCCGGTCTATTTTATTCATTGCAATCAAGGCTGAACCAGAGTAAATATTCCACCCTTTTCTTTGCACCTCAACGATGGACTAAAGCAGAAATTCTCAATTGCGCTCGTACAAAACAACACCTGTCATTTTTTAGGCATGTCGTTATATCGATCTTGACAAGAGCCCAAAAAAATTTCTGATGGTGTATTTTTATTGACTTACTGTTTCATTTCCAGATAATTGGGATTAAAATCCATAAAAACGAGAATAATGTACTTAATTAAGTCGTACTCATTTTTTACAGGAGGAAACAATGAGGAAGCTGCTGGATATAGCTGCCGAAATCGTTCAAGCTCAGGCTTCAGTTGGACAGATGTCGGCGGAGAGCATCGAACAGGCTCTGGTAAAGACTTTTTCAACACTACAAAGGATGCAGAAGGCCGAAGAAAAGGGAGTTCTCTTGGAGAGGGGGAGCGGGGGCGAAGACATGCCTGAAGATGAAGCTGCCGCCAGAAAAGAACCACGAGACTCAATACAAGATGACAAGATCATCTGTCTTGAATGCGGTACCGAGATGAGGCAGCTTACAACAAAGCATCTTAGCTCTCACGAACTCACCCCGCGTGAGTATAAAAAGAAGTGGGGCTTTTCCCTCAAACAACCGCTTTCCGCAAGGTCCTTGACCAAGGCCAGAAGCAGGGCGGCCAAGAAAAGGGGCCTCCCCGAGAACCTGGTTAAGTTCCTCGCCGAGAGAAAGCAAAAGAAGGCTGAGGCCTCCGCGGTGGAAAATGCGGCTCCTCCCGTGGCGGAAGTAAAAGAAGGACGGCCCACTGTCAAAAGAAGGCCCAAGACGAGAAAAGCAGGCTGATAGACCTGTTTTGAAGCCCGGAGATCCCTTGCCCGCCCATCGGTCCTGTATCTGAAGATGATTCGGATGAGTGACTGACTCGAAAATGCCCGGAGGTGACGGACTGTCCGGGCATTCCGCCCGTGCCCGATGTCTTGCCGGGTGGCGTCCCGCAAACCGTTCGAGAGGTTGTATGCCTCGCGGATGGTTATGGGGTTTCATGGTGCGGGTGCGTGGCGCATGAAGATATGAATTGAGCGGAAATGCATCTCCGGCGGAAGTGGTTGCCTGCCTGTTATAAATACGGCCTTACGGACCGGGGAGCTGCCGGGGCCGCCATTCGAGAGGGGACCTCCTTCTTTCGCTGGCAGCCTGCTTCGGACAGTGGATGGAGCAGGGAAAAGTCGTCCACCGCTGTTTCGACAATTATGAAAATGGCCTTGCCGTCCTGAATGTCATGGCGTTGCGGAGATAACGGGAATAGAATAAGCCGGCGTTATCGGCAGATGAACGGGTTTGCTCTCGTTCGATAACTCATAAACTTTCTCTTTTTCTCTCCAATTACTAAAGTAAATTAAAAAAAAGCCGACTATTATTTTGATGCTTGTATCAGAGTTTTTCCTGTTATAATAAAGCACTCTCGCAGGGGGTATTTTGTCCTTTCCCGGCTGGAAGAGGGCAAAATAGAAAGCGGAGTGCCTCCTTGACAATGCATGGATCGTTATTTACCCTGTATGTCAACCAGCCCTCAAACTGGAAGTCTCCACCCGGAGTTTGAGTTGTTTCTCCAGACCTGATCTTTAAAAGTGGATGGTGTTTTATGGCTTCTCCTCTCCTGTTCCTCGGGTGAAACCGGCCCTGGAATGAGGAAGAAGGATACGAATGACCCGCCTCCAGATTACGTCTTAGACGCTTAATCCGGATGACAGCATTGGTGGTCCCGAACCGGCAGGTTCGCTTTATACCTAAGCCCGAAGAGACTTTACGAGCCCTCTTCGCGCGAAGAAATAATGTTTATCCGTAGGTAAACCGCAATAGCCGCTGGCAGTACCGTTTTTTAGGAAAGAGGAAAAATGAACATGCAGATTGAGTACAAGAACATTGATGCGAAACTTGTCGTGAACGAGATCCGAAACGGCAGGTCCCTGGAATCGGTCCAGAAGCTTTTCGGCATCAGGTTCAAAAGCGAGGTCCAGGACCTTTACCTGAAAGGATTGATGGAACTCGGAGAGATCCCGCAGGTCGAATTCAGCAAGCCCGCGTCTCCCAGAATCCAGCATTCCGACAACAATCAGAGAACGCCCGCTTACTATGACCGGAGCAATCATGATCGCGGGTTCAGCCGCCGGAGGGAGAAGCCGCCGGTGTCCAATCCCACGGTCGTCGTAAAAACCGGCAATTTCAGGACCATCGGGCAGAGCGGGAGCATCACTCTGAACAGGGCGCTTCTGATCGATTTGCTGGGCTTTGGGATCGGGGACTCATTCGAGATCTACAGAGAAAACGATACCGTAGTTTTGAAGAAAAGCGCAAATCCCGCCTGAGAAGGAACGGCTGGAAGCCTTCCGCCCGGAGCCCGGGGCGCCAGGGAATCGGCTACTCCGCTTTCCTCTTGGCCATAAAGCATGGATTAGGCCAACCAGAATTGCTTCGCGTTATTTTCTGAGTTTATTCAGGACGTGCAGGAATCGCCACATGGCTGTGAGATTGGTTCCGACGGCCAGGATGATCAGTACTCCCATGAGTGCCGGATCGTACTGCCAGGGCGTTCCGGAAAAGAAGCCGAACAGGTTGATGACAGGGTTGAATATTCCCGCGACTCCAAGCAGGATGATGCGTTCGCCTCTTTGGAAGAAACCGACCAGGCATCTTTCACCGAGTCCCTCCGCGCGTGCTCGCGTATAGCTGACCATGAGCGAACCAAAGAGGATAAGCAAAATGAGCAGCGAGAAAAAAGGCGGCTTGGGTTCGAGCCGATAAAAGTGGCACCAGATGCCGAGATATATAATCAACTCCGTGTAGCGATCGAGGACCGAGTCCAGGAATGCACCGAATTTCTTGCTTTGTCCCGTTGCTCTTGCCAGTGACCCGTCGAGGGTGTCGAGGAGCCCGACCAGCAGGGTCGCAATGCCTCCCAGAAGAGAGCAATAGACAAACGATATCCCCGCCAGCAAGCTCATCACGAACCCGCCATAGGTGAGGTGGTTCGGTGTCAACTGCCAATCAATGAGTCTGGGAACAATGCGCCTGTGCAGGAGATTGTAGTACCCCGTTTCAATAGGCGTTCCCTTCAGCATACAAAACCTCAATTCCCGGTGACTGAGTACCGCGGGAGAAAGAATTTCCTGTCAGCTTCCAATTCCGGCAACATGACGGACAATCCAAAAACGTAACACAACTGGATAACAAATTTCAGCGAACAGATCAAAGATAAATACTGCATGGGCTCCGGCTATAAACCGCTAATGGGACCGTCCCGCATTGAGAACAGCCCAGGCGCTCAAAGAAAAATCAGGGATTTTGACTTCAACCGTTCCACCCTCGGGGACAGTCTCCCTTCCGGGGCCAACGATCGTGTAAGCGAGTCCGCTCCTCAACATAGGCAGAAGCGCCCTCGTGGGAGTCTCCTCCATCGGTATGAAAAGACCGGTTTCGCCTTGCGTCGTCAAAGAACCGCGAAAGGTCCGGTAAAGCCTTTCTTTTCTTTGCAGCGCGACCGCGGTCTTGGCCATTACACCGCATTCCCGCCAGATCCGCGCTCCCTGGAGGCGTCGGATTATCGGAGCGGCGATTTCCTCGAACACGATCTGCGCGGCCCACGGGTTCCCGGGGAGGCCGAGAAAAATGCGGTCACCCGCCGATCCGAGGGCGCTTCCCTTGCCGGGGGAAATGTTCAGTGAATCGAAATGTACCGTGACCCCGAGCCTTTTCCACACCGCCAGGATGAAATCGCGGCTGCCTTTTCCCATTCCTCCGGTTGTCACGGCCATGTCGGCACGCGCCGACCTCAGCCGGTCCAATATTATCTCGGGATCGTCCGGGGCTATGCCCAGGTAAATGGGTTCCCCGCCGCCGACAGCAACCAGACCCGCGAGCAGGGGGATATTGTTGCAGAAGACTCCGGGGCCGCCGGCATCGCAGCCCGTTGCCCGCAACTCGTCCCCGGTTGCGAGAATTGCCACGCGGGGGCGCTTGTACACGTGTATCTTGTTCGCGCCTACCGCAACTGCCAGGGCAAGCCGCGCCGGGGTGAGCACATCGCCTTTTTCCAGCAGGACGTCGCCGGCTTGCGCATCCGCTCCCGGAAGGATGACTCCCTTTGACCGTTTAACCGGCGCCCGCAACACGAGTTGGTTGCCGCTGAGAACAGCATCCTCGAAAGGAATGACCGCATCCGTTCCCTTCGGCAGTACGGCCCCCGTCATTATCCGGAAACACGTGGATCCGCCCGGAGAGGCAGCCGCGCTGCCGCCCGCGGTAACAACAGCGGCCGCGATAGCGAGAATGGCGGGGGCCTCGTGGGATGCGCCGGAAGTGGCCGCGCCGCTGAGTGCATACCCGTCCCACCGCGATCGATACTCACCGGGAAAATCACGGTCTGCCGCCATGTCCCGCGCCAACACCCGTCCCAGCGCCGACTCTATCCCGATTTCTTCTTCACGGGGCGCCGCGGCAAGCCCGGCGGCAATTTCGGCGGCCTCTCTCAGGTCCATCCAACCTCCGACAGGTCCGCCGGAGTATTTATGTTCCTGAAGCAGGCCCCCTCCGGATCGAGTCGCCGCCACTCCTCTTCCCGAATGCTTTTCACTCTGACTTTCTTGTAGAAATGGATGATCTGACGTTCCCCGGGCGTTTCCAGTTGCCTGGCGATCACAGGCAGGCAGCGCCTGTTGTACAAGGCGAAAAGGGGCTCAAAGAAGTCTCCGATCATCGGGACAACGACGTCGAATCCTTGTCTGGCTCCGATAATCAACTCCGCCACCTGGGGCACGATCAGAGGCATGTCGGTCGCTTTCACGAAAACCCATTCGTACTCGCTGAAAAGAAGCGCGGTATAAAGCCCACCCAGCGGCCCCTGGTGGGGGATGATGTCCCTGACGAGCGGGACTCCGAGTTCGAGGTAGAGGGAAAGGTCGTTTACGACGATCATCACATGATCACAGAACGGGCGAAGCGATTGAACCGAACGCTCAACCAGCCGCATGCCGCCCACAACCTCCAGGGCCTTGTTCTTCCCGAATCGAAGGCTCTTTCCGCCGGCCAGGACCGCTCCCGTCATGGATCAATCGTCTCCCTGGCGGATATGGATGGAAATCGTACCCGGTTTTTCCCATCCCTTGAGTGAGGAGAGCATTCCATTTATCCCTCCGACCAGGAAATCGCGCACGAACTCATTCATGGGAAGCTGTTTGCCGTCAACCTGGACGATAATGGAATGTTTTTTCCTGTTCTTGAGATAGCGGCTTTCAACAAAATCCGCGACCGCGGACACATCCGAAAAAGAAAATCTGGGAACCGTGGTTTCCACCGGGTCGTCGGTGATCAACGCGGCCAGGTTGCTCTTGGGACCGCATATTGGCTGGGGTTCCACCACGGAACGAAAGACCTCGATTTTCGGGAAATGCGCCGACTTGAATCCCTCGGTCAGCAGAATGTCCTCCGTCCAGAAAAAACGCGCGGCGATTTCCTCGAGACCGAGTTCCCGGTCGGTCTGGCGTACCGAGGCTATACGGTTCGACGAACAGATGGAGATCGTGCCGGCCCCGGCTTGCGTGAGCCTCCAGGTATCCTTGCCCTCCCGGTCCATCTCGAACCCGTGTACGTCGTGCTTGATTGCACCCACCCGGTATCCGCGCCCGGTCAGCTCCGGTATGAGCTTTTCGAGAAACGTGGTCTTTCCGGAATTGGACGCTCCCACAATCGAAATTATCGGCAGCATGGGGTAACCTTTCGTTGGCGGGGTTAGGATTAACAATAAACTATCGCACAGCTCCGGAATGCTGTCAATCCGACTGGGATTTCGAATCGATCAGGGCCGCGATCATGCGCAGCTTCCCGTTGTGCAGGGCCATGTCCTCGGCGAGGTCTTCCAGAAGCCGGGCGGATTCCCCCTGCCCGGCCTCGCGGGCCCGGTCGGCCCAGAGCCGGTAGGAACGGGCATGTTCTTCATTGTGGTTGACCCAGTACTCGGCCATCTTCCTCAGTTTATCCAGTTCCGGCATATGACCTTCGCCTTCCCGGTGATGGTGCTGGCCATGATGATTTATGTCGTGCATTCCTTGCCTCCCTGTGCGATTGACCATGGGCACGGCATTATGATATGCCTGATTGAAAGGAGGAACTTTCCCAGATGATTCCTTACCCGAACATTGATCCGAACCTGTTTACCATTGGGCCCATAACGATCCCCCACCTGTTCACGATCGGACCCATACCTGTGCGATGGTATGGGATAATGTATGTCCTCGGCTTCATCGCCTCCTACTTTTTGATCCAGGCACAAAAGCGGGCCAGGCAGATCGGACTGGTTGGAACTGTCGCTCAGGACCTCATTTTTTACCTGGCGATTGGAGTAATCGTAGGCGGCCGTCTCGGGTACATCCTGTTTTATGAATATAACAGCTTCGACACGTATATCAAAAACCCTCTCGAAATAATAGCCACCTGGCATGGCGGAATGTCATTCCATGGCGGGCTGATCGGGACTCTCCTGGCCGCCTGGGTTTTTGCACGCCGGAGAAAGATCCCGTTTGCCGCGCTTGTGGACTGCGCCGTCGTGACGGCCCCCATTGGGCTGATGCTGGGGCGTATCGGGAACTTCATAAACGCCGAGCTGCTCGGCCGCCCTTCGGACCTGCCCTGGGCGATGGTCTTTCCGGGAGGCGGCCCCGTTCCACGCCACCCGACGCAGTTGTATGAAGCTTTCGCCGAGGGGCTGCTGCTGTTTATAATCATGTGGTGCTTACAGCGAAAGCGGTTTGCCGATGGTATGATGATCGTTTTTTTCTTCATTTTTTATGGGGCATTCCGGTTTATAATTGAGTTCTTCAAGGAGCCCGATCCGCAGTTGGGCTACCTCCTTGGGCTGACCATGGGCCAGATACTGTGCCTGGCGATGATCGCCGCGTCCGGCCTGATGGCGTTTTACCTGCGCCGGAAAAGTCCCCCGGCCTCCTGAGCGGGGGTCGCGTTCGGGTGCTGCCTTTCGAACTCAAAAAGAGCGGGAGGATCTGCCCCGCGCCGTAACGGGCCGCATGGCGGCGAAGGAGGTGTGGGCGCAACGTCCCACGCTTTCTGGAAAGCATCCTTGGATACCATCTTGAACGCAAATGGTATGGGATATGGCGGGTTCGGGATTCCCGCCGCGCGGTGGACGATGGATTAAAGGATGGATCGTGAGAAGAGCTCAGGTTCCTCACGGCCGGTCACCCGGCCCCGCGGTTTTCGTTCACGAATGGCGCTCCCTGTACGAGCGCATCAAGAAGAGCGCCGGCAAGGCCTTGCGTGTCATCCGGAGCGGGCACCGTGTCTTTATCGGATCAGGCTGCGGCGAGCCGCAACATCTGGCCCAGCACCTCGAAGAAATCATCCCGTATCTCGCGGACCTTGAAATCCTGCATATCCTGAGTGTTGGCAAGACGCGCTTTACCGAAGCCGGTTTCGACCGGTGTCGTCTCAAATCCTTTTTCGTGGCGGCCGCAAGCCGCGGCGCGGTGGCGGAAGGGCGGGCGGACTACACGCCCATCAACCTTGCCGACATCCCGGGGCTCTTCCGGTCCGGGGCGATGCCGATTGATGTAGCGCTCATCCAGGTGTCTCCTCCCGATGAGCACGGCTTTTGCTCCTACGGAATATCGGTGGACATAGTGAAAGCGGCCGCCGAGACCGCCCAGTATGTCATTGCGCAGGTAAACCCCAGAATGCCCCGCACCCTGGGTGACTCCTTCATTCACGTCAGCCAGATCGATGCCTGTGTGGAGCACGAGGAACCGCTTCTCGAAGTGGACCTTCCCCTCCTGAACCCGATTGCGACCGACATAGGCAGGCATGTGGCGGGGCTGGTCGAGGACGGTTCGTCCATCCGCGTGGGCGTCGGGAGCGTCTCCACGGCTGTTCTGTATGCGCTCGAGAAGAAAAACGACCTGGGCGTCCATGCGGACATGATCACGGACGCCTACCTGCATCTCGTAAAAATGGGCGTTATCACCAATTCACGCAAGACACTCCATCCGGGCAAGATAGTGACGAGTTTCTGCCTGGGATCGCGTGAACTCTATGATTTCGTGAACAACAATCCCATGGTGGCTTTTCATCCCATCGATTATACGAATGATTATCTGGTAATCTCCCAAAACGACATGATGGTTTCGATCAATTCCGGGCTCGAAGTGGACCTCACCGGGCAAATCTGCTCGGATTCCCTGGGATACGAAATCTACAGCGGTGTCGGCGGTGCTATCGACTTCCTGCGCGGCTCCCGTGTGTCGCGGCACGGCAAGGCGATTATGGTGCTTCCCGCGGCCACTCTCGGCGGGGAAAAATCCCGGATAGTTCCGGCCCTTACCGAGGGGGCGGGCGTGGTCATGACGCGTGCCGGAGTGCAGTACGTGGTAACTGAGTACGGCGTGGCCTATCTGCATGGCAAGAGCATCAGGGAAAGGGCGCTCGAACTCATTTCAATCGCCCATCCGGATTTCCGGGACGAATTGATGGAGGCGGCGCATGACCTGCACTATGTTGAACGTGACAGCAGGCGGGCGTCGCTTGCCAGGGCGATCTATCCCCATGAATGGGAACACGTCCAGATGTTCAACGGAATCAACCGTATCCTGTTCCGGCCCGCGAAATCCACGGACGAGCGTGGTCTCAAGGAGTTCTTCTACTCGCTTCCCAAGGAAGAATCCTATGTCCGTTTTCTATCGTCGATGAAAGTATTTCCCTATTACGATGTGAAAGCGATGGTGAATACCGATTACCACCAGGAGATGTGCATCCTGGGCATCGCCGGAGAAATGGGGTCGCAGCGCATTATAGCGATGGCTCGTTGCACGATGGACGACGAGAATATGTCCGCTGAAGTCGACTTCGCCGTCCACCCGGATTATGGCCGCGAGGGGGTGGCTACATTACTGGTCGGTCATGTCGCGTCAAAAAGCAGGGCAAGTGGCATCAAGACCCTCCTTGCCTATATTTCGCCCGGAAACGAAAGGGTCTTCGGAGTTTTCCACAAACTGGATTATGTGGTCGAGAGCACCCTGATCGGCGGGGTTTACGAGATCAGGGTGAGACTCGACCAGCCTGCCCAGACCTGCCGGCTCGGCACGGCGGGAAGCGCGCGCGCTTCCGACGGACATCCGGATGGACCGATTCACAGAGCTTCAGAAACAAATTGACGATCTCAAGGCGGAAGTAACGGGGCTGAAGAGGGAACTGCTCCTGCTCTCCTCGGAGGGTGCGCGCGGAGTGCATTCCCTGGAAGCGCTTCTCCGCCAGCAGGGCCTGCCCATCATTCATCATGGCGATCATTCCCAGATCGTTTTCCCGCCCAATATGGCTTCCGGTGAATTGATGAGCTTTTATCGGCTCATGCGGCGCTACTCCTTCCGGCTCTTTATGAGAGACCTCATACAAATGCCGAGCGGGAATGATTTCAATGCCTTGACCCGCTATTGCTCACTCAGGACGGTGCGCGCCTATATGAGCAGCCTGGCTGAGCTGGGAGTGGTTTCCACCGAGGGCGGCGGCTACAGACTCCCGAGAGCCGTCCCGAGCTTCGGGCCGACGCTCGAATGGTTTGTCTGCGAAATCTTCCGGCGCGAATTCCTGGCCCCGGCCCTGTTCAACGTGCACCTGCAAAACACCAGGTTCGGCGGCGACTATGACGTCATTTCCATTATAGCCGGGCACCCTGTCTATGTTGAAGTCAAGTCATCACCCCCGCGCGGCGTGGAACACCAGGCCGTGAACGCGTTTCTCCGCCGGACAGGCGACCTGCGGCCGCATGTCGCCATCCTCCTGGTGGACACGGAGCTTCGAATGGCCGACAAACTGGCGCCGTTGCTTTCCGAAGGGCTCGAACTGGAAGGGAAAAAAGGGCCAAGGTGGGCGGTATTGAGGCTGGTTGATGAGATTTTTCACGTGAGGCACTCTATCTATCTCATGAACAGCAGGAAAGGAGTGTACAGCAACCTGCGGACATGTTTCAGGGACTTCCTGCTGTGGGAAAGAAAAGAGACGGGGACTCAATCGCCGGTGCTATTTTCCGAGTGAGGCGGGAAGGCTCTCCACGAATGCCTTGATCTCATCCCGCACGCGGCGGTAATGCCCGAGCGCCTCTTCTTCCGTTTTCGCGTCCTTCGCCAGTCGCGGTGGGTCATCGAACGGAACGTGCAGGACCCCGGTCCTTGCCGGGAAATAGGGACAGTTTTGCTGAGCATTGTCGCACAGCGTGATCACATAATCGAACTCCACATCACCCAGGGAATCAACGTGCTTTGACCGGTAGCCGGAGATGTCGATTCCCGCCTCCGCCATCACCGTAATCGCCCTTTGGTCCACGCCGTGCGGGTCTGTTCCGGCGGACCACGCCTGAATCGTATTCCCCTTGAGGTGACGCGTCCAGGCCTCGGCGATCTGGCTGCGGCATGAGTTGCCGGTGCATAGAAAAAGTATATTCATAGGGTCCCCCCATGGCATTAAACCACCGGGTGAAAACGGATTTATGCCCATTCGCCCCGAGGCGGGGAAAGGAAAGACGGGCGGAAGTCAATCACCCCAGGTGATGCACTCCACCGGGCAGATGGAGATCGCTTCTTCGATGCACTCCCTGTCCCGAACCTCGAATATGGTTACACGGGCCTTATCGATCCTGTCATCCATTTCAAAGACATCGGGGCAAAGATCAGCGCAGGCTCCGCATCCGATACAGCATTCAGTATCAAGATAAACCATCTCTCGATGCTTTCAACAAAGTCGGCGCCCGGAAGAAATGTCGGCGCCCGGAAAACGGGGCGGCGGGATTGCCGCTCCCGGTGCTCGCCCGAGTGCCAAGCAAAGGGGCGGGATGAACTCGCCCCCTTAGGGACCCGCTTTTATCTTCGGACTCATGGTTCCACATGGAACGAGACGCCCGGCAAATAGAACGCGAAAGGATAGGCGAACGAAAACCGGAGCCGAACAGCAAGGCCTGTAATAGGGCCCGTAATACGATCCATGGTGACCGCCGGACCAGGATCGCGGAAAGGTGACCGCGCGGCAATTTGTCCGGGGTCTGTGCCGCCAGGACTACCGCAGAATGTTGTCGATTACTTCCCGCAGCTCGTGCAGCCTGGCGAGAACATTCGCGGCTTCATCATCTTCCGCCGTGGAGAGGTCCAATTCCTGCAGGCACTTGTGCAGGCCGGCTATCTTCTGGAGAGCAATCGAGGCGGGCGCGGGCAGGGCCTTTGCCGGTTTTTTCCTGGTTATTTCCCGAACTTGCGTGCTCGACAGGCTCCCGGCTTTAACCTTTTTAAACAGGGCCCGCATCCCGTCCACATTTTCCTGCTTGGCCACCTCCACCAACAGCCTCCTCGGATACATGTCGGCACGCCGACATTCTTCCTTTATTTCCTCGGGCAGCCTGTTGAGGCTCAGCGTTTCCGTTATAGTGGACCGGGCTTTCCCGATCGTGAAGGCCAACTGCTCATGAGTATAGCCGTATTCGTCAGCCATGCGGCCCAGCGCTTCCGCCTCCTCCACCGGTCTGAGGTTTTCCCTCTGGAGGTTTTCTATCATGGCAATCTCCATCGGGTTGCCCCTGGTGAGGATGGCCGGAATTTTCTCGAGGCCTGCCATTTTGGCCGCCCGGTAGCGGCGTTCCCCGGCCACGAGGTATATTTCTCCGGTGGGTTGTTTACGGATGATTACCGGCTGCAAAACGCCTTTCTGGCTGATGGAGGTGCTCAGTTCGGCCAGTGAGTCGGGATCGAAGTACTTGCGCGGCTGGTTGGGGTCCGGGATGATCATCCCGATCTCCACCGTGCAGAACGCCCCTTCGGAATAACCCTTCGGGTCGGCTGGGTGGTCCGGTATCGGCACTCGCGGAATGGCGAGCTTGCTGGTTTTCCCGGCTAGTTTTTCTCTAATCGACGGCATAGCTTCAACAGTTCATGAGTCAGTTTTTCATAGTCACGGGCGCCGATGCAGTCGGGTTTGAAGGTGGAAATCGGCTCCTGTGCCATTTGCGCCTGGTTGAGGGCTTCGTTTTTTCGGATTATTGCCTTGAAAAGAAGGTTCTTATGGGGTTCGAGCTGGTTCAGGACCCACTCGTTGCTCACCTTGTTGCGCGGATCGAGCTTGGTGAGGAGAATCCTCAACAGGTTCTCCTTTCCCGACAACTCGCCGCTTTTCACGTTATCGATCGTCTCCATGAGGTCGGAAAAGCCGTCCAGGGAATAGCGCCCCATCTCACAGGGAACGATTATGAAATTACAGGCGTAGAGGGCGTTTATGGTGAGCGTGCCCAGGGTCGGGCGGCAGTCGATGACGATGAAATCGAAATCGAGGTCATTTATGGCTTTGTGGAGAAACGTTTCGCGAAACAACTCCGACGCCAGCAACTGTTCCGCCTTATCCAGCCGTATGTGCGAGGGGGCCACGAAAAGGCCGCCCGGTTCCACCTCGAGGATAACATCCCGGATGTCGGCCTTTCTCAACAGCACATCGTGCATGGCCATCTGGTAGCTCCCGGGGTCGATCCCCAGACCGATTGTCGAATGGGCCTGCGGGTCGAGATCTATCAGCAGGACTTTTCGTTTCTCACGGGCCAGGAACGCGGAAAGATTGATCGAGGTCGTGGTCTTGCCCACTCCGCCCTTTTGGTTAATGACGGCGATGACTCTGTGCATGGAAGCTACCTGATCCGGCGGGCCGGAACGCCCGCCACGCGAGATGAATTCTAAATTGGCCGGCTGGATAGCCTGCCCCACGGCGAATCCCGGTTCTACCCCGAAAGCCATGATCCGCAAGATGGACAATTAACACGCACGGGTGCTCTCTGCCAAGACGTAATCCGTAAATCAGGGGGCAACAATCGTCCGGGCGCGGCGGGCAGCTTAGGAAAAGAATTGCCGGATACCGGTATTGCTATCCCGGAGCCCATTCGGTATCATGACCAAAGTGATGTTTCGGAAAGGGGGTGAAGAGCAAATGGACCCGCACGAGGAAATTGTGAGCGAGAAGAAACTGCCACAGGTTGGCCAGACGGTGCGGAGCAAGAAGTATGGGACAGTGTGGAAAGTCATCGAGAAGCGCCAGATCTACGCGCACTCAACGGGCGACCCGGAAATCGGCAATTACAAACTGGTACCGGCAATTTATCTTATTTATTGGAAGGTCATTGAAGGCAAAATCCAGGGGATAGGCAAAATGCTCGGTTATGCCTACACACTCCATGACAACACGTTCGAGTCAAACTGGGAGATTATTACACTGGCCTGAGACTCACAACGTGGTGTGTTCTCTACGAAGGTATCCGAGGCACGGGTCATGACCGGAAGCTCGTGCATATCGGGGTTGCGATCCAATATCAATTGTCCAATAATCCGATTCGATCTCTCCTCTCCAGCCAATTTACATGCGCTGACCGGCGAATGCACCACCTGCAACACCTCCTTCTGAGTATTTCGCGCTACACGCGCGCCGTTCGGGGCCTGCCGGTCTCGGGGACGCTGCCGTGGTGTTCGCGGGTTTTACGCGAAGTGCTTTCGAGCACCTTTGTGCAGCCGGTTCCATGTCAGAAGCGGCCAAAACCCATTGCGGGGATACCGGAAGAGTGCCCCACGCCTCTTCAACGCATGGTCTTTGCCCGTGGGCTTGAAGATCCTCGCCGCAAGCTCATTGACTCTGGCCGTGTCTCGTAGTAATTTTTCAAATCGGTGATGGAGTTCACCTCGTAACTGCCGCAAGACTGGCTAATGACTCCTACCAGTGCATGTGATTGTCAACTGCCTGGGAGGATTCGATGGCTCAGAGCCGGGCTCCCGGGTTTAGACACCCGCTGGGGCCTTTTTTTATGGCTTTCAAGGACCCTGACGGCGGGAAAAATCGGGCGTTATCAGCGGGAAGGCCAGTCGACGACTCCGCGCGTCACAATGTTGTGGGCAGGCTTATCCGCCGGCAGGCTTCGCGGGTATCAGGCGGTTAAACCATCTTCGCCCGTGCATTTGGGCAGTTACACTATGTTGTTTGTCTCGGTTGACCGGTCCCCGGCAGGGAAGCGCGGCTGTTCCTGTTCGACAGGCTTTTTGCTCATTTCGGAAGGGAAGAAAACATCAAGAGCCTCGGAGGCAAATCGCGCGATGGGCTGGTTAGAGTTAACCATGTCTTAAACAATGCAACTTCTAGCGGTATCGTATTGATTAATGAAATTATAACTTCGGCAACATTGAATGACGCAGGCATGCTCGACAAGAAGTTCATTTATAAACTGTCGAAGCTGGATTTACTGAGCGTGTTTGTTACATTCATGGACGAACTGGCATTCTTCAATGATAAGACAGTGAGCATGGCCAGCACCACAGTTTCGGAAAATACGGTACTGAGTACATTTAACCCGCATTATTCACGAATCGCGCAGGCCGCGCCCGTAAAGCCCAATAGTGATGCGATGCTCAGGGCTTTAAGCGATTTTGGGTCGATAACACACCGGCAGTCGAAGTTGAGGTGGAAAATCCAGCTAACACATGGTCTATACAGGGCTTTTCCCGCATCTTCTCAGAAAGCCATGAGTAATGCGGGTTAAAATAGTGAGGCAGTACGACGAAGGGCGGACTTTCCGGACAGTCGGGGGCGCAGCATTGCGTACGAGTTCTGGGGAAGATCTATATAACGAAATATTCGGAACAAATAATGGGGGTGATTGTGAGCACGCAGTTCTT
>JBDKTY010000184.1:0-56385 GCA_039679945.1 Syntrophobacter sp. | reverse complement strand
AGCCTTGAGTCCCGCGAGGAGATGCCCGCGTGGGAGGACGAACTCGCCGAGGCGTTGGAGGAAGGAGTCAAACTAAATCCCTCCTGGGGTCCCAGGGCGATCCTCCAGAAAGACGGAAAGGTCACCGGCATCGAGTTGAAAAAGTGCACATCCGTTTTCGACAAGGATGGCAGGTTCAGACCGACCTTTGACGAGAATACGACCCGGGCCGTGGAAGCAACCACGGTACTTGTAGCGATCGGGCAGGCCATTGAGTGGGGGGGGCTTACCGCTGATACCGCCTGCGAATTGACAAACACGAATACGATAAAAGTCGCGGAAAGCCTGCAGACGAATGAACCTGACATCTTCGCGGGCGGAGATGCCGTAACGGGGCCGAAGGTTGCCATCGAAGCCATCGCGGCGGGCAAGCATGCCGCCGTATCCATCCATCGGTATTTGCGTGGCGACAACCTGATGCTGGGTCGGGAAGGCGAGTTCAAATTCAAGGCAATCAATAAGAATGATCTGGATTTCTCCGGCTACGACCGCATTCCGCGCCAGCGAGCGGCCCAAGTTGGCCCGGAAGCCCGGGCAAAGAGCTTTGCGGATACGAGCGTGGGCATTACCGAAGAGCAAGTGCGCAAGGAAGCTGAAAGATGCCTGGGGTGCGGTGTAAGCGTCGTCGATCCGAAAAAGTGCATGGGCTGTGGTATTTGTACAGCCCATTGCCAGTTTGGCGCCATCAAGCTGGTGAGGGTCAGAGATGAGGCCGCGCCGGAAACAGCTCTCCAATACATCCAGGACTTGATCAATTACAGGGATGAGAGAGCGGCGCGCATAGAGGCTAAGAAGGCATCATAATAGAACCACACGGCCTGTAACACGGGCAAGGGCCATGACCGGACCGGCACACCAAAAGTGTGGCAGCATCCTGTCATGGCCCTTTATTTTGTGCTGGCCAAAGGCATCCCTTCTTTGAACCGCAGACCAGGAAGACCAGCTCAATCGGTGCATGGGAGACCGTCAAGGGCCGTCACTGCCCGAACAGTAATGCCGCTTTGCAAAAGCAGCCCGGGACCTTCGCCTCCCATGCCACGCTATTATCAGGTCAGTGGTCAGGTTGTTGATTGCTCGTCATCCGCGGTCTCGCGAGCCCTTATATCCCGGCTCCACCCGCCAGTGCCGCCTTGATTCTTCCGGGCGTGGCCGGCAAGTGCCGTATCCATACCCCACAGGCATCCCGGATGGCATTGATAACCGCCGGGGCCGTGGTGGTCATGGACATTTCTCCGACCCCCGTCGCACCAAGGGTCCCTCGTGAGCGTGGGGTTTCGCGGATAATGGTGTCCATCTCGAATGCCGTTTTCATCGTGGGATACTTGAAGGTCGCCCAATCCTTAGTGCGGCCGGCGATATACTCTTCCCGGAGTGCATATCCCACCCCCATATCCGCGCCGCCCTCGACCTGGCCGATCAGGGCCAGCGGGTTAATGACCGTGCCGGCATCGACGGCGGTGGTTATCCTGATCACCCTCGTTTGACCCGTCTCCACATTCACTTCGACTTCCGCCATCTGAACAGAGTGAACCTGGGATTCGTAAGAGGGGCCCTGGCCGGTTTCAGGGTCCAGGGGCGACACTTCGAGCGTATGTTTCTCCCCCTCATAGCGAGTTTGTTTTCCGGCTTTCTTCAAACCCTCGCAGCTTTTCGACCCCGCCTCGTCCATGGCCTGCCGCAATTTCTTGAGCGCCTCGACAGTTGCACCTCCGACCATATAAGTAATGCGGCTTGCGGACGAAGGACCCGCGGCGGCAGTCTGATCCGTATTGCGGCTGACGACACGGATCTCGGAAAGAGGCAAATCCAGAACGTGAGCAGCCAACTGACTGAGCATGGAATCATTGCCTTCTCCCGGGTCCGCCGCGGCCGCATACACAGTGACCCGATCATCCGGGTCCAGTTCGACGCATGCACTCGCGCGATCGCCGGTGCCACCGATCCCGAAGGCCGCGGCGGCCAGCCCGACTCCCCGGCGGACAGGGCCCGCAGTGTGGAGCGCGGCTTCCTTCCGCGCGTTTTCGTAGGCGGGCCTGATTGCTTCACACAATCCGGGAAAGGGCCATTCATGAACCACATGGCCAGTGGCCTTGGCCTGGCCCGGTTTGAGGGAATTGATCAAGCGGAATTCCAGGGGATCCATTCCCACTTTCCGGGCCAGCATGTCCATGGCGCATTCGAGTGCGTAGTGGGTTTGAGGCGGCCCGGCTCCACGCGCGGAAGAACCCCATGGATTGTTGGTATAGACGACTCGTGCCAGGCTGTTGATGTTGGGAATGTTGTATGAACTCGAAAGATTGTTTAACGCCCTGAGGGCGATGATCGACGCGTTGGAATGATATCCGCCGTCATCAATAAGGATATCCATCGCCATTGCCGTGAGCCTGTTATGCTCATCGGCGCCGAGTTTGATTTTCATCTCGAAGGCGTGACGCTTGGACGTGATCAGGATGGACTCTTCGAGGCTCGGGACATAGCGGACGGCGCTTTTGAAATGAAGGGCGGCGGCGGCGGCGATGCCTTCGGTGATGACTTCCGCTTTTATCCCGAACTGCCCTCCTGAATAGGCCTCCTCGTATCGCATGTTCTTCCATCCCACGGCGTCCCGGATGGCTGCCATATGAGCATGAATGCTGATGCTGCGGCCTATGACCACAAGGGTTGGTTCCTCCCCTTCTCCTTCAAGGAACGCAACACTGACTTCAGGTTCAAGGGGGGCCTGGTGGTTGATCTGGGTTTTGAATTCCGCTTCCACTACCACGGCTGATTCGGCGAGGGCTCGTTCCGCGTCTCCCTTGATGAGGGGCTGGCGGAAACAAAGATTTGGCTGACCAGGATGGACCTGGGGAGCACTATCGGCCATTGCCTCGACTGGGGATGTCAGCACGGGAAGCGGCTCATACTCCACTTCCACGGCGCCAACCGCCGCCAGGGCCTGCTCACGGGTCTTTGCCGCAACCACCGCCACGGCATCGCCCAACAGATGCACCTTCTCGCCGCAGATAACCGGCCGGTCGGGCACCAGATACTTCAAACGATTCGTGCCCCGGATATCCCTGGCGGTCATGACGCCCACTACCCCGGACATGGCCAGGGCGGCCGAGACATCGATCTTCCTGATGTTAGCATGGGCATAGGGACTCCGGACAGCGGCGAGTTCCAGCGCGCCCGGAAGTATAATATCGCCGGTGAATTCGGCTGTACCGCAAGCCTTCAGCATCGCCGAGGGGGAGGGATGCGAGACGCCCATCTTGGGCCCGGCTGGGTCGGGTCTTACTTGATCCGGTGTAACCTCGCCGCGCAAAAAGCGCGCCGCCAGCCGAACCGCATTGATGATGCTTGTATATCCGGTGCAACGGCACAAATTCCGTCGAAAAGCTTTTTTGATATCTTCGACACCGGGATCAGGATTAACATCCAGCAATGCCTTAGCCGCCATGATCATACCCGGCGTGCAGAATCCACACTGAATAGCTCCCGACAGGACAAACGCTTCCTGGATCAGGTGGGGGTTTTCTGGCGTACCCAGGCCTTCCACCGTGATTATCTCGGCGGCATCCAGATCCGCGACTTTGACCAGGCAGGACCGGACAGCCTTTCCATTGACGATAACCGTACAAGCGCCGCACTGTCCGACACGATCGCAGGACTGTTTGACACTCGTGAGACAATATTCTTCACGGAGCAAGTCGATGAGGACCATGCTCGAGTCCGCGACGACCTGCCGAAAACGACCGTTCACTTTCAGGTTGATCTTCTTCATTCGTGCTCCTCGGCTCCCGCCCTCATTTATGCGCCCTCCGCTTCCACGGGTTCCCGATCCCGCGATGTGTCGGAAATGGGGCAGAGCTTTGTTTGCTTAGTTGCGGGGTGAATCTCGACACGGCGGAACTGGCCCGCTCATGCAAATCCGCATTCAAGATGCCAATCCTCGCGCTTAAAAAGAACGGGGGAATGATTCCGGGGGTGATTTCCCCGCCCCTCTCCGGGATTTCAGCCACGCGCTCAAACACGCGACGCCGAGCGCCCGGCTTCCGAGGCGGCTGCCCCCTGTTCGCGGCGCACCGGATCGCCGGCGAGGCGCCCATGCACCTGTAGCCGCGCGGAGCGCCGGGCCTTCGGCCCATGGCAGCCTCCATCCATCGGGAGGGGCCACGCCGCGAAAACCGCTTCGCGGCGGGACCGGTCCACGTCCCCGCCGGCGGCGGCCATGGCCGATCAATAAGATGTCTTCCAGGGGAGTGTTGTCCGAGCGCCTCTTTTTCGAAAAGTGCAGCGGGAAAGGGGGCGCGGACACGCCACGAATACATCGTAACCGGAGACTTCCGATCCGGCCGGATTCTCGAAGGTCTATCCGATGCAGTCCGCGCGCGTGCCCGTGCCTCAAGCAGGCCCCATCTCCTCCTGGATCAAGGCCGGGGCCGGGGATATCCAGCATGGTCCGGAAAAGCCTCTCCTCCGGAGAATGTTGTTAGAATGGCCATTGCCTGTACTCATTCTGAACTGAAATCCATTTCACCGTTGTGAAATCATCGATGGCCCAGTCCACTCCGCAATATCTGCCAAGACCGGACGATTTCTCCCCTCCAAAAGGAGCACCGGGATCGACATTTACCGTCTGGTCGTTGACATGAATCATTCCCGTTTCGACTTGCTGAGCCACCTTGATTCCACGGTCGAGCGAACCCGAAAACACCGCGCCGCTCAAACCGAAGTCACAGGCATTGGCGACCTGAATTGCCTCTTGCTCGCCATCCACCGGTATAATGGTCGCGACGGGCCCGAAGAGTTCCGTATTGGCGATGGTCATGTCATTGGTGACATCGACAACAACGGACGGCCACATCAAAGATCCCTCGACTTTTCCACGGAGCAGGACCCTGGCGCCCTCCTTCTCGCAGTTATCCAATATCTTCGTCAACTTATTGATCTGTTTCGAACTAATCATCGGACCGATTATCGTATCCGCCTCGGAGGGATCGCCGACCTTAACCTTGGCGGTTACTGCCATGAACCTGTCAACGAACTTTGCGTAGATCTTTCGATCAACGATGATTCGATTTGTGGCGATGCAGATTTGCCCCTGATGGAAAAACCTTCCGAATGCTGCGGCGGGAACCGCCTGATCGATATCCGCATCGTCAAGCACGATGAACACGTTGTTGCCGCCAAGTTCCAGGGCGGCTTTCTTCAGGTGTTTGCCGGCTATCTCACCGACCCGTTTCCCAACTGCCGTCGAACCCGTGAAGGAAATGATCCTCGGGATGGGATGCTCTATCATGTAGTCGCCGATTTCGTCGGGGTGCGCGGCAACCACGCTGAGCACTCCCTTCGGGAGGCCGGCATCCTCGAAAATCTTGGCGATTGCCAGGCCACCGGTGATCGGCGTCAGGGATGCCGCTTTCAAAACGATGCTGTTGCCCGCGGCGATAGCGGGCGCCACGCCCCGAATGCTCAGGTAAAGAGGCCAGTTCCAGGGGGAAATCATTCCGATGACACCGGCGGGAATGCGGTAAACCCTGTTTTCCTTTCCGGGAACATTGGATGGGAATGTACGAACATCCATGAGCATGGGATACTTGATTGCTTCCTTAATGTCCGAAATGGAGCAATCGACCTCGACCGTCGCCTTGATTCGCGAACTGCCGCTTTCCTGTATCAGCAGATCGACAAGTTCTTCCTTACGTTCGGAGAAAAGTGCCGCCACCTTTTCCATGAGGGCCATCTTTTCATAAGCGGGAACGGCCGCCCAGCCGGGTTGGGCCCTCTTGGCCGTCTTGTAGGCCTCATCGATATCCTCTTTGCTCGCGAACTTCATTTGCGCGAGTACTTCCCCTTTGTACGGGCTTTTCACAGTTGTAAGCCGGCCGGATCCTTCTTTCCATTCACCGCCAATAAACTGTTTATTCCACGATGGATACTTCACGGATGTTCCTGACATGATCTTTGCTCCTTCTGACAACCAAGATGATTAAGTTACCAGCGACCACTAAGCAGGGCGCCTGACAGGGTCACGGCTGGCCTGTCATCGCCGGACCTTACAGCCATATATAGAAATGCCGTGGGAGCTTCCTTGGCGCATCGGCGTTTCTCCCTCTCCTCTTTCCCGGAGTGTCCAAGGCGGGAACGTCGACAGTTAACAGATGATTCCTCTTACTTATCCAGCCATCCGGCCCAAAACAGTGAAGCGATAGACTCGTGTGCGGCGGATATTCTTAGTAAAAGTCTTTCTTAATGTTGAGAGTAATAGTTTTCAGCTCGGTGTATTCATTCAGACCCTCGACACCATGCGTTCTTCCGTTGCCGCTTTCCTTGTAGCCACCAAATTCACATTCTGTCAGAAACTGATTATAGCTGTTGATCCAAACAGTCCCTGCCTTGATCTCCGCCGCGACTCGGAATGCCCTGTTCACATCAGTGGTCCAAACCGCTCCGGCTAAACCATATTTCGTGTCGTTCGCGATCTTGACAGCTTCTTCTTCCGTACGGAACCTCTGCATCGCCAGGACGGGTCCAAAAATCTCTTCCTTAACCACCCGCGAGTCAGCATCCAAATCTGTAAATATCGTCGGGGGAATATAGAAGCCCTTATCGTAACCTTCTCCGGTAATACGATATCCACCCGTGACCAGGGTGCCGTCCTTCTTACCTATTTCGATATATTCCATTACCTTGTTATATTGCTCTTCAGATATTACCGGACCCATTTGGCATGATTCATCGGAACCATTGCATACCTTTATTTGTTCCACACCCGCCTTCATCCTCTTCACAACTTCATCGAATATGGTGTCTTGTACAATAAGCCTTGTTCCAGCCATGCAAAGTTGACCGGAAGTGGTGGTAAACGCACAAATCGCCCCAGGTATAACCTTGTCCAAATCAGCATCGTCAAACACAACGTTAGGCGATTTGCCGCCGAGTTCCAGGGAGAGCTTTTTGACATTGCCAGCCCCCATGGTTGCTATTCTTTGTCCGGTATCCGATCCGCCCGTGAAGGCGATCATATCCACATCCTCACTCTTGGCCAAATAATCCCCTACAACGCTACCCGGTCCCGTTACGAGATTAACAATACCGGCCGGAACTCCTTTAAGCCTCGAGAATAGTCTTACCATTTCCGCCGCTATTGCTGATGTAATACTCGCGGGTTTGATTATTATTGCATTCCCCGCGGCCAGCGCGGGAGCCATCGCCCGAATCGTCAGCCATGCGGGCCAGTTCCATGGAACAATAATTCCCACGACACCAATCGCTTCTCTGGTGATAAAGCTGAAAGAGTCTTTTGCGGGAACGTAGGTAGATCCTTTTAGATTCCTGGCCATCCCGGCGTAATATTTGCACCCGTCAACACAGCCCCACATCGAGGCCCTTGCCTCATTAATTGATTTGCCATTTTCAGCACACAGCAACTGTGACAGTGCCTCATGGTTCTCAGTCAGCACCCTTGCATATTCAAGCAAGACATCGGCACGGAAACCCGGACTTCTTTTCCAGTCTGAAGACTTTTCGAATGCATCTCTAGCCGCATCGATAGCATCTTTCATATCCTTCTCATTGGATCTCTGGATATGCGCGACTATTTCATGGTTTGCAGGGTTAAACGTGCTGAAAGTTTTTCCGCCGGACGAGGGAATCCAGTTTCCATTAATGTAATTCAGGTATGTTTGCACTTCAGACATTCTTCCTACCTCCTGCAATATTGTTTGACTTGCTGACGCCCGGTCCTCTCGGGTGGGCTTGGAAGCGTTTGCCAAAGCGACCGTATTCTCTCTCTACGACCTCGAAGCCGAGCATATCTTTCCAATTCTCAAGAGCTTTCCACGCGGCCGGAGCGGCGAGGTCCGCATACTCCCCGCATGCATCGGCGCAAGTGCACGGCAACTCCCCGTTGGCGCGATTGCGGGAATTGAAGGTTTTCCTCTCCCCGCCACTGGCCCATCGCCCACCAATAGAAAGCCCGTATGCACTGTCAACAACACGTCCCGCCAATCCTGTCTCCCCTGATGCCTTCTTCATGATTAATGCAGATTCCGAATCATCCAGCGTGGCGTCATTTTTGACATATCGCACCGCCTGGTACGGCCATCACACGCCTTGCGGGATGTATTCGAGCTTAAGAATCGTACAAATTCATCTTAGCATCCGTGAGGCTGATAAATATGTTCTTAGTCTGAGTGTAATGTTCCAGCACCATTTTGTGAGATTCACGCCCGTAGCCGGATTTTTTGTATCCTCCGAAGGGCGCGTGAGCGGGATTATTGTTGTAGTTGTTCACCCACATTCGCCCTGTTTCCACCGCCGAGGCCACCCTGAAGGCGCGATTGATGTCCTTTGTCCATACGCCCCCTCCGAGTCCGAACTCGCTGTCGTTTGCCATTTTGACCACTTCTTCCTCGGTCCTGAACTTGATGAAGCAAACCACGGGGCCGAAAATCTCCTCCCGGGCCACTCGCATGGTATTGCTCACTTCGGAAAGAATGGTGGGTTTCATGAAACAACCCTTGTCCAGTCCGTTATCGGTGATCCTGAAACCGCCGCAGGCGACCTTTGCCCCTTCGGTCTTTCCGATCTCGACGTAGTCGAGGATCTTTTTCAACTGTTGTTCGTTTATCTGGGTGCCCATCTGGGTATCGGGGTCCCACGGGAGACCGACTTTAACCCTGTTGAAGGCCTCGATGGCATCTTCCAGGAACCTGTCATGGATATCCTCATGGATAAAGGCCCTGGACCCGGCGCAGCAGACTTGCCCCTGGTTCGCGAGAATTCCTATCTGCAGACCTTCTATAGCCTTCTCCCAGGGAGCGTCGGGGAAGAAAATGTTGGCCGACTTTCCGCCGAGTTCCAGAGTAGTCGGGATGAGCTTTTTGGCAGCGGCCTCGGCGACGCGGCAGCCAATTTCCGTTGAGCCGGTGAACGCCAGTTTACGCAAGCCTTCATGTTCGAGCATATAGTTGCCCGCGACGGCCCCCCTGCCTGTCACGACGTTCACCACTCCCGGCGGAAGAACTTCATTGAGCAGTTTGCCAAGCTCAAGAATGCTCAATGATGTCAGCGACGACGGTTTGATCACCACGCAATTGCCGGCCGCCAGCGCCGGGGCGATTTTCCAGCACGCCATCAGGAAAGGAGAGTTCCAGGGCACCACCTGTCCCACAACCCCTAGGGGCTCCCTCAGAATGATGCTTAGAGTGTCTTTATCGATCATGACCGCCCGGCCTTCTTCCGTCCTGACGACGCCGGCAAAATACCGGAAGTGGTCGCAACCGCGGACAATGTCATTTCGCCGGGTGTCCCGGATGGGCTTGCCTACATCCAGGGTTTCAACCATGGCAAGCTTTTCATGGTTTGCCTCGATCAGGCCCGCGATCTTCAACAACATCGCCGCGCGGTCAGGGGGGCTGAGATTTTTCCATTTCTCGAAAGCCTTCCATGCGGCGGCAACAGCGTGGTCCACATCTTCTTTGCAGGCATCGACGCAGGCGGCCAGCAACTTCCCGTCCGCGGGGTTATACGAGTTGAAGGTTTTGCCCTCCCCGCCCCTGGTCCACACTCCGCCAATAAGAAGCCCATAATTGCTATCAACTGGTACCGTCATTTCTCCTTCTTTACCTCCGACAGGTGCGGCATGCGTCGCGAGCATCGCGTTGTATCAAATCTGACATATCGCGGCGCTAAGAAAGGAGGCCCCGGATAGCCCCCGAAGGCCCCCATTTTACTGAGCGACCAATGTTTCAACGTCTACTTCATGGACGGAACGCGCATCCCGGCGACACCCCGTTTGGCCCGGCTAAATCTCCCGGTCCAATCCCGTCTCGATCACCCGGGCTTTAGACAAATGACCGCCCGGATATCCCGATGTTGTCACCTTGCCGGTCCCAGTGTGCCTCAATGCCCGCAAACCGGTCACGTGTGAAAACACCCATCGCCTCTTCGCCGGATCGTCGCGATCCGAATTCGCGCCGGATCAACCCGGGGCGGCTATTTGAAAAGTTTTCCAAAATCGGTGATATAGCACAACCGTGTTTGGAATGTTTGAGCCGGAATGCCATTTTGTACCGCCACATCTCCCTTGTACTGGAAGAGGATCTGCCAGCTTGGGGAGAGGTTGTAGGCAAGCGTGCCGCCGACGGTCTGGCTGTTCACTTTCGAGTTTTCAACGTCATAGCTGTCAACCGACTGGCGCCCGCCCCAATGGCTGTAAAAATCGGCGGAAATCCACCAATCCTTGGTGAGGTCATAACTCAGGTGGCTCTCGAGGTTGAAAATAGGATCTTGTCCCAGTTTCGTGCCGCCTATGTAGTCCGTGTTATCGGTGAAGAAGTCCCCACCGACGGTAACTTCGAAATAGGCATTGTGGTTGGGAATGACTTCAAAGCCCTGTGTAAAAACGAGTTCTTCCCTGAATGCCCACCTGTTCGAACCCATGTTCACAGTCTGAGAATCGCTGTAATTACCCACGGGAAGGAAGAAGTAAGGTGAGAAACCGAGCCAGGTCTTGCTTTGCGGCCTGTTCACAAACCAGATGGTGCCCAAAATCATGGGGTCGCTGATTCCGGATGAGGACATGCCGTATACGCCCGCCCCGGGTATATCCAGGCTGGCATTTCCAAATGGGACAACCAACTGAGCATCGGCGATGAATGGTCCCAGATTGAAGAAGAAAACCTCTCTCCACATACCGAGATTTTCAGTGAAATTAATCTTGGCGGTCTCGTTTCCATTGGTGTGCATGGAGTCGCCGGAAACGTGGAAATAGTACAAGAGGGATAGAATCGTGCCCGCGGGTGCGGGAATATAATCCCGAGCATCATTATCGGCTGACGCCACCCCGCTGATGGCTAAGCAGGCACAAAGGAATAACGCGAAAATCGCCTTCTTCATGAATTGCCTCCTCACAAAAGTAGACCAATGTGGCTTTCCGGTCTTAGCCCCTAATGCCGTTTCCCTTGAAAATGGCTTACGACTGACAGTGCCGCACTTTTCAAGGATCAAGAGTAAAACGAAACCCGGCATGCAACAGACGACTTGGTATCCCACCTCCTCTCCGTTAAATTCCAATCCCATCTCAATACGACACGGCCAGTGCGGACAGGGACAGCCTCCCGTGAGGGTGGCATCCCGAGGGTAGCCCGCATGGCAGGGTCTATGCTCATCTTCGTATCCACCGGTGTCGGTCTCCGAATCTCGGCAGCCCGAATTTCATGACTATGGCAATGCAAATAGACCTATTAATGCGGTTGCCCACCTATCAATGAATTGGTACACACCTCTATCCATGAGCGGTTATCCCGCTTTACTTGAACAGGGCGGCAAGATTCAGAAACTGAGGTTTGAACAAAATGCTGAGAATGAATACGCCCATTGCAATGCCTGTAACGGGCGGGTCAATGTGAGAACTTCCATGGTTGTAGGTCAAACGAGCCGCAAGCTCCTGCAGGAACCCCCCGAGAATACCCGCCAGTGCGCCGACTACCAAAGACCCGGAGAGCAGGAATCCGAGAGATCCCAGAATGCCCTGGCAATGCCAGATAGGAACTTTTTGTATCGATCCGGTCCCCAACTGCAGCGCGATCAGATGGATAAGTGCCAAACCCCACACAATAATCAAGGGCATGACGAAAGCAGCCACCGGGGTCACGACCCCTTTGGCAACCAAGGGATCGACGTGCAGTTTTAGTCCCTGGGCCAACGCGGCGCCAAAAATCCCCGCGCCCAACCCCAGAACGGTGATCTTTATGGGTGTCGCCTGCCACGGCGCCCAGGAAATAGCATAGTTGCCGGTTCCCAAAAGGCCGTGCTCCTTGATAGATTCGGCTTTGCCCCAAGGCATTTCCTTGAGAAACAGGAACCTGGCGAGCATGCAGCAGAACGTCACATTGACAGCGATAACATCAGATTGGTTGAGGATCGGGATGGCCGCGATCAGCGGCAACAAAACATGCCCAAGTAATGCAAAGAGGCCGCCTATTAACAGCACGTCCCAGGAAGTATCCATAAGCGGAGAAAGAACATCCTTGGCAGAACCGGTTGGATGATTTTTCTTCACTCCCACGGAATAGCAAACCGCCGCGGCGCCCGCGGTAAACCCGCCGACGTGCGGTCCGAAAATAGGACCGAGGCCCACCTGCAACAGCATGAAATCCGAGCCGCCGGCAATCACCACCAAGCAGCCGACAAAGACGAGAAAACCGCAAATAATGATTGACCACAGCCCTCCGAACGCCGCCCCGACAATACCTCCTCCGAAAGCGATTAGCAGTGTACTCAAACTCCAGGTCTCCATCTCAGCTCCTCCCTGCATGAAAAGAAAAAACCAACCCCCCACTGTCCTCGCCGAGTCATCCCATATCGATGAAGCGCGAGACTGCAAATCTCCGATTCTTCCGAGGATGAATTGGAGACGAACAATCACGTTCATGAGCCGATCTGTTCCGCACACGCATTCGCTATTGGCGAACGTCATTCGTCTAATTCGATGACGGGCCGCGAGATTGAAGATCCCCGATTCCTGCGAGCACGAATCAGAGACCAACAAGCATATTTCCGAGCCGATCTGTTCCGTACACTTGTTCGCTATTACCGAATATCATTCGTCTAATTCGAAAACGGACCGCGAGATCGGAGATCCCCGATTCTCCCGAAGATGGATCAGAGACCAACTGGTATGTTCTCGGGTCAGCCCGTATCAGACGGGCAACTATTCGTTATTACCGAATGGCATTTGTTATTTTCGAATCAGTCTACTCCTTAATGGAGCATTCATTCCTTGTCAAGGATAAATTAGAGAAGAAGTTCACTTAAACGGTGTGGCCGATCCGGCCCGCGGCGTATGCCGCCGGACAGCCATGAATGCAGTCTGCTCAACGCTTTCCTGGAATGCAAGGTGCCAGCCGCCAGACTATCCACCGCCGCGCGGCGGCTCCTGTTGACCGGCATGAGCAAAGACCGATTGGGCATTGCGCCAGCACCGGGATCGGCTCATGACGTGTCGTCCGGACTGCTTCAGCCGGACCGGCTTCCGGCCTGGTCCTTCGCATGGGCACGTTCGAACGCCGTCTCATTGCCGCGGCTTGTCGATGTAGTCCTCAAGCCTGACAGAGTCTTCATCCGGTATGCGGATCCTCTCGAACCTGAATGGATCGGCGGCCAATGGGAACGTCGCGTCTATCCCCATTTTGTCACTGAGGCCGTCATTGCTCGATGGGTCCAGTTTGTTTCCCAGCGCGCCCTGAACTATCATCGTATCGCGGGCCGCCTGAAACCGGGTGGCCATGGCCCACTCGACGTCCACCGGATCAAATATATCCACATCCTTGTCCACGACCACGACGCGCTTTACTTCCTGGCTGCTGCTGAATGCGGCGAACATGACATTCTTCGGCTCGCCCTCATTTTGTTTGTCTATCGATACCACCACGTGGTAGCGGCAGGTCCCTCCCGGAGTGAGATGGACGCCCACGGCATTGGGCACGGCGCTCCTGATTACCTGCAGCATGCCGCCCTCGCGCGGAATCGCCCCGAGCAGCATGTGCTCCATGGTCGCGGGGACAATCGTCTGGTAAATGGGGTCCTTTCTCCTGGTGATCGCGCTTATCGATACAACGGGCCTGGGCGAAGCGGCTCCGTAATACTTCGGGTATTCACCGAAAGGCCCTTCGACCGCCGTTACACCGGGAGTAATTGTCCCTTCCAGGACGATTTCCGCGTGCGCGGGGACTTCGAGATCGACAGTCTCGCACGAGGCAAGTTCGAGCGGCTTGCCGTACAGGGCGGCGGCAATCATGTATTCATCGACTCCGAGCGGAGTAATGGCTTGCGAGGAAAGCATCAGGATCGGGTCAAGACCAATGGCGATTGCGACTTCCAGGGGCTTCTTCGCTGCTTCAGCCATCCGAACGAAGTGAGACAGATGCCGGGGAAGGATAAGAATCCCGAGCCTGTTCCCGTCGAGTACCTGTAATCGGTGGATTGACAGATTCCTGATGCCGGTGGAAGGATCCCTGGAAACCAGTACGCCGGCGGTGATATAGGGTCCGCCGTCTTTTTCATGGTGCACCGGAATCGGGAGTTTATGGAGATTGACTTCCGGCTCGATGACTTCCTTAACCGGAGCGGTATCTTTTGCAACAACTATACAGTTACCGGGATTTGATTGAGCTTTCGAGAATGTTTCGACCAGCCTGTCCACCGGTACGCCCAGGGCGCGCGCAAACATTTCCCGGCTGCTGGCGATCCCGGCGACAACCGGCATCGTGGCCCCCCGGACATTCTCGAAGCGAAGGCAATACCTGCCATCGGCTTTTTTGGCAACAGCCGCCAATTCGTGCACAAGGCTAACCGGCCTGCTCACTGTTGCCAAAATCCCGTCTTCCCGCAAAATACCCAGCCATTCCCTCAGCGATTTGAATTCCATCGCAACCCCCTTCCGCTGTCCTCGTCAATTACCGGCGCCGGCCTGCTTCGGTAACCTGTCAGGCCTAGAGCAGTGGTCTTGCCGCAATGATAACGTCCTTCCATGATTTCGGCTGCACGCAACCTCTTCATTGAAGCTGAGTAATCCGGCTGATCTTTGTCCGATCCGGAATCTTAAGTTTCATATTATGAAACTTAAGATTCATATTCATTTTATGCCTGCCGCTTCGTCGCGTCAAGGCGAAACTGTTATGCGCTATTTCTTACGTGTTTCCTTAATCGCGCGGCTCGATTAGATTTATAAATCGTCGCCGCGAAAACCGTGTTTGAGAGATGTGCGGGCGCCACATGTTTTATCTTGACGTAGCCCTTCCGGGTTGTATAAGACAATATTCGGCATTATGGAATACAGTTTAATATGAAGGAATTGGGTTTTCGCTCCCCCTCTCGCGTCTAATTTGCATCCGTTTCTTGCCTCTATCGGGACCAAGGCTCTGCTCCCGGGTGGTTCAATGCAGGCCAGATCGCGAACCGGTTTGAAATTGTCGAATTGTACCCCGCACCCAATCCTGCTGCCAATACTGCATTCACAGGGAGGCTTTCAGTGGAATCGGAATCCAAAATACAATCGGTTGCCCGAGCGCTCTTTATTCTCGACACCCTCGCCGAGGCGCGCGTCGAGTTGGCGCTAAATGAAATCGCGACGAGGCTGTCGCTGGCCAAGAGTACGGTCCATGGACTCATCTCGACGCTCAAAGATTTTGGCTACATTGAACAGAGCACTTTTACCGGCAAATACAAGCTTGGCATCCGCCTCTTCGAGGTTGGACAGATTGTCGCCCATGGCTGGGAAGTACGCGCGATCGCGGCGCCCTACATCAACAAACTGCTCGAAGAGCTGGGCGAGACCGTCCACCTGGTCGTTCTCGACAGGCTCGAAGTCCTGTACATCGATAAAAGGGAATCGGTTCAATCCCTGCGGATCGTTTCACAGGTGGGGATGCGGCTTCCCGCCCACTGCACCGGAGTCGGCAAGGTGCTCATGGCATACCTCTCTCCCGAGCAAAGAACCGAAATCATCAGCAGAAAAGGTCTTGCCCAGTTTACCAGGAACACCCTCACCGAGGTGAAAGCCCTGGAGGACGAGTTTGCCAGGATCAGGGCGCAAGGCTTTGCGATCGATAATGAGGAAATAATGGAAAGTCTTCGGTGTGTGGCTGCTCCCATCAGAGACCAGAGCGGGGAAGTGGTGTCCGCGATAAGCGTTTCCGGTCCGGTGTTCCGCATGAAGGATGAACATCTGGAAAAAGCCATTCAGTGTGTCACGAAGACGGCGGAAGAGATTTCATCCGGACTGGGATACCGTTCGAAAGAGCGGAGCCGTTCAACCTCTGATTCTTTTTCCGGGCGGTTCTAGCTGAGAATTCAGTAAAATTGCCATGTGGAGGAAATGTCAACCCTGATTTTCCTTGACGCTGCCGGCGATGGGGTGGTAGTTTGCATTCGAAAGCATCGAACAGCGTACTATAATGCGGAACGGCACATGGACCTCAGACTCTATCTTTTTGAACCACTCAATGGAAAAGTCTTCGCCGCCAACGTCATAGCAGCCGAGTCAGGCGTTCTTGCCGGCTCAGCCTCGGCCCTCCTTCGCGCACGGGAGTTGGGCCTTTCCGTTCTCAACCACCTTCCGGACGGGGCCGATCTCCAGCCGGGTACGTGTGTGTTGAGCCTGCGGGGGGCGGCCGAACTGATCGCGCGCGCTGAGGAAGAGATACTGGGTTGCGTCGGAAAACCCTCCGGGGTGGCCACGGCCGCGAGCCGCTTTGCCGCACGCGCGGCCGAAAGGGCTCGGATCGTTTGCGGCGCCTGGAAGAAGGTGGTCCCCGAAGTCCGAAAACAGCTCCGGGAAGCCATCGACATCGGCGGGGCCGGCATGCGGCTGCTGGATGAGCCTTTCGTTTATCTGGACAAGAATTACGTGCGGATGTTCGGGGGACTGTCCGAAGCTGTCGCCAGAGCGCGATCAATAGAGGGACGAGCCGTTGTCGTGCAGTTTTGTGGAGAAACCCGCCCCATTGCCGACGAGGCCGTGCTGGCATGGAAGGCCGGCGCCCACGTGCTGATGGTCGATAGCGGAAGGGTACCGGATCTTCGGGAAGTTATCGCGACGGCCAACCGGCTGGGCTTCAGGCAACAGGTGAAAGTAGCCTTTGGAGGTGGTGTCACCCTGGAGAGACTCGAAGACGTGCTTGCCGCGGGTGCGGACATTGTTGATGTGGGCAGGGCGATCATTGACGCGCCGATTCTCGACTTCAGGCTGAAGGTGCAACATTGATATCCGCCATGGGGGAAATCCCCATGGAACCGCTCGCTTAACATATTCTTCAACGCTTTGGAACGATTGGGAACAGGGTCTCCATGGATTGGAATCTTCTTGAAAAAACCACTTTCTGGGTCGAAGGGGCTGAACTCGAGAGTGCGAACCTGGATGACACGGCGGCGGCGGTTGCAAAAGCGCTGAGCTTCGAGCCCGGGGAAATAATGGTCGTCGACGTCCAGCCCGGCGTTATCGCATTCGATGTGCTCAAAAAGAACATACTCGCTGAATCGATTGCCGGGAAAGCCGGCCAAATTCTTGAGAGCCTGGCGGGCATTCCGGGGATTATGCTTCGCCCGGACGCTTCCGTGCACTCCGAGGGAGTTCTTGGACTGATTGCCCTTGATCCAAAAGTTGCCGGGGACGTTCTTTCCCGATCCGCCGAAATGGGTCAAGCCGTGGCCAATGCCGTGGCCCAGCGTGCCTGTGTGTTCTCGACAGGAGCGGAAGTGATCGCCGGGAAAATCGAGGATACAAATTCCCCGTACCTGATCCGGGCGCTGACTGAGGCCGGGTTTAGAGCGGAGTTCGGAGGAGTGATAGAGGATAATGTCTCCGCCGCCGCATCCGCGCTCGAGTCGGCTTTGATGCGGGGCTTTGGCCTCATTATCACTACCGGTGGAGTAGGGGCCGAGAGCAAGGATCATAGTGTCGAGGCTGTCCTGAAGCTCGACCCGAATGCCTTCACTCCCTGGATTCTCAAGTTTTCTCCGGACAACAAACGTCATCATAAGGATGGAGTGCGCATAGCCGTTGGGCGGACAGGGATATGTAGGATAGTTGCGCTGCCGGGTCCTCACGCTGAAGTATGCCTCGGCGGCCGCGCACTTCTCGATGGACTTAGAGCGGGCTTGGACGACGCGAAACTGGCCGAATCGATTGCTTCCGTCATTAGGGAGCGCTGGCTTAATCATATGGGAAAAGGAGGTGGTCTACATGAATGACGCTAAGGCCATAGCGGAAAAGCTCTATGAAGCGGAAGAACACGCCACTCCGATTGGCCCCCTCACGGCAGTCTACTCCGACCTGACGCCTGAACAGGCCTATGAGATTCAGCTTGAAGGAGTAGCAATCCGGATCGAGCGGGATTCACGGAAGGTAGTTGGCAAGAAAATCGGTCTTACCTCGCTCGCCATGCAAAAGCTTATCGGCGTGAATGAGCCCGATTACGGGCATCTCCTGGATCACATGCTTGTGCGCGAAGGAGAGCCGATCCCATGCAACCGGCTCCTCCAGCCAAAGGTCGAAGGAGAGGTCGCGTTCGTGCTCAACAAGACACTCAGGGGTCCCGGCGTGACCATTGCCGATGTATTGAGGGCAACCGAGGGGGTAATGGCTTCCATTGAGATTGTCGATAGCAGGGTCCGCGATTGGAAGATAAAGCTTCCGGATACCGTGGCCGACAATGCATCGAGCGCTCGTTTCGTGGTCGGGTCGCGGCTCGTCCGTCCCGGCGATGTCAATCTTCGACTGCTGGGCATGGTTTTGGAAAAAAACGGCGACGTGGTCAATACCGGCGCGGGAGCTGCCGTGATGGGACATCCCGCCGCTTCGGTTGCCTGGCTGGCCAACAAGCTGGGGCAATTTGGAATCGCCCTGGAGGAGGGTGAGATCATTTTGTCGGGGGCTATTACCGCCGCTGTGGATGCCAGGGCTGGAGACTCTTTTCTAATATCTTTCCAGGAGCTCGGGACGGTAGGTGTTCGGTTCGTCTAAACCAGTATTAGAAAAGGGAATAGAGAACAATGGAGAAGATTAAAGCGGCAATTATAGGGCCTGGGAATATCGGAAGTGACCTCATGTACAAGATCATGCGAAGCAGCCGTCTCAAAGTGGAAATGATGGCTGGCATCGTGGCGTCTCCCGGAATCGAGAGGGCGAAATCCTTGGGAATTCGCACGACGACCGAAGGTATCGGGCCTATTCTGGACGATCCCGACATCCGGATCGTATTCGACTCAACCGGTGCCAGGCCTCACATGATCCATGCCCCGCTGCTCAAGGAGGCTGGGAAAATAGCGGTCGATCTCACGCCTGCCTCCATAGGGCCTTATGTCGTACCGGCCGTAAATCTGAACAGTCTGACCGATGCTCCGAACCTTAACATGGTAACCTGCGGAGGGCAGGCGACGGTTCCGATCGTCTATGCAATCCACAGGGCGGCCCAGGTTAGTTACGCCGAGATCGTGGCCTGCATCGCGAGCAAAAGCGCGGGGCCGGGCACGCGGCAAAACATAGACGAGTTCACGCAGACAACGGCAAGAGCGCTCAGCGTGGTGGGGGGAGCAAAAAAGAGCAAGGCCATAATCATACTGAACCCGGCCGATCCCCCGCTGATCATGACCGATACGGTTTATGCCGAGGTGGAAAACCTTGATGAGAAGGCGATTCGGGAATCGATCGACGACATGGTCGCCACCGTTCAAAAATATGTCCGGGGCTATCGTCTCCGCGTGCCTCCGCAATTCGAAGGTAACAAGGTGACTACCATCGTGGAAGTAGAAGGAGCGGGCGATTTTCTTCCCAAGTACTCGGGAAATCTGGACATTATGACAGCAGCAGCGGCAGCCGTCGGTGAAGCCATCGCGACGGCAATGCTTGAAGGGAGGCGATCCTGATGACCCAGGACAACAGATTGATCCATATTGTTGACTCCAGCCTTAGGGATGGCAGTCACGCGGTCAGCCACCAGTACACGGAAGAGCAGATCCGGGCCATTGCCGAGGGTCTGGACAAGGCGGGAATCGATTTCATCGAAGTCTCCCACGGGGACGGGCTCGGCGGATGCTCCATAAACTATGGACGCGCGAAGCTTTCCGATGAGCAGATGCTCAAGGCCGCCTCCTCGGTTATCAAGGAGGCGACTCTGACCGTTCTCCTCCTGCCCGGAATAGGCACCCAGGAGCACCTGAAGATGGCCGTCGATTGCGGCGCGCGCGCGGTCAGGGTGGCGACCCATGTGACGGAAGCCGACATCGCGGAGCAGCACATCGGGTTCGCCAAGAAGATGGGGATGACCGCTTTCGGTTTTCTCATGCTTAGCCACATGCGCCCTCCAGAAGTCATCGTGGAACAGGCCAAGCTCTTCGAATCCTACGGCGCGGATGCCGTCTACGTTGCGGATTCGGCGGGGGCCATGCTCCCGGCCGACGTTACGGCCCGCATCTCGGCGGTCGTGGGCGCCCTCAAAATCCCGGTCGGTTTTCATGCCCATGCGAGCCTCGGCCTGGCCATCGCCAACAGCCTCGCGGCCGTACAGGCCGGAGTCTCCTATCTGGACGCAACCGCACGGGGTCTTGGAGGCGGCGCCGGGAACGCCCAACTGGAAGTTATCATTGGAGTTCTGCAGAAAGCGGGCTTCCGTACGAATGCTGATTTCTACAAAGTCATGGATGTCGCGGAGGACATTGTCGAACCCCTGATGCACCGGCCACAGGTAATCCGAAATGCTGCGCTTATGCAGGGCTATGCGGGGGTTTATTCAAGTTTCCTCCTGCACACCTATCGGGCCGCCAAGAGGTACGGAATCAATCCCAGGGATGTCCTGGTGGAATTGGGGCAGCGCCAGATGGTAGGCGGTCAGGAAGACATGATAATTGGTGTTGCTCATGAACTGGCACAAAAGATGGAGGTGGCAGGAAATGAAGCTGATTACCCTGATACCCGTTGTGGATGCTCAAAAATGTAAAGGATGCAAGACCTGCGCCCGAGTCTGCCCCGTGGTGGCGATTAAGATCAAGGACAAACTGGCGCTGGTTGACGCGGAGCGATGTCGCGGGTGTGCCAACTGCGAGCAGCGGTGCCCCGAGTACGCAATCACCATGGTGACCCGCGAAAAGCCTTTCCTGGTCAAGGTGGACCTTGATGGTCTCGATTACGGGAAGATCAAGGAGCTTTGTCTGAAAGCGCGGTTCCACCCGGAGCAGATAGTCTGTTACTGCACGGCAACACGGGCGGAGGAAGTCGCCGGGGCGATCCTTCTGGGAGCCAAGACTCCGGACGACATCTCCTACATGACCGGCATAAGGACAGGGTGCAAGGTCGAATGCATACAGCCGCTCCTGCGAATGCTGGAAGCGGCGGGAATTCAGCCCAAACCGGTCCCCGGCGGATGGCAGTGGTACGGGCGAACCATCACCGCATGGGAAATCCCGGAGCAGGTCAAAGAGAAGTACGCATCACGAGGGTTTTTCTTTGCTGAAGACATCGAGCTTCTGAACCGCGTGGTCAACGCACCACTTCAGGGAAAGGAGTAATGGGCATGCGACCTCCTATCAAACCCATTCCAGCGCGTCCATCCATGTATGGAATCGATCCATCCCTGGTCAGGACCAGGGTGAGCGAACTGCCGGGAATGACCTCCGTTGCACTCCACGAACTATTTCCCGATCTTCCCCCCGTGATCTCCCCGGGCCAGGATGGGATAGCCGAGGTTCGGAAGCGGACGGTGGAAGCCCTGAAAGATGTTGACATGAGCCGCATAAAACCGGAGCACAAGGTCAATATCTGCTCTTCCCACCATGGCTTCACGCTGCTTGGCGGCGAGCCCTACGCCGAGATGCTCAGGACAATCCGGGATGTGATCGAGGAGCGTACCGGCTGCAGGAACATTCGCCTCAGGTCCGGCGTTGGACTCCGGTTCAGGGAAACGGAGGAGTACATCCGCCGCTACAAGCTGGATGAGTACTTCAAGGGCAAGGCCATGGGAGTTGCTCCCGTTGACGAGGGCGTGGCCATCGACACGGAGATCGGTACGCTCTACGGGATAAAGCGGATCTATGATGCCGACTGGATCGTGCATGCGCATAACAGCGATGTGCGCGAGGTCCATTTCCACAGGATGGTGGACCGGGCGGTTAAGCCCTTCGGAATGTCCTACGCCCGTATTGAAACCCGGTCCACTTATCATCAGAACCTCGGCCCCCGCGCCGCGAACTTTGTCGCCCGGGCGATATTCGACTCTCCCTTCGTACAGTCGAAGTTCGCCTTCGCCTGTTTTCTCACCGTGGCTCCTCACGGAATACTTGGGGTCGATGCCGATAGCGATCTCTACAGCCTGAATGAGCGCATTACGGAAATTGGCTGCCGGTATTACGGTAAGATGATGGAGCTTTTCGGCGAAATCGACGAGTGCATCGCGGTACTCGATTTCCCCTGCCCCGTCGTCTACGTTTTCTCGGCCGGGGTAATCTATGCGAATTTCGTGGCCGCGAACACGGACCTGTTCGATCTGGAATCGCCGCTGCCCGCCTACACCTGGTACACGGAAGCGTTCTATGGGAAGAGGGGCTACCCGCTCCTTCCGGATATCCCAAGGCTGAACAAAGCAATCAAGATGTGCGTTCATAGCTATGCCTGGACAGGGTACCCGAGCGCTTTTTTCAGCGAGCATATCCCAACCGTTGTTGTCGGCCAGGAGCAGGCGGAGCTGTTCAACCGCGATCCGCAGAATCTGAACTACATGCAAAATGCGGTTGTGGCTGAATCGCCCGAGTGCGCCATCGATTTTGCCCGTAAAGTCACCGGAGTGGACAAAATTGTCATTTTTGACGGTGCGCCCGGCGGGATCAACCTTAGCCCGTCGCTTCGGGACTTTCTGCTTGCCCGGGCGCCTGAGGTAAGCCGAAGGGTTGATGAGGAACTCATGCCGAAATGGCTGAGGCAGCGTGGTGTTATAGTGAAGCCCGTGGCCGCCTGATTCCGCCGGAGTCCGGTTTGACCGCCCGCATTCGCGTCATATTGTGAAGAATCCAAATTGCCGGCCAGGACACAACCTGGGGGATGAATGAATCGCCGAGCAAGGTGTCTGCCGCACGGAGGGGGCCGTGTGGTTGACAGGTGATAAGTTGCTCCCTCTCCAGGCTGTCCCGGCCGGTTTTCCTTTTGCGCCCCCTATCCGAATGAGGTCCCGCGTTGCGCGGGCCTCATTTCAGCTTACTGGTAACTGGACAGGGGCGGGCCTGCCGATGTCCGCCCCTGTCCCCCGGATATATTTTGAGATGGTCAACCGGAAGTCCGGTTCGAATTCGCGCTGCGAAAAGCGTTGGGAGTTGTGTCCCCCGAAAGCCCGATGCCGCTGCATAAATAGCCGTATATGCCGGCGAACTAGCGGGGATGAAACTGACAGAGGAACGTGTAAAGGGAGATGCTAGCATGGCAAAAGAGTACAGAGCATTGATGAGCAAGCCTGAATTATGCACGAGTTGCCAGCGGTGTGCGCTTTGGTGTTCATTAAGCCACTTTGGAGAAATGAACAAATCCAGGAGCAAAGTATTCGTTATACGGAGGGAGCCGGCGGTTGACGTGCCGGTAACCTGTATTCAGTGCGGAGTGTGTATTTCCGCCTGTCCTTCCGAGGCCCTTTCCCGTTCCTCCTCCACTGGGGCCGTCGTTGTCGACGAAGAGTTGTGCAGCGGTTGCGGCACCTGTGTGGTGGCCTGTCCGTATGGGGTAATGCAGATTGACCCCGTGACCATGTTGGCTCACAAGTGCGATTTATGTGACGGTGCACCCGAGTGCGTCAAGCACTGCCCCCATGGTGCCATACTGTTTGAGAAGGTTAGCCGTGTTGGTCTAAGCCGCCGTGAGTTGGCCGCGCGGGCCGAATCCAGTCACGTCAGGTCTCGCCTGGCCACTTCCTGATGCGTTAATTGGGCTGTACCACTTCAAAACAGAACGGCAAAGCGGGAGTATAAAAATGGAAAAACATGTATGGCATGGATATATGGGCAAGCTGTTGCGGGTAGACCTCACGGCGGGAAAATACAGCGTCGAGGAACTCGATCCGGTGGAGATGCGCAAGTACATGGGCGGGACGGGCTATGCCGCCAAACTCCTTTATCAGGAGATGCCGGGGGGCGTCGATCCCCTGTCGCCCGAGGCCAAGGTGGTGTTTTCCACCGGACCTCTTACGGGAACTCTCTGCCCCAGCGGCGGGAGCTATGAAGTCTGCTATAAGTCCCCGCTCACGGGGACGTGGTGCCAGGCTCGTTCGGGAGGCTCGTTCGGTCCCAAGCTGAAATTCGCTGGATTCGACTTCCTGGTTTTGGAGGGAAAGGCCGCGGAGTGGGTCTGCCTGCACATAGTCGATGGGCACGTGGAAATCAGGAAAGCAGCCCACCTGTTGGGGCTGGATGTTGAAGCCGCCACTGACAGACTGCAGGATGAAATCGACGATCCCGAGGCCTCCGTCGCGGCCATAGGGCAGGCGGGTGAAAATGGGGTACTCTACGCATGCCTCATGAACGATCGGGGCCGGGCGGCTGGACGCGGCGGAATAGGAGCCGTTCTAGGGGCCAAGCAGGTCAAGGCCATCGTTGTCAATGGCACCGGGGGCATAGCGCCCGCCAAGGTGGACGAGTTCATAACGGCTGTTGAGCAGGCAGAAGAAAACATCAAGAAATACCCGTTCGCGGCGATTCCGCTTATGGGGACCATGTGCCTGCTCTCGCAGCTCAATGGCGGGGGCATGTTGCCCACGCGCAATTTTCAGACGGGAAATTTCGAGAGTGCCGACAAGCTTTCCGATGAAAAGTTGGACCGCAATTACCAAATCAAACGGCGGGGCTGTTTCGGCTGCAGCTTTGCCTGCGGCCGGTACACCAGCGTGAAAAGCGGACCTTTCGCCACTCCGCCGATGGAGGGTCCGGAATATGAAACCGCGGACATGTTTGGTGCAATGTGTTCCGTGTCCGATCTCGAAGCGATAATTCGCGCCAATTATTTGTGTAATATCTACGGCCTGGACACGATCAGCACGGGCAACAGCATTGCTTTTGCCATGGAATGCTTTGAGAAAGGCATTCTCACCGTGGACGATACCGAGGGGGTCGAGCTCAGGTTTGGAAATACCGAAGCGGTCATCGCAACCATCGACAAAATCGTCAAGCAGGAAGGGATCGGCAAACTTCTCTCCAAAGGGGTCAAGAAGGCGGCGGAGGAACTGGGCCGCGGCGCCGAGGATATGGCGATGCACGTCAAGGGGATGGAACTCCCCGGCCATGAACCTCGCGCGGAATCCAAGATCTTGGGATTGCAGTATGCGGTTTCTTCCCGCGGTGCGTGTCACATGCATCCAAATTGGTCCAGTACCTGGGAATTCCAGTTGGACTGCGGAATGAACGAGTTCGGGCAGCCCTGGCCGCCGCTCGAGGTCCCCAATGAGTCGAAAACCAAGGGGACAGCCTATCGCTATGTAGCTCTGCAGGGCGAGATCAGCGAGATTCTCGGGACCTGTATTTTCTACTCATGGGGAGTCGAGGGTATCTGTATCACGCCCAAGTTGTACGCCGAACTTCTGAGTTCCCTTACCGGTTGGGATGTGAGCCCCGCGGAGTTGGTAACGGCCGCGGAGCGTTCCTTGAATCTGAAGCGGTGTTTTGCCGCGCGGGAAGGCTTCACCAGGAAGGAGGACCGCCTGCCCAAACGCCTTTATACCGAAATCCCGAACGGTCCTTCCAAAGGCGGCAAGATTACCAGCATTGAAGATATGCTCGACGGTTACTACGAAGCCATGCAGTGGGACCTCGGAACCGGTCTGCCCACCGTGGCCAAGCTCGAGCAGCTCGATCTGGGTTTTGCCGGAGTTTAAGAGAAACGGGACCAAGGCAGGCTTGAGTTCTTCGGGGACTTCCTGTAAAGGAAGTCCCCTATACTACTGATGATGAGGGTTCGGGCCATGCGTGTGAGTGTTCGTTTGTCTTCGATATTTCAAAGATTTTGTCCTGCTTTCGCAAATCTTAAAGAGATCGAATTGCAGGAGCCAAGCCATGTCCTTGATATACTGAAAAAATTCGGGATCCCTCAAGAAACAGCCATGGTAGTCATGGTTAACCATTCGATGGTTGACTTGAACAGGGGCTTGGATGAAGGAGATACAGTAGAGATTCTGCCTCTTGTCTCCGGGGGTTGAGGCAGGGAGGGGTCAGCCATTGACAGCGGACAGTCTCCAGGTGCGCGCGCGCACAAGGCCAGACTAGCAAACTCCCATGCCGCTGCTTTTGACTCCCAAGGTGTATACGCGCGCGCGAGGCTGAACCCATTGGTCAGGATGGCTCTGATTTTTGCCGGAGTCCCAAGGTGTAAAAGCACGCGCGAGGCCGAACCCAGACTGTCCGCTGTCAATGGCTGACCCCTCCCCGCGCTGCGGGTTAGTCCCTTTTTTGTACCACGCGAGGACGGGGGCCGCAACAGGAGCACCCTCCGGAGTGCGAATGCGAGGCTGTGGCGGTCTGCGCGCCGTTGGGCGCCCCACCCTTGCCCCCCCCCGTTTTAAATCCGCAAACCGACAGCATTTTGTGGACCTCGGCGGAGTTACACTTCGGGCAACTAACTATCTCATCGCTTTTTAGAACCAGTGTTTCGAAATGTTCCGAGCAGTTGTGACACTCGTACTCAAACAACGGCATAAGACCTCCTTGGACACATAGGCCGGTTTCCGGATGGGCGCGCCGGCCTGTTGAATTGGGAACCGCCTCCCGCCCCCGCGGTACTACCCGAACCTTCAAGAACGGCGGCATGGTTTTCGTCCGCCCCCCGGATTTCGTCAACGCGCGCGGACTCGCGAGGGCAGGCGCCCGACGTTGGCGGCGACTGCCGGGGCCCCGACCCTGTCAATCGCCATTAAAACATCATTCCCGAGCCGCGAAACCGCGATCGGGGGGGCGGCGCACTCCGCACGCATGGAAGAATACTCCCTCGATGACATCTTGAACGCGCTTTCCGCTACAAAACGGGAACGTCCCCGTGGTGATCATCACTCCCAACTATACTATCGGCCTTCGCACAATCTGGGGGATTACAGGGCCGAAACAAAGCATCTTGAAGCAGCCTCGCCAGACCCCCGACTGATAGGCGATCTGTTCCAACGTGAAATACATTAGAAACACAAAAAAGTTGATGGATGGTTTCTTTATGAAATACTCCCCCAGGCTGGTCAGGAGATGCATGCCCAGGATGCCCGCGCCCACCGGGGGAGCCAATAGGAGGAACAGGGGCGCCGCAACGAGATAATAGCGGGAAACAAAAGAACTCCAATGGTAGAAGCCAACCAGGTATCCTCGAAAAGTGGCCAGGAGGATATGGGGAAATCCTATGGGAAGGCTTTTCTTATATATCCTGTAAAACCTGAGCGAGGCATCCACTAAACCCGTCAGCCCACACAAGCCCAGCAGCGGCAGCCAGCCCGAGGCAAGAGTCAGAAGGATCAGTCCCCAAAACATGATATCCGGTGGAGGGAACACCAGTTGTTTGACTCTGCCGGGATGGGTCCTCCGCAGCAAAGGCTCCGACGTCCCGTAATCAAACCGTCGGAGCCCAAAATGCCTTATCGTGTTCCGGTGTTTATGATAGATCCTGCCAACCGGCCTGTATTCGACGTGATGCCCACTGTCCTGCAATCTATAGCAGAAGTCCACATCCTCTCCGACGACCATGTCTTCCCTGAAGCCATTTAACCGCTGGAATACGGATTTGCGCACCAGGAGATTACATGCGGGGAGGTAGAAAAACCTGCTTCCATCACGGGAACTCGTGGGCCTGGGCCCCATATTCAGGGAAGATTTGACCTTCTCGTAACGGTCCAGACTTTTTTCGTGAAAGCAGGAATCGACCAGGCCTCCCACCGCCCCGTTGGCCGAATCGTTGAAGGCCGGGATAAGCTCCCGCGGCCACAGAGGGTCGGCCAGGCAATCGGAGTCCACGAAAGCCAGGATTTCACCCCTGGCATCCCCGGCCCCGAGGTTCCGGCAAAAGGAAGCCCCCCTCTGTTCGTTGAGCGCAATGAGGCGAACCGGAAAGTTGGAGACTATCTCGGGGGTATTATCCTCGGAGGCATCATCCACCACTATGACCTCCATCCTGTCCGCCGGGTATTCAATCCGGCTCAGCGACTGGAGGCAGGCGGCAATCTCCTCCGGCCTGTTCCTCACCGGGATGATCACTGAGACGAAGGGGTAATGCGACAGGACCGGACTGCCTTCCTGCTCCATGAAGCCCTTGCGGACAAGGCCGTTCAGGAAGATCTCGATCGCCGTGGGGCTGACTTGAGTGAGCCGGGACACGATGGTTTCAAAGGTGACAAAGCTTCCATCGGCGCAGGATTCAAAAAGAGGCCCCCAATAACGGTGAAGTACCGCCGTCTTTAGAGGGAAATCCAGTATGAGGATTGGAAAGCCATTCCATTGGCGGTATCGGACCGACTCGCGCAAACGATAAGCCAAAGGTCTTTCGTCCAATTGATTCCGTCCCCTGTTCTTTATTGCCGTTCCGAAGCTTCCTTGCCCTTCGAATCCAGGAAACCGTGTTCCTCCAAAAAGGACATAATTCCCTCCACCTGCGATTCGGGACTGCCTCTCAGAACGGCGCCTTTCTTTTCGACCCGGCTCCCCATGAGAAGCTGCTCGACGCGATCGAACGCCGGGAGCCCGCTGTCGGGCGGCGGCACGCATTTGGGGCGGGGCCGGGGAGCAATGGTCCTGACGGCGATTGTTTTTGGCGGCGCGATGTCCTTTTCAAATCTGAGTCCATGGACGGGTATGGACCCGGCCTTCCTCAGTTGCCTGTAAGCGGGATATTCCGGAGCACTTGATCCAAGGTCGACACTGAAGACGGCGGGCAGGGAGCATTCAATAATCTCCCGAGTTCCACGCAAGGCATTTCTCTTCACCTTTACCGAACCCTCGCCCTCAATGTTGACGAGATCACTGATGCCCGATACGAAAGGCAATCCCAGCCGATGAGCCATGAAAGCCCCAACCAGGCCATTCCGGCCATCCAGAGACTCCTTGCCGCAAAGGATAAGCTCACCATCCAACTCTCGTGAAGCCCGCGCGAGGTAAGCGGCTTTGCTCCACGGGTCCAACTCGCCCTCTTCGCCGTTCACGCTGATCTGGTAGAGATCGTCCGCGCCAATGGCGAGGCATCGCCTTAGGTCCTCCTCGGCGATGACGGGTCCCAGCGTCAGCAGCACTATTTGCGCGGAACCGAAGAGCTTCCTGGCCCGTATCGCAAGGCCCAGAGCCGCTTCGTCGTATGGATTCACCCGGTGGATCGTATCCTCCGGGCCCACGAAGTTCTCGCCCGGATCCATGCTGCTTCTCGCGAAGGTATGACGTATCTGCTTAACGCAAACTATGATCTTCATCTATTCCTCGCCCTCGCTGGGATCATTCACGCTGACCTCGAGCCGGATGCAATCCGCCACGATATCTATGATATCGGCAACCTTCGGCTGATGGTCCGCTTCGATGGACTTGATGCCGTCTTCCATCATCGTCAGGCAATAGGGGCAGGCGGTCCCGACAATGTCGATTCCGGTATTCAGCGCTTCTTCCGCGCGCATTTTATTGATGCCGGTGCCTTCGCCTTCATGCAGCCACATCCTGCCGCCACCGCCCCCACAGCAGAAGCTGCTTTCACGGTTCCTGGCCAGCTCCTTCAGCTGCATCCCGGGAACGGCCCCGCAAAGCCCCCTGAGAGGTTCGTAGATCCCGTTGTAGCGACCGAGATAGCACGGGTCCTGAATGGCTATGCTCTTCGCGACGGGATACTTCAGGGATATTCTTCCCTGCCCCAGGAGGTCCATCACATACTCCGTCGCGTGGACGACCTCATATTGACCTCCCATGGCCGGATACTCGTTCTTCAGGGTATGCAGGCAATGGGGGCACAGTGTCACGATCTTTTCGACACCGAACTGATTCAACCAGCGGATATTCTCTTGAGCGAGATCGATAAAAAGGGCCTCATCTCCCAACCTTCTGGCGGGGTCCCCACAGCAGCGTTCCCGACTGCCCAGAATGGCGAACTTCACTCCGGCGGCGTTCAGGATTTTTGCCATGGCGCGGGCGGTTTCCTGGTTCCTGGGATGGAAGGCCCCCGAACATCCCACCCACAAAAGGACTTCCACCCCGGAGGCTGCCCCGGTCATCACGGGCACATCCCGGTTGAATGCCCAGTCTTTTCTGTGGACAGCGCCCTTCCCCTGGGTATCGCCATAGAGCTTCAAATCACGCAACGCCGATCTGGCTTCCGTGGGAAGAAGTCCCTGGTTCATTACTCTGTGCCGGCGCATTTCGATGATTTCGCACATGGGTTCGGCAAAAACAGGACAGTGCCGCACACAGGCCATGCATGTCGTGCATGCCCAGATTTCATCCGCCGTAACGGCATCTTCCAGGACCGGCGCGAGACCGCCGTTGTGATTTCCAACCCCTGTGCCCGCCGTCGCCATTTGCTTGAAAACCCCGCGCATGACCGTCCTCGGCGAGAGGGATTTACCGGAAAGGAATGCCGGACAATTCTCCTCGCACCTGCCGCAGGAGACACACGCCTCGGCGTCGAGCATCTGTTTCCAGGAAAGATCCAGCACGGTGCCCGCTCCGTACGTGCCCGCATCCAGGGAAACCGGGGCCAATTCACCGGAATTCTTCTTCCGGTAAAGCACGTTGGCGGAAGCGAATACCACGTGCCGCATGGCGGTGAAGGGCAGGAGGGCTATAAAGAGAAGAACCGCAAAGAAGTGGATGCGGATCATGATTTGCATGAACAGCGGCGAGCCCGGTACCGCGCAAGTGAGCAGCGATCCCGCGGGAGCCACCCAGTTGAACCCCGGCTCCATGATGCTCAACCTGGCGCCCTGGGCCAGGAAACCGGTGACAAGAATGACCAGCATGATCGCCATGGCTGGTACGGTCCCCTCCGGAGCGGTATTGCCGTTGCGTGCGGCAAAACGTCTGGCCAGGAAGTACAGGGTCCCCGCCAGCATGAGAATTCCGAGCAGTTCGAGCAGCGCCGCCAGGAGCAGGGCCACGGGAGAGGGCAGGGTGAAGTTGAACTGGGCCAGAACCGCAACGATCAGGAAAACGGCCCACCCCCAGAAGATGAACAGATGGCAAATTCCCGCGAACCGGCGTTTCAGGATCGGCTCATGGCCAACCAGGTACTTCACCAGGCCAGCCCAATCCCCCCCGCGCGCCCCATTACCCCCGCTCGGCCACGGCAGGGCCACTTTCCCGGATATTCCGGCCAGCATAACCATAACAGCCGCGGCTATGAGCAAAACGTCGAAGGCAGTCAATACCACGAGCTATCTCCTCCCTGCGTTGCTATTCCTGCGCGAAAATCTTCGAATGTAGAATCTGACTCCCCCCACCAGGAGTGACACTACGAATAACTGGTATATGACGGCGGAAGCGAAAATGGCCGGTTGCCTCGCGGAGTCGGCGACGGGATGGATATAGCCCATCAGGGGACTCCTGGCGTCTTTTAAAGAGAAATGGCATTTATAGCACTGCTGCTTATCGACCTGCCCTTCTTCACCATGGGCGGCACGGCCCTGGTGGCACCCCACGCAGTTGCCCCTGTCATAATCATGGGCAAAATCCTGCTTTTTGTGCGAAGAAACCTGCAGGGAAGGCAGCCATGTCAGGTAATCCGTCTTTCCGCTTTGCGCGGGATGGCATCCCCCGCACGTTGTCCGCAGCCTGCCGGGGTTGATCGAGGAGGCGGCATTGTCTTTCGGCAGCATGTTATGCCGTGTGTGGCATGAATAGCACCGGGGGCGATCCGCGCGCCCCGAACCCATTCCATGGCGGTTGGTCTGTTCATGGCACTGGCCGCAGTCCACCGCGCCGAGAGAACGGTCCCTGGTATGTTTTTCATCCACTACCCCCGTGTGACACTCCTGGCAGGTTGCCTTATCGCCATGGACAGAGGCTTTGAACTCCTGCACGTCAATCCGGAGGCTGCTCTTGGAACTCCCTGCCCGGTGGCATTGGATACAATCCTCGGGGGTATAAGCCCAGGCGCTCTGTGCCAGGAAAACAACGGAAAATCCAAGGAAGGAGAGCCCAATTCTTTTAATGAAATGATACAGATCCGTCTTCATGCCAATCGCACCCATATCCTGACTGTTGAATAGCCCATTCTACTCCCTGCCTTCCCCGCTGCCTTTCGCTGCTTGCAGACGAGATAGAAGCAGCGGCAGTATCTCATGGGCGTCTCCAATGACGCCGAGGTCGGCGAATCGAAAGATCCTGGCCCTCTGGTCCTTGTTGATGACAATGGAAAGCTGGGACTTTTCGATCCCGGCCGTATACTCATTGGCGCCTGAAATCCCGATATTGAAGATCAAACGCGGAGCAACCGTCTTACCGGTCTGGCCGATTTGCCGTTCAAACGGCAGTGTCTGCCAGTCGATAACGGGTCGTGTGCCGGCAACAGCCCCGCCGAGCAGCTTCGCCAGGCTGTGGATGATGTCGAATGCCTCGCCCTTCCCGACTCCGCGGCCGCCCGCGACGACGATTTCGGCATCTTCGATATCCTGCTGCCCCGGTTCGGCTTCGATCACGTCGGTGATTTTCGTCCCGAGGTCGCCGAACGAAAGATCCCCGTCTTCGTACAACAGTTCCGGGATCTTTTGGCTGTCCGGCTCACGAGGAATCAGCACGGAAGGGAGGAAACAAATGACGGGCGGCGTACCGCAATCGAGCCGGATCTCTTCGAAGAGGTAGCCATTGGCTTTGGGGCGTATAGCCCGAGCCCCGCCATCGGCGCTCAATGAGAAATCCATGGCCTGTGTCACGACAGCCGTTTCCAGCATTGCGCCAAGCCGGGCGCACAGGTCGGCGGTTTCAACGGACTGAGCCATCAGGAAACAGAATGGCTTGAACTTTTCAAACAATGGGCAAAGCGCCCGGGCGAAAAGCTCTCCATGGTAGCGTTCCAGGTGCCGGCCCCGGATAAGGATGATCCTGTCGGCTCCATGGCTTCCAAGGGCCTGAAGGGCGGTCTCCGATTGCATACCGATCGCAATGGCGGTAACGCGGCCTTCTTTTCCATGCCCCTCCAGCACCCTCCTGGCTTCCGCGATGAGCCCGAGGGTAGCCTCCTCGATGGTGTTCTCTCTTTGATGAACCAATACCCAAATGTCGTGAAGCATGAAAACCCTCACTATTTCCTACAGCAACCTGCCGATCCGATGTCCCTCCACGATCGCCATGTCCGTCTTCCTCGGTGCAAGGCAATCTCCGATGCGATGCAGCTCCTTGACCTTGCCCTTCAGGGCGAAGTAAAGCGCATCGTCGGCAACGTTTCCCGCGGCCAGAACCACCGTGTCGTAGCCTTCAAAATCAATGAGCGCGTTCGAGTAGACATTCAGCCCTTTGACTACCGTTCCCTGTATCTCGAGGACGGCTATATCCGGTGTGAAGGTCACACCCTTTCTGGCCAGCCGCTGTCGAGTGAGGTACAAGTCCTGAAGCGGGCCGAGACCTGATCCCGCAAAAAGAGCCGCCGTCACCATGTGAACCTTCCTGTTCCTGTCCGCCAGGAACTCGGCGGTTCCGGTCGCCTGATGGTGGCCATCCAGATCTATCAACAAGACCTTTTCTCCGGCTTCCACCTGTTCCAGCAGGATCTGCTGCGTATTCACGACTTGAGGAAATGAGTAATTGCCGGCGAAAGGATTCGTCTTGGGCACGGAACCCGTTGCCACGACTACCGCATCCGGCTTCTCGGCGAGGATTGTATCGACATCGGCCGTAACCCCCAGCCTCATATCGATATCCAGCTTGCCCACCTGACCGAGCAGCCACCGCACAACACCCGTAATCTCCTGGCGGCCCGCGGGTTTTCCGGCTATGGTGTTTTGCCCTCCAACCTCGTCATTCTTTTCGAACAGGACCACCTTGTGCTTTCTGAGAGCGGCAACCCTCGCCACCTCCAGGCCCGCCGGTCCGCCGCCCACTACAACCACCTTTTTAGGCACATCGGCAAGCGGCAGGGTACCTATTCCCAGCTCCTCTTCCATGCCCACGGCGGGATTTTGGAGACAGCCAAGACGGTAACCGAGTCCCATCCGCGCGATGCAGCCCTGATTGCAGGCAATGCAGTGGCGAATATCCTCACTCCTGCCCTCGCGAGCTTTGTTGGGCAGTTCGGGATCGCAGATGAGCGCGCGGACCATCCCGATCATATCCGCCTGCCCGTCCTCGAGGATCTTCTCCGCGAGGTGGGGATCATTGATGCGATTGGTGCAGAAAACAGGCAATCCGACGACGGACCGAATGCTTGCGGAAAGCGGGGCCGCGTACGCCAGGGGGGTGTGCATGGAGCCTTCCACGAGGAAAAGGTTGTAGAAGGTCCCAAGGCTCAGGTCCATGAAATCCAGAAGGCCCGTCGCGTCGAGGCGAGTCGCGATCTCTTTGGCATCTTCATGCGTAAGGCCCCCCCTGGGGTGCATCTCGTCGGCATTCAGACGCACCCCCAGGGTGAACCCAGCACCCACCGTTTTTCGAACAGCCGAAATCACATCGAGGCAGAAGCGCATCCTGTTTTCGAGGCTTCCGCCGTATTCATCATCCCTGAGGTTTGTAACCGGGGAGAGAAACTGCCGGATGAGAGAACTATGCCCCAGTTGGAGCTCGATACCATCGAAGCCGCCCTCGACGGCATGCTCGGCACTTTTGGCAAAGTAGGCCACGCATTCCCGGATGTCCTCGATCTCCATTTCCTTGGAGGTCTCGCGGAATATGGGATCTTTCCCGGGAGAAGGCCCCCAGACCGGCAGCCTGCTGGTCTTTCCATCACCCTGCATTCCATTGTGATTGAGCTGCGCGAATATTTTCGTGTCGTATTCGTGAATGGCTTTGGTCAGCTTGCGGAAACCGGGAACCGCATCCGGCTCGAATGCATCCACCAGCTTGGCGTAGGGATGATCCGTGGGATGTACTCCCAGTTCCTCGGTGGTTATCAGACCACACCCGCCTTTTGCCCGTTCCCTGTAATAGTAAATATGGCTCCGGCTTATTTTGTGATCTTCCCCGAAGTTGGTCATGTGGGCCGCGAAGTGAATTCGATTCGGTATAACCGCGGAACCGATTTTCAAAGGTGAAAAGAGATACTTGAACTCACTCACACCCTTTCTCCTATGCTTCTCCCTTCAAGGATTGCCATGTCGATGCCCCTGGGCGCCACGCAGTCTCCAGCCCTGTAAAGCTCCTTGACCCGCCCCTTCAATTCTCGATAGAGCTGATCCTCCACCGCATTTCCAAGATCGAGAACAACTGAATCGTAGTCCTGAAATACGATCTCTTCGTTCGTATAGATGTTGCGAGCCATAACTTTGTGTTGGTCAATGGCATCTATGATCACATCGCAAAGAAAGGTGACTCCCTTCTGGAGCAGTCGCTGCCGGCTCAGATAGAGATCGCCCATGGATGCCAGTTCAATCCCGATGAAAAGATCACTGGTCACCATGTCCACCTTTTTCCCCTGGTCGGCGAGCAGTTCCACCGTCGCGGTGGCATGATGCCCGCCGTTCTCATCGATGAACAGAACTCTTTCGCCCACGGGGAACCGGCCCTCGATGACGTCCCACACGTTGAGCACCCGGGGAGGCCCGTATTCGCCCGGGACCGGCTTGCTCCTGGGCTTCGACCCGGTGGTCACGATCACGGCATCCGGCTTCTTAGCCAGGACAAGGTCGGGAGTGAGTTCAATCCCTGTCATGATAGGGACCTGGAGCTTTTCCAAAGCGTGCTTCAGGTAGCGGATGACTTCTTCCATTCCCTGGCGGCCGGGCCGTTTTTTGATCAGATTGATCTGACCGCCCACCTCGCCCAGCTTTTCGTAGATAACCACCTCGTGGCCTCTCTCGCGGGCCGCCCTGGCTGCTTCCAGTCCGGCCGGTCCCCCTCCGATGACCATCACCTTCTTTTTCGAAGGACCCGGGACCCGACTCTTCTCATCCGGAACGTCCTCGCGTCCGACCTCCGGATTCTGGATACAACCCAGTGCCTTGGACTGGTTCGTACGGCCGAGGCACCCCTTATTGTCCATGACGCAGTGCCGGATATCGGCGCCATTCCCCTGTTTGGCTTTCCCTGCAAAGTCAGGATCACAGATCAGTGGGCGGACCAACCCTATGAGATCGGCCTGCCCCTTGGACAGGATCTCATTAGCCAACTCGGGGGAGTGGATCTGGTGGCTGGCCATCACGGGAATCTTTACCGTATTCTTTATCTGTTCCGTCAGCCCGACCGAAAATGCCTGAGGGGTGTGCATGGAAGCTAACACGAGGTGAAGATTGTAATAGGTGCCCACCGAGGTATTGATGAAATCGACTTTGCCGGTGTTTTCAATTATCCGCGCGAATTGTTGCGATTCATCGATGGTGATGGCGCCCCAGAATTTTTCATCCACGCAGAGGTTGACCCCTACCGTGAAATCCTCTCCCACCGCTTGGCGGACCACATCGATGACCTGGAGCATCAGCCGCATCCGGTTGTCCAGGCTGCCGCCATATTCATCCTGGCGGTGGTTGCTCAGGGGAGAAATAAACTGCCTCAAGACAGATTCCGGTCCCGCGTCTATCTCGATTCCGTCAAGCCCCCCTTCCCGGACGAGCCTCGCCGACCGGGAGAATGCCTTCAGCAGGTGGTCAATATCTTCCGGTTCCATGGCCTTGGCCGTTTCTCCGAAAGCCACATCCGCCAGGGCCGAAGGCCCCAGAACGGGGAGCCGGTTGATGCTTCCGCTGCTCTGAAAGCCATGATGTGTAAGTTGGGCAAAAAGGAATGAGCCGGGTTCGTGAATGGCTTCGGATAATTTCCGGTATGCGGGGATGACCGAGGGAGTGTATGCCTCGATCATAGTTTCCCAGGGGCGGTCACCGTGATCCATGGAGAGTTCGCCCAGGATGATCAGGCCGCATCCTCCGAGGGCCCGACGTCGATAGTAGGCTATATGACGGTCATTCAACAGACCGTACCGCCCGAAGTTCGTGCGGTGGGCCAAAAAACATACCCGGTTGGGTAAAGTTAATTGCCCCAGGGGCAGAGGTTTGAATAGGTAGTCATACATAGTCAATGTGTGCTAACTCCCTACTTTTAAATTCACCAAACATTCCGGATCGGGCAGGGATACGTCCCCGTAAGTATGAAAAGCCATTGCCGGGCATCCGCCGCGGCACGTTTCAAATCGAGGGCAGGTGTGACACGCGGAAACATCCAAATTCCGGATTTTCCGAAAGATTGCGGCATCATCCCAGATCTGTTTGAAGGACTGGTCGCGCACGCTGCCGGCCAGGAAGGTTTCTTCCTGCAAAAAAGCGCAGGGATATACATTCCCGTTGGGGGATATGCAGCAGGTCATCTTGGTGGCCCCGCACATGTCCAATCCCTTGCGCCGCCGGTTTTCCGAAGTGAGACAGAAGAAGGAATCCCCGGTGCGCACCCGATCGTGCTCCGCAAGCCACTCCGCGAAGGCTTCCAACTGGTCCGGAGTGGGACCGAGGGAGGCCTTGGTACCCTTCCCCCTGCCCGAAGGACGGAAACGGGATACCCTCAAGCCTGCCTTGTACTCCTTGGCCAGTTCCTGGAATGAGTTCAGTTGGGAATAGTTCAGCCTGGTCAGGACCATGTTGATGCTGTAAGGAAGTCCCTGCCTGGAAAGGCAGTCCAGGGCGGACAGAATCTTCCGATACGTCCCTTGACCGCGAATCCTGTCATTTACTTCCTCGGTGACCCCGTCCAGGCTGACCTGAAGGTACAGGTGATTGAAGGCGGCTAAACGCTGGGCCAACTTATCATCCATGAGCATCCCATTGGTGCTTACACAGGCAACGATCCCCTTTTCCTGTAAAAAATCCAACAGTTCCAGGAAATCCTTCCGGATGAACGGCTCCCCTCCGCCGATATTGACCTGGAATACCTTCATCCCGGCAAATTGAAGAATCAGGTTCCTGGACTCCTGCGTGGAAAGCTCCTCCGGGGAAGCAGCCCCGGCGTCGGAAAGGCAATGCGCGCAGTGCAGATTGCACTGCCACGTAATCTCCCACGTTGCATTGACAGGGGCTCGAAGCCCTGCGCGCGCCATATTAGCACTCAAGAATGACTCCTTTGTTCTTCAGCATGTCCAGAGTCTTTTCCAACTCGGACAATCGTGCATCGGCCAAGGACCCTGGAAGGGACAACTGCCGCAACTTTTCTTCCAGGGTGAGGTTGCCAAGAAAGAAGTCCTCGTCCAGCAGGTTCCCGCTGGAGACGAAAAAAAGACCCGGACCCCGTTGGGTGTAGAAAAGTAATCCGAAGTCTTCCTCGCGGACCTGGCTGCCCGGCGCCAGCTTGTACCTGGCCGTCATGGAGTGATAAGCCATAACTGCTAATAAACCCCGCAAATACCGTCGATCGCCAATTCTTCGACTTTAATTTCGTCTACGGCAAAGATTTCCTCTTCCTGCTCACAAACATCTTTTTCTTGTTCGTTCATGTTACTTGGACCTCCGCATCAGCACGTAATTGTGGTTAAATTAGTTGAGCAACAAACACTGTCTCCCTTGTCGAGGGGGGACATCCTACCAGGGGATGATCGCCCCTGGTAGGATTTTTATCCGTTCTAAAGCCTGGATCGATCGGGGTGCCGATGTCTCGCCAGGATATGCTCCAGGCCCCGGAAGTTAGTCGAAGCGGATTACGCTGCGAATAACTCTCCCGTTTCTCATGTCATCGAAACCCTTATTGATGTCTTCCAGCTTGATGACCTGCGACACAGGCGTATCCAGATCCATCTTTCCGGCCATGTACAGGTCAACGAACTTCGGTACATCAACCAGGGGCACAACCCAACCGTAGAGACTGCCCATGATAATCTTGTCGGTAAGACAGAAGGAGAGGCAATCCACCGGGAGCGATTGGACGGTCTTGTCGGGACCGCCCAGGTAGACGGCCTTGCCCCTGTTGCGGATAGCGTGGAAGCATTGCGCCTGGGTAGTCGAATCTTTGCCGCCCCAGCATTCGAAAGCGTAATCGACGCCTCTGCCCCAGGTAATCTCCTTTATCTTTGCAACCGGGTCTTCCTTGAGCGGATTGATGAAGTGGGTGGCGCCCATCTTCCTCGCCGGTTCCTCTTTCCAGTCCAGGGGATCGACGACGATGATCTGCCGGCAGGTGCTGGCCTTCAGACCGTTCAGCACGCCTGCCCCGATACCGCCGAAGCCCCAAAGAGCAGCCGTGGAACCGGCTTCCACCATGGCGGTTCTCGTTGCGGCGCCGAACCCGGCCGTGAGGGCGCATCCGAGGAGGCATATCTTCTCGAAGGGAGCTTCTTTATTGACAGGAACCGCTGATTCCTCGGGGACAACGATGTATTGGGAAAAAGCCGAAAGCATGAACCAGTGGAAAACTTCCTGTCCCTTTTTGTTCTTGAACCTGGTCTTGCCGTCAAAAAGCGTACCGCTCTGGAGGTGTGCCCCTCTCACGCAGATGTTGCCCATACCGGAACGGCACGGTTCGCATTTTCCGCAGGAAGGCATCCAGACCGTAACGACATGGTCACCAACCTTGCAAGTGGTGACCCCCGGGCCTACTTCCCGGACTATACCGGCGCCCTCGTGTCCCAGTACAGCGGGAAAAGGGTTGGACATCGAACTATCCCAGGCATGATTGTCGGTCCGGCAGATACCGGTATTGACCAGTTCAACCAGGACTTCACCAGCTTTGGGTGCAGCCAGCTCCAGCTCTTCGATTACGAACGGTGCTTCTTTTTCATAAACAACGGCAGCTTTAGTCTTCATGATTCTCCCTCTGATCGAATAGGTGCCAGAAAACCCCAAGTTCACGGACCTTAGATTCCATCAATGTACAGTGGCTCCCTTCACCCCCTCTCGTTTGCTCTCCGCGAACCCAACGTGGTTGTCTGGGTCTGACCGGGGAAGCAGGTCAACTGTGATGCGCTATTGCCTTGCCTAGTCCGAAACTGTGCTATCTGCCTGTGATCCTTTGGGCAAATGACCGTGCTGCGTCCCAGCTTTCCGAGGTCATCCCGAAGAGCCTTTTCCGGCCTCATGGGAGATGGAAGGAACGTCAGCATTTGGATCATTCCCCTCTGTTGTGGATAACCGTCATCACTTGATAAACGCAGTTGCTAAAGCCGCACTTTCAGCCGTATAATTCTTTTGCGAGAATGTTTCTTGTTCAACCACGAATCTTTTCTCCAGCTCCCCTCTCTCGATCGGATCAGGTGCAGTGGAGAGGCATATCGTTCGATTATGTCGTCTACCATTTGTCAATTTCGAATCGGCGCCAATCGTATATCCGGCATTCGAGGTTTGTCAAGGACAAATTGTGAGGATTTTTCCGCCGGACCGACGTCCTCTATCGCCCCTCAAACCCACCTGCCACGCCTATCAACAGGACTGTCCCGGAGAGTTTTTTCGAGCAAAAAACAATTTTTCGAAAAGACAAGAAGTCCGGATCAGTATCGACTAGAGCTTGAGAACCGGTTGCCTGTTTGCTGCCCGGTTCCTTTCTCGAAAACCTTCATGTATGAAATGATGTGACGGGTCGTCCTGGATATGGTTCCATTCCGCGTGTGCTTCTTTCAGAGGAACTTGTGGCCGGTGTTGGGCCCTGTGTGACCGCCCGCGAGCTTCCATCTCTCTTCGAACCAAAATCAATGGTTCCCGCCCCGAAAACGACAAAATTTGTCAGAGTCGCCCAAAGTGACTTTTCTTTTCCGATCACGAATCAGTAGGCTGGAGCGGCCAATCTGTCATATATACAGGTATACAGGGTGCACTGAGTGGTTTAAGGAGAGGAACCAGAGGTAACGTTTGCCCCCGCCGCGGGGAAGTACGGTCTTCGAGAGCTTCGGGACGGGGGGAACCTGGCGCGAGAACTGCCCGGACCGGACCAGTTCTTTTTTTTTCGAGGAACCCGTCAAGGGTTTTGTGAATTTTTTGGCTTGACAGCAATGAGCAGAGGGCCATACAATAAAAATGAACTCAGAGGTTCACATTATGAATAGAATGAAAAACACAGATACCGAAAAATACCGCGTCAAAGTGCTGCAAAAGGCTTTCCGGCTTCTGGAGCTTTTCAGCGAAGAGGTCGAGGAACTCTCCGCGACGGAGATTACCGAAAGACTTCACCCCTACAACAAGACGACCGTCTTCCGCCTGATCAGTAACCTGGAGGAAGAAGGCTATCTCGATCAGAACGCCGAAACCGGCAAATATCGCCTGGGAATGAAGATCTTTTTCCTGGGCAATCTGGTCAGGCCTTACCGGTATCTCAGGGAACTGGCAAAGCCCCTGCTCGAGAAGCTCAGCAGGGATAGCGGCGAAGCCGTCCATCTCGCCGTGTTGCACAAGGGCGAAGCCCTTTACGTGGACAAAATCGAAAGCAATCGCACCGTGAGGGTGGTTCTGTCGCAGGTGGGGCGCAAACTTCCCGCCCACTGCTCGGGAGTGGGCAAAGTCCTCCTTGCCTATCTGCCGGCGGAGCAGGTGAAGGAGATCGTGGCCGAAAAGGGATTGGCTTCCTTTACTCGAAACACCATCACAACCTATGACCAGCTGCGCGATGAGTTGCATCTTATCGCTGAGCGGCACCTGGCCTATGACAATGAAGAGATCGAGATGGGCCTGAAGTGCGTTGCCGCGCCCGTGTTTCTGGATAATCGGGTGACGGCCGCGGTGAGTTTGTCGGTTCCCGGGGAGCGATTTGACACCAACCGGGAGAATCTGGTTCGCATGGTGACCCACACCGCGGAGGAGCTTACCCGTGTGTTCACCCAAAGCCTCGGGAACAGGAAGCTTTGGTAGATGCTCAGTCGCCGCCGCGGAACAGTGTACTGTTGTAACGTGTGCTTACAAATATATAGCGAAGGCTGACGCTCCGCGTCCCCGGGGCTGGACGGCACAAAGCGGCGAATGCCGTGCATGTGTGGCGGTCCCCGCCCGGCACGCGGCTTTCAATGCATTTATGAATGTTATAGGCAAATCGTTTCCTACCCGAAGAGGGTTCAATATGTCTGTTGATCTGGGATCAATTCTCTTGGTCGACCTTTCCGCGCACTGTATCGAATCCCATCCCGCGGATGAGACCCTGCTCAGGAAGTTCATAGGTGGCAGCGGGTACGGGGCCTTTGTGATGGCACAATACCTCCCGAATCCGCCCGATCCCCTGGCCCCCGAGAATCCGTTGATTTTTGCCGCGGGTCCGCTGACCGGCACACCGGTGCCGACATCTGGCCGCCACACTATAATCGCGCGTTCACCTCTCACCGGCTTGTGGGGTGAGGCTTCCTCCGGCGGCACCTGGGGCAGGGAACTGCGCCGCGCGGGGTTTCTTGCCATAATTATCACGGGCCGGGCGGAAAACCCGGTCTACCTGTGGATATCTCCCGAAGGAGTTTCGATACGCCCGGCCGGGCACATTTGGGGCATGGAATGCCAGGAGAGCGATGAACTTCTGCGCGCCGAGACCGACCCAAAAGCGGTAGCGGCGACGATCGGCCCGGCGGGAGAGCGCCTTGTTCGACTGGCCGGGATTTTTAGTGACGGCGCGCATGCCAGGGCCGCCGCCCGTTGCGGCCTGGGTGCGGTAGCCGGTTCGAAAAACCTCAAGGCAGTGGTGGTGCGAGGCAAAGGCAAAGCAACGGTTCGCAAGCTGGATGCGCTGAAACAAAACATCAGGCCGCTGGCGGAGAACTACCGCAAGCTGGCTAAGGCGCTTGGGGGCTTCGGCACGCCCAACCTCGTGTTCCCATGCGCGGAAGTGGGCACCATGCCCTTCCAGAACTGGCGTAAAGGCAAGTGGGACGGCGCGGAAAAGATCAACGGCCAGGAACTGAACAGGCGGTTTTGTAAGGGACAGTTTCACTGCGCCGGCTGCCCCATAGGCTGCGGGCGTGTTGTCGAGCTGGACGGGCAGGAGATGGGCGGTCCGGAATACGAGACTCTGGCACTTTTCGGCGGGTCCTGCCTGATCGATGACCTGGAAGCCCTTTGCCGGCTGAACCGGCGCTGCAATCAATTGGGCATCGATACCATGGACGCCGGTTCCCTGGTGGCCATGGCCATGGAACTCTACGAGCGCGGGCGGCTTACCCGCGAGGACACCGGTGGGTTGGAATTGACCTGGGGAAATTCCTCCGCCGCAGCACAACTGGTTGAGCAAATGGGTCGGGGGGAAGGCCTGGGCGCCCTGCTGGGCCAGGGCATGAATGCGGTAGTTGAGCAGATGGGGCCGATGACCAGCGAATTTGCCGTACAGATCAACGGGATGGCCTCGGCCGCGCACGACCCCCGGGCCTATAACAGCGTCGCCCTCGGCTATGCAACCTCTCCGAGGGGCGCCTGCCACCTGACGGCCTTCAGCCATGTATTCGAGCGCAATGTATCTATTCCCGAGTGGGGAATGGACGGGCCCATGGACCGGCTGGATATGGAGGGAAAAGCCGAACTGGTTTTTCGCAGCCAGAACCTGATGGCACTGTTTGATTCACTGGCCCTATGCAAGTTCTCGGTTTTTGCGGGGGTCTCCCCGGCCGTCCTGTGCGGGTGGCTCAATGCCGTGACCGGTTGGGACATGGACGCGGGAGAGTTGGAAAAATGCGGAGAGCGCATTTTCAATCTTAAGCGGCTCTACAACAACCACTTGGGCATCAGCCGGAAAAACGATATCCTGCCGGGTCGGTTCCTGACGCATAAACGTGGGGAAGGCGGCACTCCGAAAGACCTGCCTCCGCTCAACCTCATGCTCAGCGACTACTACGAGTTGCGCGGTTGGGATGAGCTGGGGATTCCGGAGCCGGCGAAGCTGGGCGAGCTCAGCCTGTCGCAATGGGCCCTGCCAGGCTATGTACACGTGTAGGGCTTTCTGCCGGGGCCTGCCTTGCGGCAACGGCCAAAGGCCCCGGTAACAAAAGTGTTGATACCGGGAACGTGAGAAAACCCGGCAAAGAACCGGAACCATCCTTGCGGGATGCATGGGCTTCTCGTGGCAAGTATATCGTCCAGCTCATAAAACCATGAATTGTTCGCTCAACGGGAGGGAAGATTCAGATTTCATGTTTCAGTGCCTGGGAGGGATAAGAAATGTCTGCAAATCAGAACGCATTCGGACTGTTCGGAGTTAGAAAAGAGTCGGCGGAAAGCAAGTCTGTTCCGCTTTCCAAAGCTCCCAATCACAAACTGCTGAAGGTGGTGCAGATCCGTGGGAATCGGGACTTGTGCGGCCGTGTTGCCGCCTTGGGCATCCAATTGGGGGTTTTGATAAAAGTGCGCCGGATGGGTTCGTCATCTTCCTGTCTCGCCCTGGTCAGCAAGAGCAAGCAAATCATCAGCCTGAGCGGTGAGATTACCGAGAAAATTCACGTGATCTATAAATAATTTTCGGGCCGGCCACTTCGAAGTCAAAGGAGCCGGCAAGGATACTCATCGGCGCCGCGGTGAGTGAAAAGGAGCAGTGGCATGGGCGCTTTTGACTTAAATATGAAATTCAGGATCATTCACACCCTGCAATCCGAGGCCGCGGTACGCTCTCTGGCCACCGGAATGTGGGTCAACCGGGTATTCATGGTCACCGACCCCGGCATCCAGGCCGTTGGCCTGGATCAACCCATTGTGGATGCTCTAAAAGGTAGCGGTATCGCATTGTCGCTTTTCAGCGAGGTAGAGCCCAATCCCACCGTCAACAATGTGGAACGGGGACTTGCCCAGGCGCGGGAGTTCAAACCCGAACTCCTGGTGGCGCTCGGCGGGGGCAGTTCACTGGACTGCGCCAAGGCTATCAACATCTTATATAATAGAGGCGGCCGGTTACGGGATTACGTTGGATTCACGCCCGGCGGGAAGGCCCTTCTGCCCCTGGTCGCACTCCCGACCTCCGCCGGCACTGGAAGCGAAGTCTCTCCTTTTCTGCTCATTTCCGACAACGAGAGTCATGCCAAAATAGTGGTTCGCGAACCGGATGCTATTCCGACAGTCGCGGTATTGGACCCGACCCTCACCCGGAGTCTGCCACCCAAAGCCACGCTCTACGCGGGACTGGACGCCATGGTTCACGGCTTTGAATCCTATGTGGCCGTGGGAAACCAGCCCTACACCCAGGCGCTGGCTTTGCAGGCAGTGGAACTGGTCGTCTCCAATCTCCCGCGTGTGATGGTTGAGCCTTCCGACCTGGAGGCCAGGGGAAACATGCTGATAGCCGCGAATATGGCCGGTATGGCCTTCTCCCTGAGCTACCTGGGGCTGGCTCATTCACTTGCGAACGCCCTCGCTAAAGTCGCCGGTGTTCCCCACGGCATGGCGGTTGGCATGATGCTCTCCAGTGCGATACGCTTTAACCAGGCTGTAACGGCTGACCTGTATTGCAAACTGGCCAGGCATTTGTTGGGGCCGCAATGCCCCGGTCAGGCCAGTGAGGCCTGCGAGGCTTTGGCCGATTTCGTGCACTCCTTTGGAGTTCGCCTGGGAATGCCCGCGACGCTCGGTGAAATCGGAATCAAAGCCGGGCAGATACCTTTCCTGGTCGAGGAAGCGCTGAGGCAGGCCACAATCAAGTCCAACCCGCGCACTCCCTCCAGTGAGGAGCTAACCACCCTGCTGCGCGCTGCTCTGTGATACCGGGTTGCGTTCAGGATGATGTCGAATGACCCTTTCCAAACGCGCGGGGGACAGAATCCTCCTCACCCCCTTCGCCTTTGCGCGACTCGTTATGGCACTGCGGCGACGCCCCGCCGGGGCGCCATAACGGGCGCGTGTGCGTGTGCGCCTGGCGAAGCGTCGTGATAGGTGGGAATCATTCCGCCGCTCTTTCGAACTCGAAAAAAGGAAACCCCGATCACGCATCGGGTCCGTTCATGCTTCGATACCTCGGCGCGAACGGGGTGATATCCTCTTCATCGCTATTGGTATGAGTTGGACCGCCGTTCATGCCGTGCCGGACAGGCCCCGCATCCTTGGGGAAGGGCGTGGGCGGCATCGGGAGTTTTGGAGTCACTCCTTACGGGGTAGTGTTACAAAACCCATAAATAGCATCTCCATTAAATGGTAAGTAGTCGGTTTTACATTGTTATAATCTGACAAGAAACACTTTCCCGGCACTGTCCAAAGATCGAACTCAGCCAATGGGTAAAAAGAATCTCGTTATCGGCATCACGGGAGCAAGCGGGGCGGTTTACGCCCGCGAGCTTCTATGGAACATTCCCGACGACCTTTTCGAGGTTCATCTGGTGGCTTCCAATGCTGGCAGGCTTGTTTATGAACTCGAACTCGGGAGGCCGCTTTCAGAGGACATTCCACCCCATGTGCGGACATATGCCGAATCGGATTTCACAGCCCCTATTGCCAGCGGCTCGTTCCCATGCGTTGGAATGGCGATTGTCCCATGCACGATGGGTTCACTCGGTGCGATCGCCGCGGGACTCTCTCTAAACCTCATCCACAGGGCCGCCGACGTTTGCCTTAAGGAACGGCGCACCCTTGTTCTTGTACCTCGCGAGACTCCCCTCAACCGGCGGCACCTCGCCAACATGATGCAGGTATCGGAAGCGGGCGCCGTCATCCTGCCGGCCATGCCGGGCTTCTACCACAGGCCGCAATCGATCGACGAGATTGTAAACTTCATAGTCGCCCGAATTCTCGACCAGTTCGGGATAGCCCACAAATTGGTCCCCGCCTGGGAAGGCCCCCCCACCGCCTGAAAGATACCATCCCGGGATGCACTCAAGATGGTATCCAAGTATCCTTTCTGACCGGCATTATCCATGAATCGCAGTCTGCGCGCGAAAAACCCGACAAGAAAGCGGTGCTCTGGACTTGAAGAGATTTGGGGCTGATAACACACTGCCGGTCGAAGCCGAGGCAGGAAGCCCGGATAATAATTTCCACGCATCCTCGCGGAAACTCATGAATAATATGGGCTAATACGGAATTGCGTTCCGACCAAAGACGTCGGCCTCCGTCCATTTGTGCCTTGGAGACTCCTCCTCTTCCCCTCTACCCATCTCCTTATTCGCGATTCCGCCGAGGGCCTCCGCTGTGCGCCATGTCATCAGCTTGTGAATTTATTCCGCTAATGAAGGTTGATTCTTAGTTGAGTATGGCATAGGATGATTTTCGGGTTACTGGTGTTGAAGCTGCTGGCTGAGAATGTGAAAGAAGTCGTCTCAATTCTTATCAAGGTTGAAAGATCTTGAAAATACAACCAGATACCTGGCAAAAGGGACCCGTCCAACGGCAGGAACGACAGCTTGCTGAATACCGGGAAAGCGAAATACGTTACCGGGTTCTTTTCGAGGAGGCAGGTGATGGTATTTTCATCCTGAAGGATGGGGTCATTGTCGACTGCAATGAAAAAGCACACACCCTTTTTTCGTGTACCAGGGACCACTTTATTGGTAAAACGCCTTTTGATTTTTCCCCGGAAAGACAACCCAGCGGTATCCGCTCAAAGCTTGAAGCAACTCGACACATCATTTTAGCTCAGTCCGGCGAAGCCCAGTATTTTGAGTGGAAGCACCTCCGCCCCAATGGGACTCTATTTGATTCCGAAGTAAGCCTTAAGCTTGTAAAACTGGCCTCGGCCGACCTTGTTCTGGCCATCATGAGGGATATCACCATTCGTAAGCGCGCGGTGCAAGAGTTGGAGCAATTGAAAAACAGGCTTCAGGCGGAGAATATTTATCTTCAGCAAGAGATCAAGATCGAACATGATTTCGGAGAAATTATCGGTGGCAGCAATGCATTGAAAAAGGCCCTCAGTAGTGTTGAAAAGGTTGCGGCGACCGGTTCCAGTGTGTTGATCATGGGGGAAACGGGTACGGGAAAAGAGCTGATCGCGCGCGCCATCCACAGTCTCAGCAGGCGAAAAGACCGTCCTCTGGTCAAAACCAACTGTGCTGTCCTTCCCGCCAACCTTATCGAAAGCGAATTGTTCGGTCATGAAAAGGGAGCCTTCACCGGGGCGGTGGCCCGACGTATCGGCCGTTTTGAGTTGGCTCACGGTGGGACCATGTTTCTGGATGAAATCGGCGAGCTTCCCCTGGAATTGCAGAGCAAACTGCTGCGTGTGCTCCAAGACGGCGAATTTGAAAGGGTTGGCGGCACACAGACCATTTCGGTGGATGTGCGAATTATCGCGGCAACCAATCGAAACCTGGAAAAATTAGCAGAAACAGGCGCGTTTCGAGAAGACCTGTACTACCGTCTAAATGTGTTTCCCATTTTATTGCCGCCCCTCAGAGAGAGAAAAGAGGACATTCCCGCACTGGCAAAACACTTTGTTCTGAAACATGGCGCCAAGTGTGGAAGAAAAATAGAGATAATCCCCCAGTCGACAATCAGGGCGTTACAGGAGTATAGCTGGCCCGGAAATATTCGAGAACTTGAAAATATCATTGAACGTGGACTCATAATCAGTCAGGGCGGCCGGCTCAATCTGGGCGATTGTTTTAACCAGAAAAAAATTGCCCATTCCCAGGATGACCTGGTCTCAATGGCGGAAGTTGAGCGGTCCCATATCCTGAAGGTGCTAAAAATGACGGGAGGGCGCGTGAGCGGCGAGAATGGCGCCGCCAAGATCTTGGGACTCAACCCCCAGACATTATACTCTCGAATCAAAAGGCTCGGTATTACACGGGGAATTAGCATTTTATGATATTTCGCGATGCGAAGTATCTTTAGATTTTATGCGCAACAGTCTCTCCCCGGAAAATCGAAGGAATCCTCAAATCGCCCGGGATTTCAAACCGTAAAGCCTTCCTGGAATTGCAGCCGACACCCTCCCGGGCGCGGACTGCGATTCATGAATAATACGGGTTAAGAAGGGCGCTCGGGACTCCAGGCCTTGAGATTATCCATCCCCGACAGATTATGATATATCATAATTATATACCGTATCATAAATTTCTTCCCGAACGATATCTCCCATTCCTTTTCCTCAAGAAGAATTAATTATATTTTCAATAAGTTAGCGATTTCTTCCATTGTCAATCCTCTTGGTATGAAAAATGCTCTTAACCTAAGAGCAATAACCTCCCGCGCTCATTTAATAAGAGTTACAAGACAAATAGCAGCAATACTGAACAGTGATGCACTGATACTATAGTTGTATGCGCTGTGATATCTAGAGGTATGACTTTATGATTCCGGGTTCCAATATGTTGTATTTATTATAACTACCAATAAGAGGAGGCTCTGTAATGTGGCAAGAGTATCTGTTTCCAGAAAACATCAATGATGCTGTTTCAATCTTGAGCGGCAGTGACGGGTTGGCAAGAATTATTGCCGGTGGTACCGATCTTATGCTGGATATCGAAGGTGGAAGACATGTAGTCGAGAAATTGGTGGATTTATCCAGGATCAGAGAGCTCGATCAAATCACGGAAGAAAACGGTATTATAAGAATAGGCGCCAATGTTACCTGTACGCAAGTTGTAAATTCCGAACTGATACAGAAGAAAGCGCCCGCGCTCAGCCAGGGGGCCCGCAGGTTGGGCTCGAAACAAATCCGAAATATAGCCACCATCGCGGGCAATGTCATTCGAGCACAACCGGCGGCAGACACGGCCGTTCCTCTTGTTGCGCTGGGGGCAAAGCTTGAAGTCGTTTCCGCCGACGGTACCCGGACCATGGAAATTCTGGATACCTACACCGAGAGTTTTGCCAAATCGAAAATCGACAGCACATCCGAGGTGGTGACTTTTCTTCATGTTCCCGCCCAGGGAACACTCGAAGGTTCGGCATATGTTCGCCTCGATAAGCGAAGGGCTCTATCGTTGCCCATCCTGAACGTGGCCTGCAAAATATCTCTGGCCGGCGATACCATTAAATCGGCATCAATAGCAATCGGACCGGTTGGGCCTGGACCCAGACGTGCCTTCGATGCTGAAAATAAACTCGTGGGCTCCGATATTTCACCGGAGAGCATTCAATCCGCCGCGCAACTGGTAATCAACCAATGTGATCCTCGAAACAGCCTGGTTCGCGGTTCAAGGAAATATCGCATGGCCGTGATCAACAAACTTGCGGAACGAGCAATCATGCAGGCTGTTGCCTGCGCCAAAGCATAACTCAAATCCTTCCAGGGAGTTTGATAATGATGAAAAAGATTACAGTGAATTTCACATTAAACGGCAAGGCAATCGAAGTCTTCTGTGAACCCGACAAGATGCTTGTAGATGTCCTTCGTGAAGAGCTTGCTCTCACGGGAACGAAGATTGGCTGTCGTGAAGGGGAATGCGGCGCCTGCACGGTGATACTGAATGGTGATGCGGTTAACTCCTGTCTCATCCCAGCGGCAAAAGTCGTCGGGAAAGAGATTCAGACCATCGAGGGTGTGGCGGACAACGGCAGGCTTCATCCGATTCAGACGGCTTTTATCGAAAAGGGCGCGGTTCAGTGCGGATTCTGTACTCCGGGGGTCATCATGTCCGCGAAGGCATTACTCGACAAAAACAAGTCACCGAACAGCGATGAAATCCGGGAGGCCATTGGAGGAAACGTCTGCCGGTGTACCGGTTATGTGAAAATCGAGAATGCAATCAAGCATGCCGCTAGAATCCTTAGTGAAATCAGTGTGACAGGTGGAGGGAAATAACGATGATGAAAATTGTCGGAAAGAATATAGACAGACTTGACGGGGTCGATAAGGTCACTGGCGTTGGCACTTTTTCAACCGATTTGAGCGCACCCGGTATGCTGTACGGTAAGATACTGAGAAGCCCTCATCCTCACGCAAGAATCATCAAGGTAGACACGAGCGAGGCCGAAAAACTTCCCGGGGTCGAAGCTGTTATCCACCGCGGCAATGTGCCGAATAACCCCTTCAACACAGCCGCTCCCATGTATACCACGGTTCCCTATCTCAAACCGGTACTGGATCAGTGGATCTTCGCCGAAAAAGCCCGGTTTGTCGGGGATGAGGTCGCGGCTGTCGCGGCTGTATCGGAAAAAATCGCTGAAGCGGCCTGCAAGCTGATCAAGGTCGAATACGAGGTGTTACCGGCCGTATTCGGCATAAAAGAAGCCATGGCGGCGGACGCTCCCGAAATTCACGACCCGAGAATAACACCGGAAGGCAAAAACGTTGTTGCCGAGATCATTCGTATCCCCCCCGGACTGCCTGGTGACGCTCTGGACAAGGCATTCGAAGACGCGGATATCATCATCGAAGAAGAATTCAAAACCAATGTCCAAAAGCAGTGTCAGATGGAAAATATGGCGGCACTGGCCATCACAAAACCCGACGGAAGCATAACTGTTCACTCAACCACACAGACACCGCATCCGACAAAGGCCATTTTAGCAAAGGTCTTCGGTGTTCCCGCCAGCAAAATTCGGGTGACCAATCCACCCTACGTCGGTGGTGGATTCGGCAGCCGCATCGGTCTCAGCGGCAAGGCGGAAGTCGTGGCAATTGCCCTTTCCATGGCCACTAGAAAACCGGTGAAGGTTGTATACACCAGGAAAGAAGATTTTATGGCAACCGACACCCGCCACGCTTCCATTGTCAATGTAAAGCTGGGCGCAAAAAAGGACGGAACTTTCGTCGCACTGGACTTGAAGGGCTACACCAACACGGGCGCCTATTGTACCTTTGGCGCCGAACTGCCCGGTGTTCTCGGCGCGATGACCTTGGCCATCTATAGAATTCCGGCCATTCGCTACTATGGCCACAGCGTCTACACCAATTGCACCCCCGGCGGCGCCATGCGCGGGTTCGGCAACCCCCAGGGCAACTTTGCATTGGAACGGGTTGTGGACATGATGGCGGAAAAGCTGGGAATGGATGCAAAAGAGCTGCGGGAGAAGAATATTTCCAGAGCGGGAGACCCCTGGTTCCTCCCCTATCCATGCAGCAGTTCGGAACTGGCGGAATGCATCAAACAGTGCGCACGGAGTATTGGCTGGGAGCGCCGCGGCAAACTCAACAACGGCTCGGGCCACATCAGGCGAGGCCTGGGCATCGCGGTGGGAACCCATGTGTCCAACGCCTGGCCCTTCTGCGTCGATTATGACAATGCCTACGTGGCAGTCCAGTCGGATGGTTCCGTAAACTTGTCGGTGGGTTGCTGTGATATGGGCACGGGTATTAGCACAAGTTTGCCTCAGATCTGTGCCGAAGCCATGGGCCTCAAATGGGAAGATATCACCTTTACCTTTGCGGATACCGCATCAACCCCCTTTACCATCGGTAATCATGCCAGTCGTGGCGCCTACGCCCAGGGTACGGCCGTGAAGGCCGCGGCCGATGACGTCAAAAAACAACTTCTGGGATACGCTGCCGGGCTCTTTAAAGTATCCCCCGAGGCGCTGATTATCGAGGATTCCATCATAAAACCGGTCGGCGCCGAAGGCAAAGGCGTGACGGTCGTCGACCCCATGACATTACCCGGAGCCATTGAAGAGGCCGCGGCCGCCCCTGTGCCGCCGCCACAGGATCATGAAATTGTAAAACCCGTGCATACACAAGGCCCCCAAAAGGGAATCTCCCTGGAGGGCCTGGCCTATTACGCTCATATCCGCAATAAGCAGTTTATCGGGGTCGGCAAAACCATACCGCCGAACGCGCCGCCCTGGCACTGCTGTGCGGCCGAAGTGGAAGTGGATACGGAATTGGGTACGGTTCAAGTGGTCAAAATGGCTGCCGCCCACGATGTCGGGACCGTTATCAACCCGCTGATTGTCGAGGGACAAATCGAGGGCGGGGTAGTTCAAGGTATAGGGTATGCCCTGAGCGAAGAAATCCTGTACCAACCAAACGGGCAACAGGCGCATACGAGCTTTTCCGCATATATGCTCCCGACGGCCGAAGATATTCCGGAAATCGACACCTTCATTGTAGAGGGAAGTGATCCGTCCGGTCCCTTCGGGGCAAAAGGAGCGGGGGAGTGTGGACTTGTCTGTCCCGCATCCGCGATAGCAAACGCGGTGGCCAATGCGCTTGGCGCCAAGGTAAATGAACTGCCGATGACCGCTGAACGCGTATACGCCCTTATCCACGGTTGATCGCGTTCCCTCTCTTTTCAACCATAAGGCATTTTCACAGGCAATTGCAGTAGTCACAAAGATTGCCCTGGGCAAGAGTCCAGGTGGGATGGGTTGCTCCGCCGCCTGGACTCACGCTGAAAAAGGAGAAAAAGGTGCAAAAGGAATGCGTCCTGCTTCAGGGAGGCGGAGATCTGGCGTCCGGTGTGGCATATGCACTGCACCGATGCGGCATGTCCGTGGTCATTCTCGAAATACCTCACCCGCTATGTGTAAGGAGAACAGTTTCTTTTGCGCAGGCCGTGATCGACAGGGAAATCCAGGTAGAGGGCGTCAAGGCTGTTCTTGCCGAATCCGCGGAAGATATTCAAAGGATTCATTTAAACAATCATATTCCGGTATGCGTAATGCCGATGCGGGATGCCATGGATGCGTTACGGCCTGAAGTATTGGTCAATGCCACGATGGCAAAAAGAAATAACGGCATGACAAGGGATTTGGCGCCATTAACGATCGCCCTGGGGCCTGGATTCATAGCAGGGAAAGATGTCGATATCGTTGTCGAAACAAACCGGGGTTGCAACCTTGGAAAACTCATCCACGAAGGACCCGCGGAAGCCAACACCGGTATCCCGGGCGAGGTTATGGGATATGACGTGGAACGTGTGCTGCGGGCGCCTTGTGACGGCGCCATGAGACATGTCCACGACATCGGCGCCGTGCTGAAAAAGGGAGATATCATCTGTTATGTAGACGAGATACCGGTCAGGTGCCCTTTTGATGGAGTTGTTCGCGGTCTGATCATGAACCATATCCGGGTTACAAAAAACCTCAAAATCGGAGATGTGGACCCCCGCGGTATAAGGGAATGTTGCTACACATTTTCAGACAAGGCTCTGGCAATTGGCCGTGCGGTGAGCACTGCCATACTCTTCTACAAACGCACTCAAGCCCGGCCAAAGTGGGTGGTGAATTCATTTCACCCGGAAAACCCACCGGCTGGGCCGGGTAACTCCGAGAGTTTGACGTTTCCGGGGTAGAAGAAGGAACTCGAGAATGTACAAAATTCTGGAAAAGGTGGTTCTGAGTGACGTTACGAAACAAGTACTGGTCCACGTCCCGCAGATCGCTCGAAAAGCAAGGGCGGGCCAGTTCGTCATCGTGGTCAGGCATGACCGCGGCGAGCGCATTCCGCTTACCATTGCCGACTATGACAGGGACGCCGGCACCATAACGCTGATCTTCCAGGAAGTGGGCAAATCGACCATGGAAATGGGGAAAATGCAGGTGGGGGATTCTTTCAAGACCATTGTCGGCCCCCTGGGACATCCCACCGAGATCGAGAACTTCGGCGTCGTGGTCTGTGTCGGCGGCGGAGTCGGAATTGCCCCGGTATATCCCATTGCACGCGCGCTCAAGGAAGCCGGGAATCACGTCATCTCGATAATCGGCGCCAGGACGAAGGACCTGTTGCTTTGGGAAAACAGGATGCGCGCCGTATCCGATGAACTGATCGTCACCACGGACGATGGTTCTCATGGACGCAAGACCCTTGTCACGGCGCCTCTCAAGGAAATCCTTGAATCCCGGCCCGGAAAGATTGCCAAAATATGGGCCATCGGGCCGGCAATCATGATGAAGTTCGTCGCGGCCGCGACCAAACCGTTCAACGTGCCCACCATCGTAAGTCTGAACACGATCATGGTGGACGGGACGGGGATGTGCGGCGGGTGCCGGGTTCTTTTGGACGATGGCGCCAGGTTTGTCTGCGTCGACGGGCCCGAGTTCGACGGGCACAAGGTGGACTGGAACAGTCTGTTATCGCGGCTGGCATATTACCGGCCTGAAGAACATATGGCGGTTGAACGCTGGCGGGAAGGCCACAAGTGCAACCTGGACCGCGCGGTTGGTGGAGTTAAATAGATGGCTGAGCTGACAAAAAAAGAACGGATGAAGATTGCCCGCCAGGACATGCCGGCGCGGGAACCGGAAGCGCGTGTGCGGAACTTCAGTGAAGTGGCTCTGGGTTTTACAGTGGAACTTGCCCGCCTGGAAGCGGAACGCTGCCTCCAGTGCAAAGAACCTCCATGCATGGAAGGCTGCCCCGTCGAGGTCCCGATCCCCGAGTTCATAGGGGCTGTGCGGGCAGGCGATATGGCTGGGGCCGTCGAGGTCATGAAGTCCAAGAACAACCTCCCGGCCATTTGCGGCAGAGTCTGCCCGCAGGAAGTACAGTGCGAGTCCCGTTGCATCCTGGGGAAGAAGGGCCAGCCGGTGGCTATCGGCCGGATTGAGCGCTTCGTTGGCGACTACGAACTGGTCCACAATACCTGTGCGGTGACGAGGGCGCCGGCAACCGGTAAAAGGGTCGCTGTGGTGGGTTCCGGCCCGTCGGGCCTCACCTGCGCCGTCGACCTGGGCCGGATGGGGCATGACGTGACTATCTTCGAATCGCTGCATACCCCCGGCGGCGTGCTCGTCTACGGTATCCCGGAATTCCGGCTTCCGAAGGCAGTCATCCAATCCGAGATCGAAACCGCTGCCAATGCGCTCGGAATAAGCATTCTCTCAAATTACGTCATCGGCCGTACCTTTACGATCGATGACCTGCTGGCTGACTACGATGCGGTCTTCCTGGGAACCGGCGCCGGTCTGCCTATGTTTATGCCAATTCCGGGCATAAATCTCAATGGCGTGCTGTCCTCCAACGAATTCCTCACCCGTGTCAATCTGATGAAGGCATACCAGTTCCCCGAGTTCGATACTCCCGTCAAGGTGGGCAGGAAGGTAGCCGTGATCGGCGCAGGCAACGTCGCCATGGATTCGGCGCGCTGTTCTCTCCGCTTGCAGTCTCTCCGGGCCAATGGGAACGGCCACAACGGCAACGAGGTCCATATCGTGTATCGCCGTTCAGCGGCCGAGGTCCCAGCGCGGCGTGAAGAGGTCCATCACGCCGAAGAGGAAGGCGTGATATTCGACTTCCTCACCAACCCCGTAGAGATTTTACCCGACCCGAACGGGGCGGTGAGCGGCATGCGCTGCATTCACATGGAACTGGGAGAACCGGACCAGTCCGGCCGCCGCGGTCCGGTTCCCATAAGGGGATCAGAGTTCGTAATGGAGGTGGACCAGGTAATCATGGCGCTCGGGACCAGCCCGAACCCGCTGGTTTTTCTTAATGCCGACGGCCTCGAACGCAGCAGGCACGGCACGGTGATAGCCGACCAGAATACCGGACGTACTACCATGAAGGGTGTCTGGGCGGGGGGCGATGTCGTAACGGGCGCCGCGACGGTCATCAGCGCGATGGGCGCCGGCAAACGCGCGGCAGCCGACATTCACCGCCACCTTTCCGGTGAGACCTTTGATGGCGGCCTCAAATGAGCATTCCCCGGGGAAGCGCGGAGTGCGCCGAGATCATGAGAAGTTCGTTCCGGACGCTCTCCACGCCTCCCCCGCTGGACTGATTCAGGATTGCGTTCAAGATGAGTCTATCCTGAAGTTGAAGATATCGCTCGGAATTGGCCCGTTCATGCTTCGATACCTCAGCACGAACGGAAGGGCGGTACCAGCTTGGATGCAAATTGGCGTGAATTGTCACTCCGGGAAAACCGAAAAACAGGGCTTTTGCACGTGCTGTAAACCGGTTCTTAAGTCTTTGAAAGAATATCATTATACCAGTTGTCACATACTTGCCTGACGGAGTGGGATCGATGAACGGATTCCAGTCTGTCCGGCCCGGGGAGGAATCACGCGTCATGAAGACAGTCCCGGT
>JBDKTY010000183.1:0-4556 GCA_039679945.1 Syntrophobacter sp. | reverse complement strand
CGGCGTTCAAGCCGGTTGCGAAGAAATCTTGCAAAGAGGCTGTGATACCGATACCAGTTGTGTTCCTCATCGAGCGAAATCAGGAAGAGGTTATGTTTTTCCAGGTATTCAAGCATCTCATAGCCATCCGCGCACCCTGTCACGGCATCGCAGAGGGGGCCCGTGAGGCTGTTGAGAATGCTCGTTTGAAGGAGAAATGACAAGACATCCTGAGACTGGTTCGCCAGTACATCTTCCACCAGGTATTCCGAGATCAGGCGAAGGGCCTTGAAAGATTGGGGGGCATGCGTGGGCTGACCTTGCCATGTGGAAGAAAGAGTGGAGAGCTGAAGGCCTGTTACCCACCCCTCGGTCATTTTATAAAGTGCCTCTAATTCTATCTGATCCAGATCAAGGTGTTGCGTCTGCCGTACGAACTGCTCCGTCTCCTGGAGTGTAAGCCGCAGGTCTTCGAGTCCGATTTCGATCAATTCCCCTTTGGCGCGGAGCTTCCCAAGACCAAGATCCGCGGCAAGCCTCATTGCCGCAATTAACCGGCTTCCTGTTGGGAGATAATGCAGAATTTGCCGGATTGCCTGTATTACCTGCGGGGACTGTATGGCACATAATTCATCCAGGAATATGGTGATCTTCCCCTCGAAAGTGCACAGGCGGTCCAATAGGTAAGAGGCTACTTCATTATAATTGTGCATGCCCTCGAAAAGATCGTCTTCCTGTATATCCGGGGCAAAATCATCGATGCTTTCTCGTAATGCGGCAAACAGGTTGCATACAAATCGCCTGGGATCGTTGTCCATGGCGTCCAGGGTCAGCCAGGCAGTAGGCTTGTTTTGGCCCCTCAAATGCGAGATCCACTGTACCATGGCGGTCGTCTTGCCAAAACCCGCGGGAGCGCAGATGCTGACAAATTTAGCGTGCTCGGCGGATTGCATCCATTCGGCCATTTTCTCTCGATGGATGATGCTGCGACTGCCGATGGGAGGGGTAATCTTCGGGTATAACAACGGGGTTCGGGTGCGTCTGTTCGAGTGCATAAGATTCATCAGGATTGAACGAGACCTGATTCCCTTTCAGTTCACCTGCAGCACTTGAGGATGAGTTGACCAGTAGAATTCCGAAAATCCGACTCAATCATAGATCTTTGATTTGTGTTTGTCGAAAAGAAAATTACTCTTTGGAGAGCCATTCTCAATACGATCACGAGTTTGGACACAAAATCTCACACCATGAGCCATCCAAAGGGTTGAGAACCATCAAAACCGCATTTAAAGAACCCTGAATACGCGCATTATCTCGCGGCCCCGCATAGCAGCCTCGGCAAGTTTTCCTTCAGTATCGCCTCCGAACCAGACGCATCGTCCATAGCTCCAAAAGCAGCTCCCACATTTGAACCGGTGCTCTTCAGGCCCTCGGGGCGGTTCTCCGTGAATGGAACCGGCTGCCTTTTGTTCAGTTCCCATTCCGGCACTAACCCCTGTCCTCCCTTCACCCCCCTTGATTTGAAGCCCACCTATTAATTCGGCTAGTCGTACTTTGACGGAAAAACTGTCGGTTATGGTGATCAACTGTAGGGGCCTATTTGACAAGATGCGCACCGGAGCGAGAAGGAAATTTTTTCTCTGACCGAACTGGTCAACTCAAATGCGCGGGTTTTAAGCATTCACATCCACCATACCCTGGATCAGCACCTCATGATCGATTGCAAAGAGATTCAACGCTTCGCGGGCAGTAACTCCGGACCACTGACTCAGTGCCCGGATTGTGAGGCGGTCTCATCCATACGGATAAGTTCCGGAACTAGGGAACCAACAGCCCCTGCATGGGGCCTTTGGGTGTATTGGGCGAAGAACGTGGGGAGGAATGACTTACAACCGAGGAGGGCTGAAATGAGGGGTTGTGGAAAAGGCAGGGAACAAAGGCGGTGGTATTTTCTACGGAGGTCCGCCGTGACACTGGCGGCACTGGTGCTTGGTGTGTGCACGAGCGCCTCCGCCTTTGATATCCCGACAGGAAGCGAAGACTGGAAACTCCGCTGGGACAACACCATCAGGTTTACCCTGATGGATCGCCTGTTGTCGAAAGACAGCGCCCTTATCGCCGATCCAAATGGTGATGACGGGGATCGTAACTTCGGTCCGGGCATTGTTTCCAACCGGCTTGATCTCTTGAGCGAAGGTGACCTGATCTATAAGAAGGATTATGGAATCCGGGTCAGCGGCGCATTCTGGTACGATCAAAGGTATGACAATTTTGACGGTAACTCCGTGGCGACCTCGAACCATCTCGAAAATGGACGTCAGGCAATCGGGATCAGCGGTTATGCACAGAGGTATTTTGGTGGACCGAGCGGCGAGCTTCTCGATGCTTTCGGTTTCGGCAAGATCAATGCGGGGAATGTGCCTATATACCTCAAGATGGGCCGTCACACCGAATACTGGGGTGAGGCATTGTTGAATGCCTTTCATGGCATCAGCTACGGCCAGGCGCCCCTCGATCTTGCGAAAGCGACGTCTCAGCCCGGTGTTGAAGTCAAGGAAGTATTCCGGCCGACAAACAACTTCAGCGGCGTGGCGCAAATTTCCAATAATTTCTCGTTTGCTTGGCAATACTTCATGGAGTGGGAGAGGGACCTCGCGCCCGAGGCGGGGACCTACCTTTCTGCTTCCGACTTGAACCTTAAAGGGTCCGAGTCAATGATACTGGGACCCGGCCTGCTTGCAACTCACGGCAGGGATATTACGCCTGATCAGTTCCGGGACTTCGGCTTCATGGCCAAATATGCTCCCAGCGCTTTGAACCCATATTCTGGTACCTTAGGATTCTACTATAGGAACTTCTCGGATAAACTGCCGCAAGCAATCGTCAATCTCGGAGATATGACCTACCATTTCGTGTATCCCAGCAACATCAGTGTGGCGGGTATCAGCTATGCCCAACAGATCTTTGGTATCAGCGTGGCGGCTGAAGCCTCTTACAGACACGACATGCCCCTGGCCAGTTCTGCCGCCTTTATCACCAGTGCCAGTCAGCTTCCCGAAAGGGGGGAAACTCTGGGCGCGCGCGGCGATACTTTCCATGCTTTGATCAACTTCCTGGGGCTCCTGAAAAGAACATCGTTGTGGGATGCGGGCTCATGGAACGTTGAAATGGCTTACAGCCGTTGGCTCAGTGTGAACCAGGGCGACGCCTATTTCAAAGGCAGCGACAGCTACACGGGTTTCGACCGTGTAACGGATGATAATGCGGTGATTGCGGCCAACTTCTCGCCACAGTGGATGCAGGTGTTCCCGGGCGTGGACATCAGTCTTCCCATAACCGGAAGTGTGGGCCTGTGGGGAACTTCCGCCGTGGCCAACGGCGGGGGGCAAGCCGACGGAAGCTGGGGAATCGGTCTCCAGTTTGACATATTCACCAAATACAAAGTGAACATCAACTATGTGGACTTCTTCGGCCCGATTTCCTCGGATCCGATAACGGGTGCCTATACATCGGTAGGCGGAAGCGGACCTCTTAGGGATCGTGATTTTATAACATTGACTTTCAAAACATCGTTCTAGCGGAAAAGAAGGAGAAAGATGATGCGACAAAGGGTTCTATTGGCAGCGTTTCTAGTATTAGCCTGGACGGGACTCGCCTGTGCGGCGATCAGTCAGGAAGAGGCAAACCAGCTCGGGGGGGCGAATTTGACAGCGGTCGGCGCCGAGAAAGCCGGGAATAAGGACGGCTCGATCCCCGCTTTCACCGGGACGCCGCCGGCAGGATACGATACCAAGAAATCCGGTTCACGGCCCGATCCCTTTGCGACAGACAAACCAGTGTTCTCCATTGATTCCAAAAATATGGCCCAGTATGCGGACAAGCTCAGCGAAGGCACGAAAGCCCTGCTGGCCAAGTACCCCAATATGAAAATGGATATTTATCCTACCCATCGCTCGGCCGTCTACCCTCAGTCGGTTATTGATGGAACGAAAAAATCGGCTGTAACCGCAAAACTCGAAAATGACGGGAAAAAGCTGACCGGGGCCCGCGAGGGTTTCCCTTTCCCCATTCCCAAAAACGGTCTCGAGGCGATGTGGAACGTCGTTATGAGATGGGCGGGGGTCTCGGAGCATGGTCATTACAAAAGCTTCGTTATCAATTCCGCGGGCCGCAGAGTCTTGGCCAGTGAAGGAAAATTCTGGGAAGAATATCCCTATTGGGATCCGAAGAGCACTGACCGGGAGCATCATGTCAAAATCATGGATAACGTCATTGCGCCTGCAAACCGGAACAATGAAGGACTGATTTGGCTTCTGAAAGTTGACAAATCCAACGGAGATCCAGCCTGGCAGTACCTCCCCGGCCAGAGAAGAGTGAAGCTCGCACCGGAGATCGCTTTCGACGGACCGAATACCTCTGTTGCCGGCGCCGCGACTTACGACGAGTCCTACGTCTTCACCGGGAGCCCGGAGCGGTTCGAGTGGAAGATCCTGGGCAAAAAGGAAATGTACGTTCCGTACAACAGCTACAAATTCGTATACAACTCCACCGCGGACAAAGCGTTCGGTGAGCATTTC
>JBDKTY010000182.1:0-3650 GCA_039679945.1 Syntrophobacter sp. | reverse complement strand
CGCATTTTCTCGATTTCCACGATGCACAAACGACATCCGCCATAGGCAGGCATCTTGGGATGGTGGCACAGGGTGGGAACATGGATGCCGTTATCCCTGAAGACTTCCAGCACTGTCTGCCCTCGCTTCCCCTGGATTTTCCTCCCCTGGAAGTCCTTCCCATTCACGATCAAGCTGATGCTGTCGTTATCCATTAATCCCTCTCCTCCTCGCGCCTCTGTGGCTGCGATCTTCTGTTGGCTCATTTCCGCTTTCATTGCCAATTGCCAGTCGATGATGCGGAACCGGCGAACCCGAGACAGGCACGGTCATCGGGAGCCTCCGCCCCGACCGGTGCCCGCGCTCCCGTTCTTTCATCAGCGGGCCGGCGCCGGCGGCGGTTGCCAAACGGCCATGGATGCCCGAGGGACCGGGATCAATGCTTCCCGCTGGTGGTAATGGCTCGGAAAGCCTTTCCGGTACCTCTCCAGCTTCGCCCGGTTTCTGCTCGCGGCTTCGGCGCAACAGTCCCCGGTCCCCCCCCTGCCGGCCGGGCGGCTGGAAACGGTGGTACTCCGCATCACATAAAGCTATGCTGCCTAATGGTTTGAAGTTCGAACTCCGTCTGCGTCGCAATGCCGGGCGGAAGCGCAACGGGAGGTCCCCGAACGGGAAACAGCTTCCCTGTCAGGCATCGCTAAAAAGACAGAGCACCGAGGGTATTCCAGGATTGTCCAGCGAAGTTCGTATGGCGGGCTGTCAGCTCAGTACGCGGACTTCGCCATGCCAATATCCTATTGGCCTGGAAGCCCTACTTCACAAATGAAAGTTCATGTGACCCGTCCCGATTCAATCAAAACCACGTGAGATGCAAAGGCTTATGCCGACTTTTGCTCAAGGTGGCGCTCACCATGATGTATCGAATGGCAGGCATGCCCCGTCATGCTCCGAAACCTTCGAGAAACAGCTTTTGAGAATAAGCAAAATAGTTCATGGATATGCGAATTATCGGTGACACCGATGGAACATGATCAGATTATATCAATGGAGATGGTTGTCAATAAATTTCCCCTATATATTACAGCTTTTCATTGTGTTAAATTGAGCATATATAGTCCGCGCCCCATCACTTGCAAACCATGCCATTTAAACAAATGCCTTTGTTCAAAACCATATGTCGCTTATGATTGAAAATCTTTATCTCACTATAGAAGCAAAAACCCACAGTTGAGGCGTCCCCGCATTGCGCTAAACTAAACATAGCGATACTTCGCACTACTAACGCGGACTGGCTTCGATTACTAACCAGATGTCCCGTTTCAAATCATAGTTCATGGAACCGGATATGCTCGTGAAGAGCGAACGGGGGTGAGCGCGCTTTTAGCTGGTGGTTTCATGCTATTCGGAACGGGTTGCCTGTAGAGATATCGAAGGGCGGAAGGGGCCATTGCGTGATCGCCGGCAGGCTGGAAAGCCTGCACCATACAGCTTTGAGGCGGGGAGTCGTGATTTCGGGCGAGGTATCCGGGCGAGGCTGGAGCCGAAGTCCATTGATTTTCCGGGAAAAACACTGGGACCCGGCTCCAGGCTGTGTCACAACCCGGTCGAGATCGTGACGGATTGCCAATGTGCAAATCTGAATGCAGGCGAATTTGGGTACACGAGCATTCTGGTCTCTTACTTCTCGCGTTTCACGCTTTCAATAATGACCGGCTTTGCCGGAACATCCTGGTAAGGGCCGACCATCGTCGTCTGGACCTTCTTTATGCGGTCCACGACGTCCATCCCCTCGATGACCGCGCCGAATACGGCATATCCGAATCCGGCCTGGGATTTGTCTCTCTGGTTCAGGAACGCGTTATCGGCGACATTGATGAAAAACTGAGCAGTAGCGCTGTCCACCACATTGGTCCGGGCCATGGCGATAGTCCCGCGCATATTTTTGAGTTCCGGCACGGCTTCGTTCTTAACGGGGGGATGGGTGGGCTTCTGTTTCATCTCGGTGGTGAACCCACCGCCCTGGATCATGAAATTGTCGATCACCCGGTGGAATATTGTACCGTCATAGAACGCTTCGTCCGTGTACTGGAGAAAGTTCTTGACAGTTTCAGGGGCCCTGTCCGCCCATAGCTCGACTTTGATGGTTCCTTCGGAGGTCTTGATGAGCACGACCGGGTTCTTGGGCTGCTCCTTCGCCGGAGCCTCCGCCGCCCAGGCGCTGTGCTGCACTACCAGCGCGCAGCAGGAAGCGAGCATTAGCAGAAATGCCTTATCCAGGTAAAACATGTCTCAACGATCCTTTCAAATAGAGTTCAGGCCGCGCGGGGGAGTTGACATCCAACCCGCCTCTCCTCCATACTTCCATCGTGGAGGATGATCCTCGATGGACCGGAAAACCTCAACATGCGCCGGCCGCCCCGGGGGCCGCGGCGCACGGGGAAAAAGTAATGATCAAGGAGCGTAGCACAAGTGGCGCGGACAGTGATATTCTTTTCAAGGCGGCCGAGCGTTTTAAGCCAGGGGGCAAGATTTCGCGCATAGGGGAATTCGGGAACGGGAATGTGAACAAGACATTCCGCGTGCGCCTGGAACCCGCCACCGAGGGGTCTTTCATACTCCAGCGTCTGAACAGGCGCATATTCCTTCGCCCCGGACTCATCATGCAAAACCTGAGAGTCCTTACGAGTCATATTTCACGACGTTTGGAAACCTTTCCGCTCGCTCCCGGCCGCCGCTGGGAAACCCCGCTCATCCTTCCCTCGCGCGACGGCGAAGATCAATGGATTGCCCCGGACGGATCTTTCTGGCGCGCGATGACCTTCGTTGACGATGCCGTTTCCTTCGATACCGTCCACGGCCATGGACATGCGCGGGAAGTCGGGTATGCACTGGGGACCTTCCACAGCCTGTTGAGCGACCTTCCCGCCCATAAGCTGGGCGATACGCTGGAGGGTTTCCATGTCACCCCTCTCTACCTGGGTCATTATGACCGGGTAATTGCCGGGGCGGCATCCGGCCGCGCTCCCGGGGTCGATTCCGCACCGGGCCGCGCGGCGGTGATGCGAAGAGCACCGGGCTCCGCCGTGAACATCGATGCCCTCATTCACGATAAGCCCCCCGACACCGGCGCCACCAGCCGTTCGGCGATTCTACGGGAAGAGGGCGTGGACCCGCGTTACCTTCCCAGGCCGGGGACCTCGGCTGCTCCGGTACGCTATTGCATGAAATTCATAGAAAAACACAGAGCGTTCGCGAGTGTTCTGGAAGACGCGCGGACGAGCGGCAAACTGTTTCTTCGCCCCATTCACGGAGACCCGAAGTCCAACAACATCATGATGGATGTCCGAACGCGCCGGGCAGTCGCGTTCGTGGACCTGGATACCGTGAAACCGGGCCTGCTCCAGTACGATATCGGCGACTGCCTCCGCTCATGCTGCAACCCCCTTGGGGAAGAGACCGAGGACTGGGAGGCTGTGCGCTTCGAGACCGACTACTGCAGGGAGATCCTCCGCGGATACCTGTCGATGGCGGAAGGGGCGCTCACTCCCCTGGATCGGGAATATATTCATGACGCGGCCCGCCTGATAGCTTTCGAGCTTGGGCTGAGGTTTTTCACGGACTACCTGGAGGGGAATGTCTACTTCAAGGTCCGGAGCCAGGAACAAAACCTG
>JBDKTY010000181.1:0-3423 GCA_039679945.1 Syntrophobacter sp. | reverse complement strand
TGAAGGATGAGGCCGTGAAGGGCGACAGGCTCACTACCAAGGGTTACGGGTTGACCATGCCTGTGGCATCCAACGATACCGCTGAAGGCAGGGCAAAGAACCGCAGGGTCGAGTTCAAGCCCATGGAATAGCAAGAGAATCTTGGGTTCGAAGCATACAGGAGGGACAAGCACGCAGAGGTTTGTCCCTCCTGTTCATTTTACCAACATGTATATTCGCAGGTGAATATCGAGTTCGCTGCACGTGAAGGTTTTGGGTATCGTACCTGGGGTTGGCCTGATCTTTTCATATATCTTCTTATTTCGAAATCTTCTGTTTTCAGATATTTCAAAAACTTCGTCAATTCCAGTCGCCTAAAATCCAACTTCAGGAAAAGATGTCTCAGGTTGTTTATTGAAACAGGACCCCATCATACACCCTTGTCCGGAACAATTTGATGACTATTATACATAACCTTCCAATAAGCAGGACTTCATAGACTTCCTCGTGTGGTCCTGGACGCGAAAGGAGATGAGTCCATGATAAAGCGAGATAGCATGCTGATATCTCTGGTCTGCATCTGTCTGATAACCGTGTCCTTGGGGTGCGCCGCCACGCAGCACCAGCAAAGTGCCGGCCAGTACGTCGATGACTCGGTGATAACAACCAAGGTAAAAGCCGCAATATTTGAGGAACCAACGCTGAAATCTCTCCAGATCAAAGTGAAGACTTACCAGGGGGTGGTCCAGCTGAGCGGTTTTGTCGATTCGGATCAGCGCGTGAAAAAGGCAGGAGAGATTGCCGGCAGCGTTGAGGGTGTCAAGTCAGTGAAAAACGACCTGATTGTAAAATAGGAGAAGACAATGAAGAAGATCATCTTATTGCCGTTGTTCGTAGTTTTCGGATTAGCCTTGGTTTCGGGTTGCGTCACCATCAGAACATGGCCGGATTCCGAAAGGAATGCAGAGAACAAGATGGATGTAATCCAGGAGAAGATCGGGGATGGGCTGAAAACCGGCGCACTTAGCCCTGATCAGTCTCAGCTGTTTCTGACGAAGCTGAAGGATATTCGAACAGACTATACGGCGCTGAGAGGCAAACGGGTTTACCGGGACGAATGGGACAGGCTTCTTGCCAGGCTTGATGCGCTTGAAGAGGAGATCAACCGAGCGCATGCCCGGCCTTCAAAAATTGAAGAGCCAAGGAATGGGGACAGGATTGTCTCACTCCAAAGGAGAATTGATGATGGGAGAATCAGCGGACGTTTGCCTCGAACGGAAGAGAGAGAATTTCAAGCACGACTGGACGCCATCCGGCGTGATTATTCGCGCATGACGGAAGAAGGCAGATCCACTTCGTACGAAGAGAGAACAGACCTTTCCCGTCGGCTTGACTCATTGGAAGCGGATCTCAATCGGTTCCGATAGAATTTTTCAAAGTTCAACTGACCAAGTCCGTTGAACGTGCCCGCGCATGGAGACATTCAGGGATAAACTGAAAAGAGGAGCGCTATGTTGTCAACTATTTTGATTATCGTCGTGATTTTGATGCTGGTAGGTGCAATGCCCACCTGGCCTCACAGCCGAGAGTGGGGTTACTACCCAAGCGGCGGACTGGGAATTGTCCTGGTCATTCTGATCATCCTGCTGCTACTGGGTCGGCTTTAGGCGGTCGAGCACTTTTGGTGTCTCGCGCAAAGGATCGCAGCAGGCGCTCTTGAACGTATGGCGGCAGGTTTGAATCTCAAATCGGCTGCCTTCAGCGGCCGGAGCATAAGCGGGAGCATACCTCTGTGGCCTGCTTTCGTCGTCAACACAGGGAGGATTAGATTATGCCCTTAATTCAAGTGGTGGTGGTCCTGATCGTGGTTGGTTTTATTCTCTGGCTCATCAACCGATTCATACCGATGGCGGGTTCCATTAAGACGATCCTGAATGCCGTCGTGGTCATTGCCGTTGTCTTGTGGCTCCTGAGCATTTTTGGAGTTCTCAGTTCCTTCTCCAATATCCACGTGGGGAGGTAAACTCCAAATTCGGCCCCAATGCATGTTGTTTTTGGGTGAGTTCTCGTTCTGATGAAACGCCAAGCATTGTACGGGGAGTGAACCAGGAAGGCATATTCATCTTATCATTGGCTCGTGATGATAATATTATTCGTTGATGATGAGATAAGAATCCAGCGTCTTCTCCTGGAAGAACCGAAAAGAGGATGGGTATCATGTTTCAATTGCCTCTCATGGGAAGGAGGCTCTCTCCCTTTTAAAAAGTGAATCCGAAAGGCCCGATCTAGTCATCCTGGATCTCGGAATGCCGAAAATGAATGGGTTTGAAACCATTGGCTTGAAGTTATGAACTTAATTTTACGCGTGATCATCTTTTCAGCGTACAGCAGTTATTGGCGTTTGAATCCTAAAAGTCATCACGGAGCAACAGTGCGAACTGTCCCTAACGCAAGGGCTCAGGAAGAAGTGACAGCAGATTCAAAAACCAGGAGTGGGGATGTCAAAATCATTGAAAATCATCCTCTTGTCCGTCATCGGGTTCATGGGGCTGCTCATCCTCATCGCTGCTGCCCTGTATTTTGTTGACACGAGTGTATATACATCACGACTGGAGAGGGCTGCCTCTGAATCCTTGGGGCTGGAAATCCGCGTTGGCGGCCGACTGGGAATCGCTTTCTTCGGGGACTTGCATGTCAGGCTTGATGATGTGCACATCCGGAATCGTGAGATGGACATCGCCTCTGCTGAGCAAGCAAGCCTCGAGATCGCTCTTTTCCCTTTGCTCCACAAGGAGGTCCGGATCAAGAGGATCGGACTGCAGCGCCCCAGGATCACCATTACGCGGGACCGCGATGGCACGTTCAATTTCGAAAAACGGAAGAAGAGTAAACAAACACGCCTTCCCCTGGCACCCGACAATCTTTTTATCTCCGATGGTTTTTTCCTCTATGGGGACGACCAGTCCGGGAAAGGCATCGAGGTTGAACACTTCAACCTGGACGTACGCAGCTTGGGGATTGCCGGAGGGAACAGCGCGGAGCTTTTGAAAAATCTTTCCTTCACCGCAGAATTCGCTTGCCGGGAGATCCGGACGAAGGGCCTTACGATTTCCCATGCAAAATTTACCTGCAGGGGCAAGGGTGGCGTCTTCGCTCTCACTCCGGTAACGATGGGCCTTTTCGGCGGACAAGGGTCAGGGAGCATCGGGGTAGATTTTACCGATCCTGTTCCCCGCTATTCCGTCCGGCTGTCCCTGTCAAAATTCAGGATCGATGAGTATCTCAAAACCTTTTTTTCAAAGAAGGTCGCAGAAGGGTCGATGGACTGCTCTGCAACCTTGTCGATGCGGGGGAATACCGCAAAGGAGCTCAAGCAGACTGCAGGAGGAGAGGTCACTTTACGTGGCGAGAATCTCACGCTCTATGGCCACGACCTCGACCGGG
>JBDKTY010000180.1:0-2841 GCA_039679945.1 Syntrophobacter sp. | reverse complement strand
GGCCGGCAGGAAAGCCGGGGAAGTTTTTACCGTGATGATTTTCCCCGTGAAGACGATGTTAATTGGAGAAAGAATTCATCGTTGACGTACGATTCCGCGACAGGCTCATTCGCGGCAGATTACATACAGGTCGACTGAACGCGTGAAGGTACTAGCCCGGAGGAGGAACTGATGATTAAACATGGACCGCAGGGAGCATTGATGGCTGACACGACCGCCTTTATGAAGAGCAGGGTTATCCTGACGGCGGCGGAACTGGATATCTTCACGCTTCTTGACGGGCAACCCCTGTCATCCGCCCGGCTGGCAAAGAAAGCCGGGTTCAACAGCAGGGCCCTTTCGCGCGTCCTCGACGCCCTTGCGGCCTTCGGTTTCCTGGCAAAGAATGATGGGGTTTACTCTCTCACCGAAAATGGATCTCTCCTTTCCTCGCGTCATCCGGGTTCGGTACTGCCCATGATACTCCATATGACCAGGCTATGGGAGACCTGGGGCGACCTTTCCGGCATGGTCAGAAAGGGAGCCAGGGGAAAACGCAAACACGCAAGCCGCATGGAGCCCGATACTCTCGGTGCCTTTATCGGTGCAATGGACGTCGTAGGGAAAGACCTCTCGCTGGAGATAGCCGATTCTTATGATCTCGGCGCCTGCAGGCGGCTTCTCGATGTGGGAGGCGCATCGGGGACGTATACTGTCGCCTTCCTGCGGAAAAATCCCCTCCTCAGAGCCACCATATTCGACCTCGAAGCGGTTATCCCCATGGCGCGGGCAAAGATGGCCGCTGAAGATATTGCAGACAGGGTGGACTTTGTCCCGGGCGATTTCTATAGAGATAACCTGCCCGGTGGCCACGACCTCGTCCTCCTTTCGGCAATCATCCACCAAAACGATCCGGAAGAGAACGTCGAGCTTTATCGTAAAGTCCTCGACGCACTTGTACCGGGCGGATCGATCCTCATCCGTGACCATATCATGGATGCCGCCCGCACGGCTCCGGCCGCGGGTACGCTCTTTGCCATCAATATGCTTGTGAACACCCGCGGCGGAGGTACGTACACCTTCGAGGAAGTAAGGGACGGCCTTGCCAGGGCAGGATTCCAGGATATCAGGCTGGTTCGCACCGGCGACAGAATGGACTGTCTGGTGGAGGCAAGAAAACCTCGCTGACCCCGGTCCGGGCAACCGGATCACGTTCGAGAAATGACCGCAATACATCTGCGATGTTTCAACGGGGCTCCCGGAGCTCCCGGTTTTACTTGCGTTACGCGGAACCTCCTTGACAAGAATATCTATAGTAGTTCTAAAATTGATTAAGCGATAACCGTCGCGAAACCGCACTCCTGTCACCAATGAAACGGCAGGGAGCTCCAGGGGTGACCCATATCGAATCGGTGGGGGACGATCTGATGGTTGAGCGGGAATTTTGTCCCGGTAATGATTGTCAGCGGGGTATCACCATGAGAAGAATTGCCTTCGCAGTACTCTTCATGTTCCTGGCTTGTCCTGTCGGGGCGCAGGAGATCTTCGTCAGCGGCGGGTTTGCGAGTGATGTGAGCATGCAGGGGGACAGTGGGGAATGGTCGGTTAGTTACGGGCAGGACCTTGCGGAACATCTGGCATTCAGCATCTCATATATAAACGAGGGGCACCAGCCTAACCACTACAGGGACGGCATCGCCCCGCAGATCTGGGGACGTGCGGCACCTTTCGACCCCCGCCTGTCCTTTGCCCTGGGTGCCGGTCCGTATCTCTATTTTGACACGAAGGTTGCCTCGGACAGCGACGATTACGAAAACCTCCACGGTCTTGGCGTCATTTTCAGCGGGACAGTGACGTGGTACGGATTGAGCCCTTTCCTGCTACAGGTACGCGCTAACTACATCGGGGTCGACCGGAGCTTCGACTCCTTCTCTGCCAGCTTCGGAATAGGCTGGCTTCTTCAAGCCAAGCCCGGGCCGGGGGAACCTCCAAAGACCGGCAAGAGCATGCGTGAGGCGGACAACGAGATCGGGTTCTTTCTTGGCAAGTCGGTCCTTAACAGCGCAAAGAGCGAACAGGGCAACGCGATGAGCGTCGAATATCGTCGCCGTCTGCTTCCTTATCTCGAACTGTCCGCGGCGTGGCTCAACGAGGGCGATTCTCGTCCCATAGGGCGCTACGGGTTTTTGCCACAACTGTGGCTTGTGCGAGGATTTTACGATGACCGTCTTTCACTCGGCATCGGCGGCGGTCCTTACCTGGCCCGCGACAAGTATGATGGCGACGAAGGTTCGAGGACCACGCTGGCGGGCGCCGTCTCCCTGATGGCTCTCTACCGTTTTACACCCCATCTTGGATTTCGCGGCATGTTTCATCGGATCGTCACCGATTATAGCCGTGACACCGATGTCTTCATGGGCGGATTGGTCGTGGCGTTTTGAAACCCGGTAAGGGCTCCCTCAGCATTGTTGACAGGGTGACCCGGAGCCCCTGAGAATCTTTTATTTCAGTTTTCTGATCCACCTTACCAATTCAACCAGGAGTTCCTTTACCTTTTCCCTCGTTGTTTCGTCTGTAAGTCTGCCTGCTTCGTCGAACTTGCTTTCGGCGAAGGGCACCATGATCTCCGGCCGGTTCAGAGGAAAGGCGTTGAGAAATACCATGGTCTGGCGGAGGTGATACTGCGCCCGGGCCGTACCGAGCATACCGATGGAGGCACCCATGATGGCGACCGGTTTTCCTTCGAAAGGGTTCGTCCCATAGGGCCTCGATGCCGCATCGATGGCGTTCTTCAGGACGCCGGGAACGGAGTAATTGTATTCCGGGGTTACTATAAGGATGCCATCCGCCCCCTTCACTTTT
>JBDKTY010000179.1:0-19538 GCA_039679945.1 Syntrophobacter sp. | reverse complement strand
CCGGCCGCGACGGCCGGAAGGGAGTCGGCCGGCCCTGTCGGAGCCCTCTGGTCTGTCTGCTGCTTTCCTCTACCATGGACTGCGTGGGGAGTCAAAACCCGGTCCTGGCCGAGCCGCCCGGCATGTTGGCAATTTCTGAATGCGGGCGGCGCCCGCTTCACTATCGCACGATGCGGACTTCTTTATTGGGATTTTGCCCGGCCCTGGATTCCGCCCTGGACCCCGCCGTGACGTATACCCGCTCCTGGCGGTTCTTGAGTGGCTTCAGCACGTTCTTAACGTGCCCCTTTCTGTCTTCCAGATAATCAGGTTTGACCTCCTCGCCCGCGGGGCAAACCGCCATGCAGTAGCTGCATCGGTAGCTCATACGAAACATCAGGGACTGCCACATCAGGGCTGTCTCCCGATCATCGAAACGTGAACGGTATTCCGTCATGTCCCGGGACGTGACAATTGCATCCATCAGATCCTGAAACCCGACATAATTGTCTCTGTAGGTGTGGGTGAGGCAGGCCATGAAATCGAAGGGCCGGTCTTTTGTAATAGCCCCGGTGGGGCAGACGGCGGCGCACAGGTTGCACTTAAAGCAGGGGCTCTCCTCCAGGGGGTGATCGTATTCATCGAAGGCGCCATTGGTCAGGATGCTTTCCAACTGGATGCAACTGCCGTGCTTAGGGTGAAGGACAAGCCGGTTTAGCCCCATGTGCCCGAGTCCGGCTTCCACTGCCATGATCTTATGGCTGATATCCCAGATCTTCCCCGGGAGGCGGTCCAGGGCCATCGGCCATCCCTTGTTGACCACGACACCTCGAATACCGAGTTGGTTCAAACGGCGAAGGATTTCCCGGGAAACGCTGGAAATTCTGTCACCCGTGTGGTGGAATTCCTCGTTGGCAACGTAACGGGCAGGACTCCGGATATTTTCGCGGTTATTCACCATGACGATCGAAATGATTCCAGTCGTCATGGGATAGACGTACAAGGCCCCCTCCCGCTCCTGCTTGAGCGACTCCCGGTCCAGGTCCACAAGGCCCACGTCGTCGGCCCCGGCATCGAGGCAGATTTGCTTTATCCGCGCGGCGGAATAAATCTTTTGCCGCCGACCTGTTTGAGACGTTTCAATCTGAATGTTCTCCACCTTTCCTACCTCTCTTTTGCCTTCTTCTCCACCACGCAATAAACACCCTCTCCAGCCAGCGCCGGCCGAAAACACAGGTTGTCGGAAAGGCATAAAGACCTGCGCAAGTCTCCAGATTTCCAGCGATTGACCAGATCCGGCTCCCTGATGAGGGGACGGCATAGCGAGATGTAGTCGGCCGTGCCGTCATTCACCAGGCGCTCGGCAACCTCGAAGGAGCGAATGCCGCCAACAAGCATCAGAGGGACGGCGACTGCCTTTTTGTACTTCGCGGCCTCGTCTTTGTAGAATACCTCCTTGTCCCGGGAATCGATCTTTCCGCTCCTGGTGGGATTGAGCTTTCCTGATAAAATTGTCCCGCCGCTCAACTCTATCGCGTCAATGCCGTGTTCACCGAGCATGACCGCTGCCTCGACAGCCTCATCGGCACTCAGTCCCCCTTCCATGAAGTCCTGGGAGTTCATCTTGATCATTACGGGAAAATCCGGCCGCACATTATTCTGAATGCTCTGAAGGACTTCGAGGATGATCCGTACTCTGTTTTGAATGCTTCCACCGTATTCGTCGTTCCTCTTGTTATAGAAAGGCGAAAGGAACTGGCTCAGCAGGTAACCGTGAGCCGCATGGATCTGGACCCCGTCAAAGCCCGCCTTTTCGGCCCGGGCCGCGGCTTTACCGAAGGCTTCCACTGCATTTCCGATCTCGTTCACACTCATTTCGCGATTAAGCGAACCCTTTTTCTCAGTCATGACGGACGGACCCCAGGCGTCCCGGCCGGAAAGTTCCCTGTTGGCATGGCAGCCCGCGTGGGCAATCTGCAGGATGATCCTTCCTCCGGTCTTGTGCACGGCATCGACCATGCCCGCCAGGCCCGGGATCATACCGTCATGGTGGACCCCCAACTGTCGCAAACCCGCCTGGCCTTCGGCGCTTACATAGGCGTGACCTGTGATGATGAGACCGACGCCCCCATGAGCGAGCCGTGCCATGAGGTTTATGAGTTCTTCCGTGCAGGACCCATCGCTATTTGCCATTCCTTCCCAGGTGGCGGACCGAACGAAACGGTTCTTGATGGTCAGGCCCTTGATCGTTGTCTGTTCAAAAAGCTTTGACACCGGTTTCTCCTCGTCTTTGACTCGTTCGTGCATTTCAGCCGAAATCGCGGTGGTGACTTCGGCCCCTGCCTGATGTGTATATACACGTATTGCCTGCTAAAAAAACCTACACCGAGCGGGAAAGAGAAATGATCTCCGACAGATCATCGAGCAGGCTGGCCATTCGGTCCCCGCCAAGTCCCTGCTCGATGTGAGCCTGGGCTGTTTCCCACAAGGGTACCGCAGCCATTAATGCCTCACGGCCCTGTTCGGTGATGGTTACCTGTCGCTCCCTGCGGTCCTTTCCGGGTTCAATGAGAATAAAACCCTTCTTCTCGAGAATGGTCAGGTTGCGTGTGAGCGTGGTCCGCTCGGTCACAGTCACATCGGCCAATTTCGTCAAGGTAACAGGTCCTCGCAGCCTGGCAGCCATGAGTACCGCATACTGGGTCGATCTCAAGCCGCTGGGTCTCAGGAAATCATCATAGAGCCGCGTGGTGGCACGGGCGGCCCTCCGCAAATTGTAGCATGCGCAACAGCGCCCTATCTCCTTGCACTTCACCGGGTCCAGCATGTCGAGTCCATTCGCCGTATAATGTTCCAGTCCGTCGGGAATTCCGTGCTCCTCATGGCCGATTGATCCCTTCAGGCAAGACCCTGTAAAACCGGGGATCGCATGAGCTGTCGGAATTAGGAACATGTATATACACCTAATTGCCTCCGCGTCAAGGGCTTTTTGCCACCGCGGCTCCCGTGGTCCGCTCGACTGCTTCTCACGCTGCCGGTTTCTCGGTATCAACCGGGTGCCGGTTTATTTGTCTCGCGGAGGCCCGGGTTCCTTGCCGGCATCCGTGGCAAAACCGGTTCCGCGGGAAACCGGGAAAGTAAGGAAAATACCCGCGGCAACCACCGTGATGGACATATTAAAGGGTTTCGATCTCATGTTACAGCCTTCCCGATATTTCCGCCGTGGTTACATGCCCGCGCCCCAGACTATTGTGTCTGAGGCGGAGATATGTGTTCGAGGAATATTCGTGGGAAGGGATGGCGGGACCGCGTAGTGGTCCCGCCATCATGGGTTTTTCGAGGAGCGACTAGGCGTTTTTCCACCTGCTCCCGACGCCCGCCATTCCAGCCAGGCCGAAGCCAAGGAGCAGCAGTGTCGCGGGTTCGGGGACCGTGGGCATCGTGTTTCCGTAGGCATCAGTCAGAAGAGCCCCGGAGATGCCGATGCAGTCGAACCTGTTGCCGTAATTATTCACAAACGTGAACGTGGCAAGGGTGAGTTGATCGGATTGAAGCATGGCCAGTTCATCCGGGAACAGCCACGATTGCTCATACAGTCTGACCAGTCCGGTTTCGGGAAAACTGTAAAAATAGTATGCATCCGCAATCGGATCAAAGAGGTCGAGCGAGGGGTTCAAGCCGAGCCCGGTTCCCAACTGGGGTGGTGTATCAAGCGACAATGACGGCCCAAACTTTATGTATACATCAAATGAACTCAGTGGAGTGGACGGGAGATATTCACCAAGACCCGAGACCACAAGATCGTACGAGCCGATGCTGCCATTGGATTCCAGAGACAGGCTCAAAGTGGCCGTTGCGGGAGCCGCCCACAAGGACAGTGCGCTGATCATGACGATTAGCAGTAGAGCTCTTTTCATCTTTTGTCACCTCCATTATGCATATGTTGGGGTTTCGTCGTGGGCACATCCGCGCTCAAGGGTGGAGCGGGGATGTGCCCGTAAGTCAGACTCGCTATTTGCATGGCGCTCCGCGGGGATTAGTGTAGAAGAGCGTCAGTCTGGTGGCGTCGGATGTATCAACCTTGCCGTCACCGTTCAGGTCGTACTGACGGGCTCCCGCTATATCCTGGAGGAGCAGGTTATAGTCAGTCCGGTCCACGCAGCCGTCCTTATTGAGGTCGGGTATGACCCCCATCGGCCGCATCATCTCATTGTCTTCGTGGTCGATGATGTGGCAGTGCCAGACATAAAGGCCCGCGACGTTGAATTTGGCCTTTATCCGTGTCACAAATCCGGGAGGAGCGATGACTGTATCTTTCCAGCCGGTCTCCCATGCCTCCGGAGGCGTGGTAACGCCGGTCAGCGAGAAGGCGCCGGGGCCGCTCGATACAGTCGCCTCGCGATTCACGACCTGGAACTCCACCAGGTGCAGGTGGATAGGATGCGCGTCAACCGTGAAGTTCCAGATCTCCCACTCTTCGACATCGTTCAGGTTTGGGGTCTCCGTCAGCGGGACCATAACCGCGGCGCCGTTGCTCTTGGTGAAAACCTTGAGCATCTTGCTGACTCCGGACGTGTCGGTCCACATCAACGGTACGCCGATATTTCCGCCGGAGCCGAGAGGATCGGGCTGCACCGTGCCCACCATGGTCGAGGTGGGACCATAGGGCAGGCACACGTTTCCAGGAACGGTCGGAGTAAAGTTTTTCGGGTCGCACTCAACCACGTTGTTCTTACCCGAAAACGGCGCAACATCGTGGTAGAAGGCGCCGGTTTGATCGTATTCGACAAAGATAACCGGCGAATCCATCTCGTTCAGGCTCACCTGGCGAGTCTTGGCTGGAACCAGGTTCTGCCTCGGCTGGAAGACAAGACTCGCGGGATCGCTCGCCGTATTATCGGTGGGGCTGGCGCCGTTCAGGTTTCCATCCACGACGAATTTCATTACCTGACCCGTGGTATTGGGATCGGCCGGCGGAAAGTCAGTGACCGGAAGGCCGCCGCCATAGGGCATGTCGGGACCCTCGTTGATCAGGTAAACAGACGTTCCCGAAGCTATAGTCGAGAAATCAATAATGACGTCAGCTCTCTCGGCGGGTCCTATCCGAACGAAATCCAATGTCGCCGGAGCGGGCAGGAGACCGCCATCGGAACCGATCTGGTGGAACTGAAGAGCGGGACCGGCGGGCCTCGTGGCCGCCGGGTTGGCGGCGATCTTCAGGAACAGAGTCCGCGCATTGCAGCCGTTGAGGAAGCGGAAACGGTACTTGGCTTGCGCCACGTTGTAAACCGGCCATGTGGTGCCGTTCACCACCATGGTGTTGCCGAAAAACTCGGGATTATGGATGGGCGAAACGTCGCTCGGCTGCCCATTGATCGTTGAAGAATCGGGAATGAATGGAATAGCGAGAGTCGGGGAAGTCCCTCCCGCTTTATTCAGGCCCTCGAAATAGGCGCGGTTTGCCGGGAAAAAGAGCGATCCATCCGGTTTGAAGGTGCGGTCCTGAATGGCGATGGGGATTTCCCGGATCTTGGATCTCACCGCAGCATCGAAGTTCGGGTCCTCTCCAAGGGCGGGAGCGGGGCCCGGAAGCACGCCGGAGACCTTATCCGGTTCGGAGCGGTTCGCGCCACGGATGAGCCAGAAGCCGGCCGGACCCGCGTAGACATTAACACGGGTGATTCCCAGGCCGTGATCGTGGTACCAGATCGTTGAGGCGTGCTGGGTGTTGTAATATCCGAACAGTGCCGAGCCAGGCCATGTATTGGTGCGGTCAAACTGGTCATAGAGCCCGCCCTTGGTGGCGAAGCCCGCCAGATTGTTGGCGGCGGGGAGCCACCAGGCTTCCGGATAGCCGTCGCTTTCCGGGTTCACATGTGCTCCGTGCACATGGGTGACCATGGGGACCGGGCCGGTATAAGGCGCCTGCAGCACGCTCGCGGGGTTGTCGGTGATGGAAGGCCGGCAGTCGGTGTGAACCCCGCCGTCCGAGCATGTCAACAATTCCACGTTAGCCCAGTGCAGGGTGCGATCCACGGGCAGCAGGTGAGGCAGGTAGTTGCCGGTGGCGGGGTCGAACAGTTGATTTATCCACCGGACCTTGGTGAGTTGATTCTGGGTGGCTTCAATGGTAAGGGCCGGATAGTTGAATGTGGTGGCGCCGGGATCGGACAGGGGCATGGGGGCCGTGTAGTTCAGGTCGTGGCGGTCCTCGGCCTTGCCGTAACTCCATACAGTGGTCGCGGGATAAGGGTCGTTGCGTCCGGTGACCTGATTCCATACTCCACCCGGCAGGATCTGCTGTTTGAACTGCCGCTCCGCAATGTTGTAATTGGCTTTCGGATCACTGCTCGGGGGCATTACAGGCGGGATGACCAGCGGCTGCACGTAGCCGTAATTGGTGATAAGATACAATGGGTCAATGACGCAGTAATCGGCCCCTGGAAAGGCCTGTACTGTCCCGGTTGCGCACGCGGCCCCCTGCGCGAAAGCGCTCGAGGCGCAGAGCACAAATACTGAACAACAAATTGCGGAAAATAGAAGGCCTTTCCTCCTCGAATGGTTGGTCCTGGGCAAGGGAAACATCTTCTTCTTACTCCTTTCTGTTGCATCGCGTCCGAATCTGGGCCAATTACCGGGGCCGTCTGGGTGATGCTCAAGGTGGGTTGTGAGAGGTCTAAAAACCTCACGCGCGGGTAGCGCATGGTTTTTTCAATTTACAGAATTCATTCTCAATGCGCATAAGTAACCGTATTTACAAAGTTATTGGTTGGATGGCGCATCTTTCCCGGACACGCAAAATGTAAAGATTTGTAAACCTGTTCGACACCTCTCGTGGAGACGTTTGCATAAGTGCTTAAAAATTTAAGAAAAACTCAGTTATGCCAATTGTAATATTTCTTTACACTATCTCTTTATAAGGACTCGGATACAACCATTTGGCAGTGTAGGTAAAATTGGTATTTGCAAGTACGCAGATACTGTATTTTTCTTATCGCACCTACCAACTCATGTACTGAGATTGGAGTGCGGTAACACCTCACTTCCAGGAAATTACTTTATGTGCTATTGACAATTAAATTGAATGATCAATAGTTTATTGGTATATATAACTTAGTTCAATAGGCGCTTATCTTTTATTTCAATGATTAGTTTACGCTCAGTCGCATTAAATACGAGCTGATGCAAGTTATTATGGGGGAGCTTCAGTGTTATTTATAAGCGTTGTGGTTGAAGCACACATTGAATTTTGGCTATTTGGATAATGCTAAGCTGAATGATATTGTAGCTTCATTTCTTTGAAAAGAGTTTAATATCTCATACTAAGAGATTGATCGTGGCTTTTTGCATAATTCTCTGTTTATTTGTTGTTTCGCAAGGCGTTGGAGTTGCTAAACTCTATAGTAATTCTCAAATAAATGAATTATTATTCAAATTATCATGATGTTAAAATTTATTTGTGTGACTTCAGATTAGCTCTTCTTGAATACGGATGTTTTGGCGTTCCTGGCTGACTCATGGTTCGCATCCTCGCGCGGTCAGGCATATTTGACGGGAGTCTGAGGGATATCAAGGTATGATGAGCCTTTGGCATTAAAGAACTGGCACATGTAAACTCGAATCTTGTAATACGCAATTGTGCTCGAGATGAATCCACCCTGAGAGTGAAGGCAGATAAAAATTGACCCGTTCTACCCTTAGCCCGCTTTATTCATGACTTTCCGAGAAGAAGCGTAAAAAAACCCTGTACAGACCATGTGCTGGCTGGATTTTCCACCTCAACTTCGACCGACAGTATGTTATCGGCCCAAGATCGCTTCAAGCCCTGAGCATCGCATCCTTATCGGGCTTTACGGGGGCGGACCGCGATTCATGAATAATGCGGGTTAGGCGATACACGGAGACATGAACCAAAGGCCCGAGATTCGGGCGGCCTTTTTCGATATCTCCCAAATGGCGGGCAGCGCCGTGCCTGTTTTTCATCCATCGGTGAGGGAATTTTGCGTGATCGACACTCCGCGATCACTTTCTGTAGACCTTTGGGGATGATTGTGCGTCGTCATAGAGTACAGAGAGAATATTTCGATTTACGAATTTTGTGGTATCCGGAGGTAATCACATGAAAATGAAACGCCTTGTGGCACTGAGCGCCATTCTTGCCCTGCTCGTCGTCTTTTCCGCTTCACGGGCAGAGGCTCAGGATTGCTGTTATGTCAACCCCCTTGCCATCCCATTCATCGCGGCGGCAGGTTTGGTCGGGGCCGCGGCGGCGGTGACAACCGGCCTGGTGGGCGGGCCGTACTACTACGGCGACTATTATGCCCCGAGCTATTACGGGCCCGGTTATTATGGCTATTACGGCCCGAGGTACTACGGGTCCGGATACTACGGTCCAAGGTACTATGGGTCCGGTTATTACGGTCCCAGATACTACCGGTCCGGTTACTACGGTTCGTCTCGCTATTACAGGGGGGGATACCACGGTGGATCTCACTACTCCGGACATTCGTACCGTGGAGGTGGCGGATACAGGGGCAATTACGCACCGCGGCGTTAGGCATGATATGGACGGGGACCGAAGCCATGAAACCTGGCCGCGAGGTGGAGCGTCATTGCGGGAAGAGCGCAATGTCGCGAACCGGTCTCCCGGTGGGTCGTTCATTTCTGAATCCCCGCGGCGGAATTGAATATTTCGAATATCGAATAACATGACGATCATGCCGCATCGATGGTCATGTTATTCGAGCCGGCAGGTTCTCGCTTGTTCCGGTCCAAGCTTGCGGTTTGCGTCGCGGCGGAAGCGTCCGCGGCGAGAACCGCTTTCTATTCCGTGTCGATGATTCGACGCGTGGCCGTGCGCCTGGAGTAGCCAGGTGGAGGTCATCGGCTCCACCATTTTGCATTTCCAGGCGGAGATGACAGGATCTCCCGGGTTCCTGGAGAACTCCAATGCATGCATGCCCTGCTCTCTGACCCCGGTGGGATCGTGGTGCAATGCCGTTTTGCACCAAGATATTGCCTTCCGCTGATTAGACGGCGTCGGCTCCCACGATTAGAACGATTTCGAGGCTCAACCACGCGGCCTACACACTCCCTGTGTACGCTTCGTAGTGTGGGCTGCCTCACCTCTACGCAACACTCGGTTCCGGCTGTCGGCATACTTGGCCGGGCGGGACTGGCTACCCGCTGGGTTCCAATGAGAAGTTTCAAGGGAATTCACCTCATCCCAATCTTCCAGGCTTGACCTGGCGCACCTATTTCGCGTTCAGGATGATATGTCCGTCGTTCGTCCCGAGTAAGGTATCGAAGGGTGGAACGGGCCAATTTCCATCCGCATCTTCACTTTCAGGGTAGATTCATCTTGAACGCAATTCCGTACAAGACAGCCATGTGCTTGAAGCGCTTCGCTCTGCATAGATAACAATTCACCGCGATTATTTGCCGCGGGATGCCTAGAGTAGCTCTACTCAGATAGAAAGCGTCCATATATTGACACTGAATATACATACGAATCAGTACGAAGCGTCAATATCTTTACAGTTGACATATAATTCCGAATTCAATTTACTATAAATATCATGTAAAGCCAAACCCATCGCGAGGTGGGGACGGAAAGCCCACGGGTCTCTGAAGAGATGGCCGGGTTGCCTTGAGAGGGGTGAGTCGGCTTTTTATTTTCTGACAGAGAGCAGGAACTGTAACCTCCCTATGGCTATTACTCCAACCTCACGTATATGCGCGAAGGCTATTCAAACCTACCAGATATGCAGCCTTCAACGCGCTGAACGCTCTTCCCAGTCGAGAAACCCGGCCGAGCAAAATATCCGGAACAAATCGGATACTGTTCAGTTTTCCCAAGAGGCGCTTGACCGGTTGGAATTGCTCAAAAAGAGCCGGGCAAAAGACATCCCAAAGGAAACACAAACCATTCAGGAAAAAGACAGTGAACTGGAGAAGAATCTGAAAATACTCGCTCTGGATAAAGATGCCAGTGTCGAAGAAATCAGAAAAGCCTATCTGCATGCAATACAGCAATATCACCCCGATAAACATGCATGTCTTCCCCCGGAATTCCGGCAGTTGGCGGAAGCTAAGAGTAAGCAAATCAATGAATTGTACCACGCCGTGCTCAAGCTCAAAACGGGCGCGAGGCGCTAGGGGCGTGCCGGGGTAACGGCATTTTCAAAAATTGCTCCCAACCCGCATTATTCATGAATCGTGGTCCGCGCACGAAAAGCCCAACAGGGAAGCGTGCTCTGGGCTTGAAGCGATTTGGGATAGACAACACACTGTCGGTCGAAGTTGAGGAAGGAAACCCAGATAACATACGGTCAATACTTGAATTTCCACGTATCCTCACTGAAACTCATGAATAATGCGGGCTAAAGAGTGGGAATGGCTACACACATCCGATTTATTATTGACGCGTAGCATTCCATATTGAGGACAAATCGAGCCGTAAAGTGGGAAGTCGGCTGGAACTGATTGATACTCCGACAGGCTCTCGGGGCCAGGGGAGAGACGGGTAATGGAAAGGAGCGCGGTTCCGGGAATGCACTTTACCGGGAAGCTGCATCCGATTCAGCTCTTAATGGTGTTTGGTTCTTCCTTGGTCGCTTCGAATGAATTCCTCTTGAATCCATCTGCTTGATGTTCTTTCGAAATTGGTAATTTCACGCCATCGGCGGCTACTGACCAAGATGGGAGAGCGTGAAGCGCAACGGAGCGCTGGAGATTTTCATGAGCCCCTTGAACGGCTGGTCCATCTCCAGGATCAGGAACATTGCGCAGGCAACCGACAGCGCACTGACGAACAGGACCATGATGACCGTCGCATTGCGCGGTGCAAGGAGGCCGAAACTCCCGAAAATCACCGTGAGCCAGAACACCACGACAATCAGGAATGGCAGCGGGACCGAACTGCCCGCGCTGCCCGTGATGAGCCAGCGTGTTTCCATGATTTCGCCGCAGATCTGCAGTGCCCGGGACCGGAGCCAGCTTTGAGCGTCGTTCCCCGACGCAAGCTGCCGAAGCCTGTATTCGAGATCCTCAACCGCAACTTTGGGCAACAGTTCGGGCGTATCCGATCCCGCGGGTTGGGAGCGTTCTTCCGGCCAGACCTCATCGATCTTGTTGGCGAGGATGCGCCGAAGCAGGTCGCGCGTTTCTTTCGTCTCCGGCCCGTATTGGGCCAGCGAACGATCAAGCATCACGATTTTGGCGGCGGTGTGCTTGACGGCGGCATCCAGCGTGTCGTATGAAGTCTTGGCCGTGGCGATCACAAGCCCGAGAACCAGGGCGGTAATAGTTCCGATCAATCCCATGCCAAGCTTGATAACATCCTTGGAGTCCTCGTTGAGGTGATGTTGGGGCATGACAGTCTGGAGGAACATACCAGCCAGCGTGCCGCCGAACATGCATGCAAACACGATCAGGGCGATTTCAGTCGGGGTCACGAGTACTCTCCAGCCTTTCGATGTCAACTCTTTGCGGTTTGAATCCACGGGTACGGACTGCAGGCAAATAATGAGATTCGAAACGACGGAATTCTGTAATAATTTCAACTTAATGTAAAGTGCTTCCGCGCCGGCGCCCGGCCGTGTTCAGTCTAGGTTCAACATCCCGCCGGGGCGCCGGTGAGGCACGGCATCGGAACGCTCACTGAAATAATCATCGTCTCATAAAGTATAGAATTATTCTCTCCCGCGCTCCTGTAAAGAATATTGTGGCACATGATCTTTCGGATTCCGGAAGACCGACGGTATTTCCCGGTGTTCCGTGTACGAGCTTGCTCCGATCATGCCGTATCCTATCGCACGGTTGTCTCGAAAACAGTTCGCCCCGAACCTTGCGGGCCATCATAGTTCAGTGTCGCTATCCATGTGCCGCTCATTTGTGGCTTCACCCTGGCGGTGTAGGTACCATTGCCGCCGCTTATTTCTCCGCCCGCCGTCATCGGCATGCCGGGCATATTCATGTTGAGGGCCAGCGTGACTTTCCCGACATCCACCGGATGACCTTGGGCATCGGCAAACTTAATCCCGACCGTACTGCCGGCGGAGCGAAATTCACCTGTTACCGTAACGGTCATTCCTTTCACTTGCATGACCTGCGAGGGACCGCTCGGGGATTGTCCGCATCCGCTGATGAATAGAACCGCGATAAATGCTAATGCGATATTTCCGGCAATCTTCAGCATCGAAACTGAACCAACTCTTTCATTCATAGAAAAACCTCCTCACGCATAATACGTAAATTCCCTCTGTCAGAGGCCATTGGGCTTGGCTGCCAATAAACATAAGCATGGATCGGACATTTGGAATTATCGTGTCTCGCGTGGAAAGACGGCGTCGTCCCGCTTCGCTTTACCCAACAGCCGCCGAGAGGATTAATGCCGAGGGCTTTTGAGTGGCACTACCTTTTCGGAGTCTATATCCTTCGCGTCATTTGGCCAGCAAGCCCGAATGATTGTCCCTTTACCGGGAGTGGACTCGATTGAAAAGCTCCCCCCAGTCAATTCGGCCCTTTCTCTCATGCTGGTAAGCCCCAGACTTCTGGCGGTGCTGGTCCGGATGATCATATCCAGCTCCATTCCCGCGCCATCATCGGAAACGGCTAACTCGATTCTATCCCAATTCTTCGAAAGCGAAATGTCAACCCACTCCGCATTGCTGTGCCTGGCGACATTGTTCAGTGCTTCCTGGACAATTCTGAATATGTTTACCTTCAGGATTTCCGGGATTTCATCTTCCGCAATTCCGGTCTCGAGTTCAATGTGGCGTTGGGGAAAGAGTTTCATGGACTCTCGACGCAGCCACTCAAGCGTTGCCAAAAGCCCCATGCTGTCGAGCATGGGAGGGCGCAAGCCCATGTAGATATTCCTGGTTTCCTCGATCGAGCGCTGAAGAGTCGGAATGAATCTTTCCAAGTGGTTCAAGGCATCCGTGCCACTGCCTTCCGCCTTGAGCTTCAACGCCATCTCCACCCAAAACTTAACCGCGGCAAGAGTCTGTCCGATGCTGTCATGGAGTTCGGAAGCAAGCCTTCTCCTCTCCTCCTCTTGAGCGGCTATGAGTTTCGACGGGATTTGACGGAGTTCTTCGTTGGCTTTTTCCAGCGCAAGTGTTCTTTCCTGTACTCTGCGCTCCAGTTCATCATGAGCCTTTCGCAGCACCTCCTCGGCTTGCTTATGAACCGTTATGTCCTCGTATGTACCCAACATGCCCGTGATTTGACCGTTTGCGCCAAACAGGGGAATCTTGTTGGTGCGAAGCCACAGCCTGCCACCCTCCGGCGTTGTCTGGGGTTCTTCATAGCCCAGTTTCGGGATACCGGATTCCATGACCAAGCGGTCATCCGCGGTGTAGAGATCCGCCTGTTCCGCCCAGCCCATCTCGAAATCGTTTCTTCCTATGATTTGCTCGGGCGACTGCAGTCCGGCATCGAGGGCAAATGGGCGGTTGCAGCCCAAATAGCTTGAATCCGGATTTTTCCAGAAGACCCTTACGGGGATGGTATCCAGAACCAACTGTAACATTTGTTGCGATTCCTGCAGCGCTTGTTCGACTTCCCTCCTCTCCTCCATTTCAAGCGTAAGCCTCTCGTTGGCCTTTGCCAGTTCGGCGGTGCGCTCCTTGACCAAATCCTCGAGCTGATCGCGGTATTTGCCAAGCTCTTCTTCCACCCGCCTGCGCTCGGTGATGTCCCTGATAATACCTCCAACACCGATCCTGTTGCCTTTAAGAACCACGGGGAACTTGTTCGTTTCATAGATTCTGTCTCCCACCGGCTCTTCGGTGACGACGGGAGACTTCGCCCGGATTGCCTCCTGATCGGAAGCCAGGCAGTTCCTGGCAGCGGGTTCCGGCATCAGTTCAAAATCCGTTTTGCCGATCACGTCCGCCTCTTCTCTTCCAAAGAAGGTCAGTAACGTGTTGTTCGCTATCACATGGCGCAACTGATCGTCCTTGACATACACCATGTCGGAGGAGGCGTCCATGAAGGCCCGATAGCGATCTTCGCTCTCACGCAATGCCTCCTCCGTTTCCTTGCGATCCGTGATATCGCGTGATATGCCCTGGAATCCGACAGCGTTTCCTTCCTTATCCCGGACAAATGAGACATTCATGGCGATCCACAGAGTGGTCCCATCGGCGCGATAATATTGCACTTCAATTAACCGCGCTCTGTCCTTGTCCCGATGGGGGCATTTCTCTCTTTCGAATTCCTCCGACACGATCGCGTAGATCCGCCGCAGGGAGTCCGGAGGAAATCTCTCCTCAACCGTTCGCTTCATGTGAATATCGACGGGTTCGCCCGCCATCTTCTCAACCGACGGACTGATGTAGATGATTTTGAAGTTCAGGTCGCAGATCCAGACAACATCCGCCATATTCTCTGCGATTTGACGATATCTCTCCTCACTCTCTCGCAGCGCCTCTTCCGACCGTTTGCGCTCGGTGATGTCCATGTTGGCGCCGCGATAACCGAGGAGATTCCCTTTTTCATCAAGAGTCGGTGTGCCGCTGGTTTCTAAAATGACGATTCCGCCATATCTATGTAGATTCCGATTAACAAAGCCACGGAATGGTCCCTTGCGCCTGAATTGTGCAAGCGCCTCTTCCATCGTTGCTTCTCTTACATCCGGAGCAAAAAAGTCGTAAAAATACTTCTTCCCAACCAGCTCATCGGGTGTGTATCCCAGGATTCGCACCACCGCCGGACTACAGTATTGGTATATGCCTTCCGTATCTATTTCCCATATCCACTCCCCGATGTTTTCCGTAACATGAAGGAAACGCTTCTCTGCATTCCGCAATGCCTCCTCGGCTTGCTTGCGTTCGGTGATGTCCCTGCATATACAGAATATTAACTTTTGCCCCCTGTAAACAGCTCCATTATTGCTGAGTTCTAAATCGATGATTGTGCCATCTTTTCGACGATGTTGTGTCTCGAAGTGAGCGCCTGAATCGTCGACATTGCGGATCATTTCTATCAGTTGTTCCTTGCTGAATTGAGCGTCCCAATCCCATACATGAAGCTGATGGACTTCTTCCATGGAGTAACCGAGCATATCCGCGTATCGTTTGTTCGCCTCATATACTTTGCCATTTTGGTCGAGCACAACAATTCCGTCCCTTGATTGCTCTACCAGAATCCGCCGCCACGTGATTTCATCCCTGAGCAGATCTTCCATCTTCTTGCGATCACGTTCAGCTTTTTTCAACTCCAGAAGATTATATTCCAATTCTTCATAGGTTGGTTTTCTTGACATTGCCATCAGCTCCTACTAATCATAGCTCTTGTAACTTAGTCTCTTCATGAGACGATTAACAAATCCCTCAATAATCAGACTGATCCGCGGGATGCATATTTTCGAATTTCCGGCCGCGCAACATGCCGGAGAGCCGGCAGTCCACGATGCGCAAAGCCCGTTGTCTTTAGCTGGTTTCACTTCATCTCAAGGCTTATGGCGGTGTTTATGCAAGTCGGCATAAAGTATCTTCATCCCTGTCACTTGCCTCATACTTTTTCGTGTTCAAGATGATACATCCGCCGTTCGCCCCGAGCGGGAGTAAACCCCGCAATCACGTGCGCGGCGAGAGAATGTGGGGAGGCGCGGCAGCCAAGGCCCTGAACATCTTCAGCCTTGCGTGGGGCGCCCTTTACTGACCGTGAGAGAATCTTTCCGCGCGGGAGATGGAGGGAACTCGCTGTTCCAGAGGAAGCTTGCCGCGATGGGAAATTCCGTGTGAGTTCCATAATTCCTCGGCCTTGTGCGTCGGGCGGGTCGGGGAGAGGCATGCAGACGTAGCGCTTCCAAAGTCATCCGTCAATATCGGACTTCACGACCGATGAACGCTCCAGTTGGAAAAGCTTTTCCCGCAACATCTTCATGTGCTCTTTCAAGATGAAGACTTCATCATAAAAGACAACTGATATGCGGATTACCCCGACTGCCTCCTCGATTTTATCAAGCCTTTCATGCAGCCGGTCGAAGTGCGCCGGCGCATCCATCGCGGACAATTCCCTATCGAGATTCATGAGTTCCCGGTAATGCAGGTAAAACTTGGACCTGTTCCGGTAAGTGTATACCCAGGGCATAAAACCCAACAGGGGTATTAAAATGATGCCAAACGGTATAATGATCAAAAGCAGATGCTCTACAATCGCGGCAGCCCAGAAGGGCAGAAAATCATACAGCGCTGATCCGCCCGATCTGTAATACCGCTTGGCCTGTTCAGTAACCGGGAAGTCCTGCGTGTTGATGGAAGGGAAATCCCCCGCCCTATGAACCCATCCGGCCCCGCTGTGAATCTGGGAGGATGACTTCAAGAGCAGATATATCAATGCGGGATGCAAATCTTTGCGAACGACAAGATGGGTTATCGGGGCAACGAGGTTGATGTCCGAAGCGGGAGACATTGTTGCCGGGTTGAAAATCCCCTTTGGCAGGACCACATGGAATAACTGCGGGAAAATCCTTGTGAAGGCCTCCGATTCGGCAAGATTCATTAATTTAATGCCGGGTGCGGCTATCAGTTCCTTAACAACCTGGCTATCAGCCAGACCGAAGATCATGACAGCATCGACTCTTTTTTCCAGGATAGCCTTTCCCGCTTCTTGGCTGGGGAGTTCAAAAAGTTCGGTCGGTGGCCCGGAGATTCCGGCGGCCTTCAGCAAATCAAGGGAGAATTTTCGAACTCCACTCCCCTCGGGACCTATGGAGATCCTTTGTCCTTCAAGTGCCGACAGGTGATTAAGGGTTTCATCGTTCCTGTAAAAAATCCATAAAGGTGTATAGAAAACACCACCCAGGGAAACAAGATTCGAAGTTTGATCCGTTTCCGCGGCGCCTCCCTGCACGAAGCCAACATCAGCCCTCGGCGGTTCCCCGGTTAAGCGCCTCATGTTTTCAACCGAACCAGATGAAGGGAGCAAACGGACTTTAACGCCATCACGCGACGATAATTGTTGGTACCGTTCACCAAAGTAGGCGAATGTGCCCCCTTCCATTCCCGTGGTCATGACCAGGGTTCGGGGTGGGACAGGCAAGAAACCGTAGCTTATCCAGAAAGCGGCAATCATCAATAACAGGATGGTTACGATAAGGAGTGAAAGGCCATTTGGAGTCATTTCCCTGATCTTCGCTCGGCCCATCGTTTCTCTTTCGCTCGGGGACTTTATCAATTGCGGGACAATGCGTCCTCGACACCACCTGGCACACTCCATGTCGGGCCGCGAGGCTGTTCAAGCCTCGTTTATACTTCGCTCTTGACCTCGCGGAACCTCACGATGCGCGGAATGGAAAACAGATGTCAATATAGTTCAAAATGCCTTGGCTGTTTAGAGTTTTTGAACCGGACCGGGCTAACCCGGGCGATAGAGCTTCCTTGGCATCAGTGTATCACGGGGATTTTGGAGTGTTGCATCGAATTTGATCTCGAAGAAGTTGAAAAAGGCCTTCGGGCACGGGTACCGTACGTGCCCGAACCGGCGGGAGAAACCGGCTTATCCCGAAACTGATGGCCCGAGAAGGCATGAGGGTCATGCGCGTACTGGTCGCCGAATCCGGGAGTGTTGGCAAGGGGGATGATATTCCCGGTGTGGCTCGTTATCTCAACGACGCCGGCTTCGAAGGACCCGGCTTTCAACGGGTGCTGGCAACATTGCCGGCGCCGGCGGTATGTTGTGGAAACCTGGGGGGCGGGAGACAATCACCCGGTACCGCCATTCACGGGGCAGGCCCCCCCTAATACCTCTTCCTCGCGACCACTCGCCTGTCAGGCGGGATTCTTAACAGAATCAGAAAACAAGTGATAACCGGATGCAGATCCGATGCGTGAAATCATCTCGGAACGACGATGTTGCGAAGTGATTTCGGTTGTTATAAAGTTCCCCCGGTGAACAGAAAGGTCCTCAGTTTTGGGGAGCAGGGGTTCTCATGCTTACTATTTATCCGGAAAGGCCGGAACAAAAGCGTTCGAGTGCGGTCGAACACTTTCGATGGTTTTTTCCGACCGATCATCGTTTTATCATGGCAGGGTTTATCGCTTTAGTCCTGGTGCTGATCCCGTGGCACTTCAATTGGGGCCGTCATTGTTCCAATGCGAAGTTCGGGAGGCTTCCGGCCTATGAAGAAACCCTGTGTAACGAAGTTATTCGGGGCAATGACGCATTCTCAAATGTTATGGTCCACTTACGGTCCTACCGGCAAGTAGTCAGAAACACGCGTTACCTGACCATAATCGATTACAGCAAACCCTCTAATGTTAAGAGGATGTACCTTATAGACATGAAGACCGGCAAAGTTGAAAGATTCCTGGTCTCGCATGGCAAGAATTCAGGCTGGGTGTATGCGACTGCATTTTCAAACCGGCCCGATTCCTTTCAGAGTTGCCGTGGATTCTTCGTCACGGGCCAAAAATATTCAGGGAAGCACGGAACCGCGCTCCAGCTTCACGGGCTTGAGAAAGGGATCAACGATAACGCACTCAGACGTGGCATTGTCATGCATGGTTCCAACTACGTCAGCATGCGTTCGGTAATGATGAACAAGGGGCGACTGGGGCGAAGCCTGGGATGTCCGGCCATCCCGGCCGAAACGGCGGAATCGGTGATCAACCGGATAAAGGGCGGCAGTCTGATGTATATCCACGCGGGCAGGAGTTGATCAGCCCACGCGGGTTTCAGGCGGGCGGCGATGCCTTGGCGGTTGCGCTCTTTGCGGGCTGCTAGGCTGATCCAGGCGGGCTTTTCCGGTTTGACTCTTATCGAGACAATCTCTTCTGGCCGGAAAGTACCCCCTCACCAATAATCACCATAGCACATTCTTTGAATCAAGGCATCTTTCACTAAATGAAATCCGTCATAAGAAATGGAACTCCCGCGCATGAAACCGAAGAACACGCCAAGTGCAGTCAAAATCATCAATGAGCACCAAATCGCATCCATTCGAATGATCCTTCCAGTATGTTCTAGAAAAGATATTGCATCCAATTACCATTTCCCCAGGTCTGATGTTCAGTCCAGGAAAAGAGCCGTAGGCTTTAGATTTACCCAAGACCACCATGTCCAAAGGATAAAGGGCCGGTCTCACGAACCAGCCCACCTTCCACAAACAGCCCCTCCGTGGTAGAGGCAAAAATTCCCGGCCCTATCTGGCGCGGTCGCGTCGTTCAGGCTCTTGCTTTTCTCGCCTCGAATTCAATTCGGGTCAAGTTCAACATCCAAATTCCACACATAGGCAGCGCCTTCATAAATGATGAATAAGTGTCCTGTCGGGTCAATGGCATTGATCGGATTATTCCGGCAGTGACACCGTCGGAAAACCCCTTTCCATTAGTTTACGGTCCTTTAGAATCAACTACTTGCAGCTCAGTGGAGCGGGAAAACCGGGGTTTTCCGACACTATCGCAGTACGAATACCGATTGATACTGATTTGCGTTCAAGAGGATATACCCCCGTTCGCCCTGAGGTATCGAAGGGTAGAACGGGTCAATTCTGAACGGCATCTTCAATTTAGGGATAGACTCATCTTGAACGCAACTCCGTATGA
>JBDKTY010000178.1:0-56630 GCA_039679945.1 Syntrophobacter sp. | reverse complement strand
CATGGATGAGTTCAACCGGCACGACCGCCAGTCTCTCCGCGGTGTTGAAGGTTTTGACCCGCATCCCGGGCGTGGCCCTGTACCCGGCGTCGATGAATTCAGGCAGGTCGGAGGCCCGCACCGGTCCCTATTTTACCTTGAATCCGGACAGTTTTAGAACCTGGTGCGCGCAAATCCCGACAGCCCCGAGCTGCGGCACTATGATTCGGTTGTGATTGACCAGTTGTGCGAGGCCGCTGCCCTCGATACGGGCGGTCAATTCCCCTGTGCCGAAGGAGCCTTTTCCCGCGGCACACCAGACATTGATCCCGTCGGTATCCAGGACCAGTATCCAGGCGTTTCGATTCGGCAGGGATTCCCGCAGCCGGTCAAAGCTCATCTTGTAGTTGGCCGAAACGAGGACGGGCGATTCGGAACCGGGATTCCCGAGTGCATAGAGACCCGGATCGACTTTGTAGCTCATGCGCCCGATTCCGGTCCGGACCTTCACTGTGCCTATACGGTCACAAAGCCGGAGGCTGGAAGAGATGCGCGGAATTCGCCCAACGGGTGTATCGAGAAAACCGGTTACGAACGGCTGATCCAATCTGGGGAGGTCCGTCCGGACCTCTCGGGGCTTGGGTCAGCACGAAGGTGCGGGGGCCAATGCGGAGGAGATGGCTGGCGGTATTCGGTCCTCCTTTGGCGACAGAGTGCCGAAACCGCTTCCTCCTTGCTCGGCTGGCCCACAATGGTGTTGTTGGTCGTCCAGGTTGGCCACGGGAATCCCCTCTCGTTCAGACCGCTCCAGGGTACACGCTTTGCGCCTGGAACCGGACCTGGCAATCGGTGGTCAGTGATTTTGGCAGATATCGTGTGCTCCGCGCCTGATTTCGTCTTCCTCATGCCTGCGTTCAAGCCACTTGAGCACTTTTTCGAATTCTCTTCTGAGTTCGGCGAGAGCGCGACCGCGATGACTCACGCGTGATTTCTCCTCGCGACCCATCTCGGCGAAGGTCTTTTCCTCGGGTGGATAGTAAAACAAGGGATCGTATCCGAAACCGTTTCCGCCGCGTGGTGAATCCAGTATCACTCCCTCGCTGAACGCTTCGTAAGTGAGCGCCGGACCCGATGGCACCGCAAGCGACAGCACGCAGCAAAAACGGGCCTTGCGGTTTTCAGTGCCGGAGAGTTCACGCAGGAGTTTTTCGTTGTTTTTCGCATCCGTCGCATCCGGGCCGGAATAGCGGGCTGAGTATACACCCGGGGCTCCCTCGAGCGCGTCCACCTCGAGTCCGGAATCATCGGCAAGGGCGGGCAATCCGAGAATCTTCGCGGTAAAGCTCGCCTTTTTGTAGGCATTTTCCTCGAAGGTCGCCCCGTCCTCCACCGGTTCCGGAATGGGACCAAAGTCGTTCAAGTCCTTCAACTCAACGGGGTAGTCCTTTAGAAATTCAATTATTTCAGCGGATTTTCCCTTGTTCCTCGTAGCTATTACAATGGTCAACCGACTCATAAGGGCAGAGCCTCTCAGGGAGATGCATGTTCAGGATGCGCGGGGAGAATGAGTTCCCCGTCAAGATAACTCTTCAGGTTTTATGATAAGTTCGGGCCGAGGTTATGCCGCCGATTTGGGTTCCCCGGAATCTGTGTCCATACTCTTAAACGGCTTCGAGCCGAAGAAATAGACGATCCATACGCTCATCTCATACAGGACGAGAAGCGGGGCGGCCATAAGCAACTGGGACACGACGTCCGGACTCGGAGTAAGCGCGGCGGCGGCCACAAAGATGAGAACGATGGCAATTTTGCGTTTGCGCTTGAGGAAATCGGCACTGAGAATCCCGAGTTTTGCAAGGAAAAATGCAAAAACGGGCAATTCGAAAGCCAGACCGAAGCACAGGAGCATCCTGTTCGCAAAGGAAAGATACTCGTCTGTCTTGATCATCGGCGAGATATATTCGCTTGCGAAGGAGGCGAAGAATTTGAATCCGGCCGGGAACACGACGAAGTAGCCGAACATGGCGCCCGCGAGGAAGCAGACTCCCGAAAAGAAAATGACCGGCAGCATGTAGCGTTTTTCGTTCTCATACAGCCCGGGGGCGATGAACCGCCATATCTGCCAGATGATGATGGGCATGGAAAGCAACACGCCACCGATGAATGCGACCTTCATATAAGTGAAGAAAGCTTCATGGGGGGCCGTATAGATCAGCTTTGCCGTTTGTCCCTCCGGCATGGCCTCGATCCAGGGCTTCATGAGAATTTCAAAGAGCTTTCCGCTGAAAACGTAACAGATTATGAATGCAACCCCAACCGACAACAGGCAGACCAGCAGCCTATGACGCAGTTCCTCGAGATGCTGGGTCAAAGGCATCCTTGCTGCTTCGGAATTATCATTGTCCTGGGACATGAGAGCTTTTCCTGCTTATGATTTGGCGACTGAAGCCGGTTCTCCCGCGTGGACCGCTATGTCCGCCGAATCGGGTGATGCGGGCTCCGGTTCGGCCGAGGCGGAAGAGGGGGATGCAGCCGTTTCGGTCGCTTTTCCGGTCATGGTAATTTCGGTGGTCGATTCTTCCGCGGAGCCATCAGGCGGAGAGGGCTGAGACTCTTTGCTTATCACAGCCACATCCGGCTTGAAGGGATCGATCGATGAGGTATCGATTCCGACCTCCGATTTGATAGCCGTTCCCTGATTCATGAGATAGTTCTTGCCGTACTGTTTTCCCATGACGATTTCACGCTGGGCCGAGCGGAATTCCTCTTTGAGGCCCCGCATGGTTTCATCCTGGTCCAATGTACTCTTCAAGTCGTCCATGGCCCTTTTGAATTCGGCATACCCGCGGCCGAGCGCCCGAGCCAGATCGGGCAGCTTGTTGGGGCCGACTACAATAAGAGCGACGGCGAAAATTACGAGAAGTTCGGAAAAACCTATTCCAAACATTTGTTATTCCTTGGTATTCCTGGTCGTGCGCGAGGGGCTTCCTACCCGGGAGAGGGCGGAACCCAACCGGGCCGATCTAAAAGGCGATACTCACCGTATGTTCCGGTGGAAGTTGCGTGGAGCAACGCTCCAATATGATCAGGCTCCTAGTGTGGCGTATCGCCCGGCTTTGTTTCGCCGGCCTTCTGCTCGCCTTCCTTGGGGATCTGCTTCTGATCCTCTTCTTCCTTGGAGCCGCCGATAGCTTTCTTGAATTCGCTTATCCCCTTCCCAAGGCCACTCCCGAGTTCGGGCAACTTTTTCCCGCCGACCAGGATGACAACGCCAAGGAGGAGAAGGAGCATTTCGGTTGGGTTTAACATAATAAGCCTCCAGATTTTATTATCTTGCGTAACTGTGCAGTCCGCTCAATAGAAAGTTTACCCCAAAATACGTGAATAGGACACACCCAAAACCGATCATGGACAATAAGGCCACTCTTTGTCCCTTCCAGCCTTGCATATTGCGCGCGTGCAGGAGGGCGGCATAGATGAGCCAGGTTATGAGGGACCATGTTTCCTTTGGGTCCCAACTCCAGTATTTGCCCCACGCGGAATTCGCCCAGACAGATCCGGTAATGATTCCGACAGAGAGCCAGAGAAATCCGAACAGGATCATCTGGTAATTGAACATTTCGAGCTGACGGGCATCCGGGAGCGCGGAGAGAATGCCGCTCTTCGGTTTGGGATTATCCGGTGAAGCCTTCCTCATCAGGTATAGAATGCTCAGCCCGAAAGAGACCGCGAACGCCGCATAACCGAGAAAACAGGTAATCACATGAGCGATAAGCCAGTTGCTCTTCAGGGCGGGGACAAGGGGTTGGATCTTCGAGTCGATGCCGGTGGAAAAGGATGCATAGGCCATTGCCAGAAAGGCGAAGAATGCGGGGAAAACACCGATCGTGCGCTGTTTGGTGCGCCACTCGAAAATGAGGTAAATCAACATGATGGCCCAGGAGGCAAAGACGAGCGATTCATACAGGTTTGACAGGGGCGCATGTCCGTAGCCCAGTTGGTAGGACTCAACCCAGCGCAGGATGACGCCCGCCATCTGGATTACCAGTGCAGCCAGCCCGGCCAGCGTCCCCGCGGTCAAAAGCCGCCCGTAGTGGAACAGCAGGCCCGAGAGGTAGAGGACTGTGCAGAAGAGATATACAAAAGTCGTTATGCTGAGGAGGAGCGAACTGGTCATTTTTTCTTCTGTACCTCTTTCATTTTTTCCGGCTTCAACTGGTCCGTCAGACGACGACTGAGTTCCTCGAAGCTCTCCGCGAAACCGGGTGTGTTGCGGCTCGACCTGCCGGCAATGGAAACGAGGGCGCCTGTTCCACTCGTGCCGGGTTCGATACAAGCCCAGATCTTGTTATGGCTGGAGTAAAAGGTCAGCCCAATTCCGACCAGCATTAGAATGAAACCGAGATAAACCAGCCAGACACCGGGGTCGCGTCTTACCTGGAGTCCGGTATAATGGGATTTCGTGGTCTTCAGCACACGGACCTGATAATTCTGCACCCTGTTGCCGTGAAACTCGGGATGATCGACCAGTATATAAGACCCCGAGTTGGCATCCTGGCCCACCTTGCCCAGAACCAGGCCCAGGGCTGGACCGAACCGCATCAGGTTCTCCTGGTATTCGGCTATGCGGATCTGCTCATCCGTGCCCGGTATAGTGCGGTTTTCCTGGTAGGGCAGTGTCATGGTGATTGTCTTGCCCGAGTCGCGCTCCTTCAGCTCAATTTCAGCATCCTTGAGCGTGGCGCCATAGGAAGCCTGGTAGAAGGTGACGCCCTTATAGGTGAGAGGATCATTGACGAGGATCGATTGTTTGAGAACTTCCCTGCCGTCCTCCACGATGGTCAGATCCGACCGATACTCCTTTGGGGCTCCCGTATCGTAGAGGCTAACCTCGAACTTGTCGCACCGGACCTTGAAGGGCAGGTCTATAAAGCTGTGCCCGCCCGTCATTATCACTTCTCCGGAAGTGGCGCCTTCCGGCAGATTCATAAATCCCTCGAACCCCAGTCGTGATCCCGCGAGTGCCCCGAGAAGGACGAGAAGAACGCTGGCATGGACGCCATAGACCATGAGCCGGCTCCAGCGGCCTTTCTCGTTCACGGCGCAATAGGCGCCTTCCGATTTCAGTTCGTGGAGCGGACCAAAGCTGTCGGCGACCGCGCCATGGAGCAACCCGCGCGCCTCCTCGGCAGAGAGACCGGTCGTGAAGGAGGCGCTGTAACTGAACTTTGACAACTTCCGCGAGTCAAAGGTCTCTTCCTGTCTCTTGAGAAGCTTGATTGTCTTTGGCAGCCGGTCCAGCGTGCAGACCAGGAGGTTCAGGCAAAGCAGCAGAAGCAGGACCATGAACCATGACGTATGATACAGGTTGTTCAGCCCGAGTTGGTCGATAATGGATATTATCGTTGGGCTGAACTGCCCCTGCATTTCCGCCGTGCTGGTTCCCTGGGGCAGAAGGGTCCCTATGATCGATGCGGCGGCAAGAGTGAAAAAGACAAACAGGGTTAGCTTCAGTGAGGCAAGCGCGTCGAGCGCTTTTTCCAAAAAGCTCTTTTCTTTTGACATCAAGATGCGCTTTCAGAAACTATTGGAGGATAATAGATCAATCCGCATTGGATAACTTGCAGCTCGCCGCGAAAAATCCGCATGTTCCCGAATGGATCGGAGAATTAAGGACCTGGCGGTTTTCCCCGCCCTGCGTCATGCATCCGCAAACCCGGACCGTTTCCCATGGCGACCGGAATAGAATAAATAACCTTTCCGCTCGCCGCGGACAACATCGGGTCGGAATTCCACTGTGAAAACCATACCCTACAGAGGATATCCAAAAGATTACAGTAAATCATAAGATGCTTTTCGCCGCAATCTATTAAATCCATACTGGTGGTGGAATTTGCATGGCGTATATCATTTTTTATGAAAAATACCCGGGCGGGAGAGGACAGGCATGTACGGACAACGACCTCACTCTCAACGTGGGCGGAGTGGGCAGCCGGTCCGGTCTTCAGGAATCCATGCTCTTGGGCTCCGCCTTGAAAAGGATCAATGGATCGACAGGCCTTCGACTATTCCAATGCTAAGCGCGGGGGAATAGCGAGTCAACTCGGAGTGGAACAGGTCTGAAGAGCCGCCGGGACATCTCGGGCCGGGGAATTGTTTCCGACGGGGGGTTGACCTGCATGCGGGGCGCGGTTAGCTGTAGAACGCGGGGACTTGTCCCCGTGTCTTGTCTACCTGTTTTCATTTTGAGAACAGCGAGAGGCGTCTCACGCGAATGCGGGCGGAACCAGCGAATTGATAATCGAAGTACTCGTTAGCTACCGGAGAGACCTTCCGGATGCCATGAACCAGGAGGAGAGGATGAGTGGGAATCAGACAGAATATGACGTTGTAATTCTGGGGAGCGGTCCCGCAGGGCTGCAGGCTGCCGTGCATGCCGTCCGCGCGCGGGTGAAGGTGGCTGTTCTGGGAAGGGTGCAGAGCAGTTCTCTTTTTAAAGCCCACATCGAAAACTATTGCTGCATCAATACGGTGGTCACCGGCGAGCAGGTTCTGGCCGAGGGAAGGCTCCAGGCGGAGAAGTTCGGCGCGGTAATCATGGATCAGGACGTCCTGGGGCTCGAACGCTCCGGGGACGGCAGGTTCCTGGTGAGTATCGAGTCAGGAGAGACACTGCTTGCCTGGTCGATAATCCTTGCAATGGGTGTATCCAGAAACCGCCTCAACGTGCCGGGCGAAAAGGAACTGCTGGGGAAGGGAGTCAGCTACTGCGTGGATTGCGACGCTAATTTCTTCCGCAACCAGACCGTGGCCGTGGTCGGGGATGGCAGCGCCGCGGCTTTTGGAGCGCTTGCCCTCCTGCTGACATCGGGGGACGTGCACCTGGTCAGCCGGGACCATGAAATTTCCGAGCACCTCCGCTATCAGTTGGAGTGCAGCAGCATCCAGATCCACAAGGGGCGTTCGGTAAAGAGAATCCTTGGTACGGGCCAGGTCGAGGGCATTTTACTCGATAACGACGAGAGTATCCCGGTGGCGGGCGTGTTCATTGAACTCGGCGCCAAGGGGGCGATTGAACTCGCTTCCGTCCTCGATATCGCTCTCGATAAAGAAACCATGCGCTACATAATGGTCAACAGGAAGCAGGAAACCAACATCCCGGGTCTTTATGCGGCCGGGGACATCTGCGGGCCGCCCTGGCAAATGGCAAAGGCGGTGGGAGAGGGATGTGTCGCGGGACTGGAAGCGGCGACCTACGCGAAGCGCGAAGCCGCGAAAAATATAAAGCAGCCCTGAAGGTCATCGCTGCTTCATCGATAAGTCATAACCGGCGCGGGTGGGGAATTCCGGCAACCTCCACCCGCGTCGCCCCATGGAGTGAGAAAAGGCAGTGTAATAAGGCGCGGGCAGCCGGGGGATGGCTATCCGGATGCATTTTTCAATATCCTTATGGCAGCCTTCCCGTGCCACCTCCGTCACGGAAATGAATAAGCTCGCGCGGGCATCACAGGGAAAGCAAAAAAGTTGTCGCGGGGAATGACAAAAGGATTTGCGGTGAAGTCCCGCAAATCCTTTTGTAAGTTATGTGCTTAGAGGATGTGGAGTCCGGGCGTTCGTGCGGGGCAAAGCGGGCCGCGCTTGCGCACGGAAAGTTTGTGCATGACGCTGTCTCTAACGGCCGCGCCTCAGTCCACCTTCGGCCGCGGGTACAGGCCGGCCCTCTGGACTATCTCGGGCACTTTCGCTTCCCATTCGATGGCCATGATGTGGAATCCGCGCACCCCCGGGACCTGCTTCAGCTCCTCGATCTGCTCGATGGCGATGTTGACGCCTTCCTCCGCGACCTTGTCCTTGGGCACTCCCTGGAGTCTCTTGATAAGCTCGTCGGGCACGTCCATGCCGGGCACCTTGGTCTTCATGTACCGGGCCATGCCGACGGATTTCATGGGGGTGATCCCGGCCAGGACCGACACGTGTTCGTGAAGACCGCGAGCCACGACTTCCCCCATCCACGTCTTGAATTTGTCCATGTTGTAGATGCACTGGGTCTGAATGAACTGGGCGCCGGCCGCAACTTTTTTGGCCAGTCGCAATACCCTGATTTCAAATGGGTCGGCAAAGGGGTTTTCCGCCGCGCCGATGAACATCTGGGGAGGTGTCGCCATCTCGAAGCCGCTGTAGAGCTTTTTCTCATCGCGCATTTTCTTGACGATCTTGATGAGCTGCGTGGAATCGACGTCAAAGACATTGGCGGCGGTCGGATGGTCGCCAAAGCTCTGGTGATCGCCCGTAAGACACAGCACATTATTGATCCCGAAGGCGCCGGCGCCCAACAGGTCACTCTGGAGGGCGATACGATTCCTGTCGCGCGTTGTCATCTGGAGCACCGGTTCAAACCCCATCTGCTTGATGCGGATGCAGGAAGCGAGACTGGACATGCGAACCACCGCGGTCTGATTATCGGTCACATTGATGACGTCCACGTAGGGGCCGACCAACTGTGCCTTTTCGTCCACCACCGTTATATCGGCGCCGCGAGGAGGGCCGCATTCAGACGTAACCGCGAAGTGCCCGGCGGCGAGGATCTTTTCCAACTTGCTCGGCGTAGTCGTGCTCATGCTTGCGACACCTCCTTGATATTCTTGCGAGGTCCACCGTCACGGCTGGTGGTCCAATCCTTTGCATCCGTGGGCGTTTCGAAACGCTTGAGTTCTCCGAGAGTTTTCAGCCGTTCGTAAATCAGGTGCCAGCCACAGTCTATCTCCCTGTTGACTTCGCACTTGCCGTTCGAGGACCCGCCGCAGGGGCCGTTGAGCATCCGTTTCGAGCACCTTGCGATCGGGCAGATGCCGCCGGTGCTGGCGAGCACGCACTCGCCGCATGCCGCGCACCGTTCGCTCCAGACACCCTTTTCCAGGGTCACGCCGATAAAATTCGTATTGACGCCCGGGAAGATGCGCCTGTCGGAGTACATTTCGGCCATGAACTGAACGCCGGCGCCGCAGGCGATGGACAGGACCGCGTCGTAGTTGCCGATGACATTCTGCAATTCGTTCAGGTATTCCTTGTCGCATTGGCGTGTCAGGCTGATTTCTCCAATTTCCACGGCCTTTTGCCGAGAGGAGAAGTACATGCGCAGTGTCGATGCAAGGATTTCAACTTCTTTTAGACCACCTGCCTCGCACACGGCGACGCACCCGTTACAGCCCGCGACGAGGACTTTATCGAAGTCTTTGACTACATCCACAATTTCTTCTATCGGCTTAGGTCTGGCCATTATCATGCGGCTTTCTCCTTTTCGACGCCTTTGGGCTTGACCGGATTGGGTCCCAGTCCCCGGATCACTTCCGTGAAATTCCGGGCAACTTCGGCGAACTTCGGCCCCTCTCCCGATGACATGTTAAACATGGCGACCCGTTCGGGTTCAATGCCAATGCTCTTAAGAATTTGCTGTACGTAGGCAACACGCTTTTTCGCCCTGAGATTTCCCACCTGGAAGCGGCAATCGCCCTCCATGCAGCCGGCGACGAACACGCCGTCGGCCCCTTTCTCAAGAGTCCTCATGAGGTGGATGACCGCCACTCTTCCCGTACAAGGCATTTTGACTATTTTAATGCTCGTCGGGTAATTCAATCTCATCGAACCTGCCAGGTCCGCGGCCGAATAAGCTCAGAAGTGACAGCAGAAGGCGACGATTACCGGTTCGAACTTTTCCATTAGACAACTCCTTCCAGTAGCACATCCACCTTGACCAGGACTTGATCGTCGGCGTAGTTGGCCAGACGAATCGCTTTGGCGGGACATTCGGAAACGCAGATGCCGCAGCCCTGACAGAGCGCCTCATTTATCACCGATACGTTATCCTCGATTTTCGGGACTCCGAATGGACAGTTGCGTACGCAAACCAGGCATGCGGCGCATTTCGAAGGCTCCACCTGGGCAACCACGCCTCCGATGGTCTGGTCGGTCGCGGCCAGGAACGTGCCTGCCCTGGAAGCAGCCGCCATCGCCTGGGCAATGCTTTCCGTGATCAATTTGGGGCTGTGGGCGGTGCCGCACATGAACACTCCCTCGGCGGCGAAATCCACGGGCCTGAGCTTGGCATGCGCCTCGATGTAATACCCATCCTCGTTGCGCGCAAGCTTGAGCATGGACGCGAGCTGGTCGTTCTCGGACGCCAGGGTCGCGGCGCTCAGAATCACGGCGTCAACCGGCATTTGGATCGGACGGTTCAGCACGTGGTCGTTGAACAGCACCGACAATCCGTTCCCGTTATTTTCCACCGTCGGCGGATTCTCGGGCTCGTAGCGGGAAAAGAGAATCCCCGCTTTGCGTGCCTGGGTATAGTAGTTCTCCAGCAGGCCGTACATTCTCATGTCCCGGTACAGTATGAATATCTCCATATCGGGATTGAGCTTCTTCATTTCAAGTGCGTGCTTCACCGCGCTCTGACAACAGATCCGACTGCAGTTGGGGTTTTGCTCATTTCTCGACCCGACGCACTGGACCATGACGGCACGATTCCAACCGGTGACCTTTCCGGGATCGCTCCGTATCGCTTCATCGAGTTCGAGCTGGGTCATGACGCCGTTTCCGCCGTAGCCGAACTCCGTGGGCCGGTACTCGCGCGCACCCGTGGCCATTATGGCGATTCCGTGGCTGATCTCCCTGCTTTCGCCGTCCTTTGTCTCCACCTGGGTGACGAAGTTGCCCTTAAAACCCGAGAAGGCAGTGATCTTCACGCCGGTCAGTACTTCGATCCGGCTGTCGCTCCGGACTTCATCGATCAGACCGTCAAGGAATTTTTGGACGTCGTTGCCCTCGATGGTGTGAGAAATCCTCCGAGCCAGGCCGCCGAGTTCGTCTTCCTTTTCGAGGACCGTGACCTGGAAACCCTGTCGCGCCAGGCCGAGCGCCGCGGTAAGGCCCGCAACACCGCCCCCGACAACCAGCCCGCTCTGTACAATCTCAAGGGGCCTTTCGATAAGCGGATTCAGCAGTGCCGCCCTCGCGACAGCCATCCGTATCAGGTCCTTCGCCTTCGCGGTCGCGGCGGCCTTATCGGCGCTGTGGCACCACGAGTCCTGATTGCGGATATTGGCCATCTCGAAAAGGTACTTGTTCAACCCCGCGCTCATCAGGGTTTCCTGGAACAGCGGTTCGTGGGTCCGGGGCGTACACGCGGCGACCACCACTCGGTTGATGCCGTGTTCCTCTATCACCTGGGACATCTTTACCTGGGTGTCCTGGGAACAGGTATAGAGGTTGTCTTCAACGTGGACCACACTGGGAAGCGAACGGGCGTATTCCCTCACTTCGGGCACGTTGACTATCCCGCCGATATTGATGCCGCAGTTGCAGACGAACACCCCGACGCGAGCCGGGGCCTCGGTGACATCTTTTTCCGGGACCTTCTCCTTGACCTTGGCAATCGACCATCGGTCCTCGCTGAGAAGCGCGCTGGAAGCGCAAGCGGCGGCGGATGCCTCCATGACCGATTGCGGAATGTCCTTAGGCCCCTGAAAGGTGCCGCAGACGTAGATGCCCGGTCTGGAGGTGGCCACGGGGGTAAAGGCGTCCGTCCTGACGAACCGCTCGTCATTGAGATCGACACCCAGCCGGCGGGCAAATTCGACCGACTGTTTGCCTACTTCCAATCCCACCGAAAGGACCACCAGGTCGAACACCTCGCTGTGCATCCTTCCTTCCGAATCAACGAAGGAAATCTCCAGGTTGCCGTCTTCAACGGGCTCGATCGTATGCACGCGAGACCGGATGAAACGTACTCCCATGCCTTTGGCACGGTTGTAGTATTTTTCGAAATCCTTCCCGTAGGTGCGCATGTCCATGAAAAAGACAGCCGTGTCGAGTTCACCATGGGCATGCTCCTTGGCGACCATGGCCTCTTTTATGGAATACATGCAGCAGACCCCGGAACAGTAGGGATTATCGCACCGGTTGGTGTCGCGTGATCCCACGCATTGAATCCAGGCGATCTTCTTGGGTTCCTCCCGGTCATAAGGCCGCATGAGGTGGCCGCGGTAGGGGCCCGACGCACTCAGGATACGCTCGAACTCAAGGCTGGTAAGGACGTTGGGATGGTTTGCGTAATCATAGGTTTCAAACCGGCTCGGATCGAAAACCTCGGTGCCCGTGGCAATGACGACCGCGCCAACATCGAGATCCATCGTTCGGGGTTTGTCCGCGTAAAACACCGCTCCCGCGAGGCAGACCTTTTCACACAGACCACAGCCTATGCATGTCTTCTGATCGATGGCGTAGACCATTGGAACGGCCTGGGTGTAGCGGATGTAGGTGGCCGCTCTGTTATCGAGACCCTGATTGTACTCGTTCGCCGCGCTTACGGGACAGACCTGCGAGCACGCGCCGCACCCGGTGCATTTCGCGCGCTCAATGTAGCGCGGTTCTATGTTCAACGAGGCTTTGTAACGACCAGCCTCGCCTTCCAGCGATTCGACGGTTGCATTCGTAATGATGCTGATGTTCAAGTGCCGGCCGACCTCGACCAGCTTGGGGGAAATAACTCACATCGCGCAATCATTGGTCGGAAACGTCTTGTCCAATTCCGACATCAGGCCGCCGACTGTGGGCGATTTGTCGACGAGGTAGACGTAATATCCGGCATTCGCAAGGTCCAGAGATGCCTGCATTCCGGCAATCCCGGCTCCCACAACCATGACAGCACCGATCTTGTGATCCTTGTTAATGTTTGCCATGTGTGTTTCCTATGTCTGTTTCTCTATTTATGAACGAAGCGACTGCTTGAGAAACGTCTTGGGATCGCTTCTACGCCGCCAAACGGGCGAACTTGGGCGTGGTGCCCTCATATCCATGGAGTTCCGCCTGGCCGGCTTTCTCGACGTCGGTAAGGCGCTGGGATACCGTTTGCACCGGAAGCCCTGACCTTGCCGCAATCTCCCGGACTGACTGGGGACCGGTCCTGAGCGTTTCGAGGATCAGCGCTTTCTGGTACTCGGTTTCGCTAATGCTCTTAACGAGCTGCGCATATTCGGATTCATCGATCTTTTTGTTGTAAACGTTTCCACGCTCGGTGATCTGGCGTTCCATGCCGGTCAGCCATCGGAAGCGCGCGGAATTGAACACGGCTTCCACCGCGGGCAGTTCGAGAGCGAATTTAGAGGGATCGAACGGCCCGAGTTCGGTGATTTCCCCGCTCAACTCGCTTATGTAGTCGGCGAAGAGCTGACCTTCGGCGGCGCTGACCCAGCGGAGGCGCACGCGGCTTCGGCCGATTCCTGACAGATCGAACAGGTTTTCCACCATCTGCATTCTTTTTTCGGCGTACACATTGCCTTCCAGATAGTGACAGTCTCCAATGTGGCATCCGAAAATGAACACACCGTCAAAGCCGCTTTTCAATCCTTCCGTCAAATAGATCGGATCGACTCTGCCCGAGCACATCGTACGCAGCACCCGGATTGTCGGCGGGTATTGGAACCGGGACACCCCCGCGAGGTCCGCTCCCGCGTATGAACACCAGTTACACAGGAAAGCCAGGATTCTGGGTTCAAAAGCTTGGCTCATTATTTACTCCTTGGTCAGGTTGAGAGAATTCTCCGCATCGGGGCAACCCTGCCTGGCGGCTAATCGCGCATACCACCGGCATGAATGGCGGCCAGTATCTGGCGGTCTCTGAAGTGCTTCATATCGATTGCCTTCTGCATGCAGCCGGCGGAGCAGATGCCGCAGCCCTTACAGGACGCGGTGATGGTCTCCGCACGGAACCCTTTCCCATGGACCTGGGTGAGCCGTATGGCTCCAAATGGGCAGTTGGCTTCGCACATTCCGCAACCGATGCAACGTTCCTGATCGACGGAGGATACGGTTGGAGCGACCTCGACGAAGGGCTTGGAAAGAATGCTCGATGCCCGCGCGGCGGCGGCCTTGGCCTGTGCGATGGATTCCTCGATCGGTTTCGGATAGTGAGCGAGTCCGGCGACGAAGACGCCGTCCGTCGCGAAATCAACGGGGCGGAGTTTCATGTGCGCCTCAAGGAAGAAACCGTCCGCGTTGAGAGGCACCTTGAAAAACTTCGCCAGCTCGTCGAGCCCACGCGGAACTATGGACGAAGCCAGGTTGAGGTAGTCTACCACGAGCGTGACCGGCCTTCCGAGAACATGGTCCAGAACGGTGATCTTGAGTTTCTCCATGCCGTCCTGAATGGTCTTTTCCACCACCGGCTTATTGTCCGCGGGGAACCGGATGAAAATGACTCCGAGCTGTCTGGCCTTGGTGTAGATTTCCTCCCTTCGGCCATAAGTGCGCAGGTCCCGATAGAGGACGTAGACGTCCAGGTCGGGCTTCTTTTCCTTGAGTTCGACCGCTTTCTGAATGGACGAGGTACAGCAGATTTTCGAGCAATAAGGGCGATTGGGTTCGCGCGAGCCGACACACTGGATGAAGGCTATTGCATCGGCGGCGTCGAGCTTGCCCGGGTCTTCCTCGAAGAGCTGTTCCATTTCGTGCCAGCGGGTCACGCGATCGCTTTTCCCATAGAGGTATTCCTCGGGTTTCAACGAATGAGCCCCAACCGCGAGGATCGCAATCCCGTGCCGGATTTCCCGGCTCGATCCGTTGACATCGACGTTCGTGATGAACTGTCCCACGAATCCCTGGACACCCGTTACCCTGGCGCCCGTGAGAACTTCAATGGCGGGATTCGAGAGCACCTTTTCCGACAGGTTTGCGATGTAGGCCAGGACGTCCTCGCCCTTCCATGTTTTCCTGAGCTTCAGGGCGTGGCCTCCGAGCTTGTCCTTCTCCTCGATCAGGAAGGTCTTGAAACCCTGCTCGGCCAGGTTGAGAGCGGCGGTCATGCCCGCTACCCCACCGCCGATGACCAGCGCGGACTGGTTGAGTTCGACCTGGAGTTTCTCGATCGGTTCGAGGAACGCCGACTTCGCCACTGCCATCCGCACCAGGTCCTTGGCCTTTTCTGTCGCCTTCTCCGGTTCCGCCTGGTGTACCCAGGAATCCTGGTCCCGTATGTTGGCAAGTTCGAAAAGATAGCGATTCAGGCCCGCGTCCCGGATGGTTTCCTGGAAAAGCGGTTCGTGGGTGCGCGGCGTGCATGCGGCGACGACAACGCGGTTGAGTTTGTGCTCCTTGATCGCATCGCGGATGAGCGTTTGCGTATCCTGGCTGCACGTAAACATATTGTCGGCCACGTAAGCCACGTTTGGAAGGCCCTTGGCGTAGTCGCGAACCGCCGGGACATCCACCACGCTTCCAATGTTAATCCCGCAATGGCATACAAATACTCCGATCCGCGGTTCGGCGAAAATAGCCGGATCTTCGGGCGGATAGGTTTTTTCCTGTGTAAGCGTGCTTCTGGACTTGGCAAGAAGCGCCGCGCACTCCGCGGATGCGGCCGAGGCTTCCATTACGGAGTACGGGATATCCTTGGGACCGGAAAAAGCCCCGCAGGTAAATACGCCGGGCATGGAAGTGGCGACGGGGGAGAAGCTGCTCGCCTTGCCGAATCCCGACGAGTCAAGCTCGATGCCCAAACGGGCGGCGAGCTCTTTTGCACTCCCTGAAACCTCCAGGCCGACCGACAGCACCACCATGTCGAAGACTTCCGCATGGCTCTGTCCCATCTCATCCACATACTCGATCGAAAGATCACCGGAACCGGGGGCGGCCGGCTCTATGGAATGCACGCGGGAGCGAATGAAGCGGACACCGGCCTCGTCACGGGCGCGATTGTAGTACCGCTCGAATTCCTTCCCGTAGGTGCGCATATCCATATAGAAGATGGCCGCGTCCAAACCTTTGGAGTGCTCCTTGGCGATCACGGATTCTTTTATGGCGTACATGCAGCAGACGCCCGAGCAGTATCCGTTCGCGCCCTCGCGCAAATCGCGCGAACCCACGCACTGGAGCCAGGCGATCTTCCTGGGCTCAGTTCCGTCCGAGGGGCGCCGGATATGGCCCTCAAAAGGCCCCGAAGCGCTCAGAATACGCTCGAACTCCATGCTCGTTATGACGTTCTTATGCCGCCCATACCCGTATTGGTCATAAATCCCGGGTTCAAACGGCTTGAAACCGGGCGCCAGGATGAGCGATCCCACCTCGATCGTGTGCACCTTTTCCTTCTGCTCGAAATCAACGGCCCCAGCCGGGCAGAACTTCTCGCAGGCGCGGCACTTCTTCTTCTGGAAATAGATGCAGTTTTCCTTGTCGATTGCGTACTTCAGCGGGACCGCCTGAGGATAGAGCACATAGGCGGCTTTACGTGTTCCGAGTCCCTGGTTGAAGGGGTCCGAAACTTTCTTGGGACACTTCTCCGCGCAGATGCCGCATGCGATGCACTTCGCACTGTCCACAAAACGGGGCTGCTCCCGCACCGTCACCTGGAAAGAACCTGCCTTGCCGGAAAAACTCTCCACCTCGGCCAATGTCATCAGCCGGATGTTCAAATGCCTGCCGCTTTCCACCAATTTCGGCGACAGGATGCACATGGAGCAATCATTGGTGGGGAAAGTCTTGTCCAACTGGGCCATTACGCCGCCGATCGAAGGACTTTTTTCCACCAGATAAACAAAGTAGCCGGATTCAGCGAGGTCTAGCGATGCCTGAACGCCGGCAATGCCCCCACCGACTACCATTACAGATCCAACCGGTCCATCTCTTGTGGTATCCATTAGTTAACACCTCTGAATAATTGAGAATTTCCCCGTTGACAGGGCCGTGCGTTGACGATTTGCGATATGGGACAATAGGGCAGTGGACTTGAGCAGCCTGATTAAGAACTCGGTGAAGAATCGATAAGGATTTGTGCATCGGGGTCTGTGCAAAGATCCGCGGTTTATTTGCTCCAAAACGTAGTAATCATAGAGCAAAAGTATAGAATAATAAAGGGGAAATATTCTCTTATGCACATATTGGCATAAAATGAACAATTTTCTCACTTCGCCACTCCCTGCTTGACAGTTCCATGCCGAGATGGGACAAAGGCGAAAATTCCGGGGCCTCGGCCCCCACTCAGCTTTATAGAGATTTTGAGGTGAACACTACAATGAAATATCCAGTCCGATTCGTTGGTGCGGGGCCGGGTGATCCAGAACTGATCACGGTGAAAGGGATGCGGGCTCTCCAGGAAGCCGACCGTGTTGTCTACACCGGTTCACTGGTGCCCGAGACCCTGCTTGGGTATTGCCGGCAGGGGGTCCAACTCCACGACAGCGCATCGCTCACACTTGCCCAGACACACGCTCTGCTCAAGGACGGATGTGAAAGCGGTGAGCGCGTCGTGCGGCTTCACACCGGAGACCCCAGTCTCTACGGGGCCATCCATGAGCAAATGGACCTTCTCGACAAAGACGGCATTTCCTACGAGACCGTTCCGGGAGTCTCGGCCGCGTTTGCCGCCGCGGCGGCAATCAGCCAGGAACTTACGCTGCCCGAAATTTCCCAGACGGTGATCCTGACCAGGCTGGGCGGCAGGACGCCCGTTCCCGAAAAAGAACAGCTCGCGATGCTTGCCTCTCACCAGGCCACGATGGTGATTTATCTCAGCGTTCAACGTATGGAAAGTGTGATCGGCGAGCTAAGAAAGCATTACCCCGCGGGCACCCCCGTGGTTGTCGCGTACCGCGTGGGATGGCCCGACCAGGTGTTTATCCATGGAGAGCTCGAAAATATCGCCGATAAGGTAAGTCTTGCCGGAATAAATCGCCAGGCATTGATTATGGTGGGCGAGGTTTTCGGAGTCAGGGGCCGCACAGGCGATGAAACCAAAAGATCCAGGCTCTATGACAAATCCTTCAGTCACCAGTTTCGTGATGCGGAACAGCCGGAGTGATGGGACGGCGGTTTTCGCGCTGACCCGCAAGGGAACGGAGCTGGCCGCGCGCGTGAGTGCTCGGCTGCCCGGCAGCACGTGTTTCTGTAATATAAGGTACGCGTTGCCGGGAATGACTCCGATGCGAAAAATCGGCGAAGCCATCCGATCGGCCTGGCATCATTTCGACGCCATTGTCTGCATCATGGGATGCGGAATCGTGGTGCGTACCATCGCCCCGCTTATAAAGAACAAAATGGTTGATCCGGCCGTGGTCGTGATGGATGAGGACGGAAAGTTCGCCATCAGCCTGATCTCGGGACACCTGGGCGGGGCTAACGAGCTTGCGCGCGAGGTGGCCGCTATCACGGGAGGCCAGGCAGTCATAACCACCGCGTCCGATCTTCAGGGGAAACTGGCGGTTGACCTTGTCGCCCAGAAGGCGGGACTCCACATAGAGAACTCACGTATGTTGAGCCGCGTGGCCGCCGCGGTGCTTGACGGGGAGCCGCTCTGGATCTTCGATCCCGAAGGGCTTTTCGTGAAGCACCTACCTCCCGGCCATTCTTTCCAGGTGATCGCACCCCCCGTGGAGCGCGGCGATGTCGCGGACATAAAGGCGCTAATCGCCGATACGTTGCCTCGGCTCAGGGCAGGGCTCGGAATCTGGGTTTCCGAGATGATCGAACCTTCACGGGTCAAGTGCCTTAAGCTGCGACCACCTTCCCTGGTCGTCGGAATCGGGTGTAACCGGGGAACACAAGCCGAGGAGATCATCGGTCTGGTCGAGCGGGTTTTTCGGGAAAGCGGACTCTCCACGCTGTCTATCGGGAAATTTGCCAGTGTGGATCTGAAGTCGAACGAACCGGGGCTGCTGGAAGCCGCGGGGCATTTCAATAAACCGATCGAATTTTATGCCAGGCAGACAATTCAGGGGATCGCCGTGCCCAATCCATCGAGCACGGTGGCCCGGCATATAGGAGTGAAAAGCGTATGCGAAGCAAGCGCGATATGGAGCACCGGAACGGGTCGCCTCCTGGTGCCCAAGCGCAAGTCGATAAACTGCACGATGGCAATCGCCCGGGCAAGCTGTTCATAGTGAGCCTCGGGCCCGGGTCGCGGTCCTTCATGACATCGGAGGCCTTGCAGGCCCTCGGGGAGGCCGAAATAGTCCTCGGTTACAAGACTTACCTGGACCTGATCCCCGATCTGCTGGAAGGAAAAACGGTCGTGTCCAGCGGTATGAGAAAAGAGGTGGATCGGTGTCAGGACGCGATCGATCACGCGCTCGCGGGTAAATCAGTCGCACTGGTATCCAGCGGGGACGCGGGGATATACGGAATGGCGGGACTGGTGCTCGATATAGGCCGAAAACGCGGTCTTGATTTCTCGGAATGTGGCGCGGAGCCGGATAAGAGCAGCATATGTGTCAGGATCATTCCGGGGATCCCCGCTTTCAATGCGGCGGCCTCGCTGGCCGGTGCTCCTCTCATGCACGATTTCGCGGCAGTCAGTCTCAGTGATCATCTCACCCCGTGGGACGTTATCGAAAAGAGGCTCGGGGCCGTGGCGGAAGCGGATTTCGTCCTGGCCATATACAATCCGCGCAGCCACAGCCGCCCGGACCTGTTGGAAAAGGCCCGTCGGATTCTGTTGAATACCCGTGCGCCCGATACTCCCGTGGCCATCGTACGCAAAGCCATGCGGGAAGGGCAGTGGAAGTGCATAACCACCCTGGGACAACTCCCGGTGGAAGAAGTGGACATGCAGTCGATCGTTATTGTCGGGAATAGCCGTACTTATATCTGGAAAGGCTGGATGGTCACACCGAGAGGATATCTGGACAAATACACGCTCGCGGAATCCGAATGAACGCGGAAGGCAAGGGGGAGGGCGGAATCGTCATCGTTGATAACCATCCCGCTCTCCCCCTGTCTTTACCGTCTAAGCTTCTTCGCCGCCGGCCGCGGCATCCGTGAGTTCGTCGAGAATGCAGGAGATTTCGTCCGCGCCCAGACTCAGTGTTTTTGCACTGTCGAGTGAAGCGAGATCCAGGTCGGGTTTCCTGGTCGGGCCGATTTCAAGCTTATGACACATGGAGTTGGCCAGGCTCACAATGTGGGCAAGCCGGGTGACTGACTCGGCTCTTTCCGGGTGATGGTGATTTGCGATGGCGCTCTCGATATTTATGGCAAAACGCCATTTTTCCGCCACCAACTGCCCCACCTCCGCATGGGTGAAACCCAGGTTTTCCAATTCCAGGTCCGCGAAATCCGCTTCGCCGTTGTACACATCCTGCATTATGGCACTCATCTTCTTCGGTATGCGCTGGAAAAGAATCGCTTTTCCCAGGTCGTGCATCATACCGGCAAGGAAAGCCTCCTCGTTGCTTGAATAGCCTATGGCGATGGCCACTTTTCGCGCCGCGGCGCCGCAGCCGAGCGAGTGTTCCCAGAGGAGCTTTTCCGCCAGTCCTGTTTCCGCAAAAACCCCTTTCATTACCGCCGTAAGCACGACCGACTTTATCGAATCAAATCCCATGAAAAGAACGGCGTCCTTCAGGCTCGAAATGGAGCGGGATGCACCGTAGTAGGGGGAGTTGGCGACTTTCAGCACGCGGGCGGCAAGCCCCTGGTCTTTCGTAAGCAGTTCATGAATGTCCTTGGGCATGGCATTGGGGCTGGAAAGCTTTTCCATGACCAGTGTGGCCACCTGCGGCATCGCGGGCAGGTCACCCGTCGCCTGGACCAGCTTCGCCGCTGCCGCCATAACGGTATCAGAGGCGGAATTGTTACTCTCTCCCGGTGTTGACGATCGATTCGCTTGGGGGGGCACTGGACTCATTTATTCAATCCTTACATTCGCATGATCGTGTATAGAGATGATGCATGCCACGAACAGGCGGAGTGCGCACTGGCCGTGGCGCATACCGCATTCTTCGGCATAATTCGTCCAAAGAATAAAAACAAAAGACATATAGCGGTTCAGAGCGTGGAACCGGATGAGTGGCTGTCCCGCCGGCTTCCGGGGGGCAGACCTCTCTCAAGGCAGTGCTTTATTGTACAGCTTGCGGGGTCTTTAGAGAATGAAATTCTCGACCGGGAATGCGAATTGGAAGGAAGCGAGTGGCGCGCCGAAATCGGCGGCCATGGAGGGAAGCTGTTCGAGACCGCCCTGATGTATATCAGTAACGAACATCCTCTTCCCCACGGACCGGGTCTTCGGAGCAGCCACCTTCGAGCCTGATTGGCCGGAACTGGCGGAATGCCTGCCCAAGTGCGCAAAGCTTGCCGCGGGTGGCATGAAAATGGGGTGTGGCCGATGGGGTGAGCGCTACGGGATACAAAAGCGGGGTCTCGCAAAATACACAATAATTACAGGAGGAATACTCACCTCACCTGATGTTGGCGGAAGAGTACATGCAGTACATTCATTTTAGAAATCACGCCTCCCCTAAAGAAGAGAGCAGGTTCCTCCCATCTGGCGCCTGGCTCTCTTTTCTTTTGGGGATCCATGTGGCCGCGTATCGGGCTGTATACTCGTCGATCCACCGGCGGACCGGGAGGACTTCCCCACAACTGATGCCGCCCCGCGGTTAAGCTTGTCGAGGCCCGGGGGGATTGAAAACTCAAATGCCGGGAGAGACGGCGGGCAGGCGAACGGCGTGAAATGTGCGCCGTTCGGTGCCTCCCTCGTTACGATGCCTGTGCCGGTTGAGTCTCCGTCACTTCGGCAGTGGCTGCTTCTTTTTTCTCCTTGCGCTCGAGCGCGAGCTTGCGGCGCGCACCCAGGTAAGGCTTCAGCACCATGAGGGCGCCCACTGCAAAGCCGACGATCGCGGAAAGGAGCATTAGAAGATAAACTTGAAGACTCCACGCTGACGCACCGAGCAGGGGAAGCGCGAACTTAAAGGCAACGGGGCTTGTCCAGGCCGCCATGTTGTCGTAGATGAACCAGCCGATCAGAGCAATTATGATGAGTGTAACTATCAGCTTAGCCAACCTCATGAGAGCTCTCCTTCCTGAAATAGGGTAATAGCTTGGAATAGGTCTGCTTTATGTGCTCAGGGATACTGCGGACATCGGCCATAACGGCGATGAAGTTGGTATCGCCGCGCCATCTCGGCACAATATGAAAATGGAGATGTTCCTCGAAACCGGCTCCGGCCTCTCTTCCCAGGTTAAGACCCACATTGAAGCCGTCCGGATGCATTGTCTTTTCCAGAATAGCCGTGGTTTTCTTGAGCCACTCCATCAATCCCAGCATTTCTTCCCCGGTAAGGTCATCCAGGCGGGACACGTGGCGCCAGGGGGAGACAAGCAAGTGGCCGTTATTGTAGGGAAATTTGTTCATAATCACCATCGTCAGCTCGCCGCGATGGAGAATGAGGCGTTCCTCATCGGAGAGTCCGTGGCCTTCCGGGCAGAATATACAGTGTGAATCCCGCTTTCCCAGTATGTACTCAATACGCCAGGGCGCCCATAGGTTTTCCAATGGATGAGCTCCTAAAGCTGAACAATCTCGGGTTCAATCCGGTCATCGATCCGGAGAATCCCGATGGTGTTTCGTGAAGGTCCCCGCCCCATGAATACCGACCCGGGATTAAACCACAAGATTCCGTTTTCTCGAACCACAAGCGGCTGATGGGTGTGTCCGAATAAAATAGCGTCAACCCCGGTAATCGTTTCGGCAATCCTTTGCCGTATCCCGCCCGGAGCCCCCCAACCGTGGATGAGGGCCAACCGGAAACTCCCCGCCCTGACGATTTTCGTCGCCGGCAGCCTGTCCCGGATAAAATGGTCGTCCATGTTGCCGGCCACCGCTTCGAGCGGATATCGCTCGAGAAATCCCAGAAGTTCGACTCTTTCCCAGTCCCCGAGGTGGATCACCATGTCGGCGTCGCCACACAGGTGCGTGCACAATGCCATGAACGGATCGGTGGTTCTAGTCAGGTGGGTGTCGGACATAACGACAATTTTCATCCCGGTGCCGCCCTTTGTCACAGACTGAGAGGGGTACTATAGCAATAACATGCGAAAAGACAAGGATTTTCGGACTCCGAGGCGGTCAGGCGGGGGTATCGCGGTCTAGACCGGAACCAGTTCAAGATTTCCCCATATTCCTATTCTATCTTTTATCGCTATCAACACCCCTTCGACGGAGGGCAGGCGGGGGGCCAGATCGAGCGCCTCGGACAGGTCGGCGGGGGAGTTGACAATATTTCCGAGCCGGGTTGCCGCTGCATCGGCAAGAGCGGCATCGGGTGCAACGACGGTCACGGCATCCGCTTTGCCGAAACTGAGCGAGTGGCCGACCGTACCCGATGAGGTGCAGATGCCGAGAGGAAAACGGGAGGCAGCGAATTTCAGAGCGACTTTGTGGGTGAAAGGGGAATTGGGGCCGGCGAAGATCCCCACACGAGTATCCTCATCGAGATCGAGGAAACAGTCTCCGCCGTTTTCCACTATTATGGAATCGGAAAGCGGTTTGAGGGCGGCGGCTACTGCCTGGGCGATGGCGCCGGCAACAGCGGCCATCGGCCCCACGCCGGTCGCGAGCGCGGCCGTGAGCATCCGCCGAACCAGGGGAGGAGCGAGGGGATCATCCGGGAGAGGCTTCAGGGAAGGGAGAAACAGTTCGTGAGAAGCAATGTAGCTTTCGATTTGAAGCCTGCAGTTCAGAACGGCTTCGTAGGCCTCTTTTTTCAGATCGCGGCGGGCGCGTATCCACAGATCGGTTTCCCGGTATCGCACCTGGAAGCTTACCCAGCCTCTTCCGGTGTGGTGCAGGTATCTATAGAAACGCTCGGATTTGGTGTACATGCCATGCACTGCGGGATCTAGAAACCAGGGGTCAAGTCTTCGCAATCCTGGGGCCAAGTCTACGTTTAACGGCCTGGTCGGGTCAAACGGAGATCCGATCCCAATCCTCGTCCCCCGGGTTCGATAGGTTGGCCTGATCAAACGGGGACCTGCCCCACGGGTGAGCTACTCCCATTCGATCGTGCTGGGCGGTTTCGATGAAATATCATAGACGACCCGGTTCACGCCCTTCACCTCGTTGATAATCCTGTTTGAAATCCGTCCCATCACTTCATAGGGGAGTCTCGCCCAGTCGGCGGTCATGGCATCGATACTTTCCACCGCCCGCACCGCGACTACCTGCTCGTAGGTACGCTCATCTCCCATGACCCCGACCGACCGAATCGGCAAGAGCACGGCGAAAGCCTGCCATACATGCTCATACCAGCCCGAGGCCTCGATTTCCTCCAGGATGATGGAGTCGGCTTCACGCAATATTTCCAGGCTCGCCTGGGAGATTTCCCCTATCAGCCTGATGGCCAGCCCCGGACCGGGGAAAGGATGCCGCATTATGACGCGTTCCGGCAACCCCAGCTCACGTCCAACCAGCCTCACCTCGTCCTTGAAAAGCTCGCGTAGCGGTTCGACCAGGTCCAGGTGCATTTTTTCGGGCAGCCCCCCCACGTTATGGTGTGTCTTTATAGTCGCTGAAGGGCCCTTGAAGGAAACACTCTCGATTACGTCGGGGTAAAGGGTGCCCTGGGCGAGAAACGCGGCTCCGGGGATGAGGCGGGCCTCGCGCTCGAACACTTCGATGAACAGGTTCCCGATGATTTTTCTTTTTTGTTCGGGATCAACCACCCCGCTCAGGCGCTGCAAGAACTCGGAGGAAGCATCAATATAGAGGAGATTTATGTCAAAATGGTCCCGAAAAACCCTTTGGACCGTTTCGGCTTCGCCCTTGCGCAGCAGGCCGTTGTTCACGAATATACAGTGCAGCCTGGGACCGATGGCCTTGTGGAGAAGAACGGCTACCACGGAAGAATCCACACCGCCGCTCAACGCACATATCACCTGATTGTCGCCGACCTTTTCCTTTATCGAGTGGATTGCGGCCTCGACGAAGGATTTCATGGTCCAGGTCGGCTTGCAGCGGCAGATGCGGAAAACGAAGTTCTCCAGGATGTCCTTCCCACACGGAGTGTGAGCGACTTCAGGGTGAAACTGCACTCCGTAGATGCCGCGTCGGGGATCTCCCATGGCGGCGTTGGGGGAGTTGTCGCTGTGGGCCATAATGCGGAAGTCCGGGGGAAGCTTGAGTATCCGATCGCCATGGCTCATCCACACGCGTACGGCCTCTTTGTCAACTTCATGGAACAGGTCCGCTGAAAAGTCTATGTCGACGATGGCGGGGCCGTACTCGCGCCTGTCGGCCTTTTCAACCGCTCCGCCGAGCTGGTGGGCCATGAGCTGCATTCCATAGCAGATGCCGAGAACGGGGACGCCGAGTTCGAATACTTCCGGATTGGCGAGGGGCGCGCCGATATCGTGTACGCTGGAAGGCCCTCCTGAAAGAATGATGCCCTTTGCCTCAAAGGCCCTGATCGATTCCATGGGCATATTGAAAGGGTGGATCTCACAGTAGACGTGGCTTTCCCGTATACGCCGCGCTATGAGTTGCGTGTATTGGGACCCGAAATCGAGAATCAGCACTCTTTCCTGATGAAGATGGTCGAACATGTCTCATTCTTTCCGCATCCGGGCCAAGGCGGCCCTCATCGCAGGGTGGTTACTTAAGATTAACCTGATAGTTGGGCGCCTCTTTGGTGATTATGACGTCGTGAACGTGGCTTTCCTTGAGACCGGCACTGGTGATGCGCATCATCTTGGTACGCGTGCGAAGCTCCTCCAGGTTGGTGCAGCCCAGGTAACCCATGCCCGCGCGCAACCCTCCGACCAGTTGGTGCACGACGTCCGAGATAGGGCCGCGGTAGGGGACTTTCCCCTCGATTCCCTCAGGGACCAGCTTCTTCGGCTCGAATACGTCTTCCTGGAAATAGCGGTCTCTGCTCCCTTCGCGCATGGCGCCCAGGGACCCCATGCCTCGGTATACCTTGTAGCTGCGGCCCTGGTAGAGAATCGACTCGCCGGGACTCTCATCCGTTCCGGCGAACAGGCCGCCAATCATCACGTTGTCGGCTCCGGCCGCGAGCGCTTTGACAATATCGCCGCTGTATTTTATCCCGCCGTCGGCAATAATGGGAATGCCCAGGCGGCGCGCCGGCTTGGAGCATTCGATGATGGCCGTGACCTGTGGCACGCCCACTCCGGCGACAATCCGGGTTGTACAGATCGACCCCGGACCGACTCCGACCTTGATGGCATCGGCGCCGGCTTTGATGAGGGCTTCTGCCCCTGACGCCGTGGCGACGTTGCCCGCGATGACCTGAAGGTCGGGGAATTCGGACTTGATTGTCCATACAGCCTCGAGCACATTGCGTGAATGGCCGTGGGCACTATCGACCACGATGACGTCGACACCCACGTTCTTCAGCGCGCTGGCCCTTTGGATCAGATCCTTGCTGACACCCACGGCGGCCCCGACGCGGAGCCTGCCAAGATGGTCCTTGCTGGCGTTCGGGTATTTCTTTATCTTCATTATATCCTTAATTGTAATAAGCCCCTTGAGCCGGCCGTCATTATCCACGACCAGCAGCTTTTCGATTCTTCTCTGCTGGAGCAGCTTCTTCGAGTCTTCGAGAGATATACCCACCTTGGCGGTAACCAGGTTATCCTTGGTCATGAGTTCGGACACCTTTATGGTTTCATCCGTCTCGAACCTGAGGTCCCTGTTGGTGATGATTCCGACGAGTTGATCGCCCTTGACCACGGGCACGCCGGAAATCCTGAAGCGCTCCATGAGCTTGAATACATCCCCGATCTGCTGGTCCGGGCTTACCGTTACCGGGTCAACGATCATGCCGCTCTCGGACTTTTTGACCTTGTTTACTTCCTGGGCCTGAGCCTCTACGCTCATGTTCCGATGGATAATGCCGAGGCCGCCCTCGCGGGCCATGCTTATCGCCGTCTCGGACTCGGTCACCGTGTCCATGGCGGCGCTGACCAGCGGAATACGCACCGGGATTTCACGAGTAAGTGATGTCGCGACGTTTGTCTCGACGGGCAGTACCTCCGAATAGTCGGGGATGAGGGTCACGTCGTCAAATGTGAGTGCTTCAGGAATATGCAGGATATTTGTGTCCATTTATTTCTCCGAAATGTTCAGATGCATGTCTCAGGTTAATATTGACTGGGGCTTTATCCCGTTTGTGTCCGCCATGTCAAGCTCGTAGTTAGCCCGCCGGAAAGCCCGGATTGTTTTTCGGCCAGTTCGATCACCATGCCTTCGAGAAGACCCGCATCGGCCGCGGTAAACCGTTCCCGTGAAAAACAGGCGAGAATCTGGCACACGATGATCGCTCCCCCGAGAATAATATCCTCCCGGCCGGGCTCAAGCCCCGGAATGCTTCGCCTCCGTGCATTGGCCATCGTGGTCATTGCCGCAACCATTTGATCGATCCACTCTTTTTCGAGCACGAGTCCGTTCACGCGATAGGGGACGTACTCGGCCATCTTGAGATGCATCGCGGCAAGAGTTGTGACGGTTCCAGCGGTGCCCGCCAGTTCGAGCGGCGCGTGAGAAGGGGTATATTGTCCGGGAAGGGACGAGAGCATTTTCTCTTTGAGCCGAAGGACGTTTGTCTCCGCGAAAGCCGATGCCTGCCGAACGCGCTCATGCAGAGGCGGATCGGCGGCGAGAAAGGATTGGGTGATGGTCGCGGCCCCCACGGGCATGCTCCCGCTCCACGCGGGCTCCCGCATTTCGGAGCGTGCAAGCAGGAACTCGGTGCTCCCGCCTCCGATATCGAAGCAGAGAAAATCGCTCCCGCGGCGGGGTAAAACGCTCAATACTCCCTTAGCGGAAAGAAATGCTTCCCGATCCTCGGACAACACCGCCAGTGTCATCCCGGTTTCGTCGGCCGCTTTTTTCAGGAAGCCGGCGGAGTTTCCGGCGCGTCTCGCCACGCCCGTGGCGCCGCATGCAATACATTGCACGCGATACCCGTTCATGATGTCCCGGTATTCCCTCAGTGCGTCGATCGTCCTGTCCATCGCTTCAGGAAGGATTTCGCGCGTGCCTTGAAAACCCTGAGCAAGACGGGTCACCCTGCGCTCGATTCGGACGGGCGACAATTCCCTGTCCCGCATTCGCGCCACAACCATTCGGGTGGTATGCGATCCAACGTCAACGCTTGCCAGGTGCCTAAATTGTGATACGTCCAACTGAGCCTCTTCTCTTACCTTGACATTGCCTTTGTCATGCCATTATTTTCTTGAACGAGGAAACCGCGACACGAGTTGCGCAGTTCATCTTTGCCCAAACCATAAATCTTTCCGGTCCCGTCGGCAATTCCATTAATTTGGAGATACGGGTGTCATGCGGAATTTCCGCATATCTGCATTAATTCTACGAGGAGAGGATTGCGCGAATGATTCTTGAGATCAATCCCACGCACCCGGAACCGAGAAAAATCAGAAAAGTGGTCGAAGTACTGGCAAACGGAGGACTCATTGCATACCCGACGGACACATTTTACGGCATAGGATGCGACCTCTTAAATAAAGGCTCCATCGAGAAAATCTACCAGCTCAAGCACCGTTCCCCCCATCAACCGTTTTCTTTTATATGCAGCGACCTCAAAAACATCAGCGAATATGCCCAGGTTACCAACTATGCCTATAAGACCATGAAGCGTCTTCTGCCCGGGCCCTACACCTTCGTGCTGGAGGGCTCCCGTCTCGTCCCGAAGATCATGCTTACCAAGAGGCAAACAGTTGGGATCCGCGTTCCGGATAACCCGATCTCCCTGGCAATTGTCGAAGAATTTGGCCACCCCATTATCAGCACGAGCGCAACCGATCCCGATAACGGCAACGCCGTGCTGACGACCCCGCACGAGATACAGGCGACACTCGGCCACGCGCTCGACCTCATAGTGGACGGTGGGCTCGTCAGCGGCGTACCCTCGAGCGTGATATCCCTGATCGACGACACTCCGGAGATACTGCGCGAAGGTGCGGGTGACGTGACTCCTTTCAGACAGTGATGAACCGCTCCGGCCCCGGAATTCCTGTCCGGGAGGGTAGGGCTCATACGCGTCCGCCAATTGGCCATGCGCAGTCGCCGCTCGATGCCTGAGCGCAGGGATGGAAAGCCAGCCCCGCGCATTCGCCTGAAATACTTCCGAAATGGCCGGGGCGGGAGATTCTTCCCGCCCCGGATGCTTTTCCCGCCCTTTGGCTATTATCCAGCAGAACCCTTTTCCTGCTCAGCGCGCAAAATCCGGAAGCTGGTACCTCAGAAATGCCGAGGAATCGTAGATGATATCGTTTACCCTTTCACTCACATCGCTTCCGAGAAGAAAGTCCATGACGGAGCGCTTCTTCTTCTTGGCATAGATTATGTCCGGCTCACCCTCGATCTTGCCCAACTCCGCCGCCTTATTGACCGCATCCTCAAAATTGCCGAGTTCGTCCACGAGCTTTAGTTGTTGGGCTTTCTCGCCCATGATGATCCGGCCGTCCGCGACCGGGCGTACCTGGTCCTCCGGCAGGTGGCGTGACAGGGCAACGTCTCTGACAAACTGAGCGTAGGACTCATTGATCGTCGTCTGGATCAGGTCCTTTTCCGCGGGGGTCATCTCACGGGAGGGATTACCGATGTCCTTGAACTGTCCGCTCTTGATCGTAGTCATCTGGTAGCCGATTTTTTCAAACAGCTCCCGAAAATTCGGGAAATAAATGATCACGCCTATGCTTCCGGTAATTGTCCCCGGGTTGGCGACAATATGGTTCGCGGCGCAGGAAATGTAGTAGCCTCCGGATGCCGCGACTCCCCCCATCGAAGCAACGACGGGCTTGGTCTGGATTGTGCGCTTGATTTCGGTATAGATCTCCTGTGAGGGGCCGATCGCTCCTCCCGGAGAATCGACGCGCACCAGGATCGCCCTGACGGAGGCATCCTTTCTGAATTCCTTGATTTGTTTAACAAGTTCCTGAGAGCTGGTAATGGTCCCCTTGACTTCGACGACTCCGATCCGATTGTTTTTAACCGAAAACTCGTAATCGGACATAAGATAGACCACAACTCCGCCAATTAAAACCAGGATCAGAAATGCGACAAGACATCCGCTAGCTTTCATGGGGATAGGACTCCATTTGGCCGCTTATAAAAAAACACCCGGCTTCAGGCACAATGCTTGGACCGGGTGTAGTCTAATTCGCGGGTAACAGGAAGCAGATGCGGATCTTACTTGTTGTCGTTCGTGATCGTGCTGTTCGCACGCGCTTCCAGTTCTTCCTTAAGCAGTTCTCCAAGGTTGGACGTGGCGGCTTTGCCGGTGTTCATATACTCATCGTAATTTGAACGCTCGTCCTGCTCCTCGACCTTCTTAACCGACAGGCCGATTTTTCTTTCCTTTGGAGATATGTTGATCACTTTTGCCGTGATCTTGTCACCGGGCTTGTAGGACCCGATAGGCGATTTGATCTTTTCCTTGCTGATTTCGGAGACGTGGACCAGACCCTCGATCCCCTCTTCCAACTCCACGAAGAGACCAAAATCAGTAACATTGGTAATCGGACCGGCCACGACGCTACCCAATGGGTAACGCTGCGGAATGCTTTCCCAGGGATCGGACTCAAGCTGCTTGATCCCCAGCGAGAACCGCTCGTTGTCCTTATCGATGTTCAGAACAATGGCCTGGACTTCCTGGTTCTTGCGGAAAATTTCAGAGGGATGCTTCACGCGCTTGGTCCAGGAAATATCCGAGATGTGAACCAGACCGTCGATTCCCTCGTCGATCCCGATAAAAATACCGAAATCGGTTATGTTCTTGATTTTTCCGGCAATGGTGGTGCCGACGGGGTACTTCTGGGCGATGATGTCCCAGGGATTGGATTCGAGCTGTTTCATGCCGAGCGAGATCCGCTTGCTTTCGGGATTGATGCTCAGCACCACGGCTTCGACTTCGTCCCCCACCGAGAGGAGCTTGGAGGGATGGCGAATCTTTTTGGTCCAGGACATTTCGGACACATGGATGAGTCCTTCCACGCCCTCTTCGATTTCGACGAACGCACCGTAGTCGGTCAGGCTGACAACCTTGCCCTTGACTTTCGTGCCGACCGGGTACCGGGATTCGGCGCGTGTCCAGGGGTCGTCCACAAGCTGCTTGAGCCCCAGCGATACTCTTTCGTTATCGCGGTCGAAGCTCAGCACCTTGACCTTTATACGGTCGCCGATCTGGAACAGTTCCGAAGGATGCCCGACCCTGCCCCAACTCATATCCGTAATATGCAGCAAACCGTCGATTCCGCCCAGATCCACGAATACGCCATAATCGGTGATGTTTTTCACCACACCGTCCACGACCTTGCTGTCTTCCAGGGTGGCCAGCGTATGGGATTTCATCTGTTCACGCTCTTTTTCAAGCAGCGCTCGGCGCGAGAGAACGACGTTTCTTCTTTTCTTATTGTATTTGAGAACTTTGAATGGGAAGGTGTGCCCTATGAGGGACTCCAGATTGCGGACGGGCCGCAGGTCGACCTGCGATCCGGGGAGGAAAGCCTGGACACCAATGTCCACGGCCAGTCCGCCTTTGACCTTGGCGACGATTTTGCCCTCGATCGTTCCATCCTCGCCGTAGATGCGGCTGATGTCGTCCCAGACCTTGATCTTGGCGGCCTTTTCTTTCGACAGATGGATGGTGCCGTCATCGTCGTCATGGAACTCGAGCAGGACGTCGATTTCATCCCCGACGCTGGCCTGCACCGTGCCCTTTTCGTCCTTGAATTCGTGAATGGAGATTTGGCCTTCTGACTTGTATCCGATGTCCACCATGACGAAGTCATCGCTGACCTGGACTATGCGGCCGCGAATTACCTCGCCTTCCTGGATATTGCGGAAACTTTGTTCATAAAGGTCGTGCATGGAATCCATGTCTTCGTCGGAATCGTGATCATCCGTCGCCACACCGGCTTCCATTTCGGAGAAAGGTTGTTTTTCGAGTTCATCTTTAACGGTCATTGATTCTACGTTGCCCCCTTACCTAATTTTTGGCTCTTCGCCATTTCAAACGCTGAACTCTACCAAATTTCATGAAAATTTGCAATCTCAAAGTGCGTTATATTTTGCACGAGCAGCCACCCGACTCAAGAGCTGAGTTGAGTCTATACGATTTCCGATTCAGGTTAACCGCGGTTGCGATCGCTTGAGGCATTCACGGCGCTCGAATCCCTTGTACAAATTTCCACTTTCCGCGCTTCCTCGACCAGTCGTTCGACCACTTCCGAAATATTCAGACGCGAGGTATCCAAAATAAGGGACCCCCGCGCGGCTTTCATGGGCGCGAGTTTTCTGCCCGCATCGGCCTCGTCCCGCTCGCGAATCTGCTTTTCCATCTCTTCGTGGGTTATGTTCATCCCCTTTTGAGTATACTCGGCAAGACGCCTGTTGATGCGAGCGGACAAATCGGCGGTGAGAAACACTTTCAGCTCGGCTGCCGGAAAGACGACCGTCGCTGTGTCGCGTCCTTCCGCGACGATATCTCCCTGCTCGGCGAGCTTTCTCTGCCACGACAGAAGAAAGCTCCTGACCGGTTCCATACGGGAAATCCGGGAAGCCTCATCCGAGATCTCGGGGTTGCGAATCTCCTCGTCAAGTGCGCGTCCGTTCACACGGATCTCCAGCCTGGCCTCACGTATGGAGAACTGGAGCGGGATCAGGGGCAACCGCGCCGCAACCTCACTTTCGGTTTGGTCGCGTTTTTCGCCGAGAAGCGCCCATGCAAGCGCCCGGTACATGGCTCCCGTGTCAAGGTAAAGGAAACGGAGCCGTTGAGCCAGGATCCTGCATACAGTACTCTTCCCTGCGCCCGCGGGTCCGTCTATGGCAATAATCATGGCTGGTTAATCGCTGTCCTGTGAAAGCACCCGTTTCAAGGTCCCGACAAAGCGTTCGTTTTCTTCCGGAAGTCCGGCATTTATGCGGATGAACCTGTCCATGCCATAAGATGCCATCGACCGGATAATCACACCCTGTCGCAGCATCGCCTCGAAGACGCGCTTTGCCTCGCACGGCATTTCAATGAGGAAGAAATTGGCCTGGGACGGAACATAGTTCAGGCCCATCTTCTCCATCTCGCGGTAGAGGTATTCCATGCCGCTCCAGATAACTTCGCGGGTCCGGACGAGAAACTCCTCGTCATCCAGCGCGGCGAGTGCCGCGGCCTGGGAGAGTGATCCCGTGTTGAACGGCTGCCGCACGCGGTTCAGAAAGGCGGCGATTTCCGGGTCCATGATCCCGTAGCCGATTCGAAGACCGGCAAGGCCATAAGCTTTCGAGAAGGTTTTCAAAACGATGACGGCAGGACCTTCGGCGCCGACGTAGTCAGAGCCCGATGGCGTGCGAGGATCCCTGTTGAACTCAATATATGCTTCGTCGAGGACAATAATCGTTTCCGGGGGGATGCTGGATCGGAAGGACTCAAATTCGTCCTTTCCGAATACGGTTCCGGTAGGATTATTCGGATTGGTGAGAAAGATGATCTTGGTGCGCGCGGTTACCGCCCCTGCCATGGCCCGCAGGTCGATGTTCAGGTTGTCCAGGGGTATGGGAACGGGTTTTCCGCCCATCCACTGGACCACGAGTTTGTAGAGCAGAAAAGAAGGCGCGGGCATCAGCACTTCGTCGCCCGGCGTAAGAAAGGCGCGGATTACCAGTTCTATGATTTCGTTTGAGCCATTTCCGAGCAGAATTCCATCGAAAGGCAGACAAAACTTTTCGCAGAGTTTTTTGCGCAGGTAGAACCCGCTCCCGTCGGGATAGCGGTTCAGCTTGCCCATTTCTGCCTGAATGGCCGCGAGGGCTTTGGGGGAGGGGCCCAGGGGGTTTTCGTTGCTCGCCAGCTTGATGGAACCACTAATACCGTATTCACGCTCAAGCTCTTCAATGGGCTTGCCTGGCGGATAAGGAATGATTGCTGCAATATGTTCCGGTGCGCGGGGCTTCATAATTTGTTTATACGGCGTGTTGTCCCTTCTCATTTATTCAGATCACCCTTATAATTGAAAGATGTTTGGAAAGCAAGCGCCCGCGCGAAGAAATCGTCTTCTGTTTTGTGCCTTGTTTTGCGCCTATTCGTGTACTAATATGCTAAAGTCAGGTTTCAGACCCACCCCATTCCCGGATTTTACGCGGATGGGCACGCCAATCTGTTAACCATGGGACTTAACTCATGCTCAAAAATTCGAAATTAAAAAAGGTTTCCAGTGCCGCGAAGGAGTCCACCGTCGAAGGCGGTGAAGCTGAAAAAGCCAAACCGGAGAGCGTCGCGCAATCCGATCGGCATCAGCCGGTTTCGTTCGATCCTTTTCGCCTGTACCTTGATGAAATCAAAAGGTATCCGCTCCTCAGCAGAGAAGATGAAATGGACCTGGCGATCCGGTATCGGGAAAAGGGCGATGTCGACTCCGCCTATAAGTTGATCACGGCCAATTTGCGCCTGGTCGTAAAGATTGCCATGGATTTTCAACGCTACTGGATGCAGAACCTCATGGACCTTATACAGGAAGGTAATGTGGGGCTCATGCAGGCGGTGAAGAAATTCGATCCCTACAGGGGATACAAATTCTCATATTACGCATCATTCTGGATCAAAGCCTATATCATCAAGTTCATCATGGACAACTGGAAGTTGGTGAAGATAGGAACCACCCAGGCCCAGCGGAAACTGTTCTTCAATCTGCGCAAGGAAAAAGAGCGTCTGGAAGCACAGGGAATCGAGGCCTCTCCGAAGCTTCTCAGCCACCGGCTCGATGTAAAGGAATCGGAGATCATCGAAATGGACCAGAGGCTGAACAGTTGGGAAATCTCGCTCGACAGCCCTCTTAAGGAGGACTCGGAGGACACGCATAAATCCTTCCTGCCCTCGGACGACCTGCCTGTTGATGACCAGATTGCCGATCAGGAAGCCAAGGCGATACTGCACGATAAGCTCATGCTCTTTCGGGAACAGCTCAAGGGCAAAGAGGCTGTCATTTTCGACAAACGGCTTCTTACCGAGGACCCGATGACCCTTCAGGAAATTGGGGACAAGTTCGGAATCAGCCGGGAGCGCGTCCGGCAGATTGAGAGCCGGTTGAAGAAGAAGTTGAAGGCCTATCTCGAAGAGGAGATAGCCGATATCGAACTGCTCCAGGAGAGTATGATCGAGATTTAGGGCGGTTGGAAAAGATATAAAGCAGGTTTATGAAGAGGCGCTCCGGTGCGCCTCTTTATTTTTGTGGGAAACAAGTTAATTTTTTTATGGGGACGAATTGTTTTCTGGTGTATGGAGGCAGAGTGATTGCGTGATTGTCGATGATCTCGCACGTGGATAGCGGCCATTCGCTCCGGGCATGGAAAAGCGAATACCCGGCCGCTTCGCTTTCGACGCTTTGCCCGGCATGAGCGGTAAGTGTTGCACGGAAGAAAAGAGGAATGGAAAAGATCCCGATCGTACTTTCAAAGCAGGCGCGGGCCGCCGGTTGAGCGGCGAAGATCAGTCCAGGGGACCTGGCTGAACTTCTTTTGGGGCTTCCAGCGGAAACCGATCCCAACCTGATTGCCGGGCGTGAGCTGTCGGAAGACGCCGGTGTTTACCGGATCTCCGATGACCTGGCACTCATTCAGACGGTTGATTTCTTCACTCCCATAGTGGATGACCCCTATGATTTCGGGCGCATCGCGGCTGCAAACGCTCTGAGCGACGTCTATGCAATGGGCGGCCGGCCGATCACGGCCATGAATATCGCCTGTTTTCCTATTACAAAGATGGAAAAGGACGTCCTGCGGGCAATTCTGGCGGGCGGGATCGAGAAAGTTCACGAGGCCCGGGCCGCGCTTGCGGGCGGGCACAGCATCGACGACGTTGAACTCAAATACGGCCTCTCGGTTACGGGGGTCGCGCATCCCTCCAGGATCTGGCTGAATTCCGGGGCGTTGCCGGGCGACAGCCTTATTCTGACAAAACCGATAGGGACAGGAATTCTTGCCACCGCCATAAAAGCCGGACTCGCCTCGGAGCAGGCCATGCGACGAGGCACCAATCTGATGGCCGAGTTGAACAAGAAGGCGGCCGAAGTTCTGATGCGCTATCCCGTTCACGGGTGCACGGATATCACGGGGTTCGGTCTTTTGGGGCACGGACTCGAAATGGCGGTTGGAAGCAAGGTGACTCTGCGGCTGGATGTGCGAAGTGTGCCGGTGCTTCCTGAAACCATCGATTATGTTTCACTCGGTATGATGCCGGGGGGAAGCTTTGCAAACAGGAACTTCTGCGCGGGAAAAGTGAGGGGCGGCGAGGCCGTTGACCCGGTCATGCTTGACATACTGGCCGACGCACAGACGTCGGGGGGCCTCTTCGTCTCCCTTGCTCCTGATTTGGCAAAAATAGCCCTCGAAGAGCTTCGGGACGCGGGGATTGTCGATGCGGCTATTGTCGGCGAGGTCGCGGGGCCGAGCGAGGGGATGATCGAACTGGTCTGATGCGAGTCCGCGCATAAGGTATTATTCAACACCAAACCGCGCATACCTGCCGTTGCGTGGTGTCTTTATCCTCGCCCTGATCGTGCGAATGCGGGATCTGCCTGGCTCGGTCCGAAACGGGGGGCATTTCCGGAGGAAGGGTTTGTCTTGCGAAGGGCGCTTATTCCCGCATGGACTTCTATTTGCGAGACTTACCTGAAATAGCCCGCTCCCGCTCCCGGCTTCCTGACCGGGCTCTTCCGCTTCTTCTCCAGCACGCTTTCGTATATGGCGATGTACTCACGCGCCGATCGGTCCCATGAAAAATCCTGAGCCATGGCCTTTTGAATGAGCCCCCGCCACGTATCCTCGCGTTCGAACATTTCGAGGGCGGTCCTTACCGCTTCGAAAAACGCTTCCGGCTCGTATTCGTAGAACTTGAAACCGGTCCCGGAAACGGGTGCTTTTACCACGTCCACGACCGAGTCCTCGAGCCCGCCGGTTGCATGGACCACGGGAATGGTTCCATAGCGCAAACTGTACATCTGGTTCAGCCCGCAGGGTTCATAGCGGGATGGCATGAGGAAAATATCGGCCCCGGCTTCGATGAAGTGGGCCATTGCCTCGTCGAATTGCGACAGCAGTTTGAGCCGCCCCGGAAAACGGTCCTGCATCTCTTTCAGGTTTGCTTCGATAGGGGCGTCACCTGTTCCAAGGATGACCATGTTCACCGGCAGGCTCATCAGGTCGGAGAGAATCCGCTCAAGAAGGTCAAAGCCCTTCTGGGTCGCGAGCCGGCTGATCATTCCGATGAGCGGACGGCCTCGGTGCTCTTCGGGGAAGCCCAGGTAGTGGAATAGGGCCTCCTTGCATCTCTTTTTTCCCGAAAGATCGGCGGCGCTGAAATTGGCGGGAATCATCGGATCGGTTGCCGGGTCCCACTCACGGGTATCGATCCCGTTCAATATTCCGGCAAGGCTGTCACGGCGCTCGCGCAGCAACCCCTCCAGACCGTAGCCGAAAGCCTCCGTCTGGATCTCCCGGCTGTAGCTGGGACTGACTGTCGTGAGGAAATCGCTGTAGACCAGTCCCGCCTTGAGAAAACTGACCTGTCCCCAGAATTCGAATCCCTGCAGGGTAAAGGTCGTGGGCGGGAGTTGGGTCAGCCCGAAAAAAGCGCTTGGGAAAAGGCCCTGGTAGGCTATGTTGTGAATTGTGAAAACGGTTCCCGAACGGACCAAACTCGGGTTGTAGCGCCAGATGTACTGAAAGTAGGGTGCGATAAGCCCCGTTTGCCAATCGTGGAGGTGGAAGATCGACGGGTTCCAGCCAAGGGCGGCGCAGAGCCGCTGGGTTGCCTGGCTGAACGCGATGAACCTTTCCGCATTGTCCTCGTAGTCTCCCCTCACGGGACTGCCGTAGATAAATGAACGGTCGTAAAGCTCGTCCTTTTCAAGAAAATATATCGGGATATCTGTCTCCGTCCTGCTTTCCCAGATATGAACATGATAGTCATGGATACCGACCGGAATCACCAGGTCGTCTACGAGTAGTTCCAGGGAACTCACCTTGTCGCGAACGCACCTGTAGAGTGGCATGAAGATCCGTACATCGCAGCCAAGCTTCCGGAGGGATGCGGGCAGGGCGCCGGTGACATCCGCCAGTCCGCCGGTCTTCGCGAAGGGAGAGACTTCGGAGGCGCAGAAAAGAATTTGCAGGTTCATCGGGGTGGGAACTCCAGGAAAACGGGTTGAGTCTTCGCCGCGGCGCCACGATCACGGCCTTCGCCGCTCACGAAGGCTCGTGGTCTTTCTTGCGCCGATCGAATATAGAGATAACCTTTCCCTCTTTTTTGTTTTCGACCAGTGCGGGTTTGGGAAGCTCCTTCTTTTCCAGGGGTTTCTTGTCGGCGCCCTCGACGAGTTGTTCATCGGACGGGGTGTCCACCTGCTCTATGCGCATGGGGTGTCCTCCCATCGTGAATTCCTCGCCGTTATAATAATCTTCCTTTAGTATCCATGTTACCGCCAGGAGCGGAATCTGGAGCACCAAAAGCTTTATCTGGTACCACTCCGGCTTTATGTCAGGGGTTATCAGTTCAACCCTGGCAAAGAAGGAAGGGGAGTTATCCATGTAAACGAGTACTACGTCGCCTGGTTTTGTCATTATCAACCCCCGAGGGTGAGTCCTTTCCGTATGTCAGTGCGCTGCAGCCGAGCTTCTTACCTCATTCCGCCTCAACTCGTTGTTGGTCCTTCCGTTCACATACTCCTCGCGCAGGCTGGTCGGCACGAGCGGAAGCCTCGCGGGATCGGGGGGAATGAACCCGAATGCCAGTTCCATCAGCAGTGTGACTATTCGGAAGGTAACACCCCATAATAGATCGGCGCGGCCTTCATGTGTATAGAGAAAACAGGGAAAATCAGCCCTCTTGCCCTGAAACCTCCATTCCAGCCCGGGCGGAATGTAGAGCCGGTGCATGCCATAATTAAACGGATTCAGAAGCGCCCGCAATGGGATCTCAACTATCCGCTCCACCTCCCAGCTCAACGAGAACTTCTTTTGCCGTGACACCCACACTACCATGGGGTGGACGACGCGGCGAAACAAAACGAGGCATTGGGAAGGAAGCGGACCCAGAAAGCGCAGACCGAAAGGGTTGAGCCGCATTTCCTCCCAGCTTTCGCGGAAGCCGGCCGCGAGAAGAAGCGACAGAAACTCCGCTTCCAACGGCTGTCCACGCCGAAGAGTACTCCAGCACGGCCACCTTGACAGAGTGGAACCCGGAAGGGACAGGAGCCTGGCAAACCAGGGATCGGATCGCGGCTCGACCGCGCCGCCCGGACAGCATAAGTCTCCGGATTGCTTTACCGCCCCGGATCGCTTGTTCAGGATGATGCAGGTCTCGGGTGCTCCTCCGGGTTCGAGGACCCTCTGGCCGAGCAGCAGCAGGACGCTGGACGTTCGTACGTTCCTGTTGCATTCTTCGTTGCGGAAAAGGCTCTCCACTCCGCAGTGGGCGGACAAGACCCTCGCCAGATGCCCGAGCAGGGCGTCGGGGTTCTCCAGCAGGCTCAAATCGGCGGCTGGGCGGCTTTCCACGTTGACCATTCCTGAATTTTCTTTTCAATGCGCTTTGCCGAAATCGGAAAGAGGGTTTTGATCTCCGGGGCAAAAAGGCTGATCTTGAACTCCTCTATCATTCGGCTTACTTCCTCTTGAAAGGCGCCCGCCTCTTCGGCGGGCCGGGCGAGCGTCACGCTTTCGACTTCCCGGAAGCGCGCCAGAATCGGTGCGATCTGCTGTTCCTTCGAATAGTCCTTTTCCGGGGATACATAGGCCCGTTCGGCACGTATCCTGAGCGCTTTCAGGAACCGTGTCAACAGGCGAAGCCGCCGCTCGCCGCCGTGTTTCAAAAAATCAGGGGGCACGAGGAACGCTGTCTCCTCGGCAATCGCGGACAGACGCTCCAGAACAGCTCCGTTTCCACGCGCCATGCGACGGTAACGGTCGATAACGGCGCACGTCTCGTGCCGTTCAGCCACCACTTCCATTACTTCCGCGAAGATCCGCCCGCCGAGAGTTCCAATGTGGCCTCTCAGCCTTTCCACAATGCTCAGGAACCTGGACCTGTCAGGTGGCTGCGGTAGATGCAGTTCAAAAATATCGCGCAGAATATAATCATAGAGAGTGGCGGAAGCTTCCCGGGGGGTTCCCATGAAAAAGACTTTAGCGGCAAATTGTTCCGGGAAGACCCAATCCTTTCTGAATTGTTTGAGTTCCGGTCCGAAAACCTGGCTGTAGAGGCGCATGAGTCCGATCCGGGTGGATTCCCGCGCCCTTTGCGGGTCGTTGAAGAGTCTGATCGAAACCGATTCGCCTTCTTCGGCGAGGCCCGGCCATGCCCTGCGTGACAGTCCAAGCGCATCCGCTCCTATCTCGACACTCTCCGGCAGTTCGCGAAAATCCCCATGGGAGAGGTTTTCACGCTCCCACTTCTCTCGGGCTTCCCGCCAAAGACTGTCGTCGTGGCGGGTCATCGTGCGCGGTCTGAGGTCGTTCAATTCCCGCCCCGCGCCAAGGATATTTCCCTCGGGACCGATCACTTCAAAACGCATCCTGAGGTGTCCGGGCAATTCGTCGATATTCCACTGATCCGAACTTACCCGGATGCCTGTAAGCTCGAATATCTTTCGACCGAGTTCGCTGTAAAACTCGCCCCCGCCGAAGGGCAGGCTTTGCCAGATCCTGCGTGCCGCATCGTTGACAGGGACGAAGTTCTTGCGAACGCCTTTGGGGAGTCCTTTCATGAGGATGAGAATCTTTTCGGCAAGCATGCCGGGCACCAACCACTCGAAAGCGGCGGGCTCCAGAGAAGACAGCGCGTGAACCGGCACGGTTACCGTGACGCCATCGGTTTCTTCGCCGGGTTGGAACCTGTAGGTGAGGGGCAATTGGAGCCCGTCGACAGCGAAGGTGTCGGGAAACTGTTCAAGCTCGTTGAAATCAGGTTCAGTCTTGAGCAAGTCCTTCTCGGTCATTTTCAGGAAATCGTCCCCTCCCTTATCCCGGATGAACCGGTCAAGGGAACGGCTGTCACGGAACTGCCCGATGCGTTCGTCGTAGAACCTGAAAAGGGTATCCTCATCTACCAGCAGGTCCTTGCGCCTTGCCCTGCTTTCCAGTTCCTCGATCCTGGAAACGAGTTCCCTGTTGTGATCGAGGAAACCATGATTTCCGGCGAGTTCTCCCTCCACAAGCGCTGAGCGGATGAAGATATCGCGGGCCTCCGCGGGGTTTATCCGCCCGTAGTCTACTTTCCTCCTGTCCGCGATGGTGAGCCCGTAAATGGTCGCTTTTTCAAACGCCACGACCTGGCCGCGTTTTTTCTCCCAATGAGGTTCGGACCAACTGTATTTGCAAAGATGCCTGCCCAGTTCCTCCAGCCATTCGGGTTCGATATTCGCCGCCGTGCGGGCGAACAGGCGCGAGGTCTGTACCAGTTCGGAGGAGACGATCCACTGTCCGCCGCGGTTAAAAAGGCCCGATCCCGGGAAAATCATGGCCTGCCTGTTTCTGGCCGCGTTGTAGATGTTCTTCTCCTTGCGCAACGCTGCCTGGCTGAGGTAACCGCTCAGAATGGACCGGTGGATTGCTTCGTAGCTCGCGGGGGATGTGTTTTCGACAAAATCGCCCAGTTCGCCCAGGATCGAGTCCAACTCTTCATGGATGTCACGCCACTCACGCATGCGACGGAAGGAAAGAAAGTGGTCCCGGCAGAACTTTCGTACCTGTGTCAGGCTTTTGCGTATTTGTTTTCGTCCGTTGCCGCCATTGGCGCCGTTCGTCCCGGTTGAACCGGTTTCGAAAGGAGACAGGCTTGCGCCGCACGGGGGGAGGGGAGCCGATTGGTCCGCGGCGGGTCCATTCAGGGAAGCGGCGGTTTCCTCCGCCGACGCGGGAACGCCTGCCCTAACCCCTTTTTCCCGGGTGGAGTCCTCGTTTGCCACCGGCGGGCAGAGAGTGTGCCCGTTTCGGGAACTCGCGGGGTCCGCCCGCCAACAGGCATGCCATATCCTCAGCAATGAGACAAAATCCGATCTCTGGTCTTTAAAGACCGCATGAGCCCTGTCCGCCTGCGCCTCCTGATCAAGGGGGCGTTCCCTGGGGTCCTGGCTGCTCAGCGCGGCGGCCAATATGGTGAGTTCTCCCAAGGCATTCTCTCGCCGAGCCTCGAGAAGCATTCGGGAGATTCGCGGGTCCAGCGGAAGCCTTGCCATGGTTTTCCCGATCGCGGTAAGCCTGTGGTGCTCATCCACCGCACCCAACTCCCGCAGCACGGCAAAACCGTCCTTAATCGCGGCGGGGGAGGGTGGGTCCAGGAACGGGAAATCCTGGATCTTGCCAAGCCGGAGCGAGAGCATTCTCAGAATGACTTCGGCAAGGTTCGATCTCAGAATCTCGGGAGGAGTGTACAAGGGCCTCCCCAGGTAGTCTTCCTCCGAGAAGAGCCTGATGCAGATGCCGGCCGCCACGCGCCCGCATCTTCCTTTCCTCTGGTCCGCCGAAGCCTGGGAGATCGGGACGACGGGCAGGCTTCGGGTCTTGGACCGCGCATTGTAGTTCGCGACCCTGGCAAGTCCGGTGTCGACCACGTACTTTATCCGGGGGATGGTTATCGATGTTTCCGCGACGTTGGTGGCCACTACTATCCTGTCCTGGGAAGTCAGGGCGAAGACCCTTTGCTGGTCGCCCGCGGCCATTCTGCCGAAAAGCGGGAGTACGTCGGTGTTGAGATAGCGCTTCTCTTCCAGCCGCTGGACGGTTTCCCGGATGTCTGTCTCCGTGGGCATGAAGATCAGTATGTCGCCTCGTTTCCCCGTGCCGGATTTCAGCAGGTCGACCGCCGACACCGCCTGATCCACGCATGTGACATCCTCCGTCTCCTCGTCTTCGGCGTTTTCGATAGGGCGGTAAAGGACCTCTACCGGGTAGGTCCGGCCGGAAACCTCGATAGTGGGGGCATCTCCGAACGATCTGGAAAATTTCTCGGGGTCTATCGTGGCCGAGGTGATTATCACTTTCAACTCGGGCCTTACCGAAAGGGTGCGAGCAAGGATGCCGAGGAGAAAATCGATGTTCAGCGATCGCTCGTGCGCCTCGTCGACAATGATTGTATCGTATGCGCGAAAAAGCCTGTCCTTTTGAGCCTCCGCCAGCAGAATCCCGTCCGTCATGAACTTGATGCGGGTGGTGCGGGCGGTCCTGTCCTGGAATCGAATCTTGTGGCCGACCAGCCTTGGCCCATCCACGCCGAGTTCTTCGGTTACCCGCGCGGCCAGGGTAATCGCGGCGATCCTGCGCGGCTGCGTGATACCGATGAGGCCGTTCCGTCCCCGGCCCGCCTCGATGCAAAGCTTTGGTATCTGGGTGCTCTTGCCCGATCCGGTTTCCCCGGTGATTACCACAACCTGGTTTTCACGAATAGCGGAGATGATCCGGTCTCGCCAGTCGGTTATCGGCAACTCCGCCGGGTAGGAGGGGACCAGGGTCGAAAGAAGGTCCGGGGCTTCGGGGCTTATTCCATGGCGTGCGGGTCGGGGCATAGATTTACTTCGAATCGGATTTCCGATATTCCTTTAGAGGTTTATTCCACTGAGGATCTTTACAAAAGGCCGGCCTTATGTCAATTGTCGTACCTGTCGATATCCCCGAGGAGAAACGTCCGGGCTGGACATTCATATGCGGGGCGCGGCGCCCGATCGAGGTTTTCGTCTTCGGCTGTCTTTCTTTCCCCTTTTATTATACACAACCCCGAGGGGAATTGCCAAAAGAGCGAAGGGCGGGTGCCGGTACGGTAGTCTTGTGAACGCGGCTTTGTATTGCTTTCGGGTCGCGGTATCAGCGGAAAGGAACGGGAAATGGAGAATACCAGGGATAAAGTCTTGGAAGCGGCCTCATTTATTGCTCCACACCTGGACAGTGTTCCCGAGGTCGGGTTGATATTGGGTACCGGGCTGGGGGGGATAGTGGACGCAATGCAAAAGCCGGTGCCGCTGGCCTATTCCGCCATTCCGAACTATCCCGTGAGCACTGTCGAAAGCCATGCCGGCAACCTGGTATTCGGACGATGGGCCGGAAGACCGGTAATCGTCATGCAGGGCCGCTTTCATCTCTACGAGGGCTACTCGCCCATCGAGGTGTCCTTTCCGATCAGGGTGCTTCGCGCGCTCGGCGTGAAAGTCCTGGTGCTGTCCAATGCCGCCGGAGGGCTCAATCCCAATTTCCAGGCCGGCGACCTCATGCTGGTGACGGACCATATCAATCTGACGGGCCGCAATCCGCTGGTCGGGCCCAACGTGGATGAGTGGGGGCTGCGGTTTCCGGATATGACGGAACCATATAGCCGACGGCTTATCCGGTTGGCGGAGGAAAAAGCCCTGAGCGGAAGTATCGCATTGAGGCGCGGGGTGTATGCGGGTGTTCTCGGGCCAAGTCTCGAGACCGCCGCTGAGACCCGCTTCCTGAAAATGATCGGGGCGGATGCGGTCGGAATGTCCATGGTGATGGAGGTTATAACGGCCGTGCATGCCGGCATGGAGGTCCTGGGCGTATCGGTCATAACGAACGTGAACCTGCCCGATTGCTACAAACCCGCTACCATAGAGGATGTGATCGCGACCGCAAACAGTGCCGGAGAGAGGCTGAGCGTGTTACTGGAAAGAGTTATCGGGCACATTTAGCCTGGCGGTTCTCACTGGCTGGCCGGGTAACCGGGAAGAATCAATTGGCCCACGGAATCCAACTGTTCCTCTCCAGAAAATCTTTTCCGAAAATCTCCTGGTTTGAACCAAGCTTACTGATGCGTCCTTCGTACATCACCGCGGTTTTTTCCGCCAGAAAAGGGATTTCCGTATAGTCGTGCGTAACGAAAAGGGTGGTGATCTGCATCTTCTTCAGGATGTCGCCCAATTCATTCAACAGAGTATTGCGGCTGGGGTAATCGAGAGCGGCGAAGGGTTCGTCGAGAAAGAGAATGTCCGGTTCAAGCGCGAAGGCCCGCGCGAGACTCGCGCGCTGGGCTTCGCCTCCGGAAAGGGACCGCGCCTGCTGTTTCTTTAAATGCGCAATCCCAAAGATTTCCAGCCACCTGGACGTACGGGCCAACGCTTCTTTCCCGGGTACTTTCCTCATTCTCAGGGCCAGCGATACATTTGTGGCAACAGACATATCGAGCAGAAAGGGGTCCTGAAAAACGACCGCCATGCGCCGCCTCAGTGCGAGCAGGTTGTGCGAATTGGCGACGGTCCCATCCAGTTCGATGGTCCCTGAAGTGGCTGGTTGAAGAAGGGCGAGCGTCTGAAGAAATGTTGTTTTCCCGGCGCCGTTCGGTCCGACAAGCGCCACTGTCTCCCCCCGCGTCAGCGAGAAAGATTCAATATTGAATATCTCCTTAACAGAGCTTGCGCGCCGTAGATTTGTGGCGATGAGAAGTGGTTTCAAGACGCAGCCCCCATTCTCCTATTATTGGCATCTGTTGGGTGAATTAACTGTAACCCGCTGATTGAACTAAAGAATAGCATTTTTATCGACACTGTCAATTGGTTTGGACCCGGAAATTTATGTAACGGGAAATCGCACGGATCACGATATTGTTGATAAGAATGCTTTAGTCAATTAGTATCCGTAGTTAGTCCGAAAATGGATAGCGATATTTGTGACCTGGGACCATGGTCCGTGTTGATCCGCTGAGTCCTGTGGCCGGTCGGAGAACGGAATGGACAGTATCAATGAACTGCTCGAGTCCACATGCAGGACGATGATCAAAACGATCCTGGCATGCTTGAGCAATGCCACCAAGGGAACCATTTACAGAATAGGTCTGATGCCGGACCTGACGGCTGTCCGGATTACATCTGGTACCAGGAAAGCTGATGCGGAGGTGGAGTGGGGGTTGCCGTCTTCCTCTGACTACAATGCTCCCGGCAAAAAGTGGACCCAGTATCGCGATCAGCCGGGGCGTGCTCTTGAAGCAATGGGGTGGTGCGTTGAGCGGCAGCGGAGTTGGACAGCCGAGGATCCCATGGAAGACGTCCGAAGTGTGCGCAAGCAGCTCCTCGGTGAACCGGAGGACTACTACCACATGGAGCCCGTCCTGGTTCACAAGATGAGCCTGTACGGCAACGCCACGGGCAAGCTCCGCTACCCGCTGGACTGCTACGGCAATCCGATCTGGCAGGATACCGATTACATTGTCGCCGCCGTAATCAAAATACATTTCACGCCGGGCACGATTCGACGGGACGATAATTCGACCCGCGTAATCCAGGAGCTTTCAAGAAGCCTGGGGACCGAACTCCTGTCCCTCTTTCTTCGAGACACGCTTTTCAGGGCGCGCAAGGACTTTGCCCGCCAGAGGCTCCAGAGCTGTGAAATTCTGGCGCATGAATTAAGAAACACGCTTATGAAGCTGGGGTTCGTATTCTCGGCGATAAATGCGCAGGTTGCCATTCTGCGCGAGAGTTGGGAGAACCTGCTGCGAACCCACGTCCCGGGGCTCGAGTGGAAGAGCGCAATCCTGGCGAAGCTCACCGAAATGCTCACAATGAGAAGCTGCGATTTGAAAGTGGGCGAGGGGCTCCGGACTCTGAGCGATGCTTTGCTGACGGAACAAGCGGAATTGGCCAGGCTTTCCCTCTCCCCCTACCAGGAGCAGGAGTGGGTCCGGAATAAAATCCGGCCGAAATGGGAGAGGCTTCTCGCCGGGACGTCCTTGTGGGACAGAGCGGAGGTACACTCACTTCTCGACCGCTTGATGCATTCACTCCGTACCGGGATGGAACAGGGACTTATCGGGAACATAAACGGTCTTCCCGCCGAGATTGTTGAAAAGTGGTCGAGGCTTGCTTATGTTCACATAAATTCCAGTAATCTCTTTCAAATTGATGAGGTGATCCGATTAGTCGAATATCCCGAGTTGCCGGTTGCTCATAAAGGCCAGTTGCTCCGAGTACTTAAATCTTTGAAAGCGCTGGTTCTCATTATTCCCGAGGTCGAGGAAAAAGCGACTCGAATCCTTCAGTCGCTTAGATACGGCACATGGGCCGAGGACATGGTACGATTTACGCCCGGGGTAAACGGACCCGAATGCTATGACGATCTGGAGAGGGCATCTACTGACTAGACCTCAATGTTCTGCTTGCACCGGTCCTCCGGCCGGGAACAGCCCCCCCCAGACGCAATTCTTGATGCAAATGCTTTCCAGGCCTTGTCACCACCAGCCGCGCGGCAGGCAAAGGGAGATAAGTAATGGCGAACGTAATAGGCGGAGAGCCTTCCGTCCCCGAAGACCCCATTTTTCAATCTTCACCCGGCGAGCAACCACACATTCTGACTTCATTGGACAGTGACGAAACCAGATACAGGCGCTTTTTTGAGTCATCGGGCGACATGCGCTTCATTACCAGTCGCGTCGGGAAGATGCTCGATGTCAACCAGTCGGGGGTAGACCTGTTTCAGTATGGGAGCAAGGAGGAATTGCTCCGAATTCCTTCGGTGAGCATCCTGTTCTGCAATCCCGATGATGGGAAGCATTTCCAGCGGCGACTGGAGGCAGAGGGCTTTATCAAGGATTTTGAAGTGGAGATGAAACGGCGCGACGGGAGCATCTTCACCGCGGCAATCACCGCAAGCATCTGGTTCGACGAGGATTCGGTCCTCTGCGAGGGAGTTTTGCGGGATGTGAGCGAGATAAAGCGGCTACAGGAAGCGTATCTGGAGGCGGAGAAGCAAAACAGGGAGCTTAGCGAGTCCGAGCGCCGAATCCGCGAGCTTAATGAAGATATTCTCAATATGCTCATGATAATGTCCCACGATATCCGAGGGCCGCTGGTTTCGATAGCCGCCACCCTGAAACTGCTGATGCGCGGTTCTTTCGGGCGCATGGACGAAAGTGTGTGGAATACGGTGCAGGAATTGCTCGCCCGGGTGCGCAACCTGATCGGCATCGCGGAGGACTGCCTGGGGAGAGCGCATTCGCTTGAGGGGACGCTTCGCACGGAACCCAAGACGATCGATCTTCGGCAGGACATCATAGACCCGGTTCTCGATGAGGTTTCAAACGAGATTGAATGTCGGCAGATCGTCATCGATAACCGCCTGGGAGCCATCCCCGCGGGGTGCATCCCGGTCGGCGTTCACATGGTCTGGCTCAAGGCCGTGTTCCGGAACCTTTTCAAAAACGCCATAAAGTACGGCGGCAAGGGATGCCGCATAGCTTTCGGCTTCGAAGACCATGGTTCCTTCTATCGCCTGAATGTCTACAATAGTGGCAACCCCATTCCGGAACAGTTCAGGGACCGGTTGTTCACAAAATTCACCAGGATAGACGACGGGGCGGAAAAGAAAGACGGTTTCGGCATGGGACTCTACCTCATTCGGGAAATCGTCCGGCGACACGGTGGCGATATCTGGTATGAAGCGAAAAGCGACGGATCGGACTTCATCCTGATCCTGACCAAAGAGCCGGTATAGGACCGATTCGCATCATTCGAGGCATTGCTTCCGGAGCAGTGTCGAAACGTTGCTCGACCAGGATACACAGCCATGCTTTCCCTTGAAGATGTTCGAAAAGCCGCGGCGTTGTTGCGGGGCCGGGTGATCAGGACTCCTCTGGTCTATTCTCCCACCTTCAGCAGGATGACCGGCGCGGAGGTTTATCTCAAGCTGGAAAATCTGCAGGAAACCGGATCGTTCAAGATCCGGGGCGCTACTTACAAGATCCTCTCCGAAGGTAACCGAATCGGCAAAGATGGTGTTGTTGCAGCCTCAGCGGGAAACCACGCCCAGGGGGTGGCGCTTGCCGCGAGCAGGGCCGGATTGCGCTCCACTATCGTCATGCCGGAGTGGTCATCGATTTCAAAACAGGAAGCGACCCGCGGTTATGGCGGTGAACTTGTCCTGGCGGGACAAAACATCGCGGACTGCCTGAACAGGGCGCGGGAATTGGAGGCGTCCGGCAAGACATTCATTCACCCCTATGACGATCCGGGAATTATCGCGGGGCAGGGCACGGTCGGCCTGGAAATAATGGAAGACCTGCCCGATGCCGACGTGATTGTCGCACCGGTCGGGGGAGGCGGGCTTATCTCCGGCATAGCCGTGGCCGCGCGGGAGATCAGACCCGAGCTTCGAATGATTGGAGTGCAGGCCGCGGCGTGCCCTTCGGCGTCGGAGGCGCTGAAATCGGGACAGCGGCTTTCGGTGGAGGCGCAAAGGTCGATCGCGGATGGTATCGCGGTCAAACAGATCGGTGAAATTGCCTTCCGGATCATTCGCGACAAGGTCGGCGAAGTAGTCCTGGTGGACGAGGACAGGATAGCCGAGGCCGTTTTGATGCTGATCGAACGGAAAAAGCTCTTTGCCGAAGGGGCGGGGGCAGTGGCCGTGGCAGCCCTGCTGAGCGGCGCCTTCACTCTTTTTCCCGGACAGAAGGCGGTCCTGGTGATCAGCGGCGGGAATATGGACAGCCCCCTCCTGGACAGGGTCCTTCGCAAGGGGCTTTTGCGAAACGGCCGCATCATGCGGTTCAGTATATGCCTCGACGATCTTCCCGGTTCGCTTGCATCACTTCTTTCCATCATCGCACAAACACGGGCCAATGTGCTTCAGATTTACCACAACCGGGGCGGAGGTGATCTGTCGATATATCAGAGCCTCGTGGAACTCGAAATCGAGACGCGCAATTTCAAGCATATAGCCGAGATCTCCGGTGCGCTCAAAGACGCGGGTTACCATATAAAGCTGCAGCAGCGGACCACGATCCCACTGGCCTGATACGAACCGGGGTTTGCTCCCGTTCGTGCCGGGCGTGGAAAGCATCGCATTCGCCCGGCGAGGCGTGGTAATACTCATTTGCGGTCAAGAGGATATACCCCCGTTCGCCCTGGTATCGAAGGGTAGAACGGGCCAATTCTGAACGGCATCTTCAATTTCGGGATAGACTCATCTTGAACGCAACTCCGTATAAGATACGGCATTGCGCGCCCATGCCCGGTCTGTTCCAGATACCCGGAGGTGAACGCGGGTGAGCACCCGGGAGGGCAGAGGGAAAAGCTGTTTCTGGAAGGTATCGAAGGATGAGCGAGTGGCTGGAACCCGCCCTTTGGAATGAGGGGTTGTCATGGAAGCATTGCAGGCGATTTTGAGCAGGCGCAGTATTCGGGCTTACAGCAAGGAAAATGTATCCGAAGATATCCTCCGGCAGATTCTCGAGGCGGCCATGAGTGCTCCCTCCGCCGGCAATGCCCAGCCCTGGCATTTTGTGGTAATACGCGACCGGCAAATCCTCGATGCCGTACCGGGCTTTCACCCTTTTTCGGGCATGCTGCGGCAGGCGCCCCTGGCCATTCTGGTTTGCGGCGATCCGACGCTCGAGAAGTACACGGGATTCTGGGTCCAGGATTGTTCCGCGGCCACGCAGAACATCCTGATCGCGGCGCGCGCGCTTGGTCTGGGGGCAGTCTGGCTCGGCTTTTACCCGAAGGAGGACAGGATTGAAGGTATCCGGAAAATTCTGGGTATTCCGGATCACATAATCCCCCTTGCCATGGTATCCATCGGTTGGCCCGCCGAGGAGAAGCCGCCCGCCGCCCGCTACCGGGAAGACAGGGTCCGCCGTGATCGTTGGGAGTAGGGCTGCGAACCGTCCGGCCCGCTATAGGGGTTGTTCATAAAGTTGGCGACATGCATCGATAATTCCTATTTGACCCATAGGCATGAGTGATGATAGTTATTTAATTGTATTGAATATTATCTCCGCGAGGAAGTTCATCCATGTATCGACTCTTTGGCTACGACTGAGGTAGCTCGAGTAACGCTACCCGTGTCTGGTAGACACAGGCTGAAGCCGAAGGGTTCTTCCCTTCCGATAATTTCCTGAAATCCGCATTCAAGGCCTTTCCCGGCCCGGATCACAGACGTTGCTCCGGAAACGATGGGGACAACTGTACCGGGCGCTTTGCGGGCCGCGAGCCCGCTGGACCGTGGAAACCTTGAGGCGGTTCGGTCCGTTGCCTTTCCTTCGGCGAAGAGTGCGCGCGTGATAGGAGCTTGCCTTCAAGATGTTGCTTTTCGAGTTCAATGAAGCGGGGCAATGATTACCCGCGCTTTTATAAAGCAACCTTCGATACCATCTTGAACGCAACTTGATATGAATGTGGCGCGGCATCTGGGTGTGTCCCGATCGACCGACGCTGTTTTTGCCAGGCTCCCGTGTTGTCAGGATTAATACTAATTTGCGTTCAAGAGGATATACCCCCGTTCGCCCTGAGGTATCGAAGGGTAGAGCGGGTCAATTCTGAACGGCATCTTCAATTTAGGGATAGACTCATCTTGAACGCAACTCCGTATAAGACAGGTCTTGGGATATTGCGAAGAGACTCTCAACTTACAGGGAAGCTGTTTACCATGGAAGATAGGTTCGAACCGGTCATCTTGTGTTTTTGCTGCCAGTGGTGTTCGTATGCCGCCGCGGATCTGGCGGGGTCCATGCGGCTTCAGTACCCGACGAATGTGAAGATCGTCAAGGTACCCTGCACGGGTCGGGTGGACATCATATATCTGCTCAAGGCTCTCGAGGAGGGAGCGGATGGCGTTTTTATCTCCGGGTGTCTCCTGGGGGACTGCCATTACCTCATCGGCAATTACAGGGCGACAAAGCGAGTGGCCTATGTGAAGGATTTGATAGGGAGAATCGGCGTGGATCCGGGACGGGTGGAGATCTACTACAACTCCTCCGCCATGGGACCGCAGTTCAGCCAGTGCTGTAGAGACTTTACCGATCGCATCAGAAAGCTTGGGCCGGGTTTGAGGAAGATGCCGGAAAAGGTATCCGCCCGTGAGGCGCCGGGGGCCGTTGCAAGCTGATGGGAACAGCAGGGCCTGCAATTCCTAAGGGAACACATACCGGGGATAGATCGAGGGGACGATGGCGCGGATCATTAGCATGGAATCTCGCAGGAGAAGAAATGCCGCCAACAGGGGCTTCATGGAGTGGAGGCGTCTTTTCCAGTCAATTACCGACTTTGATCAGTACACGAGGTGGGCGGATCTCCCGGATGAGGTCATTTTGTTCTTCTGCGAGGAAGGTTCGGAGAGCAAGCATGCCTTGTACGATCTGATCATGAGATCAAATCAATTGGGGAACGGCCATGATTTTGAGACCCAGGAGCTTGACAGGCTTACGGTTCTCATGAACGCCTACTTCTTCATCACGGATCAGGCCAGATTCGAATGCATGCGGCGACTGGGGTGGATCGGGACAATACCGAGGGCGGACCGCTCTATCATCGAACTCGTCACTGATCCGGGGACCTATGGATATGCGGCGCAGTTCGAAATCCCGGAGCCTACTCCGGATCACCCCGCCTACGAAGAGCATTGCCAGTCGCGCGGTATCGACCGTGCGGCTACCGTGAGGAAATATCTTCCCGAGGCTATCGGATTGTTCAAGGAAAGAGTCCGGCATGAATCGTCGGCGATCCATGGAGAACTCGACGGCTATGAAGAAACAGCACAGGTCGTAGACCACTTGCGGGCATGCGAGCCGAAAGAGAAAGCCGAGGCTCGGTGGGCTCCGCGGGGGGATGAGCGGAAAGACGAAGAGTAGTGTCTCGCTTTGATTTGAACTCATACTGTCTCTTCTAAAGAGCGGTGCTGGGAATATGTCTCATGGGTTTCAGAGAAGGATTGGATATGTCTTATTTGAAGACAGGCCAGAAAAAAGGGGCCGTGTTGGTCGTCGGGGCGGGGGTCGCTGGAATGCAGGCCTCACTGGACCTGGCAAATTCCGGTTATTACGTATACCTGGTGGATAAGTCGCCGACTATCGGCGGCATAATGTCCCAGCTCGACAAAACGTTTCCGACGAACGACTGTGCCATGTGCATCATATCGCCGAAACTGGTGGAGGTCGGCCGCCATATCAATATCGACATTATTTGCAACACCGAGGTCCGAGCGCTGGAAGGAGAGGCCGGCAACTTCAATGCTAGTCTCGAAGGCAGGGCTCGTTACATCGACCTCGCGGCGTGTACAGCGTGCGGTGTGTGCCGTTCAGTCTGTCCCGTCACGGCCGTGAACGAGTTCAATCAGAAACTCGATTCCCGCGAAGCGATCTATATGCGCTATCCACAGGCGATCCCCAGGGGATTTGCCATCGACCGCGACATATGTATCGGCTGCGGGTTGTGCGAGAAGGTCTGTCTTGCCGGGGCGGTCCACTACGATGACCAGCCCCGCGTCACGGAGTTGGAAGTGGGCAGCGTCATACTCGCTCCAGGGAATGACGTTTTCGATCCCTCCCGTTTTGACAATCTTAATTATGCGAACTTTCCGAACGTCGTGACCAGCCTGGAGTTCGAGCGCATTTTGAGCGCGTCGGGTCCATACCGGGGCCACCTCATGCGTCCCTATGACCTGGAGGAGCCGAAAAAGATCGCATGGATTCAGTGCGTGGGTTCGCGCAATACCAACGGTTGCGACAACTCATATTGTTCGGCTGTTTGTTGCATGTACGCCATCAAGGAGGCGGTGATCGCGAAAGAACACTCCCGCCATGGTCTGGATTGTGCTGTCTTCTACATGGACATGCGCACCTATGGCAAGGAATTCGAGCAGTACTACAACCGGGCCAGGGAGTTGGGTGTAAGGTTCATCCGGTCCCGTGTCCATACGATAGACCCCGGGGGCGAAGCGAATCTCGGGATCGGTTACTCCGACGAGGATGGTACACAGAGGACCGAAGCCTTCGATATGGTGGTGCTGTCGGTGGGGTTCGAAGTTGGAGAGGAGACAGTCGCTCTTGCCAACCGGCTCGGGATCGAACTCAACAAACACAATTTCGCGGTGACGGACGGCTTTATGCCTGTTTCGACTACCCGCCCGGGCGTTTATGTCTGTGGAACGCTTCAGGGTCCCAAGGACATTCCCCAGTCGGTCATGGAAGCCTCGGGCGCCGCCGCGGCCAGCAGCGCTCTTCTCGGTGAATCCAGGTGGACCGAGACCCGGACGAGAGAATATCCGCCTCAGAGGGACGTAAGTTCGGAGCCGCCGAAGATCGGTGTTTTTGTGTGCAATTGCGGCATCAATATCGGCGGCATAGTCGACGTACCCGCGGTAAGGGAATATGCAAGGACCCTCCCGAACGTGGTCCATGTCGAGGACAACCTCTTCACCTGCTCCCAGGACACCCAGGTGAGGATGGGAGAGATCATTGTCGAGAAGGGCATCAACCGCATGGTGGTCGCGGCATGTACGCCTCTGACGCACGAAGCGCTTTTCCGCGAGACATTGCTCGACATCGGGCTTAACAAATACCTCTTCGAAATGGCGAATATCCGTAACCAGGATTCCTGGGTGCATATGAACGACCGGGTCAAGGCGACCGAGAAGGCCAAGGACCTCATAAGGATGGCCGTTGCGCGGGCCGCCACCCTAAAGCAACTCGAAGACAGGAAGGTCGGAATCACACAGTCCGCCCTCGTGGTGGGCGGCGGGGTCGGAGGACTCAACGCCGCGTTGAACCTTGCAAGGCAGGGGTTCGAGGCTTTCCTGATCGAAAAGGAGAAAGAACTCGGGGGAGGGGCCAGAAAGGTTTCCCGCACCATAGAGGGTTCGGATGTGCAGTCTTACCTCGGCAGGCTTATCGAGGAGGTGAGGTCGGAAGAAAGAATCAGGGTTTTAACGGAAGCCACGCTCACCTCCTTCAAGGGCTATAAGGGCAACTTCACTTCCAGGGTGGTGGCGGGACCGGACAAGGTCGAGCACACAATTGAGCATGGCGCGGTTATCGTTGCCACCGGTGCTCACGAGTACAAGCCCGTTGAGCATGGTTACGGCGCGAGCGACCGCGTGATGACCCAACTCGAGCTGGACGAACTCATCGAGCACCCCCGTGACGGGAAAGACCCGAAAGAGTGGGAGCGGGTTGTCATGATCCAGTGCGTTGGCTCCCGCAATGAGCAAAACCCCAACTGCAGCCGCATCTGCTGCCAGAGCGCCGTGAAGCACGCCCTGCAACTCAAGGAAATCAATCCCGATCTGGACGTTTTCATCCTTTACCGGGACATGAGAATGTATGGCATGCTGGAAGACTACTACATGGAAGCAAGGCGAAAGGGTGTCATTTTCGCCCGCTTCGAAATGGATCATCAACCTGAAGTGACGCCGAACGGGGCAGGAGTCGAGGTGGTCTTCAACGACCACATTTTGCGATGCCCGGTGAAAGTGACCGCGGATGCCGTGGTGCTCAGCGCGGCCACCCTGGCCAACAACACGGACGAACTTGCCTCGCATCTGAAGGTCCCCCGCAATGCTTACGGGTTCTTTAATGAGGCACATGCCAAGCTGCGTCCCGTGGACTTCGCCTCCGAAGGCATTTATCTCTGCGGCACGGCCCATTCGCCGAAACTCATCAGCGAAACCATTTCCCAGTCCCTTGCCGCCGCCGCGAGGGCTGGTTCCTTCCTCTCCGCAAAAACTCTGAGCGTCGGGGGAGCAGTGGCCCACGTCGACCCCGGCAGGTGCGTCGCCTGCCTCGTATGCGTTCGGGTCTGCCCATACAATATTCCCCGGATCGGCGAAGAACAGGTCTCCGAGATCAACGAAGCTCTTTGCCAGGGCTGCGGGACATGCGTGTCGGAGTGTCCGGTGAGGGCGATTCAGTTGAACCATTGCGAGGACTATCAGGTCCTCACGACTATGCGGGCGCTGTTGGCGAGTTAGGAGGCAAACGTTGAATACTCACGGCAAAACGAAGAGTGCATGGCATCGGCACAGGGCGTTACCGCGTGCGTGAGGCGCGCGGCCAAAGCGATGGAGGCGGGGGTAAGTCTTTCTCCCGCCTTTGCTTTGTGTGGTGCGCGCATCGCGGTGCGTCCGCGGTGATAGCACGATTTTGCGTCCCAGCAGCTACTTGTAGAAGGAGCCCACTGGGCGGAAGAGAGGCGCCTGCAACGGGCAAAGGGGGGCACTCTGGTGTTCACCCCGCATCTGAGTGCGCAGAATGTTCAATAATGAACGCCACCCGGTATAACGCCAACCGAGGAATTTCTTTATCCTGCTTCCCAATGGGTGCGCGAACCGCTATTATCCGCCTCTGCCGACTCATCGAGGTAAACCAGCAGGATTCGCGAATGATCGATTTTGAATGGCAAGTCAGGCGGAGCCCCAGGAGGAAAACCCTTTCGCTCTGTGTCTATTCGGACAACAGGGTGGTCGTGGCGGCACCGGAAGGTGTGTCGAAGAGGGAAATAACCTGCTTTGTGGAAAGAAAATCCGATTGGGTCCGCAAGAGACTGACCCTGAACAGGGAGAGGCAGGAAAAACGCCCCGCGCGGGAATTCGTGTCCGGCGAGAGGCTGTTCTATCTCGGCAGGGAGCAAACCCTGGAGATATGCGAGGGAGAGCGGGCGGGGGTCTTTCTTGAAGAGGGCAGGATACTTGTTCGCCTTGGTCCCGAGATTTCCGGGGTGAGCCGGGCGCCGTTCGTGAGGCGGGTGCTGATGACCTGGTATGGTCAAATGGCACAAAGGAAAATCAGTGAACGGGTCCGGTATTACATGCGTATCATAGGCGTAACACCCCGCTCGGTGAGGATCAAGGTGCTCAGGTCACGGTGGGGCAGTTGTTCCGCCAAAGGATGCGTCAACTTCGCGTGGAACATCATCATGGCGCCGGAACCCGTCCTGGATTACCTGGTGGTCCACGAACTCTGCCATATGGTCCACCTTGACCACTCAGCCGAGTACTGGAACCTTGTCGGCTCGGTTATTCCCGACCACAGGGAAAGAAGAAAATGGCTGAGGCAGCATGGAGAGTGCCTGGCGTTCTGATGTGC
>JBDKTY010000177.1:0-6598 GCA_039679945.1 Syntrophobacter sp. | reverse complement strand
CGTGAAATAGGAACGCGCCCCGGGGAAACAGGCGTGCAACCACACACCCAGACAGGAAGGGAGACAGTCTATGCCTCGACTCATGGTGAGAGGGATCAAAGCGGGGGTGATGTCTTCGGTCAGCATTGCCCTCGTGGAGGAACTGGCGCAGATTTGCGAATGCGACAAGAAAGCCTTCAACATCGAACTGCTGAGCACGACGAACATCTGCAACTGGACGAACACGGAACCCGTGCCGTTCATCGAAGTGGCCTGGTTCGACAGGGGCCAGGAGAAAAGGGACGGCTTTGCCCGGGCGATCGCCTCCCACTTCGCGTCGACCGGCGTCCCGCACGTGACGGTGGCCTTCATCAACTACAAGAAAGACAGCTATTACCGGGACGGAAAGGCGGTCGGCTGACCCTTTTCCAGGGGGCGGGCAAGAGGGGTGTCCCCCGGCGGGGCGCCCCGTTTCTCGGGGACGGCTACCGGCAGCGGCCCGGCACCCATAGCGGTAAAGATTGACAAGAGAGCGAAACAGAACCCAAACAGCAGCAATTTCTTCATTTCTTCCTCCATTTCGTTCAATTTGGCAAAAAACTGCGGGCAACATACCATCATGCCTCCTGATTGTCCACCCGAACCCGCATTCCGCCCCGGCCGGTCCTGTTCCCACAAGGAGAACACGCCCCGGTTCGCAGAGGAGGGAAGCATCCGGGAACCGGTTTGGAAAGGCATCCCCCGGGGTGGCGGAAAAAGTGCGGGGGAAAAGCGTCCTTCTACGGACAATGCCCAGCGATAACGGCATGTTGACTGTGCAGCCGGGCTGAAAAGGTGCGCATTTCGTTCGGTTTTTCTTCCTGTTTTTTTCCCGGTTTCTTCCCGTTTCGCGCTCGTTGCTTCCCGTTCGGTTCCCGGTCCGTTCCGGTATTTGCCCGCTATCTTCCATCTTCGGACCTGACGCCGTGGACCATGCACCGGGCCGGCCAAGGAAGCTCGCCGTTTGTTGCGCCGGCGGGACGGTGCGGAGCCGGGGGTTTTTCGAATGAGCCATGATCCTCTCTCCCGTTCGCCTGCGGCGGTTCCCGGGCCTGATCCCGGGGCACGCTCGAGGCTTTGGGAGCGAGCGTAGCAGGTGGGTTTTTCAGGTAGTGATAAAAGCTGAAGTTTTATTTTCGTGGGTGGGCTTTTGCCCTGGTGTGTGATTGTCGCTCATGACGATGTCCTCTTCTGTCGTCTGACCGCCACCATGCGCGGCCTTGTGCGGTTGAAAGGGACGGGCCGGATAAGCGGCGGGGTCAAAAGGGCTTCAGCCCCGTGCCGTAATGGGGCAGGGGTCCCCTGTTCGGTTTTGACGCCGCCGCGCGGACTGTCACCAATCCGCACATAAAAGAGGCCGCAACGTGCTGTCGGCAGACTCATGAAAGGAACGTGAAAAGCGCCCCCTGGTGCAGGACGACAACCTGCCAATGAGCCGGAAAGTATGAGGGGGGGAAGGGGCTGGACCGGGGCAAGACGCATAAGGGGAAACGGCATCTTCAAAAAGACCGGCTAAAGCATGAAGCGCCGAAGCAGGCTAAAATCATGAAAGCATAGTGTCATGAAGTCATGAGCGCATGACAAAAACAAAGAAACTCTGCATAAAAAACAAGGTCTTTTTAATCCTAATCTAGTCCTTTGATTACGTGTTGAAAACGGCTCTAAAATGTCGTAAATTGACATTATTAGGGGTACACGATGAGCTCAGAAAAACTGGAAACACGATTGATAAAAAGGATCGACCGCAAGCGCGGTGATGTATTCTTGCGCTCTGATTTCCGTGACCTTGGCGGCTATGATCAAATAGGGCGCGGGCTTCGGGAACTCGTCAAAAAAGGCAAACTTCTCAAGATTGGTCAAGGCATCTACACTCGCGCGGCGGCATCGCCTCTCGATGGCACCCCTGTGCCCGTAAAAGGGCTTCGTGCGCTTGCGGCTGAAGCGCTCGTGCGGCTTGGAGTCGATAGCGCGCCGTCGCGTTTTGAGCAAGCCTATAATTCCGGTCAAACAACGCAAGTACCGGCGGGGCGCGTGATTGCTGTCCGGAAGAGGGTGCGCCGTAAGATTGGCTATAATGGAATCTTTGTGAATTTTGAGCGTGGTTGAAAACAAACTTTCGAAATAGGCTGAAATTGCATGAATGCCGATATTCTCAGACGGGTTGTTCGGGCCATTGCTGACGGTTCACAGAAAGATCTTGATCGACTTGCCGACAAGATCGTTGAATCAGAACGGCGTACTGGCCATGTGAAGCTTGCGTCTCAACTAGAAGCAATTCTCAAGCAGCCTAAACGGCGGCGGCCGAGTATTGCCCCAAAAGCGGACACCGAGGGCACGCTCAAGGAGCTGCCACTCAGTCGGAGGCATGGCGAATCGCTTGCCACGCTTCTAACCTCTGAATCACTAGAGCACCACATGGTGCTACCGCCAGCGACCGAAAAACGGTTTGCGCGTATTGAATCTGAATACGCGGCCAGGGACAGACTTCGATTATATGGACTGCGCCCGAGGAAAACGATTCTTCTTTACGGGCCTCCGGGATGTGGGAAATCGCTTGGAGCAAAGCGTCTAGCATGGAATACGGGCTTACCATTAATGAAGGTTCGCTTCGATGCTCTCATTTCATCGTATTTTGGAGAATCAGCAACCAATCTTCGTTCCATCTTCAGCGCTGCTAAGGAACGGCCTTGCGTCCTATTGCTCGATGAATGCGACTTTATCGCGCGCTCACGAATGAATACCAAAGACATCGGAGAGGCGTCCCGGATCGTTAATTCCCTCCTTCAATTGATGGAAGAATACGATGCGCCGGGCCTGCTTATAGCAACTACTAACGTCGAGTCATCACTGGATTCGGCACTGTTCCGCCGATTTGATGATGTGTTCATGGTGCCGTTGCCTGGTCCCAAGGAAATTGAGAAGCTTTTGCGGATGACTCTGTCCAGCATAAAACTTGCCGAGCCAATCGACTGGAAGCGGCTTGTTCAGCAGCTGTCCGGGGCATCAGCAGCGATGGTTGTCAAAGCTGCGCAAGACGCTGCTAAAGCTGCAGTCCTCGGAGAGCGGCAACTCGTTACTCAAGTAAACCTTCAGCAAGCGATCGCTGAGCAGCAGAGAACGGATGCGGACACGCGAGGGGAATAACGAATGCCAGAGCATCATAATTTTGAATATCTTCCGTTGCTTCGCCGATATCAAGGCCGCGCACGCCTCCGTGGCGGCGGCAAACCGTCCCCTCAAACACGAGCAAATCAGAATGCCCGACAAGCACATAGTGCTTATCTACATGCCGCCGCACAATCACTCAGCGCAAACTGGCAGGCGCGCAAGGCGCAAAGAGTGGGGCAGGACCTTCCCGCTATCCCGAAAGACATCCCTATTCTTCTGCAGGTTGATCCGGGTCTCGAATTGGATGCACTGCGCGAAAAATTTTCGTTCGAAATAGTGGCGGAGCAGGAAGAAGGATACGTAATTGTTGCATCTGAAGATATTCATATTGCTCCGTTTCTTAATATGCTTGAAGGCTTTGCCGTTAAGGTCCGCGGCTCAGCAACTATAGCGCAGGTACATAGACTATTTGACGATCCAGCTCAGACCGACCGTCTTGGTCGTATTCTCTCTGAACGCCTCTTGGCTGAATGGGGAAACATCAGCGACGAGCAGGTCTATATCGTTGATATCGGAATTGCATGTGCAGGCACCCAGGAGATCACAGATCGTCCCAAGCGCGGCAAGCGCGACACAGACGCGAAGTGGGCGGCGAAGGAATTCGAGTGGTCGAAAGCGCGAGCCAACGCATATGAATTATGGGACGAGATAAAGACCCAGCGCGAAGAGGAAATTACTCAGTTCGCCAATTTCTACCATGCTGAGATTTTGCATCTCATCGACGGTGCGGCATTTGATGCTGGCGTCCTCCCTGACAGTTTTACGATTCGGCTCAAGATCGTTGGCAAGGGATTGAAGGATTTTGTTCTGAACTATCCATATATCTTTGAGGTCGTCGAGCCAGAAGACATTGTTTTACCTCAAATAACAGCGAGTAGGGGTGCTCAGCCTGAACTCGTTGTGGCGCCTACCCAGCCCAATGCCGATGCGCCAGCGGTCTGCGTAATCGACAGCGGCATTCAGGAGGCCCATATTCTTGTTCAGCCCGCCATTGACCAAGCGACATCGCATTGTTTCTTGCCTGGAAAGAACGCCGATGATGTGGGTGACGAAGTAGCCCCCGGGGGGCATGGAACACGCGTAGCTGGCGCAGTCCTCTACGGCGAAGTCGTGGCCAAAGAGGGCACACCAGAACTTCCGTTTTGGATTCAGAACGCGCGCGTGCTGGACAAAGACAACCGAATGCCCGTGGAACTGTTCCCGCTGGCGGCAATACGCGCGTCTGTTGAACGGTTCCACAACGGTCCGCGCCACACACGTATTTTCAATCATTCGATCAACGGCCAAGGATACTGCCGCACAAGGTACATGTCCGCGTGGGCTGCAGAGATCGACTCAATCTGCTCAGAAAATGACGTCCTTATCATCCAGAGTGCTGGCAATCTCCCAATATCTGGGCAGAATCCGTACTTGGGAGTTAAAGATCATTTAACCGCCGGCCGCGACTATCCGCAGTATCTTTATGAGCCCTCAGCACGAATTGCCAATCCTGGACAAAGCCTCCAAGCGCTCACGGTTGGTTCGATTGCTTACGGCGCATTGGAAGCTGGCGAATGGCGTACTTTCGCGTCAGAATCCAAGCATCCATCGGCATTCTCTCGAACCGGCCCTGGTATCTGGAATGTGATCAAACCAGAGGTCGTGGAGTACGGGGGCGACGACATTCGCACTAGCAACCAGCCACCAGACGTACAAGCGGGGGGAGTAATTCCTTTGGCGTGTCCTGAGCTTGTTCGCTCAACAATGTTTCCGCCTGGTCCAGCGGTTGACCGGGACGAAACAGGAACCTCGTTTGCCGCACCGAAAGTGGCCCGCATTGCTGCACAATTGCAACGGCTCTTACCAACAGAACCCACACTTTTGTACCGTGCGATCCTCGTGCAGTCCGCTCAATGGCCAACATGGGCGGAAAACCTTTTGATGCGGCTTCGGGCGCCAGAGTCCGAACTAAGTAAAGAGGAACGGGAGGAGCTCCTGGAGAAAGCATCACAAGTGATCCGCTGCATCGGGTATGGGCTTCCGGACGAGAACCGCGCAACGGTGAACACAGACCACCGCACAACCCTTATCACAAGCGGCGAAACGTCAATTCGCGCCGGTGAGTGCCATTTCTACCAGGTTCCCATTCCAGCCCCATTACGCCGACAGGCGGACGAGTTCGAAATCCGGATTGATGTGACCCTGTCCTACGTTGCCCAGCCGCGTCGTACGCGACGGAATCTAAGGCGCTATCTATCGACCTGGGTGGACTGGAAGACCAGCAGGCTGGGAGAAGGGATCAATAACTTTCGCGAACGTACAATGAAAGACATGGAAAATGATGATGAGCCACTATCTGGCTCTGTCCTTCCTTGGGCTCTTCATGAAAGCTCGATTAGCGGCTTCATACGCGATACTAGACGCAACAGTGGCACTGTGCAGAAGGATTGGGCCATTGTCCGATCGAACACGTTACCCGAACACTTCTGTATTGCGGTCCATGGCCACCAAGGATGGAGTCATGATCCTGATTCTACAGCGCGCTACGCTTTAACGGTCTCATTTGAAATTGTTGGGCAAGAAATCAATATCTATGAGCCCTTGCGGACGGCAGTTATCGAGCTTCAAACAGAGATTGAAGCTGAAGCTGAAGTTGAAACCGAGGTTGAGGTTGAGGTGGATGAGGAATGAGTAGGCTAATTTAACGGCAGCTTTCATCCAACTTTGGGAAAAGTCGACCTGGGCTTTCGGGCTGAATAAAAAGTTTTGGTAACTTTTCAAACCAGTCGGGTTAATCGCGATATCGGCGAGCAAAACAACCTCACACACAGCTCACCGAAAGCAATCCCTAATTACCATGCAAACACTCTCTTTGACACGGGCCTTTGTGTTGGGGTATTATGTATGATAAAGGACGTTATCATTCATAAAACTAATGGGCTAAGGCAGGGGGCGGCCCTGCAAAATCTGCTGGTCATAGGAAAAGTCGGCGGGGCTTCCGGCGCTCTTCGCTTCCGATGTGAAAACCGCGACGGATCATTATAACCGTCTGGTAAACCCCACCTTCCAAATCAGATCATTCCTGCTGCTTCAATCGTACAGCGCCGGGATTTCGGCAACGGACTACAACGCAGGCAGATTCCCCTGCCCGGCGGTGGGCCTTTGGGGAAGGAGAGCCAAGTGGCCTTGCTCACTTGGGGCACAGGGGAGTTTTTTAAAGAGGTGGCGAAGGTAATGCTTCAGGCGATCGCAGATCGGAACGTCCGCGGAGGTCCGTAAAGAAGCGCTTCCGCAAGAGCCCGGGTGATGGGGTGGCCGGCGTGTATTTCGCAAAAGAGGAACTGGCCGCCGGGATTCACTTCCAGGAAGACGTATTCGCCATCGGGGGTCAGCCGGAGGTCCAGGGCTCCGAACCGCAGGCCGAGCGCCCGCA
>JBDKTY010000176.1:0-1510 GCA_039679945.1 Syntrophobacter sp. | reverse complement strand
CCGAACAATGCACTACCGGAAGCGCTGCTTTTCTCTTCTTTCATAGGATAGCCTCGATTACTCCCATCTCGATGAGTCACGGTAAGAAAATGCGCCTGAGCACAACATGCCTGTCCGCGTCCGCAGCAAAAAATCTGCTGGTTATGATGATTTTGTCTTTGAGTTTAAAAACAAGAAGTCCACCGAATGCACCTACTTAAACGCCTTGAAACCCGCTTGTCAAGCGAAAATAAGCCGCTCTGACATTCACACTTTCAAATGGTGAAATTGCACAAAACATAAGAATCCGTATGTACTAATAATCACAGTACTAAATACCTTGTTTGATAGTAGTAAACTAAAGAGGATCAGATAAAATTAGCAGAGGTCGCCGGGACGGCGTTTCCTGGTCTTCGATCCGGGATGCCGAAGCGGCGGGGGCTGCGCAAAAAAGCGTATCCGCGCAGAAACCTGGAAATCGGAGTTGATTCATACAGCCCAATTTGATTACAAAGATAAATTGCGTTCCTCCGGTGTGAAGATCCGGCCGCCCGGCGACATGTCCGCCGGGAAGGGCGCAGGTGCCGGAAAAAGAGAGAAGCAACCGCATACGTCGTGGAAACGCGGATGAAAGTCATGACCTTCAATCTACGGTTCGAGAATGACCTCGATGCCGAAAATGCGTGGGTTCTGCGACGCGAATTCGTCGTCGGGACCATCCTGAAGGCTGCGCCGTGTCTCCTTGGCACTCAGGAGGGCACCCCCGCGCAGCTGCGATACCTGCAGGACCGGCTGGCGGGCTATGCGATGCATGCCCCGGGCCGGCTCTGGGACGAAACGTGCCAGTACCCGACGCTTTTCTACCGCAAAGACCGCTTCTCCGTCGTGGACGGGGGGGAATTCTGGCTCTCCGCAACCCCCGAGGTGCACAGGAGCAAGGACTGGGACAGCGCTTTTCCAAGAATGATGAGCCAGGGCACGTTTCGTGACATGCAGCGCGACGGCGCGATCGTCTGGGTCGGAGTCACCCATCTGGACCATATCGGAAAGACCGCCCGCAGGGAGCAGGCCGCCGTCATCGCCCGGCGGCTGACATCGTGCCCCGGCGCGCGAATTCTACTGGGAGATTTCAACGACGGCCCCGGTTCGGATGCTCACACCATTCTGACGGCGCCCGACACAGGCTTGTACGATTCCTGGCAGGCGCTTGGCAGAGAGGAAGGAAAGGAGAGCATGACGTTTCACGCCTTCCTCGGGACGCCGCTCATCTGCCGCATGGACTGGGTGCTTGCCAGTCACTCGTTTGTCGTTCGCGATGCCTTTATCGTTCGGGATCATCGTGACGGCTTCTACCCTTCCGACCATTTCCCCTACGTCGTGGACCTGGAGTGGGCCGGGAACCGTTCCGGTGAGCCCGGCTCATCCCCATCAAGTCGCATGGAGTGATAATGAAAGACAGTATTCGAGTTGGCATCATTCAGCCGAAACCTTACCCTTCCTTCGACGACCCCCGGAACATCGGGCATGCTCT
>JBDKTY010000175.1:0-1726 GCA_039679945.1 Syntrophobacter sp. | reverse complement strand
TGTCATCCCCATCGATATGGAAACCTGGCAGGTTGCCGGGGTGGCATTCACGGGTCACAAATCCATGCTTGCCCCCACCGGGATCGGCGGTCTGGTTCTTGACCGGCAGTTGGAGGATATAGAGACTTCGCGTTTTGGCGGCACCGGTATCGACTCCGGAAGCATGGTCCAAACACAGGATTTTCCCTACAGACTCGAAGCGGGCACTCTTAATCTTCTCGGCATCATCGGCCTTTCCGAAAGCCTCGATTTCCTGGAAGAGACGGGGATAGAGCCGGTTCATTCCCGGGAGATGGGGCTTTTGGAACGGCTCCGGGACGGATTGTCCGAATTGGACGGGGTTGAACTCTATTGCGCGCAAGACCTTTTCAACCATGTCGGGCTTCTGACGGCAAACGTCAGGGGCCTGGATCCAAGTGATGTCGGGGCGATTCTGGACGCTGACTTCGACATTGCAGTCAGGGTGGGGGTACATTGTGCCCCTCTCGTTCACCAGAGTCTCGGCACGTCTCCCCACGGGAGTGTCCGCTTCAGTGTCGGGCCTTTCAATACCGCCGATGATATAGACTGCGCAATACAGGCCATGGCTGAGATTGCGGGACATGCGAGGCGTACACGATGAAAAGAACGCTTATAACAGGAGAAACCGGGGTCCTGTGCATCATCGGCTATCCCATAGGCCATTCGCTGTCGCCGGTTATTCATAACGCCGGTTTTGAAACGCATGGGCTTAACCTTGCGTATGTCGCGTTCGCATTGCACCCTGATAATTTTGAGGAAGGGATCAAGGGCCTTGTGTCCCTCGGTGTGAAGGGAGCCACGGTAACGGTGCCCCTCAAGGAACTTGCCTTTGATTATGTCGATGAGAAAGACGAGTATGCCAGGATGACAGGCGCCGTCAACACATTGGTTTTTGGTGATGGAAAAATAAAAGGTTTTAATCTTGATGTGGCGGGCGTGAAGTATTCCCTTGAAAAGCTTGAAGTACGGCGAGACGGTGCCAGGGCGGTGGTTCTCGGGGCCGGCGGCGCCTCAAGGGCCGTTGTCGCCGCCCTGGCACTCCACGGTGCATCGGACATAACGATCCTCAACAGAAACGAGGGAAAGGCCTCCGCGTTGAAGCGTTTTTTTTTAGAAAAATCGAAACCCCTCCTTATGACGGCGGCCAAACTGGATGATGGGAATTTAAAGAAATATCTGGGCGGCATCGATCTGATCGTCAATACAACCCCCGTAGGCATGTATCCCAATCCCGATGCATCCCCCATTCCCGAGGAGCTGATTCCTGAAGGTATAAAGATTCTCGATGCGGTCTACAGACCGAGGAAGACCAGGCTCCTGGCCCTGGCGGAACAAAGAGGATGCAAGACCCTCTGCGGCCTTGACTGGCTGATCTATCAGGGTATGTTATCGTTCAATATATGGACGGGAAGAGAACTGGACAAAGCCGCAGTACTGCGCATACTGGAGACCCATCTCTATAGACCTTGCCTCATACCCCCTGCCGGTCAATGACTTGTTAACAACTTGAGATATTGGATGTTAACAGAAGTTGTTAACCAGGACAGATGGAATGCGGCTCACGCGGTCTCCAGATAATTCTGGATTTCCCCCTTTTTGTTGATTTAAGATTAACTCTGGTTTTGCCTTAGGGATACACGTATTTCCATGTGCGTGCAAAGGAGCAGGAAACCGAAGGAGGACAGTGAAGATATGGGTGTATTAA
>JBDKTY010000174.1:0-4289 GCA_039679945.1 Syntrophobacter sp. | reverse complement strand
ACGGCCTCACAACCATGTATATCCGGCTGCGCGACGGCGAGAACCTCACGCATTCGCACCGCCGGCACATCCATCAACTCCTCGCCAACGAGGGAGGAATTCCGCACTGGAAGATATCCCTCGCATTCGGCGCGCTTCAGATTGCCGTGGGGATGGCGGCTATGTCGCTCAGACGCTATGGCGGCACGGCGATAGTCACCTTGCTTGCCCTGTCTTTCGCGTCCTATGCCTCGGGTTCCATGTATCTCAGGGCATGCACGGAGGGGAGGAGGAACAGGGTAGATTCATCTTGAACGCAATTCCCGACTATCGTGCGGATGATGAAAACCTGCCACATGTTGATCTTGCGGGCAGGGCGTTCTTCGACAAAACATAAGATAATCGACCATGTGGGATGAGGAGGCGGAGGTGCCGCATTTTGATGAAAAACAACCCTGTTTACGGAGGACGCGTGGGACGGGACTGCGAAACCTCGCCATATGTAGGGAAACAGAGTTTCTGGCCAGGAGACCGGGTGTCTAACCCTCCGAGCCCTTATCTGTTTCCACGAAGGGATTCTCTATCAGTATTCCTTCTATGACCTGGCCATGAGTCAAGTCTTCGGTGAGGATCTTTACAGCTCCCGCATTGCGCGCCGCCGCGACAATCAACGAATCCCAAAACGACAACCGGCTCCGTTCCTCGATCATCGAGGCGAAGAGAATCGTCTCGGGGGCATTCACCTCGACGTGCCAGACCATGTAGTTCTCGATGATGCTCTTTGCTTCCATGGGCGCGAGTGGACGCGCGATCTTGCGCGTCACATTGACATAGAACTCCCGCAGGACCTGCGTGCTCACCACTCCCGTTTCCTCATTCCAGAGTGTTTCAAGGCAGGCTGCCGCTTTTCCGTGCTTTGCGCCGGCGTCCATGTCGTGGGCATAAAGCAGAATGTTCGTATCAACGAAGACTTTTGGTTTCATGCAGGTCCTCCCTGGATGCCACCGCCTGGCCACCCATGTGCCAGCCTTGCCGCATGTGGGCGAATGCTTTTGCCTTGGCCTGCTCGTAGCGTTCCGATTCCCGAACGACTCTCTCCAGCTCCTGGCCGAGCATGCGGCTGATGGAAGTCTGCCTGCGGGCGGCAAGGACCCTTGCCTTCTGAATTATTTCCCCGTCGAGGTTAATGGTGATGTTTTGTCCCATCGGATACCTCCTGTAAGGCTTCTTGGGATCAAATAATATACGTATAACAGGTAACATGCTTGAGCTCAAGGATGATACACGATTCAGAATGACAAAAGCATGAAAGAGTATTGGTTTGCGGTCGATGCGTGAGGACGGGGCGAATCGGGTGGCCTGGACCTCCGATTACATCCCGTGAATCGCGGCTGAGGACTACGGAATCCCGGCCCGGAGCGTCATGGAAAGCACCGGACCGTCACCATCGCGAAATTAGAAGGCATATTTTACCGTGGTCATGAGCAGGTGGTTGTCGCGGTCATCGCCGGCGGTCAGGTTGAAGTTGCTGATAGACTCATAGCCGTAGCGCAGTATCACACGCCAGTTGTCGCGGAAATCGAAGGTGACGTCCGTGCCCACGCCGTTGCTCCGCTCCTCGTTGCGGCCGACGGTCAAGCCCCGGTCGATGTGCTCGTAGTCCAGACCGAACATGAGGTCGGTTCGCAGGTAATGCGTGATGCGGGTGTAGAAATCCTGGGCGTCGGGTCCCATGCGGTGGCCCAGGATCATCTGATCATAGGTGTACCCGGAAGTGTACTGGCCGTGGCCGTACCAGACGCCTCCGTGTCCGGGACCCTGGTTGAAGGCATTGTTGGCGTACTCGAAGCGAAAATCGGTTTTGCCGTCGCCGAGGACGTCAGGGAAGTAAATGCCGACCAGCCAGGCGATGTCGTTCATGAAAGGCTCGTACCAGTAGGGGCTGTCCGTGAGGATGTCCTCGCCGCCGTACTCGGCGTAGATTTCGGCGTTTTTCAGGAACGGCAGTCGCAACCGTGCGTCGATGGCGCCAAGGCCGTTTTCCTGGCTGGTTTCTCCCGGAATGCCGAGGCTTCGTGAACCATCACCGCCGAAGACGATCGTGCCGGTACCCCCGATCTCGAACAGGGGATGCGGCTTCAAAACCACGCGGCCCCCAACCAGGTATGGATGCGGAAAGTCGCGGTCATCCTCAAGCCTGGACGCGAAGGCCATGTATTTGATCGGCCCGAGATAACTGAAGATCCAGGGCAGCAGAGTGGGGGTCGGGTTGGAAAGCTTCACCAGGTCGAGTGGTGTGGCATTATTGGTGAGAAGCAGCGTGCCGCGAGAACCCTGGCCGAGCCAGAGCGAATCCCGGCCGAATTCCAACTCGACATTCCAATTTGAGAGTTTCCCATACCCGGTCAAAAGATCCACGTTCACCTGGTCGCGGGCACCCAGCCTGCCCAGCGCCTGACCGGCGCTCAGGACCGCAAGGTCTCTGCCGGCCGTATCGTTTTCACGGACGATCAGGATGGGCTCCACGTAGGCGGAAAAAGTATCCCAGAGTTTTACGCTGGAGGAGAACCGCAGGGAAAGGTTGCTCCCCCGTCCATAGGCTACGCCCTGGTTGTTGGGAAGCAGGGGAGTGCCCTCATTGGCAATGATCCCGCTGCCACTCGCGCCGGGGTATTGACCTACTCCCTGGCTGAAGTTGACGTAGTCGCGAGGTTTCCCATCCATGAAGACGTATTGGGCCTGGATCTCCTCGACGGGCTTGAAAACGACGGGACCGGTACTGGTAGCCTTGCCGCGGCCATAGACGGCGAGTTCCTCGGCGAATTCCTTTTGAAACCGCTCCAGGAAATGCTCGATAAGCGGCGGGAGCTTCAGGTCCTTGCGCTCCTCCCTGGTCGTGAGGGCCTCGTGCACGAGGCGCGCGGTCTCGATACGAGTATAGGGGCGCAGTCCCTTGAGGTCGGAATGGATCAGGCCGAAGCCGGCCAGCTTGTCAAGGGCATCGTAGGACCAGTGGTCCAGTGGAACGTTATTGGAAACAGTGGCGTGTGCGCCGGGCGTCCAACCGAGAAGAAGTGCAAGGAGCACGCAGAACGCAGCCGCGGCAAAACGGGCAGCCAGGATGGAGGATGTTTTAGACAGGGGGCCGGGCCGATGGCAATCGCCAGGACATCGCGTGCTCACGAGGGGCTCCGGTGCTGAAATATCGAAGGATCTCCGCGGGGCTGTGGGGATAATATCCACGAAAGGAGCCGCTGTTCCGGCGGCGCCGGGTTCGGGAAACCGCCGTATTGCGGCGCGCGGGGCAGGGAAGCGTCGCGGAAATGTCGTGGCCGAAGCAAAGCGCGCCCTGCTTTCAATACCGCCGGTGGATGGGAGCGTACCAGCGGTAGCCGGCAATTCCTTCGGAGATATACTTTTCATGTGCATCGCCCCTGTTATTGATAGAAAAGTGATGGCATTACTAATGTTGGTATCTATTACTGAAGCTTTGGAAAAAGATCAAGTGCTGATAGATGTTGTAACACTGCAATAACGTGGAATATTGTGCCGTAAAGTTGTAATAGCGTGTCGTAAGAGTGCAATAAAACGCCATAACAGGCGGCAAGATGCGGCAACGCGCAGTTAGATTGGCTCCAGGCCTCAATTATTCGTTCAGTTGGGAGTGGGCGAAATTGCACTTCAGGACACGTATTCGTATCGGAGAGTAAATATCAGGTTATCCGCCAGCGAAGATGAAGACAACCCGCGCTTGTGAAGGTGTTGGAAGGTGCCTACCAGAAGGGGAAGAACCGTTCCATGAGGGACGGTTTCTTGGTTTCAGGGGGGAGAGGGGCATCGACTTCGGGCAGTTCGCCTCGCACGATGGAGGAAGGGTGAAGGGTGAAGATTCGCTTGGCTTCTTCGGGGCCGATGATCGATGCGGTGATTTCTCGGGCTTCCGAGAGCGCCGGGCAGCGCCTGCCGGCATTGTGGGCATCGCTTGCCACGAAGTGAACCATGCGGCGGCGGAGCAGGTCGCGCGCGAATTCGCGGATATCACCACCAAATGAGCCTTCGATGCTTCCCGCCGTTACCTGGACGAGCGTGCCGGCCTCAACCCACTTATGAAGGAGCATGGGGTCCCGGAGCAACCTGACGTTGCGCTCGGGATGCGCCAGGATCGGCGTGATGCCCTTGACCTGCAACATCCAGAACAGCCGGTCGAGGTTGGGCGGAATGATCTCGTAGGGGGTTTCAACGAGCGCGAAGGTTCCACCGTTATTGATGGTGAGGAGTTCACCGGATTCGAGCATTTCAGGCAGGCTGAA
>JBDKTY010000173.1:0-2656 GCA_039679945.1 Syntrophobacter sp. | reverse complement strand
ACGGCCTCACAACCATGTATATCCGGCTGCGCGACGGCGAGAACCTCACGCATTCGCACCGCCGGCACATCCATCAACTCCTCGCCAACGAGGGAGGAATTCCGCACTGGAAGATATCCCTCGCATTGTAAGCGAACGGTGAACCCCACCTTGTAAGTCCAATCACGTTCAGCCATGATCTCCTGAAAAAACACCAGGAGGTCCGGCATGACGAACAATCTTAGTAGATCTGAGAAACAGCAGTTCTGGAAAAAGCACATCGCTCAATGGGGCAAGTCCGGACTGAGCCAGGCGGAGTACTGCCGGCAAAACAAAATCGGGTTAAAGAGCTTTCAATATTGGAAAAGAAGATCAAAATGCAACAGCGCCCCTCCCGCGCTCATCGAAGTGCCGCTTCCCAGACCTGCCGTCGCTCAGCTCTTACCGGCCAACGCACACCTGTGCGTTGTTGTCGGCCAACAATACCGCATAGAGATCTTCACAGGATTCGAATCCGAAGACCTTGAGCGTGTCGTCCGTGTGCTGAGGCGGATATGATTTTCCTGCCATCACATATGCGGGTCTTCCTGGCGCCGGGAAGCACGGACATGCGCAAGGCAATAAACTGCCTCTCGATTGTCGTGGAAGACACCCTTCAACTCGATCCTTTTTCCGGCCACCTTTTTGTATTCTGTAACCGGGCGCAAAAGATCCTCAAGGTTCTGTACTGGGACAGAAACGGATTTTGTCTTTGGCAAAAGAGGCTTGAGAAGCATCGGTTCAAATGGCCGCAAAATAAAAATGAAGTGACGGAGATCGGAGCACAAGAGCTGAGCTTTATTCTCGAGGGGTTGGATATCCGGTCAGTAAGGCCCTTGGAAAAGCTGAACTATAAAAGCATGATTTAGGCAAATATCTGGCAACAAACCAAAATAGTATTAGTAAATCACTCAATTTGCTGCTATTAACACCTGCCATGGCTGCTGATACTCTAAAATTACCGGAAACTACTGAAGAGCTTGAAGCGATCATCAAGAACGCTATCACCCCGTATGAATCGCAAATAGAGCATTTGCAGCAGCGCATCAATATCCTTGAAAAAGTCATTTTTTCCTCAAAGAGTGAAAAGCGCCGTCCCGATGAAGGAGAAGGCGGTTCTCAGCTCAATATATTCAACGAAGCCGAAACCGTTGAAGAAGAAGAAGAGAAACAAGCAACCCTTACCGTTCCCGAACACACTCGCAAAAAACCCAAGCGTAAGCCTCTTCCCGCGGATCTGCCCCGAATAGATGTCATCCACGATATAGATGAATCGGAAAAGGTCTGCGCATGCGGGGCTGGACTCTCCAAGATCGGCGAAGATGTTTGCGAAAAGCTTGACATCATTCCGGCAAAGGTCCAGGTCATCCGCCATATCCGGCCCAAGTACGCATGCAGGAACTGCGAGGGTGTGGAATCAAGCGGCCCGACCGTAAAGATTTCTCCCCCTCCTCCACAAATCATCCCCAAGGGAATTGCAGCCCCCGGCCTTCTTGCCTATGTGGCGGTCTCCAAATATTGCGATGCGCTTCCGCTCTATCGCCAGGAAAAGATGTTTGAGAGGTTGGGGATAGAAATAAGCCGCTCCACCATGGCCGGCTGGATGGTGATGGCGGCCCGGAGCTGCACCCCGGTAATGGATTTGCTCTACAGGGAGCTTCATGCCGGCCCGCTTATAAACGTTGATGAAACGCCGGTTCAGGTTTTAAACGAACCTGGACGGGCAAACACAACAAAATCCTACATGTGGGTATTCCGAGGAGGACCTCCGGAAAAGCCGGTCCTTATCTATCGGTATTCGCCAACCAGATCGGGTGAAGTTGCACGGGAGGTCTTGCTGGGCTACCGGGGGTATTGCCAAACCGATGCGTTCTCGGGCTATGACGGCCTGGAGGAAGCCATAGAGGGGATTGAGCTTGTCGGCTGCTTTGCCCATGCCCGACGCAATTTTGTAAAGGTAATAGATGCCCGGGGCAAGGGGGCAAGAGGCAAACCCGGCAGCGCCGAGGTGGCACTGGGATATATCGGGCAACTATACAGGATTGAAAAAGCGGCCCGCACAGCCGAGCTCTCTCCGCCTGAGATTCAACAGTTCCGAATCGACCGGGCTGGACCTGTTCTTGAAGAGTTCAGGGCCTGGCTGGAAACGCGCAAAGACCAGACACCACCCAAAGGGCTTCTGGGAATGGCAATAAATTACACACTCTCCCGCTGGCCAAGGCTGGTTCGCTATCTGGAAAACGGCCATATCACTCCGGATAACAATGCCGCGGAGAATGCAATCCGGCCCTTCGTGGTGGGACGGAAGAACTGGTTGTTCGCAGGCAGTCCGAACGGAGCCGATGCCGCCGCAACACTCTACACTCTGATCGAAACCGCCAAAGCATGCGGCCTGGATCCTTATCAATACCTGCGGTTCCTTTTTGAAAAAATTCCATACGCAAACAGCCAAGCCGATTACGTCGCCCTTATCCCGCAAAATGCAACCGCCCTGATCTCCTGACCGCCTCGTGGTCCTATAGCCCCGCTTGCGATGTCCCGAAGCTGCCTATGCTTTTATCAAAGAGTCTTGGACTGGGTTGCTCTCCCGGATGATCATGCCATCGCCTGGAATTTATGGGAAGATGTGGTTTACTGG
>JBDKTY010000172.1:0-2461 GCA_039679945.1 Syntrophobacter sp. | reverse complement strand
TCTAATACTCATTTGCGTTCAAGAGGATATACCCCCGTTCGCCCTGAGGTATCGAAGGGTAGAACGGGTCAATTCTGAACGGCATCTTCAATTTAGGGATAGACTCATCTTGAACGCAACTCCGTATAAAGCCCCCGCCGCGATTACTCTGTTTTTATGAAGTCGTCTTCGGAAGCCGCGTTCTTTCAAACAGACGAGGATTAACTCGGCAACAGGATGCTCACCTCTATTCGTCGCGAGGTATCGAGAGGTGGAAAGGGCCGGCGAGGCCTCCCCCCGGATTGAGAAAGAGGCCCGTTTGTCTATTTTGAAAAACCGATCACGCCGCACGCGACTCGGGCGCCCGCGGAACCGGTCGGCTGTGTCTTGAAGTCATCGGCCTGCGCGTGGACGATTACCGAACGACCCACGATGGAGTGAGGACCTTCGAGAGCCAGCACCTTATCGGTGATCTCCAGCCTGGCACGGCCGCTCTTATCGGCTTCGATATTTCCCAGATCTCCGGCATGACGTTTCTCGACTGTCGGGGCGGCGTGGGGCATATCCACCGGATTGTAGTGGCCTCCCGCGGAGTTGGCATCCGGAGAGCTGCAATCTCCGAATTCATGGACATGAAATCCGTGCAGTCCCGGGGAAAGCCCTTCGATATTCGCGACGAGGTGGACGCCCTTCGCGGTCTTCTCGAAGCTGATGATACCCTTCACCTTGCTCCCCTCCGTGGGGTTCATGATGGCGATGGCCTTGCTTGACAGGCCCTGGCCTTCTTTCCGGGAACATCCCACCAGGGCCACTCCCATGATCAGCATTACGAGCACCACCCACTTTGCCATACCTTTCATATTTCTCCTCCTTTTAGATTGATCGGTCCGGTTCGGCCGCGGCGGAATCCCGCCCCCGTGTCGGGAAATTGCGGATGATGCGGTGAAATTAAAGCATTATCAGCCGATGAGTAAATAGGGGGGCTCGAATCCGCGTGGTCACGTACTCAATCCACGGCCAAAAACATCCGGAATGAATGCCTATAAATGGACTTGGGCAAATATACAAGCAAAAACAGGGGGAGCGGCGGGGTCTTGATGATGGGAGCAAACACCGATTTGGGTTTTAGGCGCTCCCTCCCTGGTGATCATGAGGGCTTTTACCGGGTTGTGCTGTGGGCAGCGTTAGCCCCGTGGCGCCGAAAGTGCCGGCAGGTAGAGACTGTTGACGTGTTGGAGCTCTGCATCGAAGCATGGCCGCTCCCATAAACATCGATTTCCCTGGAACTGATGCCGGCATATTCGCAACAGGCCGGAGTACTGAGCCATCGTCATCTCCATGAGAATGAAGATGACATGAATAACGTGGATGGGTTTGAGGATCGCGCCGAGCACGAGTTGGCCGAGAGAAATGGACGGTATTCATCGCGTAATAAAATCCCGATCGCGATCAGGCATTATCCTAGGTATTGAGTCTCTTATTCAATGCGGACGAGGTAATCCCAAGCATGGCCGAGGCGATCTTTTGGTTCTGCCCGGCCCGGCGCATGGCCTCGGCAACCAGGGCATCGGATGTCTCCCTGAGTGTGGGGAGTTTTGAGAGGTGCCTGAAAAGCACCTCATCACCGGCCTGAAACTCGTAAGCGGGAATATCTTTTCCATGAATCCACCGGCGAAACGAACGCATCGACATCATTTTCGAGGTATGCTTGCTGACGGCGTCATAGACAATCGCGCGCAGCTCGCGCACGTTTCCGGGAAAACTATATGTCATCAATAACTGCGGCAACTGAGGTGGGTAGGATGGCTTCGTTTTTCCGAATTCGCGGGCGGCTTCTTCCATATAGTGATCAAGGAGAATCGGAACGTCATTCAGCCGTTCGCGCAAAGGCGGAATAGCGATGTGGTGAGTCCTCAGCCGATAATAAAGATCCTGCCGCATACCACTCTCACTGACGAGCTGGTTCAACTCCCTGTTGGTCGCCACCAGGACTCTTGCTTCGAGAGGGTGCGGCTGGTCCGATCCCAGCGGGAAGTACTCGCGGTCCTGAAGCACCCTGAGCAGCTTGATCTGGGAGGCAGGCGAAAGGTCTCCAATCTCGTCCAGGAAAACCGTTCCTCCCGCGGCCCTTTCGAAGAGTCCCCTGCGCGATTCGATGGCCCCGGTGAAGGCGCCTCTCCTATGCCCGAAAAGGGTGTCCGAGAATGCATGATCGTCCACCCCCGCCGCATTCACCGCGACAAACCTGCCGGGCCTGCCGCTTGCGAGGTGAATGGCTCTTGCAAACAACTCCTTTCCCGCGCCCGTCTCACCGGTGATAAGTACCGGTTCGTTCCCCCTGGCTATGGCCTCGCAGTACATAAAAAGGCCCATCATTTTCCTGTCCCGGGTGATTATTTCTGAAAACGCCTCCGGTTTTTTCAGACTGTCGGTCAGTACGTGATGAACCAGCAGGTCATTTTGACGCTTGAGCTGCCGGTAG
>JBDKTY010000171.1:0-2131 GCA_039679945.1 Syntrophobacter sp. | reverse complement strand
TTAGTTTTGTTGCTAATCGATATTGTATGTTATGGTATATTAGCTTTCATTTACTTTACTAATTCCACTGCTAATTTGCTTGCATAGCGTTCTTATGGAAGGATGCTGTAATTATCGCGAGAGAAGGAGGCACCCGCGGAAAGGGCATCATAGTTAAGCGGAACGGAAGGCTTGCGGTCCAGGGGACATCAGGGAGGCAGGGTGCAGGTGAAATTTTGGTTGTGCACAAGGAAATTTCACTGTGAGGGATTGAACGAGGCGTTAAGCCGGGCCAAAAGCCTGATCGCGGAGAAGGCCTCGGTCCGTTCCGACAGTTACTGGAAAGTGCCAACCTGGCTGGATCGTCGTTTGATCGACCTCGACTTCAAGGAACGTTATTCCAGATCCGTTGCGAAGCAGGGAGAACTTGTCGAGGAAGAAAGCCTCATCTCCGCATCGGAGGCGCTTGAGCTGTGTTTTCTCCGCGAAATCGTGGCAAGAGCACGTGAGAAACTCCACAAATGACTGATTCGCTTTTCCTCGGGACACATTCAGCCGTCGAAAGATTTCAACAATGCTCGACAATCTTAGCTTCTCCCGATTCAAGGCTTATTTGCGGGTGATCGAACCGGTCTTCCTGCCGCCTTACACCGGATCGACCTTCCGAGGCGCCCTAGGCCATGCTCTGATGGAGGTACACCATGGAATGCATCCGGGCTGCGGGGGTTGTCTTGACCGCTCCTGCTGCCGCTACGTGGATTTGTACTCTTATATGTTCGAATCTCCTTGGGACCATCCTTTCATCAGGGCAGCCCATGAAGGCCTGAATCCAATGATGCGCAGGGAAACCTACCCCCAGCCCTTTGTTCTCGATCCGCCCGAGGGCGGGCGGTACGAGCCCGGACAAGTATTGGAACTCCCTTTTACACTGGTGGGAGAGTCCATAGGGCATTTTCCATTCATGGCGTGCGCTCTCGATAAACTCGCGGACCGACGGCTCGGAAAGGGCGACGGCAGAGTTGCGCTCGAATCCATAGTAGACTGCTCTTCCGAGGACGGAAACGAAACGCTGGTCTATGACGGGGAGGCGAAGCAGATCGTCGCCCCCTTCAGTGTATTCGACTGCGATCAGGTCCGGCGCCGGGTCGAGAGTTCACTTTCGCCAGAGGCAAAGGTCGAGGAAATCCGGATAAGTTTTCTGACTCCCTTCAGGTTCAGGTACGGCGAGGAACTCGGGCCGCGGTTGACCTTCGAGATATTTATGAGGAATCTTTTCCGAAGACTTACACTCCTCTCCGTCCACAGCCCTCTCTCATTCCATTTCGATCATAGAAAACTGTTGCTTCTGGCATCGGAAGTCAGGCTCAAGGATCAATCCGAATTGTCGCCGTTCCATCTGTCGAGACATTCAAACAGGCACAATCCGGCCGATCTCAACGGCTGCATGGTCGGGAAGGCCGTCTTTGGCGGGGACTTGGGGATATTCCTGCCCTTCATAAAAATGGGAGAAATACTGCACGTTGGCAAAAACGGCTCCTTCGGGCTGGGAAAGTATGCTGTCTCCTTCGGAGATTGAAGGATTGAATGGCGGTTCGAGTGCGGTTTCGCCGTATCCACCGTAGTTCGCGGCGAGAATGCAGGAATCGTGAAGAAAACACGAAAAAGAGCAAAGTCAAGTGCCTCAAAGCTGAACGCCCGCGCGGATAGAGACACCAGGGCAGACACGGCTGGGTATTTTTCGAGGAGGAGCTTCCGGCCACGCTGGCCATCCGGGCCGGCAGGGAAATTATGGCAAGGTCGGGAGGCGCCTCCGAAGGGATTATCTGGGAGCTCTTTCCCATGGGAAAGAGCGAACGGCATCTAAGCCTGATTAAGCTCCCCCTCGGTATCAACAGGAAAAACAATCGCCGCTGCCTGTTCCTGAATCCCGATAATCACCCGCTTGTGGACCCGGCTTTGTTGCTCAAGACAATCAAGAAAAACAGCGGGAAAGATTTAATACGGATACTGGATGCGGAGGATGGAGAAACTCCCGGCGCGGAACAACCCGTAATCGGCGCTAAAGACCAGATAGGTCAGGCCATCGGGAAGATGATCAACTCATGCAAAGTGATCAATCACCTGATCGCCAAGGCTCGAGATACCAACTATC